>NZ_JBLTHW010000003.1:0-659579 GCF_049199565.1 Priestia sp. D3YE.R1 | reverse complement strand
TTAATCCTAAAAACCCTAAGAACAAGATACTTGCAGGTTCGAGATGCTTCACTTTATGTTTTTTACGTGGTTTAGAAATTAGCATATTACATTTCCCTTCAGAATGTTTTGAGTAAAGGTTTATTATATAATATACCCCTTTATTTCAAAAGATGGTCATTACTTTTATTGCCCCCATAGTTTCTGAGAAAAAACATTATGGTAATTAAGATTATATATACATTTGACGAAAATTGGGTTCAAAACCTAGGTACATACTGAGCATATCTGATACATTTAAGATTGTTGTAAATAATAATATTCATGTTATTACAGTAATACTAAGATAGGAGATTTTAAACAGTAATGAAGTACGATGAATACGAACTGCTTGAGTTATTTGAAGATGAACCTGTAGTAATGGTCGATGAACAGACTGGTATGTTTATGTATAGCAAAGATGACGATCATGGCTTTCATTTGTTATTGGTGATGTCGGTACATGAAAGCCAATGTAGCGTAAGCTTAGGTTATAAACATTTTAAAGGATTAATCTTTGATTTTGAATTAGAAGATATTAGCGAAATTAAAGGTGAGAATAATCGCTTAACAATTCTCGAAAATGACGGTAACAGAGAAGTAGAAATTAGTTTCAAGCCGCACTTTTCGTTAAAAACTGTAAAATTGTAGTTTTAACTACATCTTTGCTGCCTATAAGCCGTTTTATGTTAACTGGATTGATTTTTTTGAGAAAGTAATTGCCTAACAAGCAATTACTTTTCTTTTTTATAGAAAAAAATGAAATGATTGTATACTTTTTTACTGTTCAGACGTTATAAGAGGGGAAGGAGGAAAAATATTTGAAAAATCGGTTATCAAACGATCAATTAAAGAATGTCATGAATCAACTTTATTTATACTTAATCAAACAAGGTGCAAACCAAGAAACAGTTAAAGATATTGTTCAAGAAGCTGTTTGTAAACTACTTCTTCATCTTGAATCGATTGATACCGATAAATATAAATCATGGCTTTTTAAAGTAGCTATAAACTTATATTACGATTACTGTCGAAAGAACAAAAAATCTCAGTACGTGGTAGTAGAAGATTACCTTATTACCAATGAGCAATTAATTGAAGAGATGATGATTGCACAAGAAAATCAGCTTCTAGTAAGAAGAATACTTCAAAAGGTGTCTCCCACCTTTAAGCAACTACTTCTTTTAAAGTACGAGTTAGAGTGGTCTTATAAACAAATTGCCGAATATGTAGATATGAAACCTGAGGCTGTGAAAACATATTTAGCTCGTGCTAGGAAAACATTTAAAGAAATATATAGGAGAGAATGTAATGAAAAAAACGAATGATGAGTTAGATTCTATTTTTGATGAAAAGTCTTTACATAGAACATTGAAAAAAGCAAAGTATAGCGCAATTTTACGAACAGTTTTTATCTCCGCACTCGTAGTTTGTTTTGTTATTACTGTACTAATAAAAGGAAACAATTATTTTATAAATATACAAGGAAATAAACTCGCTGAACAGTTCATTAAGGAAAACCATGTGAGGATGTCTCCGAATACATTTACTAACACCGATACCATCTCAACAGGAATTTTAAAGGGGACTATTAAGAGTGAAGTATTTAAAGTGATTGAAGATAAAGTCATACCTTGGGGTACAGAAGATATAACGTATGATTTACTTGGAAACTTTAATGCATCATTCTCAACACACAGTACGATTATTAATGATACTACGATGTATCACATTCCTAATGGGCAACGTGAGATGTTATTTTACGTACCCAAATACAAATATAAGTTGTATGCGAATGACTTTGACATGATCAAAAAATATCCAAATGATAAATACATGGAGATGGCCATATCTTTTAATAAAAATTACACATTAAAAGAAGTACAAAAGATGCTGCCTACATCTGCTCACCAAACGTGGTATTGGATAGATAACTACGCAAAGTCTACTGGTTACAGAAACAATCCAGAAAGTGGACGATGGTTATTAGGTATTTCTAAACCGTCACCACAGCTAGGAGCAAAACTAACGGCTACTAAAATTAAAACAGAAGCAGACTTTTTGAATGAGCTCAAAAAAACAGATCCAGGAGAAGTGAAAAATCTAAAAAACAGACAGAAAAATGGATTGATTATAGGCGTAGTTGTTACAGGAACAAAAGAAGAACTGCTTTCTTTGAAAAGCAAACCATATGTCAAAGCAGCTAGTTTAGGAGCAGTGGTAGATAAATATTGAGTTTTAGGGACTTGGAACGAAGGAAACCTGTTGTATATTATTAGTTGTATATTAATTGATAGATAAATAAAAAGAATCCTCTGCCCTATATAGGCAAAGGATTCTTAATTTATTAAAATAGGGAACGTTGCAACATGGAAAGGAATAAAAAAATTGTTACGCTTCTTTATTCCTTCTGGGTAAAAAACACCTCTACGTGATTACCAAGCAATCACGTAGAGGTGTTTTTAATTATTTTATTAAAATCGTTGTATTAGCCGGAATCACAAGCTGATTCTTGACTTTCTTAGCATCTTTTTCACTAGCAAAAATCAATTTACCTTTCGCTGCTACAGATACTTTTACAGGTTGATTTGAAATATTATGATACACGCTAATCGATTTGCCTTTATACGTGCGGCTATAGGNGCAAAAATCAATTTACCTTTCGCTGCTACAGATACTTTTACAGGTTGATTTGAAATATTATGATACACGCTAATCGATTTGCCTTTATACGTGCGGCTATAGGCAACGACTTCTTTACTGTCTACTGAAATGGATTGAAGCGTTCCTTTTACTAACTCTTCATGCTGCTGGCGTACACGAATCATTTCACGGTAGTGATTTAACAAAGAGTCCTTTTGTTTGGTTTGTGCTTCTACAGACACACCGTTGCCGCCTTTGTTATATACAGGTGTTTCCCAGCTAGTTTGTCCAAGGCCGTTGCCTTCGTACCAGCGGAACGGTTCACGGATTAATTCATCAGGCTTTTCACCAGTCATGCCGATTTCTTCACCGTAATAAATATACGGATTTCCAGGAAGCGTAAGTAAGATAGAAGCAGCTGATTTTGCTTTATTCACATCTCCGCTTAACTCACTCATGACGCGATTTTGGTCATGATTGGTTAAGAAAATGCCGTCAATTTTATTTGGATTGTATGATTTGAACAGTTCATCTGTTGCCGCTGCTGCAGTAGCAATTCCTTGATCATTTCCTGCTTTTACAGAGCTGACAATTTTCCCAGCTAAATCAAAGTTAAATAAAGAATCAAGTGATTGATAGTAAGGAGCTACCACTTCCGGCTGATCCCATACTTCACCCGTTAGATATACGTTAGGATTTTCTTTTTTCATCGCATCTCTAAATTCATTCCACCAAAGGATATTTTTCTTAGCGCCTTCAGGTGTTTGACCTTTAAAGATATGAAGCGCAGCATCTAGACGGAACCCATCAACTCCTTGCTTTAGCCAAAACTTTCCTACGTTAATCATTTCTTTTCTTACTTCAGGATTATCGTAATTTAAGTCCGGCATTCCTTCCCAAAACGTTCCGTAAAAATACTCTCCGTTTGGAGCTTTATGCCATACTTGCTGTCCCCAAGATCCTTTTTCATTCAAGTCGGTATTTTTATCAGCCCAGATATAGTAATCTCTGTACTTGCTGTTTTTATCTTTTAATGCAGCTTGAAACCAAGGGTGTTCACTGCTCGTATGATTCACAACGAGGTCCATAATGACTTTTACATCTCGTTTATCTGCTTCTTTCATCAGTTTGCGAAAATCTTGCAGATTTCCATACTGCGGATCAATATTATAATAGTCCGTTACATCATATTTATGATAGCTGGGAGAAGGGTTGACCGGCATCATCCAAATCCCGTTTACTTGAAGATCATTCTTTGTATGAGAATTGCCATCATTTAAATAATTCAACTTTTGTGTAAGACCTTTTAAATCACCATGTCCATCTTTATTTGCATCGTAAAAAGAGTTTACATACACCTCATAAAATACACCGTCTTTATCTGCTGTTGGAGATTTACCTTTATGTACGGTTTCGGCGTGAACGCCTGTTGATAAGCTAGCAGCCAGCGGCAGTGTTAGAGCTAAAGCTGTCCATTTTTTCCCTTTCATCGTTTCATCCCCTTTTTTGCAATCGTTTGCATAAATTTGACTACAATTGAAATATAGCACCTCGTTGAAAACGATTACAACGAAAATTTTATTTTGATTATTTTGAACTAGTAATTATTCTGACAACCTAGTTATTTACTGTGTCCAATGACATTAAGTGGCTGCATTATATTAAGGCTATAGATAGAAAACACCAATAAAATAAGGGAGTATTACCCAAATAAAAATAATGACTATGTCAAATATTCTGACAATGTTGTTGTTCAATTCATCATCTCGTGCTAAAATCCAAATATAACTGAAAAACGGTACTTTAGTTCCGGAAAACGGAACTTTAAGTATTGATGCAGATAATATAGCTTGGATTTTCCTTACTATCTGTAAATGATTACGCTTATATTAAAGGGTTTAAGGGGGAAGAACGCATTGAGTAAAGTGGATTTAAACTGTGATTTAGGGGAAAGCTTTGGTGCTTATCGTATTGGCAATGATGAAGCAATTTTAGAGTATGTGACGTCTGTAAACGTAGCCTGTGGATTTCATGCAGGGGATCCGAGCGTCATGAGAAAAACGGTAAAATTAGCTACTGAAAAACAGGTACAAATTGGTGCTCATCCTGGTTTGCAGGACCTTATCGGTTTCGGACGAAGAAATATGAATATTTCACCTCAGGAAGCCTACGATATCGTAGTCTATCAAATTGGTGCATTAAACGGTTTTTTGCAAGCGGAAGGGGTATTGATGCAGCATGTAAAGCCTCATGGTGCACTATATAACATGGCTGCTAAAAATAAAGCCTTGTCTGAAGCAATAGCAAAAGCTGTTTATAACGTAAACCCTGAGCTGATTTTATTTGGGTTATCTGGAAGTGAGCTGATTCAAGCAGGTAACAAAATTGGTTTAAAAACGGCTAACGAAGTATTTGCAGACCGTACCTATCAGTTAGACGGTTCTCTAACTGCCCGTACAGAACCAAATGCTTTAATTGAAAATGACGACGAAGCTGTTTCTCAAGTTATTACAATGGTGAAAGAAGGGAAGGTAAAATCTCAGCAAGGTAAGGATGTAGAATTGCAGGCAGATACGATTTGCATCCATGGAGACGGAGCTCACGCACTTGAATTTGCCCGTCATGTCAACCGTTCTTTACGAGCATCAGAAGTGGTAGTTAAGGCTATTTCACAATAAAAACTACATACAATCAGGAGGAAGATGATATTGGAGCCAATAAAAAAATCAACACCTCAACAAAAGCTTTCGGCTGCGCCTAAAGTAAACTGGACATTAATGCTTGGAGCCGCTTTTTTAATGGCCACATCGGCTATTGGACCAGGCTTTTTAACTCAAACTACCGTATTCACACAAAATTTAGCGGCAAGCTTTGGATTCGTTATTTTAATTTCAATTATTCTTGATATCTTTGCTCAAACCAACGTATGGAGAATTATTGCCGTTTCTGAAAAACGCGGACAAGAAATCGCCAACATGGTATTTCCTGGATTAGGGTACGTCCTTGCTATTTTAATTGTTATTGGAGGACTTGCATTCAATATTGGAAATATTGCCGGTGCCGGGCTTGGATTAAATGCGATTACGGGTATTTCTCCAACAGCCGGCGCTGCAATTAGTGCAGTTATTGCCGTGCTAATTTTCGTTGTAAAAGAAGCTGGAAAAGCAATGGATCGCTTCACGCAAATTGCAGGTTTTGTCATGATTGGGCTGATGCTATATGTAGCAGCTACCACTTCACCTCCCGTTGGAGAAGCTGTAGTAAAAACTTTTGCTCCTGACAAAATTGACATTATTGCGATCGTTACGCTTGTTGGAGGAACAGTCGGTGGATACATTACCTTTGCCGGTGGACATCGTCTTCTAGATGCTGGGGTAAAAGGCATTGATTCTTTACCTCAAGTAACCAAAAGTTCTGTAACAGGCATTCTCATTACTTCCGTTATGCGAATCGCTTTGTTTTTAGCTGTACTTGGCGTTGTGTCTAAAGGATTACAAATTGATCCAGCCAATCCTCCAGCATCCGTGTTTCAGCTTGCAGCAGGAAACGTCGGTTATAAAATCTTTGGTATTGTTATGTGGTCTGCCGCTATTACGTCTGTAGTGGGAGCTGCTTATACATCTGTTTCGTTTATTCAAACGTTTAGTGAAAAACTTAATAAAAACTCAAATTGGATTATTATTGGATTTATTATTATTTCAACTCTGTCGTTTGTCTTAATTGGAAAACCTGTAAAAGTTCTTCTTTTAGTTGGAGCAATCAATGGATTAATTCTGCCGATCGCTCTTGGGACGTTACTGGTTGCTGCATACAAAAAAAGCATCGTTGGCGAGTATAAACATCCTTTATGGCTTACCATTTCTGGTGTACTTGTCGTTATTGTAATGGCTTTAATGGGCGGCTATACGTTAATGGATCAACTTCCTCAATTATTTAAATAAAACAATGTGCCCGCACGTAAGTTGCGTGTGGGCAATGATGGGAGAGAGAAATATGATAACCCTTTCACAACTAACTCCAGCTGAACTTCGTCAGCAAATCCGTAACAATCAGCTTATTCAACCAACAGCAGGCATGGCAAACGGCTATGCTCAAGCTAATTTAGCTATTCTACCAAAGCAACAAGCTTTTGACTTTCTATTGTTCTGTCAGCGTAATCCTAAATCTTGTCCTCTTTTAGATGTAACGGACGTTGGATCTCCTGTTCCAAATTTTGCAGCTCCGTCGGGAGATATTCGTACAGACCTTCCGAAGTATCGAATCTATGAAAATGGGGAACTGGTAAAAGAAGTAACCGATATCAAAGATTACTGGACAAAAGATATGGTAGCTTTTCTTATCGGCTGCAGTTTTACATTTGAACACGCACTTTTAAACAACGGCATACCTGTTCGTCACATTGAAGAAAACTGTAATGTTCCTATGTATAAAACAAATATTTCATGCGCTGAAGCAGGAATCTTCCGCGGCTCGACGGTCGTTAGTATGCGGCCGATTCCTCAGCAAGACGTAGTGCGGGCAGCACAAGTAACTTCACGTTTTCCAGCTGTACACGGCGGTCCTGTTCACATTGGAACCCCCGATGCAATAGGCATTGAAGACCTTTACTCTCCCGATTTTGGCGATGCTGTTTCCATTAAAGAAGGCGAAGTTCCCGTGTTCTGGGCTTGTGGCGTAACCCCTCAAGCTGTAGCAATGGAAACAAAACCTTCTATTATGATTACACATGCTCCCGGGCATATGTTTATTACAGATATTCGAGATGAAAAACTAGGTGTTTTATAAAAGAAAGAGGTGCAGATATGAATCAAACCGTCACAAAATCGTCAGCTGTTATTTCTCCGCTTGGCGACTCAGCGCTTGTTATAACGTTTGGAGATAGTATTCAGTACGATATTCATAAACAAATCAAAACGTGCAAAGATTCGATAGAATTAAATCCTTTCCCTGGGTTTATTGAATGCGTGCCGGCATTTACAAACCTTACAATCTTTTATAACCCTCTTGAAGTGGTAGCAGCCGTAAAAAAGAAGGAGAAAAAAGAATTTGTGTCTCCTTTTGAAGTAGTGTCTTCTTTCCTTCAAAGTAAATTAGAAAACGAACAGACAGAAAAAGAGTTAGATCACCGTACGGTTTCCATTCCAGTTTGCTACGGAGGAGAGTATGGACCTGATCTTGAATATGTCGCTCGTCATCATAACTTAACACCTGAAGAGGTAATTAGTATTCATTCTGAAGGCGAATACTTAGCGTACATGATTGGATTTGCTCCTGGATTTCCGTTTCTCGGAGGACTATCTGAAAAAATTGCTACGCCTCGCCGGCCGTCTCCTCGCACCTCTATTCCTGCCGGCTCGGTTGGTATTGCAGGAATGCAAACAGGAATGTATCCTATTTCTACTCCCGGAGGATGGCAATTAATTGGCCAAACACCGATTAAACTGTTTTTACCAGAACAAAATCCTCCAAGTTTGCTGCAGGCTGGGGATATTGTAAAATTCGAACCCATCTCTAAAGAAGAGTATCAAGAACTACTGGCAAAGGAGGGTGAAAAATGAGTATAAGAGTCATTAAAGCCGGATTATTAACGAGTATTCAAGATTTAGGAAGAAGAGGATTTCAGCAGCACGGTGTGATTGTAAGCGGTGCAATGGATTCTTATTCTCTCCGAATTGCTAATTTATTAGTTGGTAATGAGGAAAACGAAGCAGGGGTTGAAGTCACGCTGATGGGGCCTAGCCTTGAAATAGAAAGTGATTGTCTAGTAGCAATCACGGGAGGAGATTTAACTCCTTCGGTCAATGGAAAGCCAGTCCCGATGTGGAAACCTTTATTTATTCCAAAAGGAAGCACTTTATCATTTGGACCTTGCAAAACCGGATGTCGTTCCTATCTATCTGTAGCGGGAGGATTTGCTATTGATGAAGTGTTAAATAGTAAAAGCACGTATTTGAGAGGCGAAATTGGTGGCTACAAAGGAAGAGCGTTACAAACAGACGATGTTTTACCTCTATCGGTTCCTGCTGCTTCGAAGCCTGCTTTTCTTTCAAATGAACTGATAAACGGAGTATATACTTCTTCATGGTCCGTAAATTATAAAGAATTTGTTCGTTTTGCAAAGAAACCAGCGGTCCGTGTTATGAATGGCAGTCAATTTGATTTATTTACAGCTGAAAGTAAAAGTCATTTTATGAAAGAGCCCTTTAAAGTATCGAATCAATCAGATCGAATGGGCTATCGAATGGATGGACCTTCTCTTCAGCTTCAAGAAAAAAAAGAGCTATTGTCTGAAGCCGTCTCACAAGGTTCTGTTCAAGTCCCGCCAGATGGAAATCCTATTATTCTGTTAGCAGACCGTCAAACCACGGGGGGATACCCTAAAATCGCTCAAGTCATCACAGCGGATTTACCGCTTTTAGCTCAAATAAAGCCCGGGGAATCCATTTACTTTTCTCACATTTCGCTTCATGAAGCAGAAAAAATTTATTTAGAAAAAGAACAGCTGCTGCAAGAATTGAAGATTGCTATCAACCTTGCGTCAACTAAATAAAACAAAACGGGAGTGACTAAAAATGATAAACGTACGTGAATTACAAGAAGTTGTTTCATTAATGAATGAATCTGGTATTCAAAAGCTCCATATTGAACATGAAGGGACAAAAGTTGTCATTGATAAAGCGGGAATTCCTTTAGAAGACACAGCTGTTACAGAAGTAAACACGGAGGCAGTGAAAGTCTCTGCCGCTGAGCAAACGCCTCAAGATTCTATGTCTGTAAACGCACCAGAAAACAATGAAAAGCAAATTTTATCACCAATGGTCGGAACGTTTTACGCTAAGCCAGAAGCAGATGCCGATCCCTTTGTTCAAGTAGGGCAAACAGTTGAACGTAAAGATGTTGTGTGTGTGATTGAAGCGATGAAGCTGTTTAACGAAGTCGATGCAGGAATCGAAGGAGAAGTGCTTGAAATTCTTGTGAAAGACGGAGATGTTGTTGAGTTTGGTCAGCCTCTATTTACTGTAAAAACATACTAAAGTATACATACTGTCAGGAGGAGTCATTATGTTCAAAAAGGTCTTAATCGCAAACCGCGGAGAGATTGCAGTTCGTATCATTCGAGCTTGTAAAGAGATGGGAATAGCAACCGTAGCGGTTTATTCAGAAGCAGACAAAGATGCACTTCACGTGAAGCTAGCAGATGAGTCATTTTGTATTGGTAAAACGTCTTCTAAAGAAAGCTACTTAAATATTCGTAATCTGCTTACCGTAGCGCAAGTAACCAAGGCAGACGCTGTTCATCCTGGCTATGGATTTCTAGCTGAAAATGCTGATTTTGCTGAGATGTGTGAATCCTATGACATTACCTTTATTGGTCCAAAAGCAGAAGCCATCCGTAAAATGGGAGCAAAAGCTGTAGCAAGAGAAACAATGAAACAAGCAGGCGTGCCTATTGTACCTGGCACGGAAGGACTGATTGAAGATAGCAGCACCGCTATTCCAGTAGCAAGAGAAATAGGCTATCCAATCATTGTAAAAGCTACAGCGGGCGGCGGCGGAAAAGGAATGCGGCTGGCTCATAGCGAAGAGGAGCTAGAAAAAGCGATTCGTCAAGCTCAGCATGAAGCAGAAACAGCCTTTGGAAACGGCGGCGTATATCTTGAAAAGTACCTAGAAGAGCCAAAACACATCGAAATTCAAATCATTGCTGATGAAGAAGGGAATGTGGTTCATTTAGGTGAACGAGATTGTTCGATTCAGCGCCGTCATCAAAAATTGGTAGAAGAAGCTCCGTCTCCTGCGGTAGATGAAAACCTTCGTGCGAAAATGGGCAAGGCGGCAGTCTCGGCAGCTAAAGCAGTCGATTATACAGGTGTGGGAACGGTGGAGTTTCTATTAGATAAGCACGGACATTTTTACTTTATGGAAATGAACACACGGATTCAAGTTGAGCACCCTGTTACAGAACTTGTAACAAACATCGACTTAATTAAAGAACAAATTTCGGTCGCAGCAGGCTACCCGCTATCATTTTCTCAGGGAGATGTTCAGTTAAAAGGATGGGCAATTGAGTGCCGAATCAATGCAGAAAATCCAGCTAAAAACTTTATGCCTTCTCCTGGAAAAGTCAAGATGTATTTACCTCCTGGCGGATACGGCGTTCGTGTAGACAGCGCGGTTTACCCAGGCTATGAAATTTCCCCATTTTATGATTCAATGGTGGCAAAATTAATTGTAACGGGGAAAGATCGAAATGAAGCGGTTCAACGAATGAAACGCGCGCTCGAAGAATTTATCATTATAGGTATTCATACAACCATTCCTTTTCATTTAGAATTACTGAACCATCCTTCTTTTAAAGAAGGGGATTTTACAACCAAATTTCTAGAAAGTAATCCTATTTCCATTAAAGAACTAGAAATGGTGTAAGAAAGGAAAGTGCTCTTATAAGGGAGTGCTTTCCTTTTTTTCTTCATGTATAATAAAAAGAACATATGATTAGCTAGTAAGCTATACGTCTATCAAATACATGTATTGACACAAATAAGGGAGAAGGTTTTATGCAAGCTAACAATAAAACAGTCGTTAAATCTATGCAGATTCTCACACTTTTTATCAAGCACCCTAAGCTGACCTTCACAGAAATGATGGAATATTCAGGCGTTCCGAAAACTTCTTTGCACCGGATGGTTGGTTCGCTTGAAGAGATGGGATTTTTAACAAAAGACGCGCAAGGATACTATTCGCTCGGACTTTTATTCTTGCAATTTGGTCAGCTAGTGGCTAATCGCTTAGATATTAGAAATATCGCAAAGCCTGTAATGGAAGCGCTCCGAGATGAAGTAGAAGAAGCGGTTAATTTAATTGTACGAGACGGGAATGAAGCCATGTATATTGAAAAAGTAGATACGCTTCATCCAGTGCGTCTCTATACATCAATTGGAAGGCGTTCACCTCTTTATGCAGGAGCTTGTTCACGCATTATTTTGGCGCATTTACCCGAAAAAGAACAAGAGGCATATATTAGTCAAACGGAGCTAGCTCCAATAGGTATTGGAACCATTACAGATAAAAAGCAGTTAAGAAATGTATTAAAAGAAGCAAAAGAAAAAGGGTATACCATTAGCATCTCTGAACTAGAAAACTTTACAACATCCGTGAGCGCGCCGATTGTAAATCATCAAAATGAAATTGTTGCAGGCATTAGCGTAGCGGGAATTGAAGCGAGATTTCAAGGAGACAGACTGCCGTTCATTGTCCAAAAAGTAACAGAAGCGGCGAGCGTGATTTCTGAAAAACTCGGTTATCAAGGATCATTTAAGTAGCATACATAGTAAAATGGAGGTAGACCATTGAAACGATTAGAAGGTAAAACAGTCGCACTCGTAGGTCAGCGTAAAGTAGAAGAAATCAGTAAAATTGTTGAAAATCTTGGCGGAACCCCGCTTGTACGACCTGCGCAAGGAACCATCTTTTTAGATGACACACACTTAGAGGCAGATATTAAAGAACTTGTAAAAGGAAATTATGATTGGTTTATTTTTACGACAGGAGTCGGTACAGAAATTCTTTATAAAACAGCAGATAAGCTAGGGCTGGCCGACGAATTCCTTTCTTCTTTACAAGCAGCCAATATTGCTGCGCGCGGGTATAAAACCGTAAACATGTTAAAAAAAATGGGCGTTACTCCAACCGTTCGAGATGATGACGGAAGTACCGCAGGCCTAGTCAGAGCGCTTCATTCGTTTTCTTTTGAAGAAAAGCATGTAGCGCTTCAGCTTCACGGAGATCCTGCACCAAAATTGATTGACTTTCTTTCGAATCAAAAAGCCCAATTTAAAGAGATTTTACCGTATCAGCATATTCCTCCAAAAGCAGAAGTCATGGAACAGCTTATAAACGAACTAATAAGCGGAAAAGTCGATGCAGTTAATTTCACAAGTGCTCCCCAAGCCCGATTTTTATTTTCGTTTGCGAGAGAATATGGGCAAGCTGATCGAATTCGAGAACTCTTCGAAATCTCTGTAGTAGCTGTGGCCGTTGGGAAAGTAACCGCTGCTGCTTTAAAAGAAGAAGGAGTAGATCGTATTATTATTCCCGATCAAGAGCGAATGGGAAGCGCAATTGTAGCTTTAGAACACTATTATCAGCAGCGTGATTAACAAAAAACCTTCTCGCCTCACAGCGAGAAGGTTTTTTGTATGACTTCATTCATATCTTGTCGAATATTGTTTTGAAATTGCCTATTGCCCTCTTTTTGAACTTCTTCAAATATCGAATAGAAATAAATTCATTATTATTCCAGGAAATCATTTTCAAATATTGTAAAAATGGTAGATAAAGGGTAAAAATAGACGAATATGTTAAAGAGTCGTTACGTTCATTTTAGAAATAACTTACATTCGTCCAGCTTTAAAAATGGTAATCACCTACTTCCAGAGGTTAAAAACAGTGCTACGTAAAGTCTAGTAGATTGTTTATTTTCATGAGTAAATAAAGGTGTATTTTTGCAGGTAAGGAGTGAATATGTACATAAGCGTTAAATGTTACATTACTGAAATACAATTGTAATATTGTTATTCTTTTTTTGAACGCTTATCGTGGTATAATTTTCGTAGATTTTCATTAGCATATTTAGCTATTTATCGACAAATACAGTGAACTTTACATAAATTGTCAGACTTTTATACATATTGATACATAATTAGAAATTACTAGTTTAACAGAGCGAGAAAGCGGAGGAATTCATATTGAAAAAGAAAATGCTTTTACTTAACACAACGGTTTTATTAGGTCTAGGAGGAGTTTTATCAACCCCAGCATATGCCTCTACCATTCAGGATATGGAATCACAAAAATCTCAAATTCAAAATCAGCGCCAAGATGTGCAATCTAACATCCAAGCAGCTTCTGATGAATTAACACGCCTTCAAGCAGAACAAGATCAAATGAAAGCACAGCTTGAGCGATTAACATTAGCAAAAGAAGAAAATAATAAAAAAGCCCAAAAAACAGAAGCGGATATTAAAGAAACGTCTAAACAAGTAGACCAGCTTGAAAAAGAAATTAAGCTGCTTCAAGAAAAACTTGAAAAGCGAAATGATATTTTAAAAGATCGTGCACGTTCCATGCAAGAAAGCGGCGGTAACGTAGAGTATTTACAAGTTTTACTTGGTTCTTCAAGTTTTGGTGATTTTGTAGACCGCGCGCTAGCTGTTTCGACTATTGTAGATGCAGACCGTGGTATTTTAACAGAAACTAAAAATATGCAAGACGAACTAAAAACAAAACAAGCAGATGTTAAATCTAAGCTTGCTAGCTTAGAAGATATGAAGGCAGAACTGGATGAAATGACTGTCCAGCTAGCAGCTCAAAAGAAACAAAAAGATGCGTTGGCAAAAGAACTAAAAGATAAAGAAGCAAAAAATGAAGAACTAAGAGCTTCTCTACAATCAAAAGACAGCTCTCTTGCGAATGAACAGTCTACGCTTGAACAAAATATTAAAGATCAAAAAGCGGCGGAAGAAGCAGCAAGAAAAGCAGCTGAACAAGCGGCTAAAGAGGCAGCTAAGAAATCAGCCGAACAAGCTCAAAAAGCAGCGGCGGCACCATCCGAAAAAGCCGATTCGCCTTCTCCTAAAGCAGCACCAAAAGCAAGCAGCAATGATGTTGCACCTACAAGCGCTCCGGCTCCAAAAGCTAGCAATGTTGTAACGGTAGGAAACCGCTGGATTGGAAACTCTGCGTACGTATTTGGCGGAGGACGAAGCCAATCTGATATTAACCACGGTTTATTTGACTGCTCGTCATTTGTACACTGGGCATATTCTCAAGTAGGTGTTAACCTTGGACCTCTTGGATCTGTAAGCACAGAAACGTTAAAGCATGCTGGAACGCAGGTGTCTTCTAGTCAAATGCAGCCTGGAGATCTTGTTTTCTTCGATACATATAAAAAAGACGGCCACGTTGGTATTTATGTAGGAGGCGGCAAGTTCATCGGTGCTCAAAGCTCAACAGGTGTTGCAATTGCAAACATGAGCAGCGGCTATTGGAAACAAAAATTCAACGGACGCGTAGTTCGTATTTAATAGGGTATAGTAAAAAGAAAACATTCAATTTGAATGTTTTCTTTTTACGTTGTAAGGAGCGTATGACTATGAACTCTATTTTTGATCATATACAGCCCAACTTAGATATCTTATTTGTCGGTTTTAATCCAAGCATCCGTTCCGGTGAAACTGGTCATCATTTTGCGAATCCAACCAATCGTTTCTGGACGATTCTTCATAAAGCAGGTTTAACAGATCGTAAATACCACCCTGAGGAAGATCACTCGTTATTACAGCTAGGGTACGGCTTAACAAATATTGTAGAGCGCCCTACAAAAGCAGCTGATGAGATTACAAAAGAAGAATATGCAGAAGGCAGAGAGATCTTAAAGAAAAAAATCGCTACATACACGCCTAAAATCGTTTGTTTTGTTGGAAAAGGTGTTTATCAGCAGTACAGCGGACGTAAGCAAGTAAAGTGGGGCAAACAAGAAGAATCGATGGTATCAGGAATAATGGATTTTGTTGCCCCGTCTTCAAGCGGGCTCGTTCGGATGAAAGTAGATGAAGTAGTGGCTATTTACGCAGAACTTCCGAAGTTGCTGCGTACATTAAAATAGAGAAAGCCCTAGGGCTTTCTCTATTTTGTAAATGAAATATCAATTTGAATAATTTCTGATCGGCTTCCGATTCGAAGCGGAGGACCCCAAAAGCCAAATCCTGAAGAGACAATGGTATGCAGTTGATTAGTTTGCTTGTAGCCCCAATCAATTTCAAATAACCGCTTTGTGATCAAATGATTAGGTGCCATTTGTCCTCTGTGAGTATGACCGCATAGAAGTAAATCTACGCCCACTTGTTCCGCTTCTTTTAAAGAAAGCGGCTGATGATCCATCGCAATGACCGGAAGAGAACGATCCGTTTCACTGGCTAAATCGAAAAAGCTGTCTCGGTTTTTATCCGTCTTATCTTTTCTGCCGATTAAGTACAAGCTATCGCCTATGTTTAACACTTCATCCATTAAAATAGGTATGTTCATTTCTTTCATTCTTTCCACAAACTGAGGGATCTTCCCACCGTAATACTCATGGTTTCCCAAAATTCCATATGTGCCTAAAGGCGCTTTGAGCTGTTTCATCATATAATCCATTTCTTTTTTAAAGAACACGTGGGGATCATCGTCAATAATATCTCCAGGAAGTAAAATAAGATCTGGCTGTATCTTTTGTACATGAGTAATTAACCGCTGCAAATGTTTTTTGCCGGACAATGTGCCAAAGTGCATATCAGATGCTACGGCAATGCGAAGGTTTTTCCGATTCGTCTT
Organism: Priestia sp. D3YE.R1; assembly: GCF_049199565.1. Taxonomy (NCBI): domain Bacteria; kingdom Bacillati; phylum Bacillota; class Bacilli; order Caryophanales; family Bacillaceae; genus Priestia; species Priestia sp. D3YE.R1. The sequence continues at coordinate 643,544 of NZ_JBLTHW010000003.1, read as the reverse complement.
TTTAGCAAGTGAAATCGTATATTTCCTTACCACAGGACTGTAAGCATTATACGTACCGTAAGCAAAAATGAATAAAAAAGCAACAACCATGAAAAATCCGATGGAATCGATAGCTGTAGAAAGCGAAGCGCCTAGAAGAGTAAGAATATATACGGCTAGATTACTTATAGGAAGCAAAAGTACTGAATATTGAATAAATCCTAACCAATACGATCCTACAATCTTAAACAAGCTCACTTGTTGAAACGCACGACTGATGATAAAGGAATAAGCAAAAAACACAACGATCACCGTAAGAATCCATTTGTTGTCCACTTCAAACATTGTGTGAAGCCACATCCAAGCGTTCCATCCGATGTACAGAACGAATAAATTATATAAAATAACAACCAAAATAGACCTTACCAACACACTTACTTTCATACGCTAACCTCTTTTCTTTCATCCGTAATTCCACTATAGCTCATTTTTATTGCTTCAACAAAATTTTATCTCTTCTTCTCATCAATAAAATTTCTGCGTGTCGCACAAACGAAAAAACACACCTATAAAACAGGTGTGTTTTTGTATTAATGATGGTGATGTGCGTGGTGAAGGCTGCTAATCACAAATTCAGGTTCTGGAACGTGGAAGTATTGAATCCATACGCCTTCTAAAAATTTCTCGCGTTTATCTAAAATGATATCGACATCTTTATCTGTTTTTACAATTTCATCATGTTCAGTCGGCGTATCGAATTTCCAATCGTAATGCGCGTGATCACCGTGGTCTATAGTTACATATACACGGATCATTTTCCCTTGACCTTCTGGGCTAGCCAAGGCATTTTTTAACACTTTTGCTGCGTTTCGATTAATTTTTACTTCCATTTTGAAAACTCCATTCTGTAGCTTAGTATGTAAAGTATTTTCGCAAACTTAAACGAAAAAGAGAAATTTTTTGCCTGACATTTTTGTAGGGTTGCTTCATTACAACGTAATACGCTACACTACACCATAAATGGACGAAAAAGGAGCGTATGATGAATGAAAATCGTTATTTTAGGTGACACTCATATTCCAAAAAGAGCGAAGCATTTTCCAAAAAGACTCCTAGCCGAACTGAAAACAGCTGATGCGATTATTCATACGGGGGATTTTCAAACGATAGATGTATACAATGAACTGCGCGTTTTTGCTCCTGTACACGGCGTGATTGGAAATGTGGACAGTGAAGAGCTTCAGCAAGTACTTCCAACTTCATTGCTTCTTCCGTTTGACGATGTTACGATCGGCGTAATCCACGGTCATGGTAAAGGAAAAACGACTGAAAAACGTGCGCTTTCGGCATTTGAACATCAACAAGTCGATGCAGTAATTTTTGGTCATTCTCACATTCCTGTTCATAAGCAAATTGGCGATATTACGTTGTTTAATCCAGGTTCCGCTACTGACAAGCGGCGTCAAAAGCAATTTTCGTTTGGACTGCTGTACATACAAAAAAACACGCTGCATTTTGAACATGTTTTTTATGATTCTAAAGACTAAAACAAGAGCGGACTCTTGTTTTAGTCTTTTTTTATGTTGTATGGTCTAAATGAGCAATATATTCGTGAAGCTTATTTTCTTCATAATCATTTAAGTCATGCATCGGAATAACCTGCTGAGTTTGAGGATCCGTTCCTCTTACTTCTGCAATTTTTACTCCTTCTTTATAGATATTAAAAATATCTTTTTCTTCCCCGCGCTGAACCTTTTCTGTTTCAAACATTGAAAAAGACTTGCTGTTTTTACTTTCTTCCATTAAAATCACCTACTTTTTTTATCGTACTCTTATCTTTTCACTCCCATTGTTAATTATGTATACACTCGATGACTAAAGGAATATGAAGTCTTGCCGATAGAAAGGAAGTGCACGATCACTTTTAACTACGGAGAGAGAGGCTACATAGCATGGAGAGAGTAAGAAAAAAAAGGTCCCTTAATAACTTTAAGGCAAAGCTGGGGCTAGCATTTGCAGCGATCTTATTAGTGCCATCTGTTACGATAGGTGTATCAGCTTACATAACAGCGAAACATGAAATTGAAAACCAAATTATTAACACAGCACAGCAAAATGCACAGTCCATTAATTCGGTGATTGACGATACCATTGGACCCAAAATTCACGATGTAGAGTTTTTTGCATCAGTGGTAAACAACGAGCGCTACAATGAAAAAGATATGGCTACTTTAAGCAAAGATTTTAACTTATATGCTTCGCTTCATCCAGAAGCCGTCAGCATTTTTACAGGAAATCAGCAGGGGAAGTTTATTCAATCGCCTAAAAAAGTGATACAAGCAGGATATGATCCCAGAAAACGAGACTGGTACAAGCTAGCCATGCAAAACAAAGGAAAAACAGTTGTCACTGAACCTTATCCATCAGCCTCTACAGGTCAGACCGTTATTACTGTAGCGAAAACAACGGCGGATGGCACAGGGGTTATTGCTTTAAATTTAGATATAAGCCGCATCAATAAAGCTGTCAGCAAAGTAAAAATCGGAGAAAAAGGATATCCATTTCTTTTAGATGGAGAAAGAAAATATATTGTTCACCCTACGGAAAAAGCAGGTACAAAAGCGACAGATTCTCTTTTTGACAAGCTTTATGCAAAGAGCTCCGGGTCTTTTGAATATACCTTTAACGGGGATGAAAAAAAGATGGTCTTTACGACAAATAAAACAACAAGTTGGAAAGTTGCAGGCACTATGTATTCAGCAGAAGTGAGCGAAGCAGCACAGCCTATTTTTTACAAAACACTATTTATTATTGTAGCTTGTCTGATAATCGGGAGTCTTACCATTTTTGTGGTGTTGCAATCAATTATTAAACCGCTCAAACAGCTTAAGAATCAGGCTCTGAGCGTTAGTGAAGGAGATCTGACAACAGCGATCACCGTCAATTCAAAGGATGAAATCGGCGAGTTAGGGTATGCTTTTAGTCAGATGCAAAACAATCTTCGCTCATTAATTCAAAATGTTGAAATGAGTGCAGAACAAGTGGCTGCTTCTTCAGAAGAGCTAACGGCCAGTTCACAGCAAACGAGCGCTGCGACTGAACAAGTATCGGTTGCGATACAAGAAGTGGCTTCTAGTGCAGAAAAACAAACGGCTGTTATTGACCAAAATGCAGCTTCTTTAGATGAGATAGTACAAGGAGTTTATACGATTGCCAAGCGTACAGAAACTGTTTCTCAGCTATCAAATCACACAACGTCTGAAGCCGTAGAAGGTGGAAAAGCCGTGAGAGAAACGGTCGAACAAATGGAATCCATTTCTCAGTCCGTCGAGCTATCTAATACAACGATTCGTACTTTGTTTCAACGTTCAAAAGAAGTTGGAACCATTTTAGAAGTAATCAGCGGCATTGCTGCTCAAACAAATTTACTAGCCTTAAATGCTGCAATCGAAGCGGCACGAGCTGGGGAACATGGAAAAGGTTTTTCTGTTGTAGCAGCGGAAGTGAGAAAGCTGGCAGAACAATCACAAGTTTCTGCGTCTCAAATTTCTGAGCTTATTCAAGCTATTCAACAAGATACTCAGGAATCTGTACATACAATGGAGCAAGTTACAAACAAAGTTGAAGAAGGACGAACAATTTCACAAACGGCTATTCAAAAGTTCGAACAGATTCTAAGCAGCATGAATGAAACGACTCCGCAAGTAGAAGAAGTTGCTGCGACTGCTCAGCAAATTTCAGCAGCCGTTGAAGAAGTGGCTCGTACAGCAGGTGAAATGGCAATCCTTGCTAAAGGAAATGCAGCTACATCTGAAGAAGTGGCTGCATCAACTGAAGAACAGCTGGCTTCAATGGAGGAAATTGCTGTTTCCGCACAATCTCTGTCTCAAATGGCAGAACAATTAACAACGCTCATTAGCAAATTTAATTTGTAAACTTTCGTCAAATCGTCATAGACCTCTTTTATATTGGAAAAAGTAGAACATACACATATGAAAGAGGTGACAGTATCCGATGGAGCAAACAAAAATGACCTTTGAGCCAGCTTCAATTAACGATGATATGCATGCGAAGCTTAAACAGCTAGAAGAGCAGTTTCAACAAACGTTAGGAAAAAGAGTAGCTTTAGTTGCATACGAAGCTGAAAAATAAAGAAACAAAAAAAGAAAAGACCTAGTGTCTTTTCTTTTTTTGTTTCAACAAGGTTAACATCCATTTAATTACAAGTTTTTTTATGTATTTTCTCAAAATAACACTAATATAGTGTAATTTTACACTATATTAGTGTTATTTCACTTTTAATATGGTATAATTTCACAGAAATAAAGAAAGGAGCTTACAGTTTGCGATGAAGAAAAACGTGTTGTTAGGAATTTTTTTATCTTTTTATCTAGTCGGTTCATATGCCTCCTATCATGTTTATAAACAGCAGCAAAGCCGTCCTGTAACGGAAGATGTTGCTCAGCTTCTTCCTACAAAAGTCAAAGAAATAAAACATGGAACTACTGAAAAACAGCTGAAAAATTGGGTAAAAACCGCTTCACAGCATCATGAAAAAATAGCAATTTCAGGCATGCAGCACAGCCAAGGAGGGCAGACGTACTATCCGAATGCTATTTTACTTGATATGAAGCAGTACAATAAAATTATAGATTACAAGCCCCGTCAAAAAGAAATTACGGTTCAAAGCGGGACAACGTGGAATGATATTCAGCAATATATACATAAGGACGGTCTTGCTCTTAAAGTTATGCAATCACAAAATATTTTTACCGTTGGAGGTTCTATTAGCGTGAACGTACACGGCAGAGATATTCGATACGGTTCTCTAATGGATACGGTCAAATCTATGCGTCTCCTGCAGGCGGACGGATCTATTATCGAAATTAGCCGGACAAAACACCCTGAGCTGTTTTCTTTAGTAAACGGAGGATACGGGTTGTTTGGAGTCATTTTAGATGTGACGCTTCGTTTAACGGATGATGAATGGTACGAAGATGAAATTATCCGCTTAGATTATAGACAGTATACAGCGTATTTTAAAAACTACGTACAGCATAATCCTGACGTTCGTATGCATATGGCGCGTATTTCCGTTTCTCCTAATCAATTGCTAACAGATATGTACGTCACAAACTACCGTTTATCTTCTCAAAATACTTCTACTGTAAACGAACCGCTCAAAACAGAAAAAATAGTGGCGCTTCCTAAATTTATGCTAGGACTGTCTCGGTGCAGCGACTGGGGAAAAGATATGCTGTGGGAAACACAAAAGGCATATTTTTTAAAACAAAATGGACGGCTTGAAACAAGAAATAATGTTATGCGTTCTGAAAGTGATTTTATGGAATACGAAAGTGCTAGCCGGACGGAAGTTTTACAGGAATACTTCGTTCCGGTTGATGAATTTGCTTCTTACATCGATGATTTACGCAAAATTTTATCAACAGAGAAATTAAATTTACTGAACATTACCGTTCGCTATGTAGAAAAAGACAATAAAGCAGTCATGTCTTATGCAAAAGACGATATGTTTGCTCTCGTTTTACTTATTAACCAGAAAAAAGACCATCAAGGCATCTCTGATACACAAAGAGTTGTCAGAAAAATGGTGGATGTGACGCTGCAGCATCAGGGAAGCTATTACTTGCCTTATTACGGCTACCCAAGCAAGAAGCAGTTAGAAGAGGCTTACCCTCATACAAATGCCTTTTTTAATTTAAAAAGAAAATATGATCGGAACGAAACATTCGTTAATTTATTTTATAAGGAATATGGAAAATGACGTACAAACAACTCTTACATTCACAAAGCCTAATGATTACCGCAAGCAGTATTGTTTTTCCTTTTTACCTTTTACTGCTTCGAAATCTTGGCGATAGTTATTCACAATTTGGCTTAGCTTACGGAATTTTCGCTTTAACCGCAGCTTTAAGTCACCCTTTAATCGGTTCATGGAGTGACAGAGTAGGAGAAAAGCGCTTGCTTCTTTTATATACGTTTGGGATGGCAGTTGTTATGCTTGTGATTCCGGTTCTAACCACTATCACGCAGGTGTATATCATTCAAGTTATAATGGGACTGCTTGGAGCTCTTCAAAAAACAGCAGAAAAAATAGCGTTATCTAGGCAGACAGATCGTGCTCATACGGGAAAACAAATAGGACACTATCATTTATGGACCTCTATATGGGCAGCTTTAGCCGTTATTGCAACAGGGTATATCATTGATTTTCTTACAATCGGAAGCCTTTTTTACATCACTTCGTTTATGTACGTAGCGGCAGGGGTATTAATATGGCAAAAACCAAAAACAATCGAGCTTGAACGCCACCATTCGCTGTAAAAGCATATATGGACAGGTCACTTGAATTTTTTAGTTCGTATTATAAGATACTATAAAAAATTTATGTTCTCCCGATATAAGTACTGAAAGGAGAAACGTTTATGCAAGGTATAAGTATATCAGGGCAAGATGCATGGTCTTCTATTATAGTATCGTTCGCTATTTTCATCATTATATGGGGTCTGATTCCAGGCTTAACTATAAAGTATGTATGTAAAAGTCAAACGCTAGGTATAGCAAGTTTTTTTGTTGGTATTGCCTATGGAGTTAAAGCAGGTCATTTTCTTATCTAAATACGATTTGGTTTAAGTAAGGAAGCGTGGACCGCTATTAGCTAAGTGGGAATTCCTTTTGTTTCCTGTTATTTTTTTAGAGCAATTCTCCATAATAACAGTTAAAGAGGTGAATCCGATGACAGATAACAATGTTGGGTTTGGAGTTAGCGGAGGCGAAGAGACTAGAAAAAAATCTACTGTTTCTAGCGAAGCTTCTATATCTAATGATGTACAACAAAACCAAAAACAAGATAACTACGAAAAGCTTAGCCATCAACTAAATTCATTATCTGATGATGAATTTAGAGCAGATCGTGATGAAGATTAAAGGTTACCTATCCAAAAAGAATATTTAAATTAAATAAAGTATTATGAAAGTAAACTAAGTGGATTCTATAACTTTGACGTGATAGCATTAACTACTGGTACAAACATACCACTTGACTATTTTGACATGCTATCTTGTCAAAGTTCTTAGTTATTTCTTTGATAACTAAGAATTCATTTGTAACCTTTAAGTAGAGATATAAAGGTAATCCTTCACTTCAATGAGTGAAGGATTTTTTTTATTTCGTAAAAGTTTTGCAATCGTTTGGATTAATGATGATAAACCAGATACATTGTATACAATGTAAACGTCGTCATGTATAATGTAACTTATTCTTAGTTGAACACTTGAATGAGCAGGATAGACATACTCGAGATAAGCGGAGGCATACACCGGTGTCTAAAAAAATACATGATTTTAATGATATTATCCGAAAGCTGCGCAAAAAACTTTTTGGAAAAGGTCCAGAACGAATTCATACTGTATTCGTTCAAAACATGGCTATTTCAACTTTGTACGGCAACTTAACGCCAGCTGAACAATTTATCGCGAGAACAACCGAAGGTAAAGAGACGGTACATATGGCAAGAACGAAGCTTATTCAAAACCTTTATGCTTCATCTCCTCCAGAAGGACTTGAAGACTTGTTAGGAGCTAAGCTGAGCTATTTATTTTCCGATATCAAAGTGGAAGAAGATATCGCCGTTTCCGTATTTGTGTTTGAAACTAATATTCAGTAGAACAACGTAAAATACATAATTTAATTAAATGAGAGAGAAGTAGGATCTGCTTGTTTTTTATTTAGTTTTATTATAGATAATGATGACTGATATACTGTAAAGAAAGTGCAGGATTATTAGGCAGCATTCAAAAACCTTGTGTAAAAGGTGTTTTTGAGTGCTGCCTTTTTTAATTAAGGAGGAGTTTTATGGCATTTCACAAGCCGGATAAAATGTTAAACATCGCTTTAGAAGCGGGGGTTTCAAAGACGAAGTTATCCCTTTCTTCTATTCTTATGCTTGGGTTTTTAGGAGGCGCGTTTATTGCGCTTGGTTTTTTACTAGATGTGCGCGTCATTGGTAATTTACCAGCTGAATGGGGAAGTTTATCGAATCTTTTAGGAGGGGCCGTCTTTCCTGTAGGTCTTATGCTGGTCGTACTTGGGGGAGCAGAGCTCATTACGGGGAATATGATGTCTGTTTCCATTGCCCTGTATGCAAGAAAAATTTCGCTTCGTCACTTGCTTCATAACTGGTTTTGGGTCACGCTTGCTAACTTTTTAGGTGCCGTATTTGTTGCGTATTTCTTTGGACACATTGTCGGGTTAACAGAAACGGGTCCTTTTTTAGATAAAACGGTAGCAATTGCTCAAGCTAAAATTGATGAATCGTTTTTTAAAACGCTTATTTCTGCTGTGGGCTGTAACTGGCTTGTATGTTTAGCTATTTGGCTTTCATACGGCGCTGACGACGTTACGGGTAAAATTCTTGGTATTTGGTTTCCGATTATGGCTTTTGTTGCGATTGGCTTTCAGCACGTTGTAGCTAATATGTTTATTATTCCCGCTGCCATTTTTGCAGGTCACTTTACATGGATTGATTTTATGACAAATATTGTTCCTACCTTTATTGGAAATATGATAGGAGGAGCTGTATTTGTAGGTCTTATTTATTTTTCTTCTTATCAACGGAAACAAAAAGAACAATTAAAAAAAGCTTCTTAAGCGATTTTATCAGTTGTCATTAAAAAAAGCAGTCTCTTAGTAAAGAGGCTGCTTTTTTGATAGTGAAAGGTGAAAAAATGTACTTTTAACAATTTATGTATGATAACATATAAATCGATTAGAATATGGTACCATGAGCGTTTGAATCCACACTATTATTTTCATAATAATATTATGGTTAACTATATGTTGATCAATACATTCGCAATTGAATATCTAGTACTACTTACTGTTTTATTGATTATACTTGGTAGTATTTTAGTTGGTTTGACTAGTAACAGTCTAGGGGCGACAGGTAATAACATCATGCATTTAGCTGGAATTGGGTGCCTTATAGCAGCTATTTTTATAGCAAAAGGCAGAAAAGATACTAAACGCCGTACAAAAAGGGAATGCGATGTTTAATCACGCATTCTTTTTTGATGTGAGCAGTTTTAGGCCTTTGTCGTTATCAGTATGAACATTTTGAAACGGGTCTTGATGACAGTGGTACACCTATATCACATAGTATTCAGCACAATATTAATGTTTTTACAGCATTAAGTAATACACAACCTACTTTATATAAATGTATTAAAAAGTCAGACGTTGACAGTGGGGTAGCGCCAGTAAATTATTCCGGTAAGATCGTAACTGACTTATTAAAGTAGGATAGTTTCAATAAGTTTAAAAATGACTTAAAAAGTATCAACATATAAAGAAAAAGAGCAGACCTTTTGGTTTGCTCTTTTTTTACATTCCCCGATTTATGTTGCGATCAATGCCATTACGAGCTCTCACTATTTTCGAAAATGTCTTCATACATATAAAAGGAATTATTGTGATAGCTAAAAAATAATAAAGAGTATATAGGTATGCTGTTGATTTCGGTGTTATTTTGGACCACTCTTGAAAATCTTCAACACTCAGAGAATGAACTTCTGGCAAAAAATAAGGAAAAATACGTGAAATCAATGCTGCTGTTGCAATAGCAAAACAAAAATTAGCCAATTTACTTGCACCTTGCGAGAAAAATATTCCTATAAAGGTCACAGCAAAAGCCATATATATTGGTATCTGAAATTCGATAGAAAAATAGACACCGGCGCCAAAACCTAACAGTGAAAAATACACAATAGCGGCTATTAAAAGAAGAACAAGTGGAATAGTTAGTATGGCACAGCCGGATTTATCACTTTCATTGTTATTACTAGCAGAATAATTCTCTGCTTCAGCTTCATTCTCGTCTTCATCGTCGTATCCGCCTTTGGTATATTTTCCACTACTGTTTTTGGAATAGCCCCTATATTTAAGCTCTTCTTCAAGTTCATATTCATCAAAATCACCAGATGAATTAACATAATCATCTATATCATCAATTAAATCACCATCTGTCATTCCATCTAGTCTGTCTTCTCTCTTACTCACAAAAAACACCTCCCTCCAAATTCACATAAATTCTATATATTCCATATAAAGGTAATTTATCCTTCTTTTTTCATAACAAAAACCCTAGATAATCAAAAAATCTAGGGTTTAAGATCTAGTATTTAGGACCTTTAGGCAAATCTTCAAGCATCATTAAATGCTTTACCTTGGTCTTAGCATGTTTTACTTCTTTTTCTGCTTTCTCTACATCATCAATCTTTTTAGTAAAATCATCGAAATACTTTTCCATTTCTTGTTGAAAGGCATCTTTAGCATTACCAGATTCCCACGTAGTTAAATCTTCAGCTTTACTTTTAACAACTAGTTGCTTAGCACGTAATTTTCTAATGACCGTATCCAAGTAGGTGCTAAGACTTTCTAAGTCATTTAATTCTTTTTCATATTTTTCTAAATCGCTCATTTTAAGTGATCAGCCTCCACAAAAGATTCTGCAGCTGCATTAAGATTACTAACCATTCTAGCGGTATCTCGTGCAAACCAGCCGCCTACATGATGTACACGCTGAAGAACATCATTCAATACATCTTCAGTTGTTTGAATATCATCCAAAACGGAAGTTTTTTGTTTAAAGCTATTACAGATGCTTTCTACTTCCTCCACAAAAGATTCTAGTTCACTAGCAAGCTCTTTAAGGTCTACAGGAGTAACCTTAATAGTCCCGCTGTCTGCAGAAGCAAAGCGAGGGGAGGTAGCTAGGCTTTCTCCGGTTAAGACATTAGTTAGAGTTGGATTAGAAACATTCCCAAACTCGTCAAATTTATAATGTTGCATACCGTGATAACCGGAACCAGCAAGTGAACCCCATGCTCTAGAAACAGGATTATATCTGTTCTTTGAGTTTTCTAGTTCAAATGAAGACCCAATATAATAGGCAGAACCAATATAACGCTTGTACGGATTAATAGCACCAGAACTTATAGAATCTTTTGGATGTACATAGTTAATAACCTGCTTATCAAATCCGCCTTTTTCCGCTTTTTCCTTTAAGTCTTTGGGAAGCAACCCAATAACACTAGGTCCGTTAAATGTAACTGCATGCAAGTCATTTTTGGCAGCAGCGTAAGAAGCCATGGAACCCGCTAAAGAGTGTCCAGTTAATGATACCTTTGCTTTAGGATAGGCTTTCTGAACCTCCTGCGCTAATTCATCAGCTTGCCTAAACTGATTCTGTTTATAAAAATCAACGTGGAATTTACCTTTTTCAAGCTCAACATGCAAGTCTAGTTCCTTAACTGGTTTATTCCGAACAATATAATTAAAGTCTGTTATACCATCTTTAATACCTACGGTTACTGCATTCTTCGCGGAGTTCATTTCCGTCCCACGATAAGCAATAACAACCGTATCTTTATGTTTAGCTACCATTGCATCAAAACCCGTATCTGGATCATGTAACTTGAATTTTTTATTTTTATTTATAATTTCCCAAGTTTCTTCATGATCTTTATATGTGACAGTCCAGTCCTTAATAGGTTTGTTAGAATAAGCAATCGAACTTAATTCTTTGTATGTCTTATCTCTCACTTTCATATTTGAAACCCCTCTCGTTAATAGAGTATAATTCTATTATATAGGAATTTCCAAAAAATTGGAGAGATATGGATGTTGAAACTGAGAGTTATTGCTATTTTTCTATTGTTATTAGTGATAGTAGGATGCGAGAAGGAGGAACACATGGATAAAAAAGAGGTTGGAGAGCTCGCTTCTGAAGTAGCGGCTACGTATATGAAGGATGAAAAGAATATTAAGTTTGTTCCTAAAGATGTAGAATTTTTAGGTGGGGAAGATTTAAGTACAGTTATGGTTCATGGATATTCTGAAGAAAATGATAAGAAAGTAGAAATGTCTGTCACAGTAGATTACGGTGATGATTATCGAGTAACAGGATACGGACACAACTAAAAAGAGCCCCTATACAGACTTCTTTTCTGTACAGGGGCTCTGCCATGTGTGATGAGCGACAAGTAATAAATAAAAATCCTTGTGTTAATCTGTCACATACAAGTATAAACGAAAAAATTATATTTTATTCACTGTATCTTCCTAATAAAATATCATCATGAATGTGTTCCCAGCTTTGGTATCTAGTTGTGACTTTATTGAATTCAGGATCATTAAACATGATTTCAAAGTGTTCATGGAAATTGTCATCAGCTGTACAACCGCCACGTTCGCCAATATATACAACCAATGCATTAGGATTAACTTCGTGTAGCCGTTTGATTACCCGGTAAGCTGTATCGTCCATATATGGCCAACCCATTGTCACAACGTCAACTTCTTTGCCGTAACGTTCTACAGCTTCAATTGCGTCCATTTCTTCAACTCCTGTTAGTGTATCTATCCAGCTTCGATTCATCCAAGAGAAGTCATCAGTAGCAATAACATTTACACTTTTTTGTCGTAGGGCGTATGTCCACCATCCACGGCCAGCCATAACTTCAAGAACTTTTCTATCACCTAACCATTCCGCGAATGGATTTACCCATCTCCATGATACAAAAGCATACATGCCAGCTTGATTATAAGCATTTTTTAAATGGAGTTCTTTAAGTCCTCCATACATATCCTCTTCTCGAAAAAGATCGTCTAAAGACGGTGGAGTGTCTTTAAATCTTTTAAATCGATCTTCTATACTCGTAGCGTACTTAGGCATTTCGTCCAATATTTTTTCAGGAATCTTTATATCTGAAGCTACAATATCTCTAATGTCAGTTACATCTTTAAAAAGTCCAATTTTGTTAATTCCCCTCGTTGAAAACTTCATTACATTTATTATAACAAAATTTATTTTGCTCTGTTTTTTAATGATACTGCAGCCATGTTAAACCTCATGTAATTATTTATTAAATATTTATTATGCATGATAGAAGAGGAGAAGCCAACTTTTTTCATAATAAAACACCCTAGATAATTTAAATATCTAGGGTTTAAGGAGGGAAAACAAAAATCGTTTTTAGTCATTTTTTTTATCTAATCTGATATACATAAAAGCAAATAATAAAAGTAATGCAATACTAATAGGGAAAACAATATAGGAATCTGTTGTTTCACTTACACTAGATTTTAATGTGTAGTTATAAATGATATATGCAATTCCAATAATAGCTATTAATATTTGATATGTTCTTTTTTTACTAAACATATAAAACAAACCCCTTTTCTGATAAGCTACTCCAAGGGTATGTTAAAGATTTATTTAGAAGCAATTCTTAATAAATGTATCTATTCCTAGGAGTGCGTATAATGCGTCAAAAGCATCTGGTGTAGCTCTAGCTGTCTTTTTTAACGCTAGTTTCATAGCTGTTGTTTTAGAATACTTAGCAACTCTGCTACCAGGTTTTTTAATTCTTGAATAGTAATCGTAAGACTTAACAAGCTTGTTAGCGAATTTAGCTGTACCACCTGCAACTTTGATCGCTTTTTTAATTTTTAATACTTTAGCAATTGGAACAGCATTCTGTGCTATAGCATAACCTATTCCTTTAGCACAACCCCAAGCTGAGAAAGTAGTAAAAACCGGTTCTTCGTTAGTAAGCTTTTGTTTTTCTGATTCTAATGCAGCCACCAACTCTGAATCTTGTGTGTGTTCAATCATCCAATCTAATCTTTCGACAGTTTTATCTTCTGTTACTAGTTCATCGGGAACACTTTCAATTAAAGAAAAACCTTCTTCCATAGTAGCAAGCTCATCTTCTGTATAAACCTCGCTTTTGTCCATCTCGTCTTCATCTAGAAATTCAAGCTCGCCATTTGAAGCTTCTTCATCTATTAGTGCAAGTTCTTGATCCAACTCTTCATCTGTTAGGTTCTGACTTTCACTATCTACGTTCTCCGCTGCTTGTGTACCAATAGTTTTAAAGTTAAAAACAGATGTAAAAACTAATGATAAACTAGCAACCACTAAAACTCTCTTAAAAATAGAAAATACTTTGTTATCCAACCTTGTTACCTCCTGAATTTTACAACTATTACCCTCCGTTTACAATACTAACATTCCTTTTATGTAAAATAAACCCATAAAAATAGATTTTTTTACCAAATGTCACTCCGTTTGACATTAGTAGTGTCCTAGATTAAATAATTATTTTTCTAGAAAACTAGTGGTTAGAATTAGTAGGCATTTATTGAGATACTTCATTAAAAAAAGAACAACCGGGGATGGCTGCTCTTTTTTGATAAAACGAGGAATAGTAAAATGAGTGTTCGGTTTAACATTAAATAAAACCTTTTAAATTATATTAGTCAAACGTTAATTTCAGCTTTTAATTTTGGATATAAAAAGGCTACTCAGTTTAAAGTAACTCAGTAGCGAGAAATTGAGGCATTTTCCATCATACATAATAACTATAAATTATAACATCGTTAACAAATGCTAACAATTAAAATAAATTAATTGTTTAATATTACACCACAGGAGTAATTATTTGTTTTTTCTTATTTTTCACACATATATAGTCTTTTGACATGGTAAAATAGATATAGTTATTTCAAATATATAGAATAGGTAGGTGATTTATGGAAAGTAACAAGTTAGTAACAGTATTATTATCTGCTTCATTAGCACTATCGGCCTGTGGATCTGACTCCGAAAAAGAAGAAAGTAAGAATGATTCAGAAGAAACTACTTCTGCTGCAACAAGTGCCGCGGTACATAAAAAAGATACGTCTGATGAAAGTAAGGAAACTAAAACAATAGGAAATCTTCCAGATAAAGAACAGCAAGCATTGGATGGCGCTCTACTTATGTTTACTCATGCTAAAAATGAAAATTTTAATGCATTTAAAAATGACTTGAAATTGCACAGCAAATTTTCTCTTGAGACTACACAATCTGAACCAGCGGATAGTGAGTATAAGGACATAATGGCTAATTTCGCTGCTCTTAATTACGCTGATTTTAATCTAAAAGTAATCGATTGGGATAAATTATCTGATGCAACACAAATAGAAATTGGTGAAGATTACGGTGGAGATTCCATTTTAGTATCAGTAACAACCAAAGATAATACGCTATCTCAAGAAGATAAAGAAGGAATGGATATCGTACTGATAATGGATAAATACGATAATCAATATATGATGAAGGGATTTAAGGCAGCTGATATTATACAAGACGATATCAATAAACAAATGTATGCTGGTAATTCTACTACAGAAAAAAATGCTGAATCTGAAGAAGGCAATAATAGTAATGACAATAAAGAGCAAAATCAGAAACTTACTAGTGAACAACAGGAAGCTATTGATGTAGTAAAGAAAACCCTCAAAGATGCTGAAGATGGAAACCTCACAGCTTTTACCGAAGACATGTCTCATTACACCGAACTGCCTAGTAGTGAAATTCAAGAAGGTATACACATGTTTGGAGCAGTGGGTTATCTGAAAAATGATTATAGTTTTAGAATAATTGACTTTGAAGATTCTCCGGATAACTCAGAAGCTAGAGATAATTTGCTTAACCAGTACGGGAACCAATTCGTGCCTATTAGTGTAACTAATAATAAAGATACTGTCCCTGAAGAAGTATTAGTAGAAGATAATGAGAAAATATTTCAAAAAGTCTCAGCAGATTTATTAGTTCTTGTACAGGACTATGAGGGAGAATATAAAATAAGAGCTCTTATTCCGTTAGCAATGGAAGATAGTAATATAGCTGACGTTATGTATGCACATGATCCTAAAACATTACGTGAACTTAAAGAAGTATTAGCAAAACAGTAAAAAATTTTCAGTGAAAAAGTTACGGACAGATTGAAATTTTTCTGTCTGTTTTTATTTTTCTCTTTTTTTATTGAGATACAATGAAAAATTCACTATATTAGCGTTGTTTTTCCATCATCGTATATCCCTGACATCTGCGACCAATACGTAGGTGATTACTGAGTTATTTCCAAAGTTGAGCATTACGACTAATATACTATGATCATACCTTTACAATAAAATCCACATTATAGTATAGTTTACTTATATTTCTAAAAAAAGAGGTGATAGAAACGTGGATGCTACTGTTAAAACAACTAAAAGCGGGATAATAGGCGGGGTTCTTGGAGGAATTTCACTTTTATATGTCATTATTAATACTTTATTGATCCTTAACTTTTTCACAGGGCTTATTGCGGCCGAAAAGCTTCAAGGACTGCCTATTATCGCACCTATCTTTTTAGTTCCGCTCATGATTGTTCCTGCAATTATTGGTTTTTTTATAAAAAAAGACAAGCTCTGTCTATGGGCGATTATTTTAAATATCATCTTGTTTCTTGTACCAATTGGCTATCACGTCATCGGTACGCTAATATTTGGTCCTTAATTTTAAAAAACGAACAAACTTCAATATAAAGTTTGTTCGTTTTTTTATATCATATAATTGCTATTGAGCCGGAGCAGCAGATGTACTGCTGTTTTCGTCTTTCACCATCATCCTTACGCCTTGTACAACCGCAATTCCTTCCCACTTATCAAGATCAGGTTCAAGAAATTCTAAAGCAAACGTGTGGGGACGTAATGACAGAAAAGAAGAGAGTGTGCGGACTTGAATGACAGGAACACCGGAATGCAAAACGTCAAATTTACGATCTGTTATATTCCCCGTAATTTCATATGTATTGCCATCGTTTCTGATATAAAGGTACTTCTTTTTAAAAAAAGTGAATTTCCGCTGGATCATGCCAACTTCATTTCCGTGGCGATCTGAAATGATCAGCTTTGGCATAAGGGCAAACATTTTAGATTTACCTGTAAATACGATCTCTTCGTCCTTTAAAATCTCAAATTTATTAGCAATTGATAACTTATATGCGACATTTCCAACGACGTCTTGTGATTCATTATAAATAGGAGATTCACCTAATTCGAAAAACTTGTCTTGCAAGATAATCCCTTGTTTCTCCATCTTAAAACCTCCTTTAGAATATATTACCATATTTTTTACCCTTTGAGTCGTGCCAAGCATATTTTTATGAGTATCACTAAATAAAGGTCACCCTTATGTTATGAGGATAATGAAAAGAATGAAAATAGGTTTCAAAGCTCATAATGTGTAAAGGAGACCTGTTGTTATAACACCAGATGAACGTAAAGCAATTTGTTAGACAAAGTGCACTATACATAAGGAGATGATACTTTATGCCTCAATGGCACCCGCATCGTGAACAAAAAAATTTACCTGATGAATTTCCTGTTAATCCGCTTTTTTCTCGACAAGGAGAAGTGACGATTCCAAGGCTGCGTATTAGTGATCAAGGTATGCTTCCAGAAACAGCTTATCAAATCATTCATGACGAAATTGCTTTAGACGGAAATGCTCGCTTGAATTTAGCTACGTTTGTCACTACGTGGATGGAGCCTGATGCAAAGCGTTTGTACGGCGAATCTTTTGATAAGAATATGATTGACAAAGACGAGTATCCGCAAACAGCAGCTATTGAAGAGAGATGCGTACGTATTTTAGCGGACCTTTGGAATTCACCTAATCCTGATACAACGATGGGCGTTTCTACTACAGGTTCATCTGAAGCTTGTATGCTTGGCGGACTAGCGTTAAAAAGACGCTGGCAGAAACTGCGTAAAAGTAAAGGGCTATCAACAGACCGGCCGAACATTGTATTTAGTTCATCCGTTCAAGTGGTGTGGGAGAAGTTCGCAAACTATTGGGACGTAGAGCCTCGTTATGTGAACATTAATGCAGATCATCCTTATTTAGATCCAGAAGGCGTCATTAATGCGGTTGACGAAAATACAATTGGTGTCGTACCGATTCTTGGAGTGACGTATACGGGAGTTTACGAACCAATTGCTGCTATCGCAAAAGCATTAGATGAGTTACAGGAAAAAACAGGGTTAGATATTCCTATCCATGTAGATGCTGCCTCTGGAGGTTTTATCGCTCCATTTCTTCAACCGGACCTTATCTGGGATTTCCGCTTGCCGCGAGTAAAGTCCATTAACGTGTCAGGACACAAGTATGGTTTAGTTTACCCTGGTCTAGGATGGGTGATTTGGAGAGAAAAAGAAGACTTGCCTGAAGATCTTATTTTCCGCGTTTCTTATTTAGGAGGCAACATGCCAACTTTTGCGCTCAACTTCTCTAGACCAGGAGCACAAGTTCTTTTACAGTACTACAATTTCTTGCGTTTAGGGAAAGACGGCTATTATGCCGTGCAAAAAACTTCACAAGAAAACGCGCTGTTTCTCAGCAAAGAAATTGGAGAAATGGAAGTATTCGAAATTATCGCCGATGGTTCAGATATCCCCGTTCTTGCTTGGAAACTAAAAGAAGGATACACGCCAAACTGGACTCTTTATGACTTGTCTAGACAATTGCGCACGTATGGATGGCAAGCGCCTGCTTATCCACTCCCAGCAGATATGGAAGAAATAACAATCATGCGTATTGTCGTTAGAAATGGATTTTCAAGAGACCTTGCTCATTTATTTATGGTTAATTTTAAACAAGCTGTTGAATTTCTTAACTCGTTGGATAGACCTGTTCTTAAAGATACGAAATACGACAATGGATTTCATCATTAACATTTGCTAAGAAAACACAAAGCCGCGTTCTGAAAAAGGTACATGGCTTTGTGTTTTCTTATTTTATACGTAAAAAGAAAAATTTTCAAAAAATACCATAAATAAAACAAGAAAATATTCTTATATTTTCTTAATTTTGGTATAATAACCCCTAAGGTTTTATGGTTCTTTAGAATTATATAAAACCTAAAAAAAGATAAAAAAAGGGGATAATAGTCTATGAAAATGTTGAAAGTTGCTTTTGGTATTCCATTATTAGCTATATTGCTAGCAGCCTGTAGCGATGAGTCCAGTGAAACTGTATCGCAAAAAGAAGAGCCTACAGAGAAATCAACAGCGGTTCATACGAAAGAAAATAGCAACAAAACGGCTGTAAAAGAATCATCGCCGAATACATTGCAAACAAAAGCATCAACAATTAAAAAAGCAGTTAATTCTAAAGAAGCTGATCGCGATTACTTATTAAACGTAATGAATGGTTATCAATATATCCAAGTAGGTGACAATCAGTATATTTACTATGGCATTAATCAAGAGCAAAATGTTTTTTGTATGATGGAAGTTAATTTTGACGCGAGTGGTGATTATGTAGAAAACATCAATTTTGTTGATAATGCTTCAGAAGAACAAATTGCTTTGCTTCAAAACCAAATACAAGAACAACAAAAGCAATTATCAGACCTTGAACAGCAGCAAATGGAAAAGGAATTAGATGATTACTATGCGCAACTAGAAGAAGACCGACAAAAAGAAGAAGAAGCGCAGGCAAAGGCTGATGCAGAAGCTGAAGCGCAGGCAGAAGCAGATCGTAAAGCGGAGGAAGAACGTTTAGCAGAAGAAGAGAAGAAACAGCAGGAGGAAGAGGAAGCTCAGGCAAAAGCTGATGAGGAAGAAGAAGCGGATGATGACACCCAAGCAGAGCAAGAAATATTGGAGTCAGACACTCAAGCGGAAGATTCACAAGCAATTGCAGAGCAAGGTTTAGCGGAGCAAAGTGTATCTGAAGAACAAGCTGTTCAACTCGTCCGCGAAAAATTAGGAATACCGGAAAGTTCAGATACTATTGTTGAATTAGATGGGATTGGTTCGGACGGACAATATGTTATTCATGCCTATAATGTGGTTATTGATGATGAAGAAACTGGAGAAGGGCATACTGCAACAGTAGCTTGGTATACTGTAGACCCTATTGATGGTACTATGGTTGATCAGTTGGACTTAGAATGAAAGTATTCTCCAGAAGAAGGAGTCCTTTATTGAAGGGCTCCTTCTTTTTGCTAAAGATGCTTCGAATAATGTAAGTAAAGTTACGTATGTAACTGTTGTGAAACATTAAAGTTTTAGTAAGGAAAGAGCAGTCATTATTCGCATGATTGCTCTTTTTTTGTTCCATAATTTTTAAGTTGTGTTAAACTTAGTTTTTTCAAAAGAAAAGGCTTAGAGAACTCTCTAGACCTTTTCTTTTGTGATCTACGTTCATTGGATATAAGGAGCCTAAATAAATATTAATTAGTTTATCTTTTTTGTTTGTAAAGATAGAATAGAGAGCAGGCAAATAATGATTTTTACATAACGTTATTAACGTACACAGTGATATATCTTTATATAGAAAGAAGGAACTTGTGTGAAACAAAGTTACTTTTCCAAATATCCATTTGCAGAGTTGTCTTCACAAGATGGACTGTCTTATCTTAAGATATGTACTTATGCATACGCATACCCTGAAGCGGATAACGTACATGATGCAGATTGGCATAAAAATTATCTTACATTTAATATTCCTGCATTTAAAGCTGAAATTGACGAGGTTATTTTAGAAGGGCGTACAATAAAGTACTATCTTAACGAGTTAAAGAAATTCTCAGCTTTAAAGCAGAAGAAAGTACTTTTTGAACCCACTGAACCCTATTTTGGTTTTACATTGACTATGAATGGAAGAAAAAATGTTAGTGTAGATGGGTTTATACAGTATCCCGCTGGCTGGGGAACAGAGCTAAAGTTTGAATTTGAAACAGATTTAACTTACATAGATGCGTTTATTCAAGGGTTAGAATCCATTTTAATTCAGTATCCAATTAAAGAAATTTAAATTATATAAATCAAAGAGGTAATGTATTGTATGAAAAATTGGTTCAAAAAACATTCTAACAATAAAAAAATTGAGGATAATACACCTTGGCAATTAGATAATATTTACAAAAGAAACAAAGAATCTCCTTATACATTTTACAAGCCAAGCAAAGCGGTGACGGATAAATTAAAAGCGGGAGACCTGGTGAAGTTAGTTTTCTTTAGTGATTCAGATACAGATGGTTACAAAGGAGAAAGAATGTGGGTGGAAATTACGGATAGAAACAAAGAGAACTTTGTTGGAAAGCTTGATAATAAACCTTATCATTTAAAGAGCTTAAAACTTGGTCAAATCCTGCATTTTGGCACTAAACATATTTGTGATACTGAATATGAAGACGATGACGCTGCAAAGATGGACTATTACTTTAATGCCCTCGTAACAGTTAGCAATGATGTTTTAGAAAGAAACGAGTTTAATTTTCTGTTAAAGGATAAACCAAATGAACCGAATGATTCAGGATGGGTTATCTTTAGCGGATACGAAGAAGATGAATTTACTAGTAATCCAGATAATTTTCAAATTGTAGCTCTAGGAGTTGTTTTAAATGTTGATGACTCAATTTTAGCTTTTATAAATGAATCACCTCTATGTGCTTATGAAAGAAATGAGTTTGGGCAATTTGATAAAATTCATGACTACGATTGGGAAACATACCTTAGCGAGTGAGGGCTTTGATGAAGTATGAAATTCGACACTACTATATATTTGGTTTTAAACAGTTACTAATAAAGGTGGACGACTAGGTAAATCTATAGAATTTTAAAGTCTTAAATTATTTTAGGAGGCTTTTTTAATACTACTAAACTATAAGAATAGATATGTTAAATAACACCTTACATACACTCATCACCAAAATAAAAGTGTTGATTTTGTGAGTTTCATCATTATATAATTAGTTCAACTTATGTTCAACTTAAAAGGGGTTTTACAATGAAGATTACGCGTTATAACAAAGATTCTGGAAGTTTTTCTAACAAAAACATTATTGATGGATATCTTTTTAGCATTCCTTCTAATGTAATCGAGATAAATAAGGACGAGGCCGTCTCTTATTTTAAAAATAATTTTAGTGATTCGACTAGTCTTAAAAACAATATTGTCTTGTCAACTTTTTTAAATCAACACGAAGAAGAAAGATACTTTTTAATAAGTGACTCGGATAGTTATTCTCAAATAAATTATACCCCTAATGTAATTCAAAATAAAACTTCAAGCGACATTCCATATATTACTTTTTTAGCAGCTATTACATATTATCATTCCCTTAAACTAACCCCGGAATTTGATAATCACATAGAAATTGATTACTTTTCTACCGCTTTACCTATTTGGCTTTTAAGAAGAGAAATTACATTTAAAGTAGCTCAAACAAAAATGGCAAAACGTTTTGAAGGGGAACACAAATTCTCTATTTATACACCTGGCTACAAAAAAAATTTCACTGTTCTAGTTAAAAGAAGCGTCTGTTTAAAGGAAGGAGAGATCTCAAAACTCGCTTTAAAAAAGGACTTTTTATTACAAAACCTTTCAAGTGCAAGTGAATATGACGAATGCGAGACAGTCTTAATAGACATCGGTGGAACCTCTATTAACGCAATTATGTTGGATAAAGGGTTGACCACTATGAACAACAGAAACGCCTTTCGTTGTATAGAAAACCTTTCTTATTTAAATCACCTTAACAAATTAAGAGAAGAAAATTTCCCCAGAGTTTTTGAATACTTGAGGGAATTTGATCAGTTTATTTTTGAAAATCACAAGAACCAAAAATTCGAGCTAAAAAATGAGTATACAGGTATGTCAACAGATTATTCAGATCAAATCCAAGCATCGTTGAAAGAATACGTTAACATTCTTTTAGACACCCTAAATTACACATTTCCTCCACCAGTGAATAAAATGAGGAAGTACATTTATACCGGTGGAGCTTCAGCTGTATTAAAACAAACTATAAATAACGTCATAAATGAAAAAATTGGTCAAGAACGAACAGAGAGGTACCATAAGTTTCCTGAAAACAGTCGCTATTTAAATTTATTTGGTTTAGAGATTCGTAGCTTAGGCGCTCTTCGTAAAAGCTATATTTAAAAAGTAGGTGAAAAGCATGTCAGAACGTCAAAATGCATTTACAATCAAGACTAATCAACTTTGTGATGTTGTTTACGAAAACCTTGAAAAATATGCAAAATCACGAAAACTCGGTGATTATATTTCCACATTAATTTTGCGCGATTTGGAACAAACATCACCTGAACACAATTCTTCTACAAAAGAAAATAACCATAAAATGTTTGAACACATAAGTAAAGAGCTAGACGTAATTAAAGGAATGCTCCAAGCGCAGGCTCACCCATTGCAGGTACCAAATAGGGAAGGTGATGTAAATTTAAATTTGTCTACAGGTGAAGGGAAAATATCAGATTTGTCAGCTGTTACTGGGTTTATTGAAGATAAAGATTTAGTCGAGTATAGCGATTTCTAAACACAGTGATGCTATACACGTTAATTACATATGTATTGTACATTTATTTTGACGGGACTGTTAACAGCCTCGTCTATTTATCTTTCCTCCAACTTTATAACTATAACATTTAATTTGTTTGTATCTTTTACGAATATAGTTCGGCACGATATTTATCCTGAAACTGCCTAAACTGTTTTTCATATTTCTCTAATCTTGATGCATCAGATACTGAGTTCAAGAAAGGCTTTCGTTTCCCAGTAACCATTACATCTTTTCCGTCAATATGCTGCAGTAATTTTGTATAAGGCTGAAATAAATTACATGTAGTACTAGGTAAGTGAACCGAAAGCTTTGCATACTCTTCTGTTGGAAATTGATTGGAAATATGCAACTCTCTTAAATCCTGTAAATGTTGAAGAGGGGATAATGATTCATCTTTAATACGGATATTATTTAATTCTAACGTCTTAAGATTAACCAAACGACTTAGCGGGCTTAAAGTGCTCAATTTTAGCGTATTAGACACTACACCGCCTGCAAGCGTCAGTTCCTCCAACCAACAGCAATCAGGTAATACACTAATATCCTCCAAGCGTTTAAAATCTTCAACTCCTAAAGTTCTTAAATGAACATTTTTTGATATATCCCACAAGCTACCATAATATGCTTGATAAATTTGATTTCACTTATGTACATCATAAGCGGTACTATATAAAGAATCACAAGTGAGATAATTGTTGACCACATGCATGCAGAGTAAAACTTATTGGTATGTAGTCCGATTTCAGCTATCGGCGGTTATTGAACAAACTATTAACAAATTTCTATATGAAGAAGGCCGCTGAACTGGCGTCGAGTACGAACTATTTGTTTATGACCCCCAAAAAACATTCCAAATGGATGAGCTCAAATAGAACTCGTTCTTAAAAATTAGAGGGAAGGTGAATAAAGCTACCTTTTCTTTTTAATTTTTCTAGTTTACATAATATATATTCTAGGAACCAATAGGTAAAACATAAATTCCGTCTCAATTTAAAAGTATACTTATGTTAGTGAGACAGAATTCAAAAATGAGATAGGGTTTATGTTTATCTCACTCGACTCGCTAAACTAATTATCCATAATATTTGTTCTAATTGAACAATTGTAGATATGATTTTATAGAAATACATATGAATTTCACCAGTTTATTTTTAGGATTGATCAGTTCGGTTTATGTTTAGATTATAGTTAGAGATTTTGGAAAATGAATGAGTTTACTTATAGAAATTAAATTTTACACTCATTCATTTTTCTCATCGTATTCTCAATGAATCCTTTGCAAAACGATGAAATCTGTTTGTGTTTAATATCTTCAGGATTTATTTGCTACTGAACGTATATTTTTCATTTAGTACATATGTTTGCATTAAATGGATTTTTATTCATTCACGAAAGTTAAAACCTCGTATTTTCTGTAATAAAATACACTTATTAGTATTTTTATTCTATCAGATTCTTTATTAAAATCACAACAAACCCCTTTCCTATCAGCTTTTTAGTGATTTTAGTTGTAGTTTCCTTTTTCATCGGGTATAATATTAAACAAATAGATGACGGTATAAATTGGATGTCATTATCCAGTTTTAAAGGAGCGATACTCATGAACATTACAATTTATTATGGAAATCATGAAGATAAAACAATTCACACAATGGATTGTCACGTAGATATCGATTTAGATGATGAAGATATGGTAGCTTTAACAGAAGCTCGTTAATGAATATATAAAAGGCTGTGGATGCTTTTCATCTGCAGCCTTTTATTTTTTTGTTCCCCCTCTCCTCTCCAATATCTAACGACCGCTGCGTTTTATAATTCTTAGTTACTTTTATTACAAAATTAAAAATTCTCCGTTAACTTCTCTTTACTTTTCGACACATTTTTTGTATCATTAGATAAGAACGTATGTTCGTTTTATTTTTTATCGTATTGATGATCACAAGGAGTGTTTTTGAATGACGGTACGAAAAAGAAAAAGAAAGAAGCTCCCTCCTACCCTATCCAATACAGGCTTTATTGGAGCAACGTTTGCTGATACAGATGAATTAGCACGCAACGAATATCATTTTCCTCGTAAGCAAATGAAAATTACCCATTATGTTTTAGATGCCTTACTTCAAGGGGCAACGCACTTATTTCAACAGCATAAAGTTGAAGCCGCTATCTCATGCGTGTATCTGCCTAAGTACAAAAAGATCGGTTTGGTTCTTTCTAAGCAACCTTTTGGCCGCGATGAAGGCATTGGGTATTTTATTAATTACTTAAAGGAAATCGGACATATTGAATGGGATGAAAAAACGAAAGACTACGAAATACATAATACGAGTTTTATCGGCGTGGTATTTGCAGATCTAGAAAAAATTGCTAAGTTCACCTTCGACTTTGAGTTAGAATTACTGTCAAAGTTCGTCAAAGACTTAATTATTCCCGCTAAAGAGCTATTCTTGCAGCATAATGTAAAAGCGTATCTCTCAGGCGTTGAAAATGAAGATCAGCATAAAGTAGGGTTTGTTTTATCGATTAAGCCTTATGATGAACGTAAGGAAGCAGACTTATATTTTGTGGAGTATTTAAAAGAACGTGGTTTATACGAAGAGGACGAGTCTGAAGAAGAGCTAGTACCTATTCATACAAAATGGAGCTTATTTAAATAACATACGTTATACCCGCTGTCGTAATAAGACAAGCGGGTCTTTTTTTGCTTTTTTACTAAAACCCAAAACAAATTAGTAGCAAGTACTAATAGTTAGTAATATAATAATAGTAATGATAAAAAATCATTGATATCTATAATATAAGGAGTCGTTTTTATGATTCAACTAAAAGACTTAGTTCCAAGTGAACATTACAATTTAACAGAGGAAATTGAAAAACATGCATCCGATCAGCTTGCGCTAAAGTGGCAGGACGCTGACGGTGTGCGTGAGGAAATTACATATAACCAGCTGTTAGCAAAAGCAAACAAAGTAGCAAACGGGTTAACGGAGCTAGGCTTAACAAAAGGCGATCACGTGTTGGTTATTGCACCTCGCCTTATTGAATCGTATGCTATTTACTTAGCATGTTTAAAAGCAGGTATTATTGTAATTCCTTCTTCAGAACTATTACGCGCAAAAGATATCCAATATCGTTTACATCACGCTGAAGCAAAAGCGATTATTTCTTACCATCCTTTCTGCAATGAGATCGATAAGATTGAAAACTTCCCTACTTCTCTACAACATAAAATTACGTTTGGCGCTGATGAGACGTCATGGACTCGTTTAGAATCACTGACTGAGAATGCATCAGAACAGTTCCAAGCAGCTAAAACAACGAAAGATGATACGGCATTTCTTCCTTATACATCTGGTACAACAGGACAGCCAAAAGGCGTTGTTCATACTCATGGATGGGCTTATGCTCACCTTCGTATCGCTGCTGCTGAATGGTTAAATATTAAAAAAGGCGATACAGTCTGGGCAACAGCAGGTCCTGGTTGGCAGAAATGGATTTGGACTCCGTTTTTATCTGTACTTGGACAAGGTGCAACGGGCATTATCTATAACGGACGTTTTGAACCTAAAAAGTTTTTAGAAATTTTACAAGATGAAAAAGTAAATGTATTGTGCTGCACGCCAACAGAGTATCGCTTTATGGCTAAAATTGATGAGCTTGAACGTTTTGACCTGTCTCACCTTCATAGCGCTGTATCTGCCGGAGAGCCGCTAAACGAAGAAGTGATTAATGTGTTTAAAAAATATTTTAATATCCAAGTACGTGATGGGTACGGTCAAACGGAAAATACCCTTTTGATTGGTACCTTAAAAGGTGTAAAAACGAAGATTGGTTCAATGGGTAAACCGATGCTTGAAGGATTTGTAGAAATCATTAATGAAGACGGCGAACCTTGTGAGCCTGGAGAAGTTGGAGACATTGCCGTTCGTAGAGACCTCCCTTCTCTTTTCAAGCACTACTACAAAGATATGGAGCGCACTGAGAAAACGTATAAAGGAAAATACTATTTAACAGGTGACCGCGCTTCTAAAGATGAAGAGAACTATTACTGGTTCCAAGGACGCGGAGATGATATCATTATCAGTTCCGGCTATACAATTGGGCCGTTTGAAGTTGAAGATGCATTAATTAAGCATCCAGCAGTTAAAGAATGTGCCGTTGTAGCTAGCCCAGATGCTGATCGCGGCCATGTAGTAAAAGCGTATGTGGTTCTTGTTGATCATTTAAAAACAACAGATGCAGGGTTTATTAAAGAGCTACAAAATCACGTGAAAACTCTAACTGCACCTTATAAGTATCCTCGCGTAATTGAATTTATTGATGAATTGCCAAAAACTAATTCAGGTAAAATTCGACGTGTGGAACTTCGTGAACGCGAGCAACAACAAGCATAATGAATGAAAAAAAGACGTATCTGTTAGGATACGTCTTTTTTTATTAGATGGAACGCTGTGAAGTACGAACATCTACCGTTAAAACACCGGTATTTACATTTGCGTATGCTTTAATGATGACAGGATAATCTTTGTTGTTTGTGAACTTAAAATCAGGTCCTCCCCACGATACGGTTGCATCTCTTCCTGCAGGTACATACCCTACATGTTTTGAATGGTGAGACCTAGCTGTCACTTGAAGACCAGCGCCGTCAATAGCATTAAATAACGTAGAAGATGTTTGACAAATACCTCCGCCAATTCCCATCACCAGCTGTTTATTGATAATTTCAGGGGCAGGCTGATAGCCTCTTTCTGCTGTGCGCTCCCCAACTGTTTGATTATAAGAAAATGAATCTCCTGGTCCTAATACAACGTTATTAATTGCTTCTGCTGATAGCTGAACATTTCTGTTTCTGCTTGTATCACTTGGACGAAAACGTGTAGAATACGAAGCTAGCGATACATCAGCGATTCCCTGAGCAGATGCTGCCGTTACATTTGGAGCGGTTTCGTAAATCGGAACCTTTACATCCAGTTGTTTCGTATTTAAGTCCTGCAGATTTTTAACAAGTTCTGCTTCTTTTAAGATGATTTGCTTGGACCCACCAGTCAACGATCCATTTTCATCTATTTTTATGTTTTGCATAGGTGTGTCGATCCCTTTTGCCAGCTCAGACGCTAACTGTTTAATTTCTTGATCATATACACCTTTATCCTTGTAATGAACTGGCTTGAATTCTTTCATTACTTCTCCTGTACGGGAATCTTTTAACTGATACGTCAGTTCTTCGACTTTAAGGACTGGCTTTTTCTTTTTCTCAGCCTTTTTTTCTGGTTTTTTAGCCGCTTGTTTTTGTTCTATCGCAGCTGTTTGCTTTGCAGAATGATTTGTATACATGCCGTACGCAATAAACGCACTAACAATTGTCGCGCCAAGCAAAAGCGCCCCTAAGACTTTCTTCATGTAATTGAATCCCCCCATATCTCGGCTTTACCTCAATATGTTTTTTCTATAAAAATATGTATACATTCATTTTATACAAACACCGTCTAAAAGACGATACGTCAAAGTGAATAATCACCATTTTTTATATTTTTTTCTTTGTTCAACACATGAGATAAAGCGGATTGATGTTCATAGACCCCATTTTCCAGAAAACATATGTTGTATACGTTTCCTAATATTACTATTCTTATATATAATAGCACGAAAACAAGGATTTTTTAACGAATTATGGTAATTATTTTTAAATTTTTCTGACAATTTTCGCGGTGTTGTTCATTTTTCTATGGGCATTATACATGGTATAATGGTAAAAATGGAATTTGTTTTATGAGGAGGATTTACGCTTGACTGAACGTTATAGCAAAGAAGAGATTAGTCATCAGCTAGAAAGTATAGATCATGTAAAAGAAGCTCTTTTAAAATATAAAAACACCGTAATTGGTGAGAAATATGATTTGCTTCCCTACCATTTAACTTCAACAAAAGAGGCAATCTTAAAGACTATTCACGATAAAAAAAGCTGTATTGTTAGCGATATCACAAAAGTACTTGGGCTCTCACCCGGTGCTATCACCATTGTATTAAATCAATTAGAAGATGATGAGCTTGTGAATCGTATTTATAAAAAGCAAAACCGCCGAAGCGTGTGGGTAGAGTTGACAGAAAAAGGCGAAAAAGTTGTCGAAATATTGCAAGCTACTCGTGTCGATTTTTGGTCAGATTTACTTTCACACTTATCAGAAGAAGAAAGAGATCAATACTTTCACATTATGAAAAAAATATCTCAAAAATTACAGCAAGAAACATAAAAAAGCGGCTATATAAGCCGCTTTTTTATTACGCATGTGCTAACGCTTGTTTTTTCACTTCGTTTTTCAACACTTTTCCTACGCTGTTTTTAGGAAGTGAAGAAACAAATACAACCGTTGGCACTTTATATGGCGCTAATCGTTCTTTACAGAAGTTCACTACATCTTCTTCCGTTAAAGTTGATGCTTCTTGTTTAACAACAAATGCATATGGAACTTCACCGTACACGTCATCAGGCATGCCGACAACCGTTGCTTCTAACACACAATCTGCTGCTAAGACAACTTCTTCTACTTGATCTGGGTAGATATTGTCTCCTCCATATACAATAACGTCTTTATAGCGTCCTTCGATATAAAGAAATCCGTCTTCATCTAGTCGACCTGCATCCCCCATCGCTAACCAGCCATCTTGCAAGACAGCGTTTGTTGCTTCTTCATTTTGCCAGTAGCCTTTAAACAGATAAGGGCTTCTTACAAGCACTTCACCTTTTTCTCCAGTTGGTACTTCTTGACGTGTCTCTGGGTCCACAATCTTAACTTCTACATGCGGAGCAGGTTTTCCAGCTGAGCTTACTTTCTTCCATCCCATTTGAGGATGCCATGAACTGATAATCCATGCTTCTGTACTTCCGTACCCTTGAGCTAAAATCATGCCGTTACGATCATATTGTTCAATTAAAGACTCTGATACTTTTGTTCCCCCTGACACAGCAAGTTTTAGAGGGAAATCATAGTGATCTCCTTTTTCAAGCTCTTCTACGATGTATTTTAATGCCGGTGGTAGTGCAAACAGCATTTTAATGTTTTCTTTTTCAATTACCTCAATTACTTTAGCTGGATCTGTTTCTTCAGAACATACCATTGTGTTTCCTGTGTTAATGCACATAAATAAAATGCTCATCGAACTCATGTGGAAGAATGGATGAACAAATAAATAGCGCATGCTTTTATCAATATTTGCACGTTCTTCCTGTCCGCCAGAGTTTAAAAAGGCACTTACCGATCCGTGTGCAATCATACATCCTTTTGATTTGCCTGTTGTACCTGATGTGAACATCATTAATGCTAGATCTTCAGGAAGTACTTCAGGAAGGGCTTCTGGTGTAGTTGTATTGTACGCTGAGAATTGAGTTGTAAATTCTTTTGCATCCTCAATTTTTAACGTAAAGCTAAGTCCATCCGTTTGTTCCGCTTTTTCTAATACAGACGTAAATTCATTGTGGTGGATAATCGCTTTTAACTGTCCGCTCGTAATAATGCTATCAAGCTCATAAGGTGTCATACTCTTACTTAATGGAACAACGACTGCTCCTACTTGCAAAATCCCCATTGTAACGACTGGGTAAGCAATGCTTGTATGAGCTAAAATGCCAATACGATCTCCTTTTTGAATGCCTTTCTCTAAGAAGTAATGAGACAATTGATTTACTTTTTCATGAAATTCATTAAATGTATAACGTTCATTATGTTCAACTAGTGCTTCATGTTGAGGAGAAATCTCTGCACGTTCTGCGACTAAGTATTGTAATGTGTTCATTTTATCCTCTCCTTTGTCCGCTCGGACTAAATATTTCGTTCATGAATATTTTAATGACTAAAACATAATAACAAAAAAATTTTCCGAAGTAAAAGTTTAAAATTATCAAAATGTGTTTACATAGGTTGTATCGGGAAATGTTAAAAGAGATGCTGTTTTTAAGAAGTGTTGTATTACCAAGGGTTTGAGAAAATTTTACAAAATTTAAATAGTTCAGACACTGGGTTTAACGAACTATTTTTTTCCTTTTTTTGTTTGTAAATTAGTTTTTATTTCTTGTTTTTCATTTTTTTAATATATTTTCTTAATTTCCCCTTATTGACCTGATTTTGAGCTCATTTATTGAATGAAAACAGTGAATATGAAACAATAATATATAAGCATTTGGATTTGAAAGGAGCAAATTTAGACATGAAAGTTCTTGTAATTGGTGCGAATGGTCAAGTAGGCCAACATATTGTAAACATTTTGAATGAAAGTGATGTGCACACTGTACGTGCGATGGTTCGTAAAGAAGAACAAGCAAAAGAGCTTGAAGCAAGAGGGATCGAAACAGCTTTTGCAAGCTTGGAAGGCACTGTGCATGAAATTAAGGAAGTCATGAAAGGCTGTGACGCCGTTATCTTTAGCGCAGGATCAGGCGGAAGCACAGGTCATGATAAGACACTTTTAATTGATTTAGATGGTGCAGTAAAAGCGATGGAAGCTGCAGAAGATTTAGGCATTAAACGATTTGTAATGGTAAGCGCCCTTCAAGCACATCACCGTGAAAACTGGAATACATCACTAATCCCTTACTACGTAGCCAAACATTATGCAGATAAAATCTTAGAAGCAAGCGGATTAACATATACAATTGTTCGCCCAGGCGGATTGTTAAACGAACCAGGAACAGGACGTGTAGATGCTGGGGAGAACAAAGAGCGCGGATCAATTCCTCGTGAAGATGTAGCGCGTGTTGTAGTGGAAACGTTAAGCGAAGATCATACATTCGGACGTTCTTTTGATTTAGTTTCAGGTGATACGCCTATCACAGAAGCTATTCAATCTATTTAATATAAAAAAAGCAGCGAATGCGTATTCGCTGCTTTTTATTTGTCATTTAATACATGTACCAAATGATAAATCACTTTTGCTGTCAGTCCCCATATGACTCGATCTTCATAGTAATAAAAATGTTCTTCCATCTCTCTTGTTTGCCAATTATAATTTTCACCACCAATAATCGCGTCATAAGGAAAATTATGTTCGGGTTCTACTCTGAAATGAATATTGTGTATATCAGGTTCGGTACGCTGAAAAAAAGAAAGAGGCACGGTAAATACTTCTGCTACTTCCGAAGGATTCGGTCGAAGTTCAAGCGACTCATCAATGAAACCTACATAAGGATAAATGATTGTTCCGAATTGAGAAACAATATAATCTAAAGCTTGTACTTGCTGAATAGATTGGGGCGTAATCCCTAACTCTTCAGAGGTTTCGCGGATAGCTGTTTCTTTTTCATCTGCATCCGTCTTTTCAACACGCCCTCCTGGAAAACAAATTTCTCCGGGCTGTCTACGTAAATCGAGCGCTCTTACTTCAAATAAAACATGTAGTTCCCCTTGTTTTTCAATAAGCGGAACAAGAATGCCGAAGCGGGAGAATTGCTCCATCCCGAGGATTGTCGGCATCCGATTTTCTAACTTAGCTATAATGCGGGATGCATCCATACGTCCACTTCCTTTCACAAAATGAATTATCAAAAGAATAGCGAGTTATAAGCTGCGATGTCAACTAACCTGCAAAAGAAAGCTGTTATCTTTATTATATGAAGAGATGTATCGAATTGACACTACAATTGATAAAAATATAAATAAAAACAGATAGCATCGGCTACCTGTCTTTTTGTCTTGTTTTTAACAAACCATAAATAAGTAAAAAGAATGCCACCACACTGATAAGCAATCCTCCTACTTGCTTATCAGTGAGTCCAAAACGAAGCTGAAGCCAAAAGATAACCAAGCAAATCAAAATGACGCTGGTAGCTAAATAAAAGTAAATGCTGTAGAAAAACGGATTTGTTCTTTTCCGTTTGTAGACAAGTAGTGAGATGCCTATATACGTACCTAAAAGTGTGAGTAATACAACAACTTCCGTTAATGTTCTCACTGCATTCTCCCCTCTCCCTTTTTTTTCTTCTATACCCCTTTTCTTCTTTTATCAAAAGGTAAAAAGGTATTCATAAAAAACCGCCCTTACGATATAAGGCGGTTTTCTCGATACGCTTTATCCTGAATTATTTGCTTTTTTTTACATTGATCGTTTTCATCTTCTAACTAACATCAGCTGCTTTTTCGTACTATACATCAAGAGCAAAGGTAATGACCGCTTCACAAGCTAACTCGCTGTCTACAAATGCTTTTCCTTTTCCTCTTACAATCTTTCCGCGCTGCTTGAGAACCTCAAATTCTAAGCGCAGTGTATCTCCTGGCCTTACTTGACGCTTAAAACGACATTCGTCTATCCCTGCTAAAAAAGCAAGTCTTCCTTTTTGTTGATCATTAGGAGCCATGGCAAATCCACCGAGCTGAGCAAGAGCTTCGACAATAAGTACTCCTGGCATTACCGCATAGTCCGGGAAGTGACCTTGAAAAAAAGGTTCATTTGCTGTTACTTGTTTGATTCCTACCGCAAGCTTTCCTTCTTCTTGTTCTAAGATGCGATCAACAAGTAAAAAAGGATAGCGGTGTTGAATGGTATGTTTTATTTGTTCAATATCTTTCATATGTATCGCTCCTTTTTCTTATAATAAGGGTAATAAGGGGTCCTTACCGTCAAATGCAGGAAACATATCTGGATGAAGAAGCGGCGCAAGTTTTTTTAATCCTAACAGCAATCGAGGTGAAGGACGGCAATACAGCCATTCTTCTAGTACGTATACACGATGTTCTTTTATGGCAGACATGTCAGACCAGTTCGGTCTCTTGTGTAAAATCGTTGGATTCACTTTGTTTGTCTGTACACCTACCCAAGCCAGACACACATGATGTGGATTTCGTTTGAGCACTTCTTCCCAATCACTCTGTACATTTGCTTCTTTGTGATCAGCAAATATATTTTCTCCTCCCGCTAACTCACTAATTTCAGTCAGCCAGTTTGCTTTGCCAGGAGTAAAGACAGGCTTTGGCCACCATTCCCAGTATACAGTGGCTTTTTCGTCAATTTGACGTGCAGTACCTTTATATGTAGAAAGAAACTGATCATAACGCTCTAACAGTTCAGCTGCTTTTGTTTCGATGTCTAATCGCTGGCCTAAGTCCTGTAGATTTTGACGAATATCTTCTAATGAATTAGGATTATATACGATATAAGGAAGCTTTCGTTTTTTAAGTTCTTCAATATTTCGTTCCATTCCAGGAACGCTTAGTGAAGCTAGGACTAAATCTGGCTTAGCTGCTTCCACGGCATCCATATTAATAGATAAATCGGGACCTAAACGCGGCAGATCTCCAATAGACTGCGGCCAATCGGAATAATCATCAATTGCTACGAGCAAATGTTCACATTTTAAATACGCTATTAATTCTGTATTGCTTGGACAAAGCGAAACAATTCGCATATTTCCCCTCCTGCATCCATTTCTTTTGTTCTATTATACAATAGATCTCCATATAAAAAGCAGAGACTTTCACTGAAGTCTCTGCTTTTTGTGCTCTTTCTTATCCACCCATCGCACGATAAAAGAAATAAAAGAAACCTAAACAGCCAAGTGAACTAATGCTTGTAGTTAAAATACCGATTGAAAGCAGCACCTGTCCGTATCTTTTTTGTTTGTATCGCAGCATATAATAAAAAGCTAAAAAGGTGCCAAGAAGTAAATAAATCGCCCATATGTAAGGAAGGTTCTTTAGCTGAAAGATGTAGCCTTGATTAAATAATAAACAGTAAATAAAAAAAGATTCACGATAAAAAAGATAGGAAGTACACTTCTCTTCATCTAGTACCCCTTCTATTCTTTATTTTCTGATATAGTTGCTTTGTTTTGATTTCTCAGTTCGTCCCGTATGTCACGTAAATATTGATTTCTCTCTTTCATTCGCTTTAACACTATAACCACGACAGCTATAATGCCAGCAATAGCTCCTATATAAAGAAGTCCAAACACTAAGATAGGTACTACACCCCAAATCTCCATCCCATTCCTCCTGCTTTTTAGCTATTACCTTATTTTACCGTATTTTGTAAAGATGTCACGTCTTTTGTTCATGAAAAAGGGAGTTTGAATATACATTCAAACTCCCTAAAGAGATAATAAAAAATAATATTTATTATAGCGCTTTACTTTTGACACCCGCTCCCGTTCCGAAAAACTTATCAAAAATTTGATAAAGAGCAGACAGGCCAACCAACCAATAAATCGTTGTTACTAACCAATCCCAAGAGCCAAATAGCTCTTCTACTACATTCACGCCTAATGCTACAGCTAACCAATTTAAACCGCCTAAAATCACAAGAAGAGTCGTTAAACCTGAAAGAAATTTCACGTTGTCACCTCCTTGCGAACTGCATTAGGAAAAGCAGCTCATGTTACATCTTATGCGCTGTATGGCTAAGTATATGCATAGGCGCTATGTAAAATAGTTATGAAGAATATGTGATTTATTCTTTTTTATTTCCTTATTCTGCTGCTGCAGCTTTCCCAATTTGCTTAATCGTTTCTACATGCATCGCTTCGTGGTAGAAGCTGAATAAAAACGTTTCGCCAACTGTTGTAAAGTTGATGCCCGCTTTATTTGTAAAAGGTGTGATTAACTGCTTATCAAACTGCCCCGGCATGAACTCTTTAATACGCTGTGCTTGGTCTTTCAACACATTCGCAATTTCTTCAAGAGAAGGAGCATCCTCCGTCCAATCGGCAGGTTTTGTTCCTGCCCCAAAAAAGCTTTCATAACTCTCTGGCGTTTGCATCGGTTCACCAGCTAAGCCAAACACAAGCTTTTCTTGAATAAAGGCAATGTGTCCAAGATTCCAGCGGATATTGTTATTGAATCCTTTTGGTGTGATGTCCGCTGCCTCTTCTGTTGTTTTTTCGAGGATACTAGTTGTAATGCCTCTTACAACGTCCATATGTTTTAAAATCATGTTTTCCATCGTCTAATCTCTCCTTACGTTGTCGTATTAGATAAACTATTCAATGTCTATTGTGCACAAATTAATCCTTAAATGCCACTCATAACATTTAAACCTTAAAATAAAAGAAAATTCAAAAGAAACATCCCCCTATATAAAAACTAGGGGGATGTTTTAAGCAGAAGACTTCAAATTTGAGACAGGTCCTTTGTTTGGCTTCGGTTTTAGCTGACCAAGCTTATTTTTCAGATAATCTTTTAATGCGCCGCGTTTTCTCTTGCGTCTTTTATCACGATTTTTAATGGGAATCTCCTCCTTTCTCTTTAGTTTTAAGACCTGTGTATTAAATGGATTCTTCTTTTATACATAAAATCCTTTTGAATTCTCAAATTTACCTTCATGTAATTCTTTCCTTTTTACATAAAAAGACCAAAGTATCAAAACTTTGATCAATCAAGCTACATACGTAATCGACCCAATAGTGGAAATAATAGCGCTGTTTCTATCGTACCAAACAACAGGTTCGTATCTAACTGCAAAATAACTGAGGTGAGCCGTGTGCAGCCTCACAATTTCATCTGACAGATAAGCTGATTGCTTTGCATCGTCTTTTCTCTTTAAATTTAACACTTCAATAATTCTTTCTCGCGTCGTGATTCCAATTCCATGACCAAAATATAGAGTTTCATCTAATACAATGGTGTTTTCACCTTTCCACTGGGGAGTATCAGTGTTATAATCAGGGTTTTTAAAATACGCACAGTCTCCGGGCAAGTAGTCAGATCCTTTATAACCATGGAGCTCCAGATCTTCATCGTATTGCCAATCGTGTAAGTAAAGATCAGCAAAAAGCCTGTTAAAGTTTGCTTTTCCAATATTATTTAATACAGCTTTGTAAAAGATGATGATAACAGCCGTCGCGCACTCAAACGCGTATTCGTGTCCGTTGTAAAAAATATCATCGATGGCCTGATGAGGAGAAACGGTAGGCAGTAGCTGAAACCCTCCGTTATCGGTTCGTTTCCAATACTTTTCGTTACACCTAGAACGTGCAAATGTAGCAAACTTAGCGCCGCTTTTGCGCAGCAATACAGACGATTCAATAATTTGTAATTTAACAGATACATCAAAATCAAGCTGGTCAAATGTAGCATACTCATACACTTCCCTATAGGCATCCATCTGTTTTAAAATGTCTGCTTTTTCTTTCGTTAACGAACTATTATTTAGATCACTTATTTTCACAATTTGTTGGTTAACTTTAATCATAGACGTTCTCTCCTTTACAGAAAATGATATCAATCACTTTCTCTAACAGGATATTGATAAAAAATTTTTTTGTGTATCTTCATTTAGTTAAAATCGTGAAGATTAGAAAAAACGATAAAAAAAGTAAGTTAACCGCTAATCTTTTCATTTGTTCCTTTTTGTCCTTTTGTAACCTTTTTAAATATAAAGCTAGCAACTAACAAGTACAGTGGTAACACAATAATGACGGCAATAACATTTAAAATCCAAGGTATTGTCCCCATAAAAACGTTTGAAGATGCTTTATCATACCAGCTCACAATAAGTATTAAAAAGACCCCACTGGATATAAAAGTACTTATATATCCCTTCTTATAGTTTGTACTTTTCACAGCAACCACAAAGCCAATTACCAATGAAATACATGCTGCAATTAAAACAAAAATTAAAAATAAGTTTGCTACCTTTTGAACGTCCATTACTTTCCTCTTTCTTACTTATAGAATTTTTACTCCAGAACCTTAAAACAATTAACGCCTTTTTCTAGATACAATTCCTACAGTATTTTGATTAGCCGCTTCATTTTGTTTTTGATTAAAAGTTACTTTTAAATTGTACATAAAAATCAACAAACCACACCCAACCATAACCCAGCGGATACTCCCTTGGAATCCAGAATTAAAAATGTTTGCTAAAGCTATTATGAGTCCTGTTGACATGTTAAGATAATTCTATTACACAATTATATAATTTTTGCATATCTATTTTTTCGTTGCTATTACAAGCTTTTATAACAACTAACGTAATCGTCGTGCAATATATTGATAACTTGCTGTAAGTTTCTTAAAAAGAGCATTACTTCAGAGTTATCCATATTACAGTGAAGTAAATGAAAAACATTATTCTTCCCAATAATTAATTCGTCTTCGGCCAGCATAATAGTCAAATCTCTAAATGCATACCAAGGATAATACAAGGAGACAAAAGGCTCTTTAAAGTAAATTCCGTCCTCCATAACAACTATTCCATTTTGTTTTTTAAAAGGAAGTGTAGATAAGAAGGCAATAATATTATCCTGGGACGATAAATGATAATGCTCCCGTAGTTTTTCGTCTGTATTCTTCGGAATATGTTCTTTTACCACTAAACCATTATTAATTTCGAATGCTTCTTCGTACTTTTCAAATAGGACACAAGTGTTTTTTATTTCATTTGTCTCTGTGTAAAAAGGAAGTAAATGTTCTTCAAAAAGTAATTCAACGGAATAGTTTTTTAAATAATCTCGTATAGAGACTAATAACTCTATAAATAGCGTAGCGGGGTAGTTAGTACCGCCACCTAACAGAAACGTCTTTTTATGATCAAAATAAACTTCTACATTTTTCTGTATAGTTATACTGTTCACTTCATCTAAATCTTCCCATGCTAACTTTTCCGCTTTTCCTCCTAAATTGCGCCACCTAATTCCGTAGTTAGTAAAATAAATTCCGTTTTTTCCAACTCCCAGTATTGTAGTATCTAGGTAAGCTATAACTTTCTCATCTGGAGATATTTTAAATCGCTTTTGTGATTTGGATAATATAGTATGAGGAATCTTTTCTACATAAAATTTATCTTGTTGATACTTGAAACATAACTCACTTAAGTGATTGTAACTCTTGTTTATGGACATAAAAAAACCCCATTCATTTTAAAAATAATAATTTTGTTCCCTATCCTTTCATATCTCCCTTTGCTACGCAACCAAAATATAAGTAGCAATGATTCCCACTACAATTAAACCGCTGCCATCAACTTTCTTCTCTTGTGCCTATATGTATAAAAACCCAAAATTATAAATAACTTACAAACATTTTATCAGAAAATGTAATTTGTGTAATTGTTGAAGGTCTCTAGTTCATAAGAAATGAGTTTTATCTTTAAAAATATAAAACCACTCCCTTTCCTAGAGTGCTAAAAAACACTTTTTTTCGGTGTTTAAAAGACCAGTTTCCTAGTTTGTATAAGTATTTTGCTATATCGATCTACTCCTACAATTTAAAAATCCTTATTTTGCTTTCTACCCATAAAAAAAGAGTCAGTAACTTGTTATGTTACTGACTCTTTTTAAAGGAAATTGTACTTAATTAATGTTTAAATTATTTATTATCGTTGGTAAGCTCAACTGAAAGTTTCTGAGACGAAATTTTGTTACCAACAAACCAGAATATAAACACACTGCCTACTAACATTGAAAGCGATACAGTAATAATTACTTTATAATCTATTACAAACTTTCCAGGATCAACTAGCAGTAATATAAAGGTTGTTAATAAGCCCATTAGTGTACCAATGATTAATCCGATAATAATATACAAATTCACTTGAGAAAGTATGACTTTACGAAGACTTTTTGGAGTAACGCCCATTGCACGTAAAACCGCAAATTCTTTTCGTTTAGAGTAAATATTATTTACTAAAGAGTTAAACACTCCTACCATTGTTGATACAACTAATGTAGCTATAACTAAGATAAAAATTCCCCAACGCTGATAAAACATTTTATCCGCTTCTTTAGCTGACTGTTCGTAATTACTAATTTTCATTACCCTTATAAAAAGCTAAATAAATATATCTTTAATCTTAAAAATGTATTCATCCGGTAATTTGTCAGCTCTCCTTGAAATCTCTGCTCTCTGGCTCTTTCTCCCTTTAATAACAACTGAATCTTTTTTTATATTTATGCTTCCGAAGCTATACGGGCACCAAAATAAATTAATATCATCTATTTTTATAGTTTTAACAACGTTGGAATTAAGGTCCGTAACACGCAGTTTAAATGGAGCATTTGTAAGATGAGATTTGGGCGCTGTATAAATGACCTCGGCTAAATACTTATCATTTTGTTTCGAGAAGTATGTGAGCTCAATGTCGGTTCCTTCTTCTTTTATTTTTCTAATAACAGATTCTATTTTATGCTCTTCTAAGTGATCAAACTTCGTAATGCTTCTTAATGCTGAAACTATACTACTAAACATCATATTTGATTTAGTTTCGTTGTCACTCGCCATATATTTTTTAGTATCTATTATCGAAAATGCATCTTTTATCCGGTGATTTGGAGCAAATTCTTGTTTTGCTTCCACTAGTGTGTCCGCTAAATGTATAAAGATGTGACTATAACCCGGCAGCATTACTTCTGCTTTCCTTAGCAGGTTGCTGAAAACTTCGGTGTAGATAAAAGAGTGGTTTGGTTCTGTTTCTTCGATAGGAGCAGAAATACTAATTGTTATTAATGGCTTTGTTAGCGGTTTTGGATTAGACAAAGATCTTTTCATTGAAAGGTCAGCTAGTTTTGCCCAGTTACTTTGAACTGTTTGCTTTTGCTTCTTGAAGTATGCCTTTAGTTCTTCGAGTGTACGTGGTGCATTTTTTATCGACTGTTGAAACTTTAATAGAAGTTTGTCTTCACTAAAGTCAAGTTCTGACTTTAGTTCTATAGTTTTAACCAACATAATAGCCTCTTCAACTCTATGTAGACCTGTTAAGAAATCCTCTACATTAAGAGTTTTGTTATTGATAAAATTTCCCGGCAACTCAATTTCGGCTATATCTTCATAGAGAACACGTAATTTGTACTTCTTCTTAGAGCTAGGATTATTTATAAAACGGATCAACATGCACTCAAATGTGCTTCCATGAAACTCTCCTATTAAATGTTCATTTAAAAAAGTATCTAATAATTGCAAAGAAAAGTTAGTTTCTTCTTTCGTCTTAAAATCCTTATACTCAATCAAAAATCTCATTGGAATCACCTTGGAGTATATAGTATATTTTTACTATACATTATATTTGAAAAAGCAGTCAACGCAAAGCATACAGCCAGTAAAGGGCAGGTTTATACAGGATCAAGCAAACACATTATACAGCTAGGCGTGAAGGTTATCTAGAAGGATTTTAAGAAGGTGAAAAAAGTTAGGAGAAGGACGGTAAGTTCATTTCTAGAGAGAGGTTATTCACCTGCACACATTGAGATAGAATTGAACTATGATTCCGTTCCATATATTAAGGAGTTATACTATAATGTTGAAGAAAAAAAGCAGAGGCTATGTTTAAATTACGACGACAGAGATACAGGCTAGTCACTCGGGAGAATAAGATGTTACGAGCTGCTTTATCGGTTCATAAGCATTATCTTTTCTACTATTCAATTTGAATCATACGTATGGATTTTATTGTAAAATAATCATTTGATATTCACTTTAAGTTTCCTTCTGCCACTTCTTAAAAACAATAAGAGGCAGAAGCTCAACTTATAAGCTGCTGCCTCTTATTTAGAGAAACACAGAAATAACCTTTTAACGATACCAAATCGTTTTATCTTGATATGGAATACGTTTTGATGAAGCTTCTTTATTAGGATGCCCTACGTAAATTAATCCTAAGAGCTTATCGCCGTCTTCTAGAGATAAAAAGTCATTCAGTTCTGTCTGATAGACAATTTCACCGGTTCTCCAAATTGTAGCCAAACTTTGTTCTTCCGCTACTAATAGCATATTTTGTATGCCTGCCGCTACGGCAGAGATTTCTTCAATTTCAGGCACTTTTCCTGAAGGACTGACTGCTACAGCAATAATGACAGGAGCACGAAGCGGGCCTTTTTTAGCTTTTGTTGTTTTTTTCAACGCTTCTTCTTCACTTAAGTGAGCCGTTTTTTGTTTCATAATACGTTCCATTTCGTCTCCTAAACGAGCGCGTGAATCCCCTGTAAACACTCGGAACTTCCAAGGCTCTGTCTTTTTATGGTTAGGAGCCCACGTGCCGGCTTCTAACATAAGGTTAATAGCATCTTCTGATACGTCTTTGTCTTGCATAGCCCCAATCGTTCTTCTGGCTTTAATAATATCTAATACGCTCATGCTTTCTTTCTCCTTTTCTACATTCAATTTATTAGTATAGGTATGTATATATCTTATATATAGAATAATTGAAAATCATTCTCACTGTCAAATATTTTGCTATCATCCGAGTTGCGATAAATAAATATGCCAATTTTTTAAGCGTGTTTGTTTTTTTAGCAGGTTTTCTTTTAATTATTTGGCAGTTCAGGCAAATAAAAAACGATTTGGACTCTATATTCCAAATCGTTTTTTTATCTTATACCCAGCCGCGGAAACGAGAAGCTTCAGCCGATTTTTTGATTCCTGCCATGTAAGCGGCTAGTCTCATATCTACGTCATTTTCTTGAGAGATTTGATAGACCGTTTCAAATGAATCCACCATTACCTTGCGTAATTTGCAAGCTACTTCTTCTTCAGACCAGTAGTAGCCTTGATTATTTTGCACCCATTCGAAGTATGAAACCGTTACGCCTCCAGCACTTGCTAAAATATCTGGCACTAAAAGCACGCCTTTTTCATCTAAAATGCGGGTGGCTTCAAGTGTAGTCGGTCCGTTCGCTGCTTCTACTACAATAGAAGCCTTAATGCGATGAGCGTTACGAACCGTAATTTGATTCGAAATGGCTGCGGGTACTAAAATATCACATTCTTTTTCTAATAGTTCCTCGTTTGTGATCACATTGGTAAATAAATTCGTTACAGTACCAAAACTATCGCGTCGATCAAGCAGATAATCAATATCAAGACCAAGCGGATCATAAAGAGCTCCGTATGCATCTGAAATGCCAATTACTTTTGCTCCTGCATCATGCATGAACTTAGCAAGAAAACTGCCGGCATTTCCGAAGCCTTGAATAATAATCCGAGCTTCTTGCAAGTTAAGGTTTTTCTTTTTAACAGCTTCTTCTATACAAATGGTTACTCCTTTAGCCGTTGCAGTTTCGCGTCCTTGAGATCCTCCGAGTACGATAGGTTTTCCGGTAATAAAACCAGGAGAATCGAACTCACGCAGTCGGCTATATTCATCCATCATCCACGCCATGATTTGAGAATTTGTATAGACATCCGGTGCAGGAATATCTTTAGTAGGCCCAACTATTTGACTGATGGCTCTTACATA
The DNA here is from genome assembly GCF_049199565.1 of Priestia sp. D3YE.R1. Lineage (NCBI taxonomy): Bacteria > Bacillati > Bacillota > Bacilli > Caryophanales > Bacillaceae > Priestia > Priestia sp. D3YE.R1. Next base: position 600,149 of record NZ_JBLTHW010000003.1, on the reverse strand, counting down.
GCCGCGGCTGAGTCGTTCTAGCTCACCAAAAGACATGTTTCTTGGGTCACATACAATTCCGCCTTTACCGCCGCCGTACGGAAGGTCGACAATCCCGCATTTTAAACTCATCCAAATGGATAATGCCTTCACTTCTTCTTCATTTACTTCAGGATGAAAGCGTACGCCTCCTTTAGTAGGCCCGACAGCATCATTATGCTGAGAGCGGTAGCCGGTGAAGACTTTTACCGATCCGTTATCCATTTTAACCGGAATGCGAACCGTCATCATGCGCAGCGGTTCTTTCAATAAATGGTATACTTCTTCACCATAGCCCAGCTTTTGAAGCGCTTCTTGAATAACCGTTTGAGTAGATAAAAATAAATTAAGTGATTCCTGTTCTTGCTGCTGTTCTTTTTTTAATTCACTAGCTGTTTTTGTAATGGACATTCTGTTCACCCCATATTTAATCATTGAATTTTCTCAACGATTTAACATGCAATTCCTGTGCCAATTTCCGCTGTTTTCCAACGCTTTTATATTATAAATAATCTGCATTAGCAAGCCTTATATTCCCTGCATAGGCTGATATTAGTATATACTTAAAGAAATAAGACAAACTATTTATACTGCAAAGGAGGAAAGTGCTATGTTACATGAAAGAAAAGAACAAGAACGAAGCAATCACTGTATAGAATGCTGTTCCATTTGCGGAGAAAGGCTAACATCTTTTCAAGAAAAAGAAATCTTCACATGCGACAGCTGCTTTGAACAAAAAGTCAACGATGTGCTTTCTGAGCTGTAATCAGGTACTCTATTTTTTAGAAACAGGTGTTACAATATTAAAGTTTGGATCGATAGAATCCTGACTAGACAAAAAGAAATCCCATTTTGATTTATCTCCTTGAACAAATATGACCGAGCTATAAGAGTGATCATTTGTAGTTGTGAGTCGATATAAGGTATCTTGCCACATCGTTACCGTCACTTCAGCTTTCTTTCGCGTATCTCCAAGATACCTAAAAATTCCATACTTAAGTTCTGTGAGAGCTACTTCATTACGATCTGGTATCACAAACAATATACGATAGTTGCATGCACCTGCCTTTAATCCATCTACGCGAATGCTAAATAGTTCTAAAATATTTTTTAAAGGAAGTGTATCCCATACTTCTTTTGTAATAATGTTGGCCGGCAGCGGTATATTACCTAAACGAAGTTCTTTTGCTCCTGTTAAATACTCATTTCGCCATGGACCAGATTCAGCTATATACCCTAATTGTTCAAGCGCGTCTGCACATAAAAGTTTTGCCTTCACATGGTGAGGATCAGCGTAAATAACTTGTTTGGTCACTTCAGCTACCCATTGATAGTCGCCTTGTTGAAAACAGCGCCGTGCTTTTTTGACAACGTTGTCCGCTCCGCCCATATACTCTACATATTTCTTAGCTGACTCTTCAGGAAACAATTTATTTAAATCTACAGGATTGCTGTTATACCAGCCCATATAGCGCTGATAAACCGCTTTTGCATTATGGTTAACCGTTCCATAAAAGCCGCTTGTATACCACTCGTGAGATAGAGTTTCCGGTAGCTTCATCATTCGGCCGACGTGGTCGATGGTATAACCTTGATTCATCAGTCTTAATGTTTGATCATGAATATATTGATAAACATCTCGTTGATTTTCGATATAGGTAATACACGACTCGTTTCCGAACCTTGGCCAATTATGTACCCCAAATACAGTTGTTAGTTCTTGGCCAAATAAATCGATTGCTTGCTGCAAGTATCTTGCCCATGCTGCTGCGTCTCTTACTTTCGCTCCTCTGAGCGTATAGAGGTTGTGCTGAGTGGCCGTACAGTTTTCTGCAATACACAGAGACTTTTCACTAGGAATATAGATGTTCATTTCAGCAGGCGCCTCCGTCCCTGGCGTAAGCTGAAACTGAAATGAGACGCCGTCAATTCTCTTACTTACGTAAGGATGATGTTCGGAAGGACAAATTTCTTCTATTCCTTTAATAAGCGTGATTGTTCCAAATGAAATTTCTTTTCCGATGCCGTTGTCAACTAAGCCTTTTTCATCTCGTCGCAGTCGAATACCGTACATGTATTGACTTCTTCGTGTCATTGCTGTTGCCGCCGTGACGTTTTCATCGATAACCGCGTCCATAAACCCAGCAGGAGCATAAACTTTACTAGTTTTATTTTGTGTTGAGTCAGGTAATATCCCTAGAACTCCACCGTAATGGTCTATATGTGAATGTGAGAAGATAACGGCTCTAACAGGACGCTTCCCGCAGTGCTGATTTACTAGTTTAAGCGCTTCTTCTGCCGTTTCTTTTGACGTCAAGCAATCAATAACAATCCATCCCGTTTTTCCTTTAACAAACGTAATATTAGCCATATCAAAGCCTCTTACTTGAAAGATGTTTTCAGTTACTTGATATAAGCCAGCTTGTACATTTAATTTTCCTTGTTCCCACAGTTTAGGGTGAACGGTAGCAGGTGTAGATTGTTGAAATAAAAAAGCATACTTTCTTAAATCCCATACAGGATACAGCTGATTTTTTTTGAAAATCAGAGGAAAAGGTACGCGTACAAGGGCTTGGTAATCCGCAAGATTTTGTTCTGATTTCACTTGTTCCCAGTCTATGCTTTTATAAGTCTCAGCATTAGTCGCCGCAGTCTTTTGAGTAGCATCTTTTCGGTGAATCGTTAACTCCTGTTCATAATCAAACAGCATAACCCCCTCCTTTTTATTACTTTATGCGTAAAAATAAGACGAAATACAAAAAGGAAGGGAAAATAGAGTCAACAAAAAAGAAGATGCGTGCTAAGCGCATCTTCTTTTTTATACTGAATGTTATGTTTGAATAGTCGAGTATTCTGTCTTAATTAGACAGCCTAGCACTTAGTATAACGATTGTTTACCAATGTGCCTTTTGTAATCAAAACAAATCTTCCTTCTAAGGTGCTCAATACGTTTCTTGAAGTCGCTGTAAAACAATGCATGTGTACAGTCTCTCCTTTCCTGTATTGGCCTTACATAGAATGTATACCCCCCGAAAAAATAGTTGAAACCTAATTGGGAGATTTTTTAAAAAATAATAACAAACCCTTTATAGTTAGGCTCTTTTATCACTCTTTTTTTACCCAGTGGTCATTATCATCTTTTTTGTACTTTGTTTTCACTGCGTTCCAAGCAACTTTGTGAGCGGTAGCTTCTTCTTTGTATTCATCACTTGCTGAATTAAATGCTTCTTTATAAATTTCCTGAGCGTGATGAGGCAGATTATCTCTTACTCCATCCGGCAGTTCTTTTAATGAATTGTAAGGCATGATCGTATTCCTCCTTAAAACATCTTTTACTACTGATTTACCTGTTTTCAAATAGCATAAACATTTAATAAATATAGTCCCTATACAAGTCGGACTGAGTGACCTTTTTATAAGCGAGCCCGTGTTTTTTAGCAAGGGCTTTTACTTCATCTACACAGCTTTGAGCGCTTCTTGGTGATACGTAAATTTCATTGATAAGCTGATGTAAATTACATGTAAGGAGGTTGCCATGCTCGTGAGAAAACTCATACGATCTTTTTTCGAGGATATCCATTCGTTTTTGCCATTGATTTGCGGAAATACCTTGAATTTCGAATAGCTTTTGCAGCTTCCAAGCGTGTATACGACTTGCTACAATAATAAGCCTCAATTCATTTTCATGCTGATAGGATTTGCGCTTGTAAAATAATGTGTCATATACAGAGTGACTGATCATTTCTTTTTGGAAGTCTATGTACTGCACTTTGCCAGAGAAGATTTTATAGCGTAAATCTTTAATACTGCACAATAAATTTTCATAGGTGGTTTTAATAGCTACGCCATCATTCCCCTTTAAATATAGGTCCCACATTCCAGCGGCTTCATAATCATTGATATGCCAGGATGAAACAGCAGAAAATTCATGGATTTTTCTTATATAGGTTCTAGAGGTACGGTTATGACGTTCGCCTTTTTTTCTTAACTCTTCTATGTTCCACATTGAAGAGCATCCTTCAAGGGGGTCCGAAAATGCATCAGGTTTTGCGAAAAAAAGTGCATTGGTTTCTAGTAAATCTTGAAAATCAGACAGCGGCATAAATCGCCACACCGTCGGATTATTGTGCACCTTATAGCGTTCATCATAATCGTCATAGCTAGATTCGAATCTTTTGGCATATTCGTACGCTTTCTCTCTATAAGCTAAATCCATTGGTTTTCCTCCTCTGAATGCATATTCATACTTGAATTATAGCACTTAATTGTTGTAATTTTCAAAATTATCCATCTGTATTAAGAGAGTTCTATGATCAGAAAAAAAGACACGCCTCAACATCTACAGCGTGTCTTCTTATTTAATGAAATGAATGTTTTGCTTAAAACTTACACTTTCAGGCTGATTTAATTCCAATAAATAAATTTCATCCGCTCGAAAATCAGTATTCTTCATTTCTTTTTTTAAGGTACGAATAAAAGCAGATGAACTTTTTCCGTAGGCTTCAAAATAATGAAACGTGTGTACAACAAATAAAATGGATGCGCCACTGTAATCTTTTTTGCTCTTTTTTTGGATGTTTTCTAGCACTTTTTCTATATACTCTTCCACAGAACCTTCCGTCTGGGTACGGGGTAGAGCAAAATTTCCTGAATTGACCCTCTGTGCATCTTCAAATTCCAGTTTCCCATCTTTGTAAGAAGTAATTTCAATTCGTTTTTCGGTACCATCCGGCTGAAGAATTAATCCGTCGTATCCTTGACTTCCAATAATAAGCTTCAATTTTGAATTTCTCGGACAATAAGAAGATTGGCTGAAGCAATAAAGCGGATAAAACTCTTCAAAAAACTTTTTGAAACGCCCTTTTTTAAGCCGGGCTAATTTTATATACTCTTTGTTTTGATGAATCATTTGCTGCGTGTGTTCAAAATACTGCTTCATTTCTTCTTGCGTTCTGTACACATCAAGATCTTTAAATAATTCATCCATCTTTTTCACCTTCAATCCCACCAACTAAAAAAGTCTTCTTACTTAGTAGATACATATTCATAAATGTGTGTGACAATTTTCTTTTTTTTAGAGATATAGCCTTTTTTTAAACAAAGCGTGCACACTTTTCATTTTTTTGCATATCCTGTTATTCGTGCGTTCAATCATGAGCGTACGTTTCAGCCTTTAGTTGTAAAAGATGAACTGTAAAGTTACAGCTGATGGCGGATGATATGCGTCTGATTATTTCATAAACTATAAAAAACAGGAAACTTAACAATAATTGAGGTGTTGGAAATGTTTGATAATGATTACGTAGTTAAAACCATTCACGACTTACATGTAAAACGTACAGAAAGTAAATTAAAAGTCTTCTTAACTTATTTTTGCCATAGAAAATAACACGTATTTATAGACGGTAATATATACTCAGTTGTTACTTGGAGTTTTTTATAAGAAGAAGAGTTTGATACAAATAAAAGGGAATAGTGGGTAATCCACTACTCCTTTTTTTACTATACTTGCAATTCCTGAATCAGTTCAGATAGAATTTTAATGCATCTATCGATATCTGGTAAAGAGGCATAGGCGTAAGAAAGCCGAAGGTAACTGCCGGTTTCTTGTGCATAGATACTTCCAGAATTAAGCAATATCCCTCTTTTTAAAGCACGAGAGTATAAAGATTTCATTGAAATAGAAGGTTGAATATGCACCCATATAAAAAAGCCTCCTTCAGGATTCGTCCATGTTGCTACATCTCCTGCGTATGTTTCCAAAGCATTCAGCATCACTTTTCTTCTCGTTCGCAAGTTGGTTCGTACAGTTTCCATATGCTGTTGATATAAGCCATTTTCAAACCATTCTGCTGCTACTCTTTGAGATAATGAGCTCGATCCATAATCTGTTTGCATTTTAATATCCGCCAAACGCTCAATGACTGGTTCTGGGCCGACTATCCATCCGATACGTAATCCCGGGCTTAATGTTTTAGAAAGACTGCTAACATATAACACGTGTCCATTTTTATCTAAAGCCTTTAATGGCAACGGAGGAGGTTCATTTAGCCATAATTCACGATATAAATCATCTTCAATAATAGGAAGCTGATGTTCCTCACACTCTTTCAACAAATCGTGACGCCTATTTTGTGACATTAATGTTCCCGTTGGGTTATGGAAACACGGATTTGTATATAAAATAGCTTGCCCTTCTTGAGGATCGGCGCGTTTTATAGCTGTTACTTTTATTCCTTCCTCATCCATAGCAAGACCTTTGAGTTTCATTCCGGCTGATTGAAATACATGTAAGGAGTATAGATAAGAAGGTTTTTCTAACAAAACGGAAGAGTTGTTTTGCAGCAGTCCAATTGAAATAAGCTGAAGAGCTTGAAGAGCGCCGGAAACAATTAAAATAGAATCTGGAGAAGATTCAATCCCTATTGTTTTCATATACGTACTTAACTCTTTTCGTAAAGGAAAATAACCCTTAGGTTCTTCGTATCCCAGAACCTCCATATTTTCTGCTACTTTTTCTACGGCGTATTTCATTTTGTTTTTAGGAAATATGTCAGGTGAAAGCTCTCCTTTGCTTAATTGAATAAGGTTTGAGTTAAATTCGGATTCATTAATATCTTGTACCATGGCTTGACTCGGCCGATGCATACCTGATTTCACATGAACATTCCAATTGGGCGGATTCGTAGCCAAAAGTGTCCACGTATTATTTACAACGATTGTTCCTTTTCCTATCTTACCTTCAATTAAACCGTCCGCTGTTAATTCCTCTAATGCCGTAATGACCGTACTTCGATTAACGTCGAACAAAGCTGCAAGCTTTCGCTGGCTGGGAATTTTACTTCCAATCGGCCATTCTCCACGGGCAATTTTCCCTTTCATAAAATCAATAATTTGCTTGTATTTTGGATAAATAGAACTGTTGTCTTGATTCATATGTCTACTCCTATTTTTAAAGTGGTTGGGTTAATTGCTTTTAAACTGGTTGAAGACATTTTATCAAATGTTTATTAATATGGGAACAACGATGGAAACTGGTTGGGTTCAAAATAAAAAATGGAGATGAATAAGCATGAAATTAACGTTTAGTCTTGTATTTTTACATATACTGATGATTAGCTTATGGGCTTCAGCATTTCCAGTTATTCAAATAGGATTGGAATCGTTTTCTCCTCAGCACCTCGCTTTTGTTCGATTAAGTATTGCTTCTGTAGTGCTGTTAGTTATTGCAATAGCCAAACGCATGCGATTGCCTGATATAAAAGATATTCCACTTCTTTTAGCGCTCGGTTTTTTAGGTTTTACCGTCTATCACACGGCATTAAACATTGGAGAAAAAACGGTAAGTGCGGGTATTGCGAGTTTACTGGTCTCGACGACTCCTATTTTTTCCGCGTTTTTAGCTATTTTCTTTTTTCATGAAGCGTTCGGAAAAAGAAAATGGATTGGATCTGCAGTAAGCTTTGCAGGTATTGCACTTTTAACTTTTAGCAAAGAGAATTTTGTACACTCGGTTAATGGAATCTTACTGATTCTACTAGCTGCCCTTGCAGAAAGCATCTATATGGTATGTCAAAAAAATTTATTAAAAAAGTATGGTTTTCTTTCTTTTGTAACGTACAGTATCTGGGGAGCTGCCATTTCTATGCTTGTTTTTTTACCAGGGTTAGAAATAGAGCTTGCGCATATCTCTGTCAGATCAGCGATAAGCGTGATATATTTAGGATTATTCCCAACCGTTATTCCGTATATGATACTCGCTTATTTAACATCGCGTATAGGTTCTGCTGAGGCTGCCATTTCTCTTTACTTAACTCCTGCGCTGTCCTTTTTTTTAGCGTGGCTGCTTTTAAAAGATATCCCGAGCGCAGCTTCCATTGTTGGAAGCATCATTACGTTAAGCGGCGTGTTGCTTACACATAGTAAAAGACGAGTAGCAGTAGTAAAAAAGCCAAGGTTCACAATACAAAGATAATGTGTATGGTTTGAGGAATTCTCTTAGATGATATGCTTTTTATTTATATATTTTATTTAGAACATACTTTAATTTCTTCTTTTTGCAGTTTGATTAATAATTAATAAAAAACGCCTTTCTTTAATCTTGGTTTGAGATTTAAAGAAAGGCGTTTTTTTACGAAGTTTCTAATTCTGCTTTTATTTTCCCAGCCACTGCGTGAGTCAGCTGCTGAAGATCGTAAATCTCTTCTCCTGAAAGTACTACATGTCCGTTTAAAACGTGGTTATGTTTATATGCTCGATACGTCACTTCAATACTTTTTATCGCACGCTCTACTTCGTCATTCACCATAATGTTTTCATAGTGATAGGATAGTGTTTCAATTCGAATCTGCGTATTTTTCATATTCATTTACCCTCCATGAGCTGTTGACTAAAAATATGACTGTTAGAGGTGAACTATACATAGAACCTTTTTTGTTATTACATACTTTGTTATTCTTATTTTATAAAATCCCAAACCAAAACCCCGCTCTTCGGAGCAGGATTTTATTGCTTGTAGTACCAGCCTTTTTTATCTAAAAACTGCTTAACTTTTACCAAATCCAGTCCAGCTGCTGTGAGTTCAGCTGATGGATTACCTATTGCATGTACGTTTAATTCACTGTCAATTCCTTCATTTTTTAAGAAAGCACGAAACTCTGTTTCCATGTCTTTACTTAATCCGCCTGTTTTAATTGTAACTGGGATAGGTTCTACGTCTTTCATCTGCACGAATCCGCCTGGAACAGCCCATGCTGCATTCGTATAGCCATATACGCTAAATACCGTGCCTTTTTTTATCGTTCTGAAATTCTCTGTTACATTCGCATATTTGTAGACTCCAATATCCTTCTTCGCTTTTACTTGAAAAGAATATTTATCTCCAAGTGAAGTAACCTTTGGTAACGATTCTTCTATAGGATTCCTTACACCCTTAAGGAGTTCCATCATTTTAGCTAATGTTTTCTCATCAGCTTTTCCGGTTGACGTTAATCCATATTTTTCTTGAAGAGCTTTAACAGCTGCAACAGTTTCACTGCCATATTGACCATCAGTTCCTTGCTGGGAAAGCTCAAATCCTAATTTAATTAAGTTTTGCTGCAGTTCTTTTACAGCTAGTCCGCTATCACCTTGCTGCAATTGTGCTGATGGCTTATTATTTTCCACCACCGTCACGCCTGTATTAATACTATTAAAGAAATCCAGATCCATTTCATTGATATCAACATTGCCTTTAATCCCGTTTACTTTTCCTTGATCTGTATATTGAAACATAGACCATCTATCCCAAATCGCCGTATCACCTGGGTTAGCAAATCCCTTAGAACGGTTACTTCCACTGTAACGAGCTATCCATAGCGGATATCTTGCCACAGCGCTTGTAAAATTGGATTTAATAAAACTATAACCCGTGTAAAGAATAGGCGTGATGCTTGTTTTCCTTTCAATATACTCCATCCATCTAACTGCAAAGGCTGTGACCTGCGCTTTTGTTTTTCCTTTATTTTCTTCCAAATCTAAGCAATGAGGCAAATCAACCTTCATGCTGCCTAATTTATTTAAAAAGAAATTAACTTCTGCAATGGGATCATTATCAACATGAGCAAAGTGATAAAAGCCTACACGTAGACCTGCATTTTTTGCACCTATATAATTATCATATGATTTTTTATCTAAGAAGGTTGTACCTTCTGTTAATTTAATATACGCGCCTTTTACACCATCCGACGCCACTTTTGCCCAATCAATTGTTCCATTGTGATGAGAAACATCAATGACCTTAATATTTTGATTATTACGGTTTTGCATTGCTATCACTCCTTCATACAAACTATGAATAAAAAAGGAAATGGCAACTGATACAGGCCTATTAAATAGATATTAGGTTCTACAATAAGAAGGGATTTTGGTAGCCTTCCTTTATTATAAGAAATGAATTTGTGCAATTTTATAAAGTGAGGAAAGCTATATTCGTTTATACTAATAATATGAAGATATACTGTATAAAAAGTGGAGGAATATGATGTCTTTAATAAAAGAAGCACGTAGATATGCAGAACACGCTCATAGCGGCCAAATGCGCAAGCTGTCCGATACACCTTATATTGTTCATCCTATTAACGTAGGTAATATTTTAGAAAAAGCAGGTTTTAGTGAAGAAGTAATTGCAGCAGCTTATCTGCATGATGCTGTAGAAGATACAAGTGTAACACTCGAAGAAATTGTACAAAGATTTGGTTTAGATGTAGCGGGGATTGTTGAAGCTCATACAGAAAACAAATCAAAAAGCTGGGAAGAACGTAAACAGCATACAATTCAAATTGTGAAAACTGGTTCTCTTGAAGTGAAATCTTTAATTGTAGCAGATAAATTAGACAATTTACGGTCTTTAAAAGAAAGCTACGATCAGCAAGGAGATACGATTTGGAATAGCTTTAAAAGAGGATTCGAAAAGCAGAAATGGTACTACGAATCCATCAGCAAATACGCTGCACAAGGATTGGAACCAAGCCAAATTCCAAGTTTTTTTTATACGTATAAACAAGAAGTAAATGATTTTTTTAGAAGTTAATATTCCTATGAAGAAATTAGAAAACACTGAAAATAACTATTGCGAACGCGCGGCATACGTATTAAAATATAGTAGAGTCAACACGCAATAAAGGCTCTACATAATCGGGACTGTAGTTCAGTGGGAGAATACTTGTCTGGCAGACAAGGGGTCGTGGGTTCGAATCCCATCAGTTCCATAAAAACAGCCGTATCAAGAGTTTAAAACACTTTAAAACTCTGCAGGATGGAATGGTTGCAATACTATTTCATCTGACCTCTTCATGATTTCCATGAAGAGGTTTTTTATTTTCTTTTTACGATTGATCCTCATGATTTTTATGATTATTCTTTTCACTGCTCCTACTGACAATTTCTCTAAGTTCGCCCTCGTCGCCTTTTGCATTGATGATTTCAAAAAGCTGATTCAGCCCTTCACTTGTTTCATCATTTGGTTCTTTGCCCATTCTATCCCCTCCTTTTGCTTCTAGGATGCCCATTTTTTTCACATTGTTTCATGTAAAAAGCAATTCATCAATATTAATCGGCCGTAAAAGTATACCTTTACGACCCTTGTACGATTAATGGTTATATAGATACAATCAACCCTCTCATTTTTGCAGCGTTTTATAGGGCTTCTAATACTCATCTATAATGAAATGATCATCACAAACTTCGTTAAAATCGTTCTCTTCGTGGAGATCTACTTCTTTATCTTTGGATATCTCGGTTTCTGTTGTAAATAGTTTAAAAAGCTTGTTTAACATTGTTCCACCTCATATCTTTCATTAATACATTCAGTATGACTAATTTATATGAAGCCAGTATGAATTGAAACTTAAGATAATGTGAATGTAGACATTAACGTGAGATGTTAAGCACGCTTATACCCTGGACGAAAAGGTTACTTCATTCTACAAAGAGGTGATTAGTATATCAGCTGTATTTGGCATTCGTTCTATAACAGTCGTCTTTGTTATTCGTTTTGCTATTGTACTAGGTAGCTTAGTTTTATGTATTCTCGCTTTAATCCTTGAGTCATCAACATCCTTAAATACTATTCAAACCGCTTGTGTAGTTAGAATTATCCTTTTGCTTGCTTTGTTTTTCTTTGGTGATATCCATAATCAAACGAAAAAACGCAAGCTATAAAAAAGAACTTTGTATGCTGCTGCAAAGTTCTTTTTATAAACACTTACTGTTTGTTAAGGACTGTATTAAATATGAAATAGCTCATACACTTCTCATACAATCGCTAAGACCTATTCAGTTAACAATTCTTCTTACGTTTTTTTTCAAACCATCCATATGCAATTTCAGCTTTAATTTCTTTATTTCCCGGAGAAACTAGGAAAATAACGTATGAACCGTTGTTTGGAAAGATAAATTTACCATCTTCATCACTTACTAATGTACTTTTCGGCGGAACAACACGGTTAAATACGTTTACCCCTTTGGTAGGAAAGCCTTTTACCATTTCTGCAAATTTAATTTTCCCTTTTGGCTTTGAACGTATTGTAGTATTCGCTGGACTCACATTATCCGAAGTTGTTCCTTTTCCAGGCGGGATGGAGTTAAACCAAATTTCAGCAGTAAAAGGTTCGTTGGAATAGTTAGTGATAGTAAAAGCATTCACAAATAAATCTACTCCGGAGCCGGAAGGGTTAACTAACCCGCCCCAAGCATTTCTATTTCCACCAAAACGAATAGGCTCAGTTTGTCCAACAAAATAGTCTCCTTTTAAAGATTGATATAAAGGATTAGGTATATTAACGGCTTTAATATACGGTTTGCTCGACTCGTAATTCGACATACAATCATCTCCTTTCTGTAATATATTATTTTATGAGGGTTTTCTATAAATGCTTGGACATATTCATATAGAAATATATTTAATCTTTATATAAACTCAAAAAGATAGACCCGGTACTGAGCCTATCTTTTCCTATCGCTTAATGCCCTCGTCGACTGCTGGTGTATAAACGGATTGCTTTTTGACTTTATATTCCGACGCTTTTTTAATACTTCTACTATCACTTCTTAAAGTAGTAATCACCTATTCTTTTGTAGTCATAGAATGAAGAATCCTTGCCCTTTTTTCGCAATATTCAACAATTTCATAACAGGTTGTGAGAATATCATGTCTAGACAGTTCTATTTCATCAAATACAAATTTTGAAAGCTGCTTCTGCAGAATCTCCAGCTTTTTGCTGTCTTCTTCATCGATCCATAGCCCTTCCGTAATACACACATCTGCTAGTTTGTTAATAGATTGAGCCGTCCAGTTTAAGCCGGCTGAAGAAACAGTTTTTGTAAGTAAATCGTTTTTTATAGCTAGAATAACTTGACACACATGGGTATAGGCATCAACTTTCTTTTGGATAAATGCTTTGCGAAGCTCTTGTTTGTATTGCTCTTTCGACATCGTTATAGCTACGACAGAAGTAATAAATGTTCCTGCCAGCGCGATGAGCGACCCTATCAAAATTCCTATCATTTCTCCTGACAAAACGTTCACCTCTTTAAAGGTATTTCTATATGATATGAGAATGAAGGAAATGATATGAGGTAAACACCATGTAAAAACAGCCCTAACTTTTCTAAGTTAGGGCTGTAACACTGAAAATATGATGGTAACGAAATTAGATAATACGACTTGTAATAATTCCTTCAATTTGACCAATTTTTTCTTCTAGCTCAGGCACAATCTCGTCGCTTACTTGATTGTCAATATCAATCATTGTATACGCATATTCACCGCGGCTTCTGTTCACCATATCTGCGATGTTTAAATTGTAGTTTGAGAATACTTGTGTAAGTTGTCCTACCATATTCGGCACGTTGTGATGGAAAGCAGCTACGCGTTTTTTCCCAGTGTAAGGAAGAGATGCATTCGGGAAGTTCACTGAATTTTTAACGTTTCCTGTTTCTAAGAAATTTTTCACTTGACGTGCTGCCATTACCGCACAGTTTTCTTCTGATTCTTGAGTTGATGCCCCTAAGTGAGGAATTGGCACAACATTTTTCATGTTCAAGATATTTTGATTTGGGAAATCTGTAATGTATCGTCCAACTTTTCCACTTTCAAGAGCAGCTTTCATATCTTCTTCGTTTACAAGCTCACCCCGTGAGAAGTTCAAAATATGAACATCTGGTTTCATGATGCTAAACGTTTCTTTATTGAAAACACCTTTTGTATCTTCCGTTAATGGAACATGAACCGTAATATAGTCAGATGCTGCAAATAGTTCTTCTAGAGACATTGCACGCTGTACGTTGCGAGACAAATTCCAAGCTGTATTAACAGAAATGAATGGATCAAAACCAATTACGTCCATATCTAAATCAAGCGCGTCGTTTGCTACAAGAGCACCAATTGCACCTAAACCAATAACGCCTAATGTTTTGCCTTTGATTTCTTTTCCAACAAACTGTTTTTTACCTGCTTCAACTAACTTAGGAATTTGATCACCTTGGCCATCTAATCCTTTTGTCCATTCAACTCCAGCAAATAAGTTACGAGAAGAAGCCATAATTGTAGTTAAAACCATTTCTTTTACTGCGTTTGCATTAGCTCCTGGCGTATTAAATACAACGATACCTTGCTCCGTGCAAGCGTCCACCGGTATATTATTAACCCCCGCTCCAGCTCGTGCAATAGCTTTTAAATTTTGGTCAAATGCCATGCTGTGCATGTTAAAGCTACGCACGACAATAGCATCTGGATTTTCGCTGTCGTTGTCAATTTGATAACCTTCTTGATTAAAAACATTTAGACCTTTTTGTGCAATGTTGTTTAATGTTTTGATTGTTTGTACTTTTTCCAATGTTAATGTGCTCATTTTGTACTCTCCTCTGATTATCATCGTAGTTTTACACGTTTTTACCTTTGGATAAAGGAACTTCATTTTTAATTTTTTTAAAAGTCTGGTTTTTTAGCCTACATGTCTGATAACTTCTATATCCTCTCCCCCTAAACAGAAAGAGGTAAGAGATATGTATTAATCCCTTACCTCTGCCCAGGCGAACGGCTACGTCACTATATGCTTCCTCACGGTTATCCGCGTTTCGCCAGTCACATATAGTCTTTGAAATTAAGTATATTCTAGCAAACTCTTTCAGAACGTTCAACCTTTTTTTTAAAAGTTTGCTTTTTTCAGTCTAATTTTTAATCTCTTTGGTGAATCTCCTAATATATTGACAAATACCCCAATACATGTTAAATAAGAAGAGTGATTAGCACTCTATCAACTCAAGTGCTAATTATTTTATAAGCCCTATTTGGAAAGGAGAACTTCTTATGTCAAAAAAAGAATTCAAAGCCGAATCAAAGCGATTATTAGAGATGATGATTAATTCCATCTATTCTCAAAAAGAAGTATTTTTGAGAGAACTTCTATCAAATTCAAGTGATGCAATCGATAAAATTTATTACAAAGCTTTAACAGACGACTCCTTGCATTTTAACAAAGAAAGCTACTACATAAAAGTAACACCAGATAAAACTAACCGTACCTTAACCATTACGGATACTGGAATTGGTATGACGCAAGAGGAGCTTGAAAGCAGCTTGGGCACAATTGCAAGAAGCGGTTCTCTTGCGTTTAAAAACGAAAATGAAACAAAGGACGGACACACGATTATCGGCCAATTCGGCGTTGGGTTTTATGCTGCGTTCATGGTAGCAGATGTCGTAACGGTGATTAGTAAAGCTTTAGGCAGCGATAAAGCCTATAAATGGGAATCTACTGGTGCTGATGGTTATACAATCGAGCCGTGCGAAAAAGAAACGGTTGGAACTCAAATCATTTTAAAAATTAAAGAAAATACAGAAGATGAAACATATGATGAGTATCTAGAAGAATATCGTTTAAAAGAGATCATTAAAAAGTATTCAGACTTTATCCGCTACCCGATTAAAATGGACATAACGGAAAAACGCCCTAAAGAAGGTTCTGATAACGAGCTAGAAGATTATACAGAAGAACAAGTTATCAACAGTATGATACCGATCTGGAAGAAAAACAGAAATGAATTGACTTCAGAAGACTATGAGCAGTTTTATTCAGAAAAGCGCTACGGATTTGATAAACCGCTCACTCACCTTCATATTAATGTGGATGGAACGATTCGCTACAATGCCATTTTATTTATTCCAGAAAATAGTCCGTTTGACTACTACTCAAAAGAATTTGAAAAAGGACTTGAATTGTATTCAAACGGCGTCTTAATTATGAATAAATGTGCAGATCTTCTTCCAGATTACTTTAGCTTTGTAAAAGGTATGGTAGATTCTGAAGATTTATCTCTTAATATTTCACGTGAAATTTTGCAGCAAGACCGCCAGCTTCAGCTGATTGCCAAAAACATCGGCAAGAAAATCAAAAATGAATTAAAAAGCTTGCTTAAAAACGAACGTGAAAAGTACGAGAAGTTTTATGAATCATTTGGCCGCCAGCTGAAGTACGGCGTTTACAGTGACTTTGGCAGCAACAAAGACGTGTTAAAAGACCTGCTTTTATTCTATTCTTCTACAGAGAAAAAGCTCGTAACACTAGATGAGTATGTATCGCGCATGCCTGAGGATCAAAAGTATATTTATTATGCATCAGGCGAATCGTACGAACGAATTGAAAAGCTTCCTCAAGCAGAATTGGTTGCAGATAAAGGGTACGAAATTCTGTATTTTACAGAAGATATCGATGAATTTGCGATTAAAATGTTAATGACGTACGAAGAAAAAGAATTTAAATCTGTTGCAAGCAGTGACTTAGGTATTGAAGCAGAGGAAGAACAGCTCAATGAGTCTGAGGAAAGAGAAAACAAAGAGCTATTTGACTATATGAAAAAAGCTTTGGCGGAAAAAGTAGGAGATGTGCGCGCGTCTAAGCGTTTAAAAACACATCCCGTTTGCTTATCAGCTGATGGTGAAGTAACGATTGAAATGGAGAAAATTTTAAGTGCTATGCCTGACAATCAGCATGTGAAAGCAGAAAAAGTGTTAGAAATTAACGTAAATCATGATGTATTCGCCTCTTTAAAAGATGCATTTGAAAAGGATAAAGCGAAATTAGACCTTTATACAAATCTATTATATAACCAAGCTCTTTTAATTGAAGGCTTATCTATTAGTGATCCCGTTGAATTCACAAATGATATTTGTAAAATCATGATATAAAAATCAGGCGCAGAATCATTCTGCGCCTGATTATATGTATGACATAATAAAATTAGTTATATAGTAAGAAGCGATAAAAATGGGTACCGGCAGTTCTTCTATTACTCTTATTGAGTGTTTGCCTTCTTTAAAATAAAAAAGGTCTGATTTAAACTCTGCGACTTTTTCTCTTTTTTGATTAAAAATACACGCTTCCTCTATGGCTTCATGACTGCTTAACATGTAGACGTTATTTCCCCATCTAATTTCTTGTTTCCCTTCGTTTTTAGTTATTCCTTTACCTAATAGATACCCCACTGTTTTTCCATTTTCTTTTATCACCCACCGGTGTTTTTCCACGTGATCAATAAGCACCGTTCTTCCTTCCCATTGAACTTGTAAATGTACCTTTAAGCCGCAGGAGAAGATAGGAAACCAAGAAATAGAATCTAAAACTGGAAGTCCATCACGAGTTAAAAAATCAATACTTTTAGTCCACATATTTTTATGCGTTCTCTTAAGTTGTCCGACTTTTTCTCCATTTTCATTTGTAACTGCTACGGTCTTCCCTGCTGATTTAAAATAGGGAAGATAAAAAATATATTCTTGCATATAAGCCTCCAAAAATTCTGTACCTTATATTAACAGCGTGTACATAGTTATGTTTCTATCTTTCATATATTTCATTTGTTTCTCTTGATTTCTTCCTTTGTTTGAATTGGCTTTGATTTTCTTTTAAATGCTTTAGTAAAGCAACAATCAAGAAACTAACAATCACAAGAAGAAGCCAAGAGCTAATTTTACTTATATGAACCATTGTCCACTGCTGCTGTTGATCTGGATACTGCCATGCTCCGAAAAATGTTGCGATATTTTCAGCGATCCAAATGAAAAAGCCAATCAGTACAAAAGACAATACTAAAGGCATGCGATATGTACGTTTATTAACCGTAAAATACACAAAAGTTCGATAAAAAATAAATAAAGTAAAAAGTTTTAAAAACCAGCGGAAGTCGTAAATGAAATGATGCGTGAAAAAGTTAAGGTAAATAGCCGCACTTAGTATACTGACCATCCATGTAGCAGGCCAATTCGTAAGCTTTAATTCAAGCCTTCTCCACACTTGGCACATGTAGCTGGCTACACTAGCATACATAAATCCGCTGTACAGCGGAACTCCCCAGACTTTAGTGAAAGCTTTTTCCGGGTAGCTCCATGAGCCCATATGAACTTTGTAGAGTTCTAACGCTAGTCCAATTAAATGAAATACTGCGATGACTTTTACTTCATCAAGCGTTTCTCGTTTAAACATCACCATTAAAACTTGAGTTCCTAGGCAGACTAATAAAATAAGGTCATATCGAGAAATAAACGGTACTTCAATTATTTTTGTCATAGCCAATGTAAGAAAAATAATAACAGGAAAAACACAAGATTTTGCTTGTTCTAAACCAAAATAGATTAATTGCTTCATTGTAACATCCTATCTTTATAGTATTCCTTCGTGTTTTCACAGAAATGATTCCCTGAAAATTATTGCAGATTTTTCAAATTTATTCAATAAGCATCTCCGCTGTTTTTGTAACTAAACTATCAGATCCAGCGGAGATCAGTTTTCTCCGTTAACTTTTCAAAAAATCGGTGACTCTCTGTACATAGGGCTCTTTATCGTAAGATAAGTACAGATAACTAGTTAATTGTACAGGCTCCCCAAAGAAAAAACGTTCATACAGTGTTTCTCTAGTGCCAAACGGACTCATCGTTAAATCCCACGCTAGTCGAAAAAGCTGGATTCGATCTTCTGCTCCTCTCGATTTAGCTTGCAAATAACGCGTAATATCTTCTTTAACCAATGAGCGGCACGTATTTTCTGTCGGTATTGCCATTAATCCGCTGGCACCTAAAAGCTGGATAATCTCTGTAAAGGTAGGGTATGTTTTTGAAAATAAATGTGCGGCAATACGAAGTGTAGTTTCATTCGGACGCATGTAGCCCCATGGATCAATTTCCGCTTCTTCTTCTGCTTTCATCACGAGAGCTTTCATCGTTTCTAACGCAATAATAAGGTCCGTGGCTTTTTCTCGCACATGCGGATAGTCCGTAATGTTAATGGTTTCAATCAGAGATTGTACAATTCCTAATACAAATTCTGTTTTGACAATTCTCCTTGAAGTTACTTGATGAAGAGCAAAGGCTGAGAAGGAACTAGAAGCAAGGAATGTATTTGATACGTCAACATTCTCATAGAAAAACACGCGGTTCCACGGTACTAATACATGGTCAAAGACAACAATTGTATCCATTTCTTCAAATCTAGAACTTAATGGATAATCAAACGTCGAATCTTTTCCTGCAAATGATTCTCTACAAATAAATTTAATTCCTTTTGTATTACTTGGAATCGAAAAAGCAAACCCTTTTTCTTTTCCTTGAATGCCCGCTGAAGACAGTACGAGTAGCTCATCCGTCATTCCACCCTGGGTAGCAAGCAGTTTCGCTCCTTGGATAACGATTCCCTCATTGTTTTTATCAACTATTTTTGCTGCTATCGGTTCGTCGTTTTGCTCGTAATAAAATTGGATTCGATTGACTTGAGGATCGATGAATGTATGAGTGAGCGATAAGTCGTGCTCTCTCACATATTCATAATAAGAAACGATGTTTTCAGGAAAGCAATTTTCTGTTCCTCTCAGGAGTTCTGCAGAGGATGCAAAAGCCATCAATACGGTATTCATATAATCTGGACTTCTTCCTATCATACCATGGGTTAATTGCGCCCATTGCTGAGTCATCTCTCGTCTTTTTTTTAACTCTTCTTTTGTTTTAGGCTGTAAATAAGATGTACCGACAAATTCCTTAGAAGCCGGAGATTGGTATGTCATGATATCTTTGATTTTTTTATCATGCTGAAGATCATAAAGCTTAGCTTGACTGTTAATGGCTCCTTTAAAAGCCGGATGTTCTGATATATTGCCTGTTACGAGCTTGCCATCAACCCATATATTTGCTTTTAATTGATTAATTCTTTCTACGTATTGCTTCCCATTAATTGCTGACATACTCCCACTCCCAGACTTTCAATAAATATTTTCAACTATTGCATTTTTATCATATTACGATGTCTTTTCCATGTTTCTTTCATACATCACAGCTTTGAGCATAAAAAAAGAAGGTTACGGTAACCTTCTTTTTTTTAGGATTTATTTATATTGAATATCATTTCTTAGGGATTCAACTTTACTTAATGCTTGGTCAATATCAGACTCTTCAACATTAAAGTGAGCAAGTGCATCGTGAAGATGCTTAGCAATTGCATTAAAATGTTCGGGTTGAATATTCATATTTGCATGTGCTTTGGTCATCGACTTTCCTGAATATTGATTCGGTCCACCTAAGGCAAAGCTTATAAACTTAGCTTGATGTCGACGTTGTTTATCCATATCCGTGTGCTCAAAAAAGTGACTGACTGTTTCGTCTTTTAATACAAGCTCAGAATAAAAATAATCTACTACTTTTTCAATCGCTTCTTGTCCGCCCACTTTTTCATACAATGTTTGTTCCAAAACAATTCCTCCTTTTGTACCTTTACCCATTATTACCCAATACAAGTATTCATATTCTTTAAAAGGCTTCTTTATGGAAATTCGTTATCGTCATGTTTTATTCCTCTTCATCATAAAGAATAAAATGTAAAGGGAATGAACGCAGTGCAAAGGAGTTGTAGAAACTGCATTTAATATCTATCGTTAACGGACTTTAAGCATGACGACATTAGATAAGCGCTTCTCTAATACACGTAAGTATAAGCCGGCACGCCTTTTACTCCTACTCGACATGAAAAAAGAGACCCGGCAGCTTCTTCATATTTTTCTTCTTCTTTAGCTGTGGTGATAAATAAGGTTTGTAAATCGTCTCCTCCAAATGTACAGCAGGTTACATTGGAAACAGGAAGATAAATAGATTCTATAATTTCTCCTTTATCTGGATCTACACAAATAACTTTCGAACCTCCCCAAAGCGCTACCCATAATCGGTCGTGCTCATCAATTGTCATTCCATCAGGAAACCCGTCCATATCTGAAAGATCAATCACCACTTTTTCATTTTCAAGCCTTGTTGTTTCTTTAGAAAATGAATAAGACATAATTTTATTTTTCAGTGAATCAACCAGAAAGAATTTGTCTCCTGCCCGATTCCAAGCTAACCCGTTTGACACGCTTAATCCTTCTTTAGCGCTCTTAATTACACCTTTTTCATCTACTACGTACAGCTGGGCTTTTCCTTCTTCATCTTCTTCACTCATCGTTCCAACCCAAAAGCGATTATACGGATCACATTTCCCATCATTAAAACGCATGGTTTGTTCCAGAGTATCTAAACGTATATACTCTTCATGATTCTTTTTGTTTTTATCAACTAAAAGCAGCTGATTACGAGTGGAGACAATCAATTTTGAGTGATTGGTTTTAGAAACGCTTGTAACGACTGAAGGAAGAGCAATATCTTCTAAGGTTGTCGTTTTTGGATCGTACGTAAGAAGCTTTTTATCTAAGATGTCTACTAGTACTAATTTTTGATTTTCTTCATCCCATAGGGGTCCTTCAAGCAAACGTCCATCGTACTTTTTTTCAATTTTCGCTTCCATTTTCAAGCTCCTTTGTCGTTTTTATGTACAACCGTTTTTTATAATCGCTTTTTTAAAAAATACTTCTTTAAGTAAATAAAAAACAGGAATATCTTCCCTTTTTTTATAATTACCCGTTATATGATCTTCTCTAAACACTAGGTTCCAAGAGAATCTTTTCATAAAAAAACAGCACGCTGTGTATAGCGTGCTGTTTTTTTATTATAAAGTTACGTGTTCTTTTTCTAACTCTTTAACACGTGCTGCAAATTCTTCTTCTGTTAAACCATGTTCTTTTACATAGCGGTTACGAGGACTTACTCGGCATTCATGTGAGCAAGCGCGTAAATATTTGTGTTCGTTTTCTTCAGAAGCTAAGATTTTCTTATTGCATTCTGGGTTTGCACAGTTAACATAGCGTTCACAAGGCTCGCCGGTAAAATGATCCTTCCCGACAATCACATGTTCTTTTTGATTAACTGGTACGCTGATGCGCTCATCAAATACATAGCACTGGCCGTCCCATAGTTCACCTTGTACTTCCGGATCTTTTCCGTATGTTACGATACCTCCGTGAAGCTGGCTTACATCCTCAAAACCTTCTTCAAGAAGCCATCCAGAGAATTTTTCACAGCGAATACCGCCTGTGCAGTACGTTAAGATTTTTTTATCTTCAAACTGATCTTTGTTGTCGCGAATCCATTCAGGAAGCTCACGGAAGTTTCGAATATCCGGACGAACAGCTCCTCGGAAGTGACCTAGATCGTATTCATAATCGTTTCGTGCATCAATTACGACCGTATTCTCATCTTGCATTGCTTGATAAAATTCTTTTGGGCTTAAGTAATTACCCGTTACACGAAGAGGATTCACATCTTCTTCTAAACGAAGAGTGACTAATTCTTTGCGGTGACGTACGTGCATTTTTTTGAACGCATGTTCATCTGCTTCGTCTATTTTAAATACAATACCTTCAAAACGAGGATCATTTTTCATCGTTTCCATGTATTTATCTGTTTGTTCAACTGTTCCTGATACCGTTCCATTGATCCCTTCAGCCGCAATTAAAATGCGTCCTTTTAATTCAAGCTCGTTACAAAATGCCAAGTGCTGAGCTGTAAACTCTTCAGGATTTTCAATTGGAGTGTACAAATAATATAGTAGTACTTGATATGGTTTTCTTTCAGTCATGTTGCTTCTTCCACCTATCTGTTTATATTTGCAAGATATAATGCATGTAGGTCGGTTATTGCGAACCGAATTAATGGTAACAATTCATTACTTAAAGGTACATTACGACAAAAACAACATCCTTTCTATAAGGATGCTTCTATCTAAAAAGTAGTATAGTGAATGATTGTTTCAAAAACATACAGTATTTAAGCCTGTAATAGTATAACATATCAAAGCTCTCACTTCTAGGATTTGTTTTTTAATAAAGTTTTACTGCCGTGATACGTTCTATATGAATGTTCTCGTGCATACATGATGAGATATGAATCTTTGAGATCGGGGGCGAAAATGATGCCTTTTTACACATTAAAAGACGGTGCAACTTTGTACTATGAACAACAAGGAGAAGGAACACCTGTTATTTTCATTCACGGAGTATGGATGAGCAGTCGTTTTTTTCATAGCCAGCTTTCTTTTTTTTCGAAACAGTATCAGACTGTTCTGTTGGATTTAAGAGGACACGGAAATTCAAGTCATACTCCATACGGTCACACAATTTCTACTTATGCTCGTGATGTGCATGAGTTTATAAACTCTCATCGATTAAAAGACGTCATATTAGTAGGCTGGTCGATGGGTGCTTTTGTTGTGTGGGAATATTTAAAACAATTTGGTGAAGAAAATGTAAAAGGTAATGTTATTGTAGATGAAATGGCTTCAGACTTTAAGTGGCCGGACTTCCCAATCGGTGCATTTGATTTACCTGCGCTTATTTCGCTCATGCAAGGTATTCAACTTAATCGAACAAGTACGTTAGAAAGTTTTATTCCGCTTATGTTTAAGGATGAGTTAACCGAAGAAAATAAACATTGGATCATGAAAGAAGTAACGAAAATGCCCGAGTCGATAGCCAGTGCTATTTTGTTTGATCAATCCATTGTGGACTATCGAGAGTTTCTCCCGTTTATTACAACTCCTACTTTACTGTGCTTTGGAAAAGAAGAAAAGCTCATTCCTGTAGCGGCTGGAAGACATATTCAAAAGCTGATTTCAGGTTCTGTACTTGAAGTATTTGAAAACAGCTGCCACTGCCCTTTTCTAGAAGAAGGCGACCGATTTAACAAAGTTGTAAGTGATTTTATCGAGCATATCTAATTTACAAATTTAAAGAAGCAGCGCTTTACCTCCGCTGCTTCTTTAAATGAAACCTTCTATGCGTTTATGTATCACTATGCTTAAGGTAAGAAAACCTCGCGTCCGTCATAGGCAAAGCTTACGTTTTTATCTAAAAGCATCTCAGCGTGCTTTCTGATATCGATATCATGTGATAAATGAGTAAACACCACGTTTTTTGCCTGCAGCTTCGCTTTAATCTCCATTGCCTCTGTCACATCATATACGGATCTTTTTTCTTTTTGAAGATATTCTTTCCAGAAAGATGTACCGAATATCAGTAAATCTAAGTGGTAAAAAGGCTTCCACTGTTCATTTGTCACATTAAAAGAATCGGATACATACGCCCAGCGTTCGCCTTGTTTTTGATGGACTACAATGCCGTAGGAATAACCGTTAAATCCGTGATTTACTTTATGAAACGTAATGATCGTTTCTCCTCTTTCCCATTTTAACGTGCCATTAAAGGTAAGCCCTTTTCTTTTTGCGAGATAAGGAAATCTTTCGATTAACTCATTGATGACTTCAGGCGCTCCTACGACTTCTGTATTTACATTATTCCAGTAGCATAAGTCGGCTAAATCTCCTAACCCAGAAACATGGTCGTTGTGAGGGTGAGTAATCAAGACGGTAGAAGGGATTTTTTTGTTATTATATAAATGAAATTGATATTTAAAATCAGGTGATACATCAATCAAAAACACGTTACCGTCCAGTGTAAACTGTGCGCTAGGTCTTGTGCGTTGATTTAATGGATCTTTTTCCGTGCATACTTTACAGTCACATAATAATCGAGGCACCCCTTGAGCATCGCTCGTCCCGTAAAATAAAAGCTTGTTCATATTCTGTTTCCCCCTCAAGGTCTATCTCTGTAATCAAAGACATGCCCTATGTTTTTCTGTTCTTTTATTAACTATTTTTTATTTGTCGTTTTAGCGTAAAATGAGCTTTTATATAAAACAGCCAGTCTTTTTAACGACTGGCTTTGCGGTAATCACTATAAAAGCATTTTTTTGTGCGTTTTCTATTGCTTTCTTTCTTCATCTCTTTCAACAATATGCTGAAGAATAGATAATTTGTTTGTCCAAAATTGTTCGTAATAAGAAAGCCAATCTTTTATTTCTTTCAAAGGCTCTGGCTGAAGATGATACACTTTTTCTCTTCCTTTTTTCTGTCCATGAACTAAGTCTGCTTCTGAAAGTATATGAAGATGCTTGACAATAGCGGTACGGCTTATTGAAAAATGAGACGTTATTTCTGAAATAGGCAATTCTTTTTCAGAAAGCAGCTCAAGTACTTTTCTTCGAGTAGGATCAGCAATGGCTTGAAAGATATCATGCTTGGCAGCTGGTGAAGTCATTTAGTTTTCAACAACCTTTCGAAGTTTTTCATTCACGAGACTAATCCACCCGTAACTCATTCTATTTCGTACCACTGAACTCTTTTCGTTTGCTTTTTCAAGAAGTGTTTCAGCTTCTTTCCATCCGCTATGAACAAGCGTAAATTCAGTTTGATTACCCATTTCTTTTAAGGTAAACGAAACGATCCATCCATCCGTATCCCAAGAGAAAGAAAGGTAGTTTGGTGCATCTATTTCTAATACTTTACACGGAGATGGCCCAAAAGGCGATTGTAAATGAAATTCATATCCTACCTGAGGCTGGAAATCATTAGGCATGAACCATTGTTGGAGCCCTTCTGCCGTTGCGACTTTATCCCAAACTTTTTGAATTGGCGCGTTAAACATTATCGTTTGTTTTACATCTTCTAATACACTTTTATCATTCATCGTTATCTTCATTCTCCTTTTTTAAAAAATAACACCAAAAGGTTTTATATATAAACAATATAACACCTTTTGGTTTCATGTCAATTCCTCTTTTAAAAAATGAAATCCTTCAATATATCTCCGTTCTTTGATAAAGAACTTTGTTATGATGTTGAATGAGTGCATTTTGTTATATTTAAAATATATCTTTTAAACGATGCTTCGTCCGCTTTGTGCCAATGCATAATGAATGCCATGCTGCAGTGTTTGAAAACAATCATATTTTGATAAATCAATATGAGTCTCTGATATAACTAAGCCTAAGTCAGCAGAAATTCCTACTAAAATGGTTTTTGTACCAATCAGGGACGCTGCTGCACCTAATTTTTCGATAAGGCTTGCCGTATATTCAGTAAGTTCTTTATCCAATCCGGTTAAATCCAGCACAAGATAATTAGCCTGATGTTTTGGGAGGTTATTTAGTGTATTAACAATCAAATCTTCCGTTCGATCCTCGTCGTATTTGCCAATCAAAGGAACGACGACTATGCCTTCCAAAACCGGAATAATAGGAGAAGACAGCTTTTTAATAAGATCTTTTAACTCTGCTGTTTTTTCTGCTACAATGTTTTCCAAATGTTCTATTTTCTGCGCTTCTTTTCTTCTGGCTAATTGATGAATATTTTGAGTGATATCAATGTTGGAAGGGAAGTATTCTACTGTGGTGCATTCATGCCCTTCTATTTGATGTTGAATCACCTTGTACCAAATATTTGTTCCGAATAGTCCTGTAAAAATCCCTGCATAATGGGCCGGAAGAAAATTTCCTCCCTTTGTTTTCTTTTGCGCCACGTTAATTTTATGTTCCCAACTGTCTTTTAATTCAGCAGATAGAGTTTTACTTTCAGGATTTAAATATTTGATGGTTGTTTTTCCCCATCCAGCCGAAGCGTATGTATTGGTAATTAACTCAGCCGCTTCAAAAACCGTTACGCCTTTCATATTTTGAAAGTACTCTCCTACTACTAATCCTTGTCGGAAACCAGTGGTTTCCAGTACTACCGAAGCTGCCTCTTCTCCAGATATTTCTTCGATTGTATCAAACAATGTTTTCATCGCAGAAGAAATCCAAAAAAGGATCGCATCTTCTCCTTCAAAGCTAAATTGTCCTTTTTCTAAATCCCAAGCAAAACTAAGACCACCTATATCAATATTCTTTTTTTCACCCATGGCGGAATCTCCTTTTTATAAAGTTCTTACCTTCTTTATATTTTATCTTATATTGAAGAAGCTGGTAATAAAAATTGTTGCATATTTTCTATTGCTTGTCTAACCATTACCCATGTTTTCAATTAATGAAAAAGAAAGGTGAATGCTATAGAACTTTGAATTCGCCAACCTTTCTTTCTTTTGTATCAAACATACATGATAAAAAGGGAGAAAAGCAAATTGTAATATAACATCACATTACGTTATAATATAATTATATTCAAAAAAAAGTCTTTAGGAAAGAGGAGGAAAAAGATGAAGTTAAATACTCATAGCTCTACGCCTTTATATATGCAGTTAAAACAGGCTATTACAGAAGATATTAATAAAGGAGTTTATACTCCGGGTGAAAAACTTCCAATTGAAACGGATTTGTGCGATATATACGGAGTAAGTCGAATTACGGTAAGAAAAGCCGTATTAGATTTAGTAGAAGAAGGCCTTCTGATACGTCAGCAAGGAAAAGGAACCTTTGTTCAATATCCAAAAGCTAAGAGAGAGCTGTTTGCCGTTAATGGGCATACAGAGTATATGTCGGAATTAGGGAAAGTACCGCAGACTAAAATTTTGTCTTTTGGTATAAAACCTGTAAAAGCTCCTGTGGCAAAGATGTTATCAATCCCTCCAGAAAGTGAAGTCCTTGAACTGCAGCGCATCCTGTATTATGACGACCAGCCTCTTACCTTAGAAATTTCTCACTACTCCTTAGAATTGTTACCACATTTAGATCAGCACGTCCATAATTCAGTTTCAATGTACGATATTATAAAAAATAAGTACAATATTGCTCCGGTTCATAATAAAAAATTATTGAACATGGTATTTGCAAATGTGGATGAAGCAAAACATTTAGAGTGTGAAGTCGGAGAGCCTCTGTTTAAAGTGGAAAAAGTAGCGTATGATTCACAAAAAAGACCGATTCATTCATCCTTTCTACACTACCCTGCGAATCGCGTTACGTTCACTATAGACAGTTCTAATGCTTAATAAAATAGCGCCTTGCTTTAGAAGCAAAGGCGCTATTTTATTCACTTTAAAACCATTTCACAGTCTGTATGATATTCTTTTCCATATCCAAATGCTCCGTAATTTTGACAAGTTTGTGATGCCACCAATGATCCATTATGGAGGGCTTTGGCTATATTTTTTTCTGGTAGATAAGAAGAAAGAAAACCAGCTATAAAAGAATCTCCAGCCCCAAGCGTATCCACTACATTTGTAGGAATTATAGGCTGTTTAAATAACTGATTTCCGACTGATAATAAAGCTCCCTCTTCTCCTCTTGTCACGCATACGACACTGGTTCCTAACAAGTGTACTCGCTTTATTAAATTCATACACTCTTCTTCTGGCAGGCTGCTTCCTGAGAAGAATGCATAGCTGATATATGGACATACTTGCTGTAAATATTCCTCATCGTATCTCGTAGAAAAATCAAAGGAAATATCAATGATTTTATGTAGCAACGGAAGGTCAGATTCTAAATGACTAAAAACGCTCGTATGAAGAAGATCGTGCTGACGAATATAGGCTAAATCCGATTCGTTCAGCATTAGTTTTAATCTAGATTGAACGCCCCCTTTATTTGATCCTACAAAAATTCGATCACCTTGTTCGTCAAGTGTTACAACCGCCATTCCATTCTCGCCTACAGCTCTTCTTACTCTGCTAATATCCATCTTTTCTTGCTGCAGAGTATTTACTACATGCTCTGCCGATTCGTCATTCCCCACGATTCCCATATAGGAAGACTGATGATTGCTCAATCTATTATAAAATACGGCCACATTTAGCGCGTTGCCGCCTGGATAGATCTTTCCTTGATCTTTATAGTAATCTACTACATTATCCCCTACTCCAATTAGTTTCATCTGCTTATCCTCCTATTATTTAACACTTCCGTTAGCAATGCCACGGATAAAATATTTTTGCATAAATAAAAACAACATAACAATCGGTGCTGCTGAAATGGTCAGTCCAGCTAGTAATACCCCCCAATCTGTTTGCAAAGCGTCTCTAAATTGCATTAATCCTGCTGGGATTGTACGCAAACTGTCGTCGTCAATAAAGATAATGGCAAACATAAATTCATTCCATGTGTAGTAAGCTGTCAAAATTGTCGTTGTTAATAAAATGGGCGTGCTCATTGGAATAAAAATCCGAAATAAAATCCCCAAGCTTGTACATCCATCTAACCGAGCTGCTTCCTCCAGTTCTTTTGGAATCGAAAGAAAATAAGCTCGAATTAACAAAATGGTTAAAGGAATTCGATAAGCAACATAAGGCAGAATCAGCGCCAAGTGTGTATTATAGATTCCAAGTTTTTGAATAATGCTATACAAAGGAATTAAACTTACCTGAGGAGAAAGCATAAGCCCTCCCAGACATATAATAAGGACAATAGCTTTTCCTTGAAACTCAAAGCGTGATAGTCCATAAGCTCCTAAGGCACTGACCAGAACCGTCAAAAAACAAGACGCGCCCGTGACGATCACACTGTTTAAAAAGTAAGAAGATATTCCGCTTTTCCACGCGGTCACGTAATTTTCAATTAGCCAAGTATGCGGCATAGACCAGCTGTGAGTAAAGATTTCATCCGTGCTTTTAAAAGAACTTATAATCATCCAAAGCAAAGGATACGCAATGACGATAAAATAGACGATCAGTCCGACATATACTATCGTTACACCTGTGTACCTCTTCTTTTTTCTTTCTTCAGCGGCTGTATTGACAACGTTAGGTAAGGTGACATTTGTTTTAGGCATCTGCATCAAGCGTCTTCCTTTCCTGTTTTAAATGCTTTCATTTGAACAAGAGAAATCAACAGCGTAATAATTAAAATGACAGTAGCAATTGAAGAAGCGTAGCCCATCATATCTTTCGAAAAGGCTGTTTTGTATAAATACGTACTTAGGACTTCAGATGATGTACCCGGTCCGCCTCCAGTTAAAATATAAGGTTCATTAAATACTGTAAAAGCACCAGTGAGTGTTAAAATAACAGCTACAAATGTCATTTCTTTTGTTTGCGGTACAGTAATATGAAAGAACATTTTAAACTTATTAGCGCCGTCTATTTCAGCTGCTTCATACAGTTCAGGTGAGATTTTTTGTATCGCTACAATATATAGCATGGCAATATAGCCGATAGACTGCCACTGAGATACAGCAATTACTGCATAAATAGCCGTATCACTGTCTCCTAGCCAAGGTTTTGCCAACGAATCTAATCCAATCATTTTGAGTACTTGATTTAAAAGCCCTACTTCAGGGTTGTAAAAAAAAGTAAACAACAAAGCGATAACGGTCATCGAAACGACTACTGGTAAAAAATAAACCGTTCGAAAAAAAGGAGAAAACTTTCGAATAAGTTTATCTTCTAAAACGGCAGCCACAATCAGACCTCCACCCACTTGAAAAATAATTGAAATGACCGCATAAAGAATATTATTTTTCAGTGCTTGATAAAAGACAGGGTCTTTAAATAAGTGAACATAATTATCTATTCCTACAAAAACCTTGTCTGGTGAAAATGTACTCCACTCATAAAGACTATCCCAAATATTCTGAAAAATAGGGAGGTACACAAGTAGCAAAAAAGCAAATGCAGGAAGAAGATATAAATAAGGGGTTAGCTTATTGCGTTTTAACATTGCTTTTTCACTTCCTTACTTTTTAGATTCAGCACGAACACTCGCTGCCGCTTTTTGTACATCTTTCATTACTTCTTTAGGTGTTTTATCACCATTTAGCATAAGCTGAGCGCCTGTTAAATAAGCATCTGCAATTCGAGCATCGATTGCCATATCAAACCATGGAGCCATCTCTTTGGCTTGTAAAATATTATCTACTGCTTCTAATTGCTCCGGGGTTGAATTAATGCTGTTAGCCGTATCATTTACTGCACTGTATTTCCCTACTTCTTTTACTAGCTTTTCACCCATTTGTTTTGATGTTAAAAATTCAAGAAATTCCATCGCTTCTTTTGGATGCTTTGTTTTAGAAGAAATCATAAACCCTTCAGGTGATCCAGTTAAATTAGTAGCGTTTCCTTTTCCGTCCTCCACTTTAGGAAAATTAAACATGCCAATCTTAAATTTCGTTGGACCAAAAAGCTTAATTTCAGCGGTTTCAGCATAAAACATAGCTGCTTTTCCATTTGAAAATTGTTGTCTTGCATATTCATGATCAATCGAATTTGTGTTTTTATTAAAGTAAGGAACTAATTCTTCTAATTTTTCTAGAGATTTTACATAACCTTTATCCGTGAATGTCCCAGTTTTTGAGTTATAGTCTTTTAAAAGAACGTCATGCTTTACCATGCGCTGGTTTAAGGTTCCTACGTAGTGAGAAATGGTCCACGTATCCTGGCTTCCAAACTCTAAAGCTGTATAATGCTTCTTTTTTAACACGCTTAAAACATTTAGTAGCTCGTTCCAATTTGTAGGTGCTTTTAATCCTAATTTATTGAAGATATCTTTGTTGTAAAAAAACATTTTTCCATCCATTGTAACAGGAACACCATAAATTTTATTATTAACGGTATATGGTTTAATTTGTGATTGAACAAGAGTGGAAGACCACGCTGAATCCTTCTTATAATAAGAGGTTAAATCTAAGGCTTTGTTTCCTCTGACAAATTGTCTAGCAAACTCATCGCTCCAAGAAAAGTAAACATCAGGAGGGGTATTGGTGCCTGTCATAACTTTAATTTTGTCTTTATACGAATCGTTTAAGACCGCTTCTGTTTTGATATCAATATCAGGGTGCTTTTTCTCAAATTCTTTTACAACTTCTTCAAAGTAGCTTTTTTCAGGTTCTTTTGGCCATCTGTGAAAGAATGTTAATGTTGTCTTTCCTGTGTCTGAGTCTGAAGACGTTTGTTTTCCAGCACACCCCCCGAGCATTAAAGAACAACTTAAAAGTGAGGCTAAGATTAAATTTGTCTTTTTCATATAGAAACCCCCTTATTGTAAGTGCTTTCATATTCAAGTTATACTATAATGTTTTATAACATTATAGTATAACTCGTAAGGAAAATATACAGATTTCTATCTTTATTAGGTGATTATTAATATTCTACTTTCCACATATAGCGTCTTTTACTTAAAGGATGATTGCGTGCTTCAGCTAATTCTTCGGCATATTGACGCAGTACACGGTTTAATACAAGAGGAGCAATATACCCTTGCACGTCTTTATCAATTCCTTTGAAGTCATATGCTTTTGCATCTAGAACAGTTAACTTCTTGCCGTATCGTTTAGAGAATGATAAAGCACGTTCTTCTAAAGGTCTTGTTTCATCTAGTCCAGCTAGGATGATAAAAGGTACGTTTTCATCAATAATTTCAAATGGACCGTGGAAATACTCTCCGGCGTGAATAGCGTGAGAATGAATCCACTGCATTTCCATCAAGATACAGATGCTGAATGAATATGCTGCTCCATAGTTTGAACCGCTGGCCATTGTATAAATAACCGGTTCAGACTTATGTGATTCGGCGAATTTTCTCGCATTGCTCGCTTCGTATTCGAGAGCTTTTTCATAAACAGACTGTAAATTTTCTAAGCTAGTAACTAACTTTCCAAATTTGTCGTTATTTTCTGCTACGTATAAAAGACCAAATACAAGCTGATATAAAACGCCTAAGTTTGTTTCAAAAGCATCGATATCATTCCCCCACTCATACTTAATAAAAATATCTGCGCTGTGTGCTAAAGGTGAAGTAGGTTCATTTGTTAAGGCTACAGCATAAGCGCCTTTGCTTTTAGCGAACTTAGCTGCTTCTGTAGTCTCAGGAGTTGTTCCTGACATGGAACATAAAATAACCAAGGAGTTTTTTCCTAGTTGCTGCGGATTGCGGTGGATAAATTCGTTCGAGCTATACAAATCGGATGTAATATGTTGAGCTTCTCGATCTAGTACATACTTAGCTGGATACATGATCGCAGAAGATCCTCCACATGCGACGAAAAACACATTACGAATTTGCTTGCTTTTTAATTCGTTTAATACGGCTTGCACATCACTTTTTACATGCACTACTGTTTTGCTCATTTTCCCCACTCCTCAAATAAAATATGATATACAACATTATGTAATGTTATATATTGTTATATTAAACTGTAAACGTTAACTAGTCAATATATTTATCAGAATATTTAACTTTTTATCTATATTTGTAGAAATACAGTACGGCAAGTTACAAATCTCTTTTTTCTTATTTCCTCCAAAAAAATAAAAACCTTCTCTAAAATAAGAAGGTTTCACATCATGATCTGCATAGAGACTGCCTTTGCCTTACTTCTGAAGATTTTATTACATATCTTCTTTGCCTTGACAGCTCGGACACTCATAAACGTGCACAAAATAAAGCCCAATATGGTGAAATCGTTTCCCTAAGCAATCTGGACATGTTCCTGCTTCGCGGATTTGTTCCCGTCGTTTGTCTCGCTGACTAGCGAAAAAATTTACAAATTTCATAAAAAACCTCCCTCATGTTTTTGACTATAGGTTTTCCAGAGAGGCGGCCTTTTATTCGCCTAGATGTATTTATAAAAGCACCTGCTTGATTGTGTTTTTAAACTATAATCGAGTTTTCCAATAATACAAAAAGGATAGATAGAGCAGTCTTATGACGCTCATCTATCCTTCATTTTATCGTATATAGTGTTTAACGCTATCCAAGCGTCTATCACTATTTCCTACAAATAGCTGATTTTTGATACAGCTATCAAGTTATTCTTCTACTTTGTATTTTTCTTTTTTTCGAAGAAACGGCCACCAGTTTCCTTCTCCAAGCGTCACGACAATCGCTGGCATAAGAAGCGGAAGAATAACAAGGCCATAAAGTAAAAGACCGATAATGACAACCGTTGCTACATGTACAAGTGTTAATACACCTGATGGGATCATAGCCCCAAACGTTCCAGCTAGGATAATAGCAGCAGTGATAATAACCGACCCCATCTTACTCATGGACGTAACCATTCCTTCTGCTACGCCGCTTTTCACTTCTTCGTTAAAACGGTCTAACAAGAAAATAGAATAGTCAATTCCCAGGGCAACCAAAATAACAAAACTAAAGAACGGCACTGCCCAGCTGATTCCGTCATTCCCCATTATATCCACGAATAGAAGCTCTGAGATTCCCATTGCCGTATAATACGTAAGCAGCAGTGAAGCAATCATATATACAGGCATGATCATTGAACGAAATAAAATGGTCAAAACAATAAACAGTCCAATCATCATAATGACCATTGTGCGTGAAAGATCCGTTGTGGATAAATCTTTTAAATCCGCATTTGAGCTCGATACGCCTCCGTACACAATTTCTGTATGGTCAAACGGCGTATTGACAACTTCATTTGCCACCGCTTTTTCAATATTTTTTACGGTTGAAATGGCTTCTTCAGAATATGGATTTTGATCAAGCACTACACTTAGCTTAACTCCTTTTCCATCTGCAAAGGAATAGTTATCGATGGATTGTTTAAACCCTTTATCTTTCATCACTTCTTCTGGAAGATAAATCCCCGTATCGCTAACTGTTGAGCTGTCACTCATATTATCAAGCATATCCGTTGCTTTTGTTAAGCCATCTGAGATTTTCGTCAGTCCATCATTCGCGCTGTTAACACCTTTTGCTAACTGATTGATACTGTCTGATAGCGTTCCTACTTGACTTTGCTGAACTGAAAGATTCTCATTTGCTTGTTGAAGACCGGTTTGAATGGCAGTAAGCTGTTTGCTGATTGCTGCAAGCTGAGGAACCGCTTGCTCCACATTTCCTGTTGTAGAGAGCTGAGTGCTGATAAGCTTCAGCTGTTGATTAATTTGAGCTAATCCGTCTGCAGCAGGTGCAAGTGATCCGCCAGATTCTTTAGAAGCAGAACCGGTTTTGTCAGCTATTTGATTTAGCCCTTTTTCAATATCATTTAATCCTTTTTGTACATCTCCGATTCCTTTAACAGCATCTTTGATTCCGTCTGATACAGAGCCCAGCTGTGAATTAACATATAAATCATCAATCTTTTCTCCGGTAGGCTGTGTAATCGTCATGACAGAATCCACGTGCTCCACTTTTTCAATTGCTTTGCTTATATTTCCTAAATAAGGAATAACATCTGCCTTTGTTAACTCTTTATCTCCTTTAATAATAACATTGACAGGAAACGCTTTTCCTTCTCCCAGTGCGTCGCTGATAGCGTTTAGTCCTTTTATAGATTTATAATCACTGCTGATCTCAGCAGTAGAATCAAACGACACTTTAGAGTCATACGTTACAATAAAAGGCACGGTAATAATCGCTGTAATAACTAAAAATACGAACGGTCTCGCCACTGCCTTTCTTCCTAAAAAACCCCACAGCTTATTGTCGCTATGAGAAGCCACTTTTTTAGACGGCCAAAATAATTTTTCTCCAAGCGTAACCATAAAAAGTGGCAGCAAGGTAAATAAAATCACTAGCAGCACACCGACTCCCACTGCTACGCCAACAGCCGATTGGAAAATAGCAAACTTAGCAAATCCAATGGCTGCAAAACCAATAAATACGGCAATTCCGCTGATGAATAACGTTCTTCCTGCTGTACGGTAAGCTGTGATAGTGGCTTCTACTTTATCATGTCCATTTGCCAATTCTTCACGGAAACGATTAAGTAAAAGAATGCAGTAATCCGTCCCAATCCCAAACAAAATAGCTACTAAGAACGTTTGGGTAAACGTTGAAATTGGAAAATCGACATTTTTAACTAAAATACCTAATAACGATTGACTGATTAAGTATGTGATTCCCACAATTAAAATAGGAATGAACGGCGTCACGACTGAACGGAAAACGAGTAAAAGCAAACCTAAAATCAAAAAGATGGTAATAAACTCGGTTTTCTTTAACCCTTCTTCTGAACTGTGTGCAAAATCCTGATTAATAAGAGATGCACCTGTTACATAGGCGGTAACGTCTTTTGGCACGTTGTCATAAATTTGATCCGCTATTTTTTCAACTTTTTCATCCGATCCTCTGACAGTAACCGGAACTAAAACCGTTTTTTTGTCTTTAGACATTAATTGATTGCGAACATCTTGATCATCTGTCAAAGGAGTTGTGACGTCTTTTACACCTTTAATTTTCTCTGTCTTATCAATGATTTTCTGTATTTGTTTCTCACTATCTTTATCTAATGCGTTATCTAACTTGATAACCATGCTGATGGTGTTGCTGTCTTCCCCGGCGTCTTTTAAAATTTGGCTGGCTCTAGATGAAACAGCATCGTCGGGAAGCTGAGACTGCCCTTTTTCACTTGCGAGCTTTGTTAAATTCGGTGCCATTAGCATCAATATAACCGTTAAAGCTAAAATAAAGGCGGCAATCACCCACTTAAATTTCACGATAAATTTCATTCTTTGCTTTCCCCTTTTGTATTTAACTTTTCTTTTGCCATTGTAAGAATTTCAATAAATGTATCTATTTTTTCTTCTTCTACATCATCAAACAAATTCTCAATAATGCTAAAACAGGCAGCATTTCCGTCATTTATTACCTTTTCTCCTTCAGCCGTAATCTTTATAAGCTTAGAACGTTTATCACTTTCTAGTTCGTTCGTGTCCCACTCCACGAGCCCTTTTTCGAGCAGTTTTTTGATTCGATTCGAAATGGCACTTTTATGAACACCTTGCAAGACAGCAAGACTGCCAGGTGAAGATGGACCTTTAATCATTAAACTATTTAACAAATCAAACTGCTGTCTTGATACATGTTCAAAGAGGTTATGGCTTATCTCTCTGTGAATGACTTCTGTTCCTACAAACAGCACTTCTTCAAAAAGTTCTACCGCTTGATATAACTTGCTTTTCGTCACTTATTTCCCTCCTTTGATTATTTAGTTTATAGATGTAAACTATTTAACTTTAAAAATAGTTTATAGGACTAAACTTTATTCTGTCAATAAATTTATGTCTGACTGTCTTCATATATGATAAAGATAAATAGAAATCTGAAAGATACCGCTTACATCAGCTTTTTTGGTTGTCAAAGCTCAATCACTTAAGTATTATTAGTAATTGACTTCTTTTCAAGGAGATATAAATTTTATACACAGAAAGGGTGATCACACATGAATACAATGCATGCTAATGAGCAGGTCAGTAAGAAAGATTCCTTTCCAATTGCTCTCATCTCGTTAACTCTTGGAGCTTTTGCTATTGGAATGACGGAATTTGTTATTATGGGGATACTGCCTAACGTTGCAGAAGACCTTCACGTTAGCATTTCGACTGCTGGTCAGTTAATTACAAGCTATGCTTTAGGAGTAGCAATCGGCGCGCCAATTTTAACTATTTTTACTCATCGACTTCCTCAAAAGCTTCTGCTTTGTTTACTTATGCTTTTATTTATTCTCGGAAATGCGATTGCTATTATTGCACCTAGCTATGGAATTTTAATGGGAGCTCGTTTAGTTACGGCATTATGTCACGGTACGTTCTTTGGAGTAGGCGCTGTTATTGCTTCACGGCTTGTACAACCTCATAAACGTGCAAGTGCTGTCGCAACGATGATGGCAGGTTTAACTATTGCAAATATCATTGGCGTTCCTGTGGGAACATTCATTGGCCAACACTTAGGCTGGAGAGCTTCGTTTGGGGCTATTACGATTATGGGGATTATTGCATTTATCGGTATTATTCTGTTTATCCCAAAACTTGGTCAAGACAAATTAACGGGTCTAAAACAGCAGTTTGCTGCTTTTACCCAACCAAAACTTCTTGTGATGCTTCTTTTAAGCGCAATAGGATGCGGTAGTTTATTTACTGTTTTTACGTATATTACACCGCTTCTTGAAGACGTTACAGGAGTAAGTGAACACAGCGTTACGTGGATACTTGTATTATACGGATGCGGCGTTACGCTTGGAAACGTTGTTGGGGGCAAGCTTGCAGACTGGAAGCTAATGCCTTCGGTTGTAGGGATATTTGCTTTTCTTTGTATTGTGCTGACTATTTTTACGTTTACTGTTAAAAGCCCAACAGCAGCTATTATCACGCTGTTTTTCTGGGGAGCAGCAGCGTTTGCTGTAATGCCTGGTATTCAAGTGAAAATTATGAACTTAGCACAGGAAGCACCTGCTTTAGCTTCTACTTCGAATCACTCATTTGCTAACTTAGGAAATGCTTTTGGCGCCTTTTTCGGAGGCGTAATTATTAACCATATGGGACTTACTTCACTTCCTTGGGTTGGCGCCATTTTTGTAGGAACGGCTTTTGTTATTAGCACTTGTCTTTTTATTGTGGAAACACGCAAAAAACATAGTGAACAATCGTCCTAACTGTCTAACAACTGAACAAAAAGCAAAAAAAGAGCCTTTCTTTGATGAAAGGCTCTTTTTTGCTTCTAGCTCGCTTTTTTCATTTCTTTACTTGTTAATCGACTGTGTTTACGAGAGTAACCTATATACACAAATATACCAAGCACAATCCATATGCTAAAATACAGCCATGTTGTTTTAGGAAGATTAATCATTAAAAATAAACAAGATAATACAGATAAAATTGGTAAAACCGGGACAAACGGCATTGTAAATCCACGTTTTAAAGTTGGGTGCGTTTTGCGTAAGATGATAATGCTGACGCCCACCATGCCGAAAGTTAAAAGAGCTCCGATATTTGCTAAATTCGCAAGTTCTTTTAGATCAATAAACCCTGAAATTAACGCTCCAATAATTCCTACTAGCCAAGTGGAAAGAGTCGGAACTCCCGTTTTCTCATTTGTTTTAGCAAATGCTTTTGGCAGCAAGCCGTCGCGGCTCATTGAGAATAAAATGCGTGTTGCTGCATAAATGTAAGCGAAAATAACAGCCATAATTCCAATGACAGCTCCTGCAGCAATAATTCCTGCCACTGCATTTTGTCCTACTGAATGAAGAACATAGGCCATTGCTTCTGGAACATTCAGTTCCTTATAAGAAACAACTCCTGTCATAACAAGGCATACTGCTACATAAATAATCGTGCAGATCACAAGTGAACTAATAATTCCAATTGGCAAATTGCGCTGCGGGTTCTTTACTTCTTCTGCTGATGTAGATAAGGCATCAAAACCTAAGAAAGCAAAAAATACGGCCGCTCCCCCTGTCACAACACCTTCAATTCCATAAGGCATAAAAGGAGTCCAATTAGATGGCTTCACATAAAAAGCCCCTACAATAATAAAGAGAAGGATAATAAATAATTTAACAAGCACCATAAAATTATTCACTTTTTTACTTTCTTTAGTTCCCCTTGAAAGCAGCCATGTAATAAGAAGTGTAATACAAATAGCAGGAAGGTTCACCAGGCCTCCATTTGCAGGGATGGTAATCAATTCTTTTGGCAGTGAAAAACCAAAGCCTTCTAAAAAATTATTAAAATAAGAAGACCATCCATTTGCTACTGCTGACATCGTTAATAAATAGACGGAAAGCAATGTCCATCCCATTAAGTGTGCTACCACTTCGCCGATGGTTGCATATGTATAGGTGTAAACGCTCCCAGATACAGGTATAGTTGAAGCAAACTCCGCATAGCACAGCGCTGCAAAACCGCATACAATAGAAGCCAGTATAAAAGAAAAAATAACGGCTGGCCCCGCATCGTT
The DNA here is from genome assembly GCF_049199565.1 of Priestia sp. D3YE.R1. Classification (NCBI taxonomy): domain Bacteria; kingdom Bacillati; phylum Bacillota; class Bacilli; order Caryophanales; family Bacillaceae; genus Priestia; species Priestia sp. D3YE.R1. The sequence goes on along the minus strand of NZ_JBLTHW010000003.1, from coordinate 560,785 downwards.
AGCAGCTACTAATCCTGTTAACACTAAAACCCCCGTTCCTATTACGGCTCCAATACCAAGAAGAGTCAAATCGAATGCCCCTAATGTTTTGACTAGAGATTTGTTTTGACTTTGTTCTAATAATTGCTCGATTGACTTCTTTTTAAATAGCTTTCCCATTGCACTCTCTCCTCTCTGTTGCCACTCATCCATTAAAAAACTTAAAAATGACGTCTTTTCCTATTTGACTGCGCGTTTTTACTTCAGATACAGAAGTAATTATATAGAAATAATTACTAACTTGTCTATTAGTATACTAATATCATTATATATATTTCAAGAGTTTTTGTAAGCGATTTCTTAATCTCTCTCTGTTTTGGATTTATCAACTAAATAAAGAAATCATCATTGTGATTATGTATAATAAGTTTGAATAAAATTAATATTCTAAAAAATAAAATGATTCATTTTCAGATAGTTTTTTCGCTACCTATCTTCAAGTATAAATTCCTGACATAGGGATTATTTATAGAACGATGAATGTTTTACCTTAACAGGTGTTATAATGATGAAAACTGCAGTGTATGAAGGGCGGAGAGAGATGCTTAACTTACTTATTGGCTGTATTTTACTAGCATTAGGAGTGTACTTTATGTTTAAATTTCTTTTTTATTCTCCTTCTAAAAAGAAGCGAGGTCAGCAACCTATGAACAAATTGTCAAATGAAGATTCAGCTTCACCCCGTACAAACGATTCGAATGGAACAAGATAATTTTTTTATAAATACCGGCGTTTGTCTAAGGCAAAAGTTATACTGATGATATATATTATCTTATACCCTTCTAGTTCAATATTCCCTTCATTTTGATGTAAGACAAGATGAAGGGAATCACTATCCGACTAAAAAAATCGGATTTTTCTATTTAGCAAGGTAAATGGCTTCAATCAACTCTGTTTGAATTCATTTCTTCATTCAAGTGTACAGCTGCCTCTTTCACACTTACTGTTCCAATATTTTTCTTCCCGTGCTTTCGCATAGCAAGCGATTCATTTTCTACTTCTTTATCTCCTATTACGGCCATATAAGGAACTTTGAGCATTTCTGCTTCTCTAATTTTTAGACCTATTTTTTCAATACGATCATCTACTTCAACACGATATCCTTGTGACTCCAGCTCGTGTTTCACCTTGTATGCATATTCCACATGCGGCGGTGCAATAGGCAAAAGCTTAAATTGAACAGGAGCCAGCCAAAGAGGAAATTGACCTTCATAATGTTCAATCAAGATGGCCATAAATCGTTCAACGGAACCGTATATAGCCCGGTGAATCATTACGGGACGGTGCGGTTTATTGTCCTCTCCAATATACATGCAGTCAAACTTCTCTGGCATTAAGAAATCAAGCTGAACTGTTCCGCACTGCCAGCTGCGGCCTAGGGAATCTAAAATATGAAAATCAATTTTCGGCCCGTAAAAAGCTCCGTCTCCTTCATTTACCTGATAGTCTAAGCCTTTTTCAATTAACACCGATTGAAGCGATTTTTCTGCTTGATTCCATGTTTCAATATCTCCCATAAATTTTTCAGGACGTGTGGATAGCTCCACTTTGTAATCAAAGCCAAAATGTGAATAAAAGTCATGGATAAATGCTAGAATGCGGCTAATCTCAGCTTTGATCTGACTGAGTTCTACGAATAAATGAGCATCGTCCTGTGTGAATGAACGGACTCTTAGCAATCCGTTTAAAGACCCAGAAAGCTCGTGGCGGTGAACTAATCCAAGCTCTGCGTATCGAGTCGGAAGTTCTCGGTAGCTTCTTCGCTTGCTGTTAAACAATAAAATGGCTCCCGGACAATTCATCGGTTTAATCGCATAGTTTTGTTTGTCAACATTTGAAAAATACATATTCTCATGATAGTGCTCCCAGTGCCCTGATTGTTCCCAGAGCTCCTGTTTCATCATGATAGGTGTTTTTATTTCTTGATAGCCTGCTTTGTAATGCTTTTGTTTCCAGTAGTTTTCTAACTCATTTCGAACAATCATTCCGTTAGGTAAGAAAAACGGCATACCAGGAGCTTCTTCCATCGACATAAACAGCTCCAGTTCTTGACCTAATTTTTGATGATTTCGTTTTTCAGCTTCCATTTGTTTTGACATGTTCATTCCTCCAATATGTTTTTATTCAACAAAAAAACCGCACTCATCCCTAGTAAAGGGACGAATGCGGCCGTGGTACCACCCTAATTCCGTAAAATATCCATATGGATTTTACGCTTAAAAAGATAACGGTTTTACCGGTTGCGGTTTCAGTGTATACACATTCCCCGCCGCAGCTTCAAGGTGGTAAATTCATTTCGTTTTCTAAGGGTTCTCAGCCAGTGACCCTACTCTCTGTAAAGAAAATTTAAAAATGATTCATGTCCTTTTCATTGCTTGTATATTCTTTTTTTCCACATAAAAAACCGCACTCATCCCTAGTGAAGGGACGAATGCGGCCGTGGTACCACCCTAATTCCGTAAAATACCTATACGCATTTTACGCTCAAAAAAGATAACGGTTTTACCGATTGCAGTTTCAGTTAGTTATGCACGTTCCCTGCAATAGCTCTAAGGTGGTAAACTAGATGATTTCTTAAGGGCTCTCAGCCAGTGGCCCTATTCTCTGCGAAGAAAACAGCATCTAATTCGTGTCCTTTTCATTGCCAAATAATGTTTGTTAGTTGTTAAAAGCGATTATAGTGTATAAATTTAACAAAAGTCAAGAAGTAATTTTTTATTTTTTAATGGTATAGAATTACTTTATGCTTGAATTACCGAAAAGTTACTTAGGAATACACGGGCTTAGAAAGTTTTTTATTATAATATTAACGGCTACATTTTATTCTTGTTTTTTCCTTTATTGTGTGAAAACAAAGGCGGAAAAGAAAGATAGTACAAGCACGTATTTGTTTTACCTAAGTATTATTAACGAGGTGAAATCCAGTACTACCCAAAACAGAATAAGTAACATAGCACAAGTATCATGAGGTTTTTTATTTGTATACTAAAATATTAAATATACCTTTTTCTACTTGCGAAAATATTTGGCTTGAATCCGTCGAAACTATTTTTTATCTATCTTTATCCGAAAGCTCATCATTCATGCTTCCACTTTGCGGAAAAATCCGTTTTTTCCTGATTTGTTCTTTAAGAATAACATCAAGCTGCCGCTGAATTTTCCTTGTTTCATTTGTCGAAAAATACGGATGAGCCAGATTTACTGTTTCTAACGGATCCTTGGTCAAGTTGTACGTTTCAATTTGATCGGGAACCCCTGTTGTTTTTGGGGTAGTAAGACTTACTAGGTAACCTTCATATTGCCCTCGGTGAATGACTTCATCTGGTTCGTCAGATGCTGACCGAAATTGCGGATTATCATGGTAGCGAGCGTATTTCCAAATTTCCTTTCCTGCAGCTGACGGAAACTCTACAATGACCGCTTGAATGTGATTAGGCTGAACAACTGATGGGTAGCTTTCTCCTAAAAAATTTGTTTGGTGAAGTCCTTTTGTCGGGTCATCATCCGTCATAAAGAAAATCGGTATTTTTTCTTCATGAAGCGATGTTTCTCCTCGCAACGTTCCTGAGAGGTCTCTCCCAACAAATGGATGTACTTCCGTATGACTTTTTTGCAATTGCTTTTGAACAGCGGAAGCATCGATATTAGCCAAACTAAGCATTGTCGGGATCAAGTCAACGTGACTAGTCAGCAGGTCTGTACGTTGATAACTCGGAAACAAATGCTTGTTGTGAATGAGAAGGGGCACGTGAATAGACTCTTCATACATGTTGTACCATTTTTGATGCAGCCCTCCGTGAGCTCCAAGCAAATCACCGTGATCCGACGTAAAAATAATAATTGTATTTTCATAGAACGAAGATTGTTCTATAGTCCGAAGAACTTTCAAAATTTGTTTATCAACATTTTTTTGAAGCTGGTAATATAAGCGCCGGTAGAAACTAGAATTTGGCGTCGGCTGCAGCGCTTTTGGATAGATGTATTTATAGCTGCTTTGAGCGCTGGGCTTTGTTTGTAAAGATTCTCGAATGGTAGGTGGCGGCTCGATGTTCGGAATTGTTTCGTCAATAGAAAACTGAAACATGGGGAGGTATTTGGTAATCGCTCCGAACAGCGCAATGTCATGCGGGTTCACAAACGAAGCTACCATGAGCCAAGGCTGCGAAGTCTTTTGATATTCTAATCGTTGAATAAGCTCTATGATTTCCTCTGCATATATTTCGTCTCGTCCGCTCACTCCAATGGCCGCAGATGAACCAGAATTGTGCGGGTTTCTCCCCTCTGGCTCTGGACCAATCCACCCTGAAAAACCAAACTTTTCAAGCTTATTAGCCCGTTGATAGAGGAACTCTTTTTCTGGATCCGGTATTCCTGTTTGCATCTGGTAGCTAGAAAAAACGTTATGCGTTCCTGGAATTAAGATGTTCTCATCAGAAATATGCCATTTTCCTTTATAAAAGGTTTGATACCCAGCCTGCTTAAAATAATCTCCCATCGTTGGGACGGTATTAGGCTGCAGCCAAAACATATCAGGATCTTGTGACTTCTTTGCGATACCTTGCGTTTGCGTAACTCCGTGCACGGAAGGGTACTGCCCTGTAAACAATGTAGCTCGACTCGGTGAACAGGCTGTAGAACCGACGTAGTGACGAGTGAATGACATCCCGTGCTGTTTTAAAAATTCACGTGCTTTTAAATGTTTTTTTCGCCACTTTTTTACTTCTTTACTTTCATATACGGGTGGAAATCGTTCTTCGTCCACCATAATTAACAAAAAATTAGGCTGCTCCTTCATGTTTACTCCTCCACGTGTTTATCAAATTTTCTGTATTGATAAACTACGTAAAAAGGACTTTTTTTAGAAGAACGGAGTACGGTTCATGTCTTTTTATACCCAAACAAAAAAAGACTTGGAGGATTTCTCTAAGTCTTTCATAACTCGTTTCAATACGATATTCCTTATTTTTTGTATGCTTTTAGCTGCTGAGTTCGTTTATAGGTAACAATTATACTAGATATACGTACAATTATACAATTATGCTTATCACAAAACTCCACACCATGTAGCGCTACTCCCATAAAAAAACGAGCTGAACAACAAGAGCTAACCATGAAGTTATCCAAGCAAACATCATATTCTCTTTCAAGTTATCACCTTATATTTTTAATTATGAATGACTTCTTTTATTTTACCATAAAATTCTAATTCTAAAGGTTGTTCTACTGCTTATTTTATGTACATAACTAAAAAAGCTAATGACAGCGCGTAGCTAGCCATTAGCTTTTTCATTATTTTGCAAATACATGATTTCCTATTTTAATTGTTTCTTGTTTTTGGCGCAGCCATTGATCTCCCGTTTTATCAGGATTAAAGAAGAATAATGAACCTTTTCCTTGACCTTGGAAGTTAATTGCTTCTTCTACAGCTTTTTTTGAACCTTTGTCTGCAGGTTTATTAATTTCACCGTTGCTGACCGGGCTGTACTGACCTTTTTGATAAATAACGCCTTTTACAGTATCCGGGAATTTGCTGCTGTCGACTCTATTTAATACAACTGTTGCCACGGCTACTTTACCTGCGTACGGCTCTCCTTTGGCTTCAGCTGATACAAGACGAGCTAATAATTCTTTATCATTTTTATTTACTTGAATGTGCTGTTCATGTGCGGGCGCTGCAGCAAATGCTGAGTAACCTGCACCAAAACTTGGGATAAGCATTGCGATAGCAATCACTAATTTCTTCATCATAAAAATAAAAGCCTCCTTGCTATTTCTTTACGTGGTTCATATGCTAGCAAAAATATAGGGGTCTTTCATTGCAAAAAATTATCCAATTCCAAAAGAAACTGGATGTTGCTGTTCTTCTTCAGCTGTTTTTAACAGTATAAAACGACGGTCTGGATTATAAGTATTAGTTGCATTTACTTCATTAGTGGTTTATGATGTAAAAATACAAATAGTAATGACTACGATTTAGGAGAGTGTTTTAAGAAAGGATGGATGATTTGGCTAAAAAATCAAAAATAGCAAAAGAAAAGAAACGACAAGCAGTTGTCAAAAAATACGCTGAGTTAAGAAAACAATTAAAGGAACAAGGAAATTATGATGAACTACAAAAACTCCCGAGAGATTCTTCGCCTACTCGCCTGCATAACCGCTGTGAGGTAACGGGAAGGCCTCGCGGATATTTGCGTAAGTTTAAACTTTCTCGAATTGCTTTTAGAGAGTTAGCTCACAAGGGACAGCTTCCTGGAGTGAAAAAATCAAGCTGGTAAATTTCTAATTAAGTAAAGGCAGCCTTTTTGGCTGAAAAAAGAATGAACACGCCCTGTAAATCGTAATCATTACTTTTATTAGGAGGAATTAATATGGCTACATGGAACTTAGATACAACGAAACATCACGTTCTCATTTGCAATGGAAGCAGCTGCAATCGGGTTGGAGCCGAAGAAGTTACCCAAGCGATTCGAAGTGAGATAGCCAATCAAGAATTAGATCCATACATACACACTACTCGCACTCGGTGTAATGGCAGATGCCACGATAAATGCGTCGTCATTTCCTATCCAGACGGTATTTGGTATAAAGATGTGAAACCTCAGGATGCACGAGAGCTTATTAACTCATTAAAGAAGGATCAGCCTTTTTTGGGAAAAATAAGCCATACTTTTTGCGAAGACGGTTTTCAGCGAACAGAAGGTACTGTGAAAGGTATCTCAAAAGAAAAAGAAACCGTCATCAAAGTATCTAAAAAACTTTAATTTACAACAGCGAGAACATAGCCCTCGTAAGATTAAACAACGAACAGAGAAACATCATTAAAAATGTCTGTTTGTTCTCTCTGATTCACCTGTTACTTAATCTAAACACGAAAAGCCGCTTCTGGTGAACAGGGCGGCTCTTGTCATCTTTAAATATCTAAGAAATTATATTTTCTCTGTTTCAAATATGGAATTTGAACTGTATATTTTCTTAACTACTGATGAAAGAATGTGGATTCCTTTCTTTAACTCCTCATCTGTAGCGGTAAGACTTATACGAATGCACTCCCGGTTGTGAGGAGAAGATTGGCTGCCGTGAAAGAATGATCCGCCTGGTACTACAATCAAGTTTTCTGCTTTTAATTTATTGTATAGATCGTTGTCACTGAAAGGCAAAGCTTCCAACCAAAGCCAACCAAATAACGAACCTTCCGCTTTGTGCAGATACCAAGGAATATCATCCGGCATACATGTAGTTAAAAGGTTTTTTAAATAGTCATGTTTTTGTTTATAATGAGTTCTTATATAGTTAGCTGAAATTCCAGCTAACTTTCCGCTCTTCAAGGTGTTAACCACCATTCGTTGACCTAGCCTAGAAGAGTGAATCAAAATATTTGATTGAAAAGCTTCCATTACTTTTATAAAATCACTTTTTCCTATAGCAATTCCTATTCTCTCCCCAGGCAAGCCGGCTTTAGAAAGACTCATGCAGTGAATGATGTTGTCATGTATAATTGGATTCATTTCAACAAAGTTCATAGCCGGAAAAGGAGGTGCGTACGCTGAATCAATTAGCAATGGAATGTGATAGTCCTTGCATACTTTGGATATAAAGTGTACGGCTTCTTTTGAAAGAATATTGCCGCTTGGATTATTAGGTCTTGATAATACGATAGCTCCGATATCTGGGTCATGGGCTATTTTATCTTTGAATGCCTGTTTGTTAAATTCATAACGAAACGTATGATGATCAAGCTTTGAGACGATCGGAGGAATTCCTTCTATTACACCTTCCTCTAGTGCCACTCCGCTGTACCCAGCGTAATCTGGCAGCATAGGTATTAAAGCTTTTTTAACTCTTCCTTCTTTACTTGTACCGCAAAACGAATTTAAAGCTAAAAAAAAGAGATTTTGACTTCCCGACGTGATCAAGACTTGTTCTCTGTCCAGTTTAATACGATACTTCGTCAAGAAGTATTCTCTTATGCAATCAATTAATTCATGCGTACCGTAACTAGAACCATATTGGCTAATCAAATTCTTTAGTTGTTTATCGTTCACAATATCTTTTAAAGCTTCTTCCCACATTTCATAAACTTGAGGGAGTATGGCAGGGTTGCCAGCGCTTAAATTCACATATTGATTGAGATCAGAATTGAGCACTTCTTGGATGTCATGCATAATCGCGCGAACGCCTACTTTATTAGTCATTTTGTTTCCTATTTTACTTAAATGCAAAGCAGTCACTAGTGCACCTTCTCCTTAAAGATTATGGTCATTGAATAGTAAGTATGGAACTTCAATCTTTTTATTTTGCTGATTAATAAAGTAATTGTCCGGGATAACAAATTTATCACCGTTCTCACTAGGCAGTAAGTATTTTCGAACATAGCGTTCAGCTTTTTCTTTATAGCCAGAGTCACTTTGAATCGTTTCAAGTTCTTCAATTTCTTTTACTAAAAGGTCTAGTTCTTTCAAACACATATCTAAATCTAAACAAGCATGTTCTCCTTTTCGGGAAATTGAACGACCATTTGCAACGAGCCAGCTAAAAAGAAAAAATCCCGTTCCAGAATCAAAGTTTCGAGGTGCATTGTGCTGACTAGGGTATCTTAACAGGCGTTCAAAGAGAACAAATTCCGTTATCTCTTCCCAAAAAGAATATTTTCTTTTATGAAGAGTCAGCACCGTCTGGCAGTCTACTTTAACTTCTTCCAGTATGCCTGCAAAAAAATTCATTTTCGCCTGTATATGTTGATCAAAAGGTTTATTTCCGCAGTGATGATAATAGTCGTGTAGATATCCCCAGATTACCCTTGCCTGATAAGTATCTTCTCTATTCATAGCGCGAGATTTAAAGTTAAAATCAGGAAAGATAGAATACGCTCTTTTTAATGTATCATCATTGTATATGCTGTGAAATTTATTGAAGAAAAATATTGCGAAGTTTTGACTTGTTATCTTTTCTTTTGTTTTTACATTCTCAGGGAAAAATACAATACACTTCCCTTCCATAAATCCTTGAGTACCAGCCAACAGCTTTAACGATTGACATCCATTTTTAGGATGAGGAAGGTCCGCTTCAATGGATTTCATAATTTCAGGCTCATCGCGAACGGCGATAAAGGCTTCTAAATAAAACCCTCTTTTTGTAGGGCCATTTGGCGTTACAGTCGGTCCTAAAAAGAACGTCGCTTCCCCGTTTGCAGGTGGGCTATAAGCAATTAATGTTTGATCAAAATAAGGAACCTGATCGAGTCCTCTTTCAATCCAATCATATACGTCATTTTTTAACGCATTCCACACTGCAGGTAAATTTAAAGAGTTATATACTGTTTCGGCTTCAGCAACTACTTTTAATAAGAGTTCTCTAGCTTTTTCATAATTTCGTTTGACCTCTCCATTTGGGCCCTGATATTTTCTTATCTCATATAGAGCAGGTACTATTTTATCGTTTAATAACTCGACTAAACTTTGAGTATGATTTTTTGTTAACATGATTAAAACCCTCCTTTTTTAGAACAGCTATTTAGCAGAAATATTTTCAGATGATGTAAGAGTAGAGTTATGTGTGTTTTTCTCTATTTGCTTTTTCAAGTTAATAAATATAACCCCCGCTATGACAAACGCTGTACCTATATAGACCTGTTTGTTTAATGTTTCACCTAAAAAGACAAATCCTACATATAAGGCAATAACCGGTGAAATAAATAAATGCGCCGTTGCTTTTGATATATGCCATTTTTTTAATAAATAAATATTAATAGAAAACCCCAAGACCGACCCTATAATAGCCAAATATAATAACGAGATAAGACTAACCCCAGAGAAAGTGCGGTTTCCATTCTCTACAAACAAACTAACAATCAGTAAACAAGCGCCTCCACTTAGCATCGAAAAAGAATTAAAGGTCATAATAGGCAAGGATTTTATCCGAGATTGTACTTGAACAGTTATAAAAGCAGAACCTAGCATAGCAGTTAAAATGACGATCATTGCTACTATTTGAATACCATTTCCCTGTATAAGCAGCTGATTTCCAAATACAACACTCATACCAATTAAGCACATGACTACACCTATCTTTTGTCCTTTTGTAGCTGGTGTTCCTTTAAACAAGCGATTAAATAAAAGGGCAAACACTGAAATGCTGGCAGCTAAAACGGAGACAAGCCCGCTTGGTAAATAGACAGATGCCCAATAAACAGAACCAAACGGTAGTGCAAAATACAAAATTCCGTTTAATGCCGAAATGATTATTACTTCTTTTGAAACCGCTATTTTTTTTGTGAATAAGAGGTAAAGGGCGATTATTAAACTAGCAATTAAAAACCTCATACCTGCTGACCATAGAGGCAAGCTATCTTTTAATCCAGTCTTTTGAAAAGCCCATGTCGTTCCCCCAATGACGGCTAATAGACAAAACAAAAGATGTACATGAATACGGTTTAATTTAGAAATCACTGTTTCACCTTATTTCTTTTTTAAAGTTGAACCTATTTTCTTCCGTGGAGCGTAAAACACATCGGCACTTCTCCAAAATCTTTTACAACTGTTAACCCCTGCTCGTTAGCAGCTTTACTTGTTGTGATACAAGCGTCTACTTTCCTTTCTAAGCAATCAATCGCCGCTTGAGCATTACTATTTACTAACTGAACATTGGTACTGATGGAATGAGCTAAATCTACAGGGGCAGGATGTGAAGCGATTAATAAACTGTTGTTCGCTACCACCTCTTCTTTTGAGGCAAGCACCATGTTATACGTTGGCATAATGAAGCTATCTACTAGCTCTAAACTAGTTAAATTTTTAAACACAATATCATGTAAGTAAGGATATACCGCGCAGCCTAAAAGAGCAGAACTCTCCGTTTCTTTTACATGAACTAAAGCTTCTTCCAAAGTTTGGTGCAAAAAGACCTGACCTTGTATGCCTTGACGTTCAAACCAAAGATAGCCTGCTTTTTCACAATTTGTTCCTTCAGGACCTAAGGTATGGATAATGCTAATTTTTTGAAGCTGCTTATTTTTCTTACTAGACGACTCTGCAACTATCATAGCCTTTGATACCTCCCTATACGTTTACTTTATTTTTATAAACGATTTTTACTTTGTTGTCTAAATAGCTGTAATACTGCTCACAGTCGGAATACGAATCATGCGTGGTTAAAATAAATCCAGGGTAGCCTGAAAAGTGCGGATATGGTAAAATGTCTGTATCTTTAGTTATAAATTGAATAACTCTTTTTACTTCAGTATCTCTACGCACGTCTTCTAAGCCTCGAATTTCTTTGAAAATCCCATGGCCTTGCACAGGGATAATGTAGTTGCCCACCACTTTCTTTCGTTTTCTTTCATTTTTTAATGCAGGCGGTTTTAATCCTAATACATAGTAAAAAACTAGCTCCATATAGTTAATACCTGTACTTTCCTTTACGATATAGTGAGAAATCCCAGATCCTCCAATGCGCGCTCCTATTTCAATTACATAAGGTTTTCCCGCTGGATCCAGGCGTAATTCAATATGAGCCGGTCCATCCTCAATCCCTAAAGCATTTGCTGCTCTAGCTGCTTCTCGTGCAATAGATTGCCAAACGTTTTCTTCTAGCTGAGCTGGAGCTATATAAACACCTTCTTCAAAGAAAGGTCCTTTGGAATTTCCTTTATAACCTATAGAAAGTACATAAACTTCTCCTTCTACAGAAAACGTCTCAATAGCAAACTCTGGGCCGTCTATAAATTGTTCAATTACCATGCTCGTTTTATTTTTTGTGAATTTACTTAGGTCTTCTTCATTTACGAGTCTTACTTTTTCTATGCTGTCAATCAGTTCCTTTTTATTATTCGCTCGTGATACACCTTGACTGGAAAATCCGTTAGAAGGTTTTACTACGACAGGATAAGGCATTGAAAGATTCGTTAATTCCTCCGTATTTTCAACCTCTTTAAAATACGGAGTGTTAAGATCATTATCTTTTAAAACCTCTCTCATCTTCTGCTTGTTGCGACAGTTACTAATCACAAACGGTGATAAGCCCGGTAAGTTTAACTCTTCTGTCAACTGAGATACAAACTCTAATGCAGGCTCATATAATGTCATAATGCCGTCAAAAGGATTTTTGTGATGCTCTGCTTTAATCATCTCAAGAGCTTTGTCTGGGGTGTGAAATAAATCAATGGGTATGAAATGTTGCACGTTTTTAAGATGCTTAGGTTCTACTTCTTCTTGGTTATAAAAAAACGTCACTTTAATTCCGAGAGCTTCTGCTTCTTCAAAAATAAACGGTAAATATGTATTTTGTAACACAACTGCTAGATGCTTATTTTGTAACGGCATTTACTTCCCCCCTACTTTTAAACAGCTCTTCACTATTCAATGACTAAATTCTAATGACCGCTTCATATATTTGTCAATTTAATTTTATATAATATTAGGAATATATAGAATATTTGATATATTAGTAAAAAGTAAAGAAAAGAATGGTTTATAGGGTTAATACTAAAGCGAAATTAAAAGCAGGAATTTTGCTATTTGATTATAAAGATATTGTTAGAAAAAATTTAATGAGAATTTTTATAAAAAAGAGATTGAGACATAAATAAAGCATTAGATGAACAAATTGGATGAATAATCTAATATGGATCACTTGATACCACGGTTGATTTCCGTGCAATACTTCGCTTTCCGCGGGCGGACGATGAGCCTCCTCGTCGCTTGCGCTTTTTCGCCTTGCCCTCCAATCAACCGCTAGAAGCACCTACATGCATGAAATCTACCTTCACCCTGCTAAAAAAAAACCTGGACGCATTTGATTCTCCATCAAGAATCTCAATTCATCGTTCAGGTCTTCCTTCAACTAAACTATTTTTGCTCCAGTCTCTTTTCGACGTAACATTTATTTCATAGCCTGTACAGAGTCGTTAGATTTTTGTTTTGCATTACGCTGCACTGAAAAAATAATGCAAAGCGCCAGTAGATATAAACATGCAAAAGCTGTTATGTACCAAAGTGCTGAGGCAATTCCGCTTGCGTCCATGGTAAAGCCAATAAGTGCAGGGAAAATAGCGCCTCCAAGCCCTGAAAAACCAGTAATTAAACTGGTGACAATACGAGCAGATCCGGTAAACGTATGGTTAGCATATACCATCGTTATCGAATAGATACCTGACATTGCAAGCCCTAAAAAACCTAATAAAATATAGCCTGCGACAGCTTCTTTTAATACGATAAACAGCACTAAACTCACAATTGTTCCTCCAATGCTGCCAAAAAGATAACGTTCGTATGTAACGATTCGAATAATCCATCCAGTAGCCACTCGTCCTATTAGCATAGCCACCCAAAAAACGCTTATGCTCAAAGTAGCCTGTGACGGAATTACGTCTAGATACGCGATAAAAATGGACGAAAGAAAATTATTCATGCTGCTTTCTACTCCGGCGTACATAAAAATCATCACACTAAAAAGAGCAAGTATTTTCCATCTTTGATTTTTAGCAAGCACAGGCGCAGGTTCTGAGCTGGCGTCTGAAGCATCGCTTTCTGAAGTTGAAACAGTCTCTTTTTTAAAAGGAATCATTTTACACACTACAACCATTAGTAAAGCTAGTACACTCGTTATAAAAAATGAAAACCTCCAGCTGTTCTGCGAAATCAATAAGCTAGCTACTAACGGCATCAACAGCGCACCTAGACCAAATGATACTTCTAAATAGCTCATAACAATAGCTCTTCTACCGATAAATACTTCCATCATTAAAGTAGCTACAACTACTTCCAATGCGGCTACGCCAATACCGTTTAAAAAATTGAATGCAATAATCCACTCAAATGGAGGCAATAAAAGCATACCTATTTGTGATAGCGCTATTATTAGTGCGGCAATTGTAAGTAAATTCATTTCTCTGAAACGTCCTAATAAAAAAGAAGATAGGGGAACTCCTATCAAAAATCCTAAAGAACCTAATAATACAAGCTGTCCGCCAACTGTATATGACACATGATAATGTGTTAACAATTGCGGTAAGACGGACCCTACGGCTGTAATGACTAATCCGCCCAACAAATAAAGCGCATATGAAGCTAACGCAAACTTTTTCATCTTCCCACTCCCTTACATTCTCTAAAGCTTTCTTTCTGTACTTAATTATAAAGATTTTTCTTTGGTTGTTAACTGAAATTTGAGAAAAACACTTTTCTTTCTACTCTACTTAATTTCTAGTCATTTATAAGATAAAACAAAAAAGAAGAAGACGTATGTCTCCTTCTTTTTTGTTTTTCACTTTATAGTGACGCTTTTAAAATAGCTAAGATATCATCTTTATTTAGTTTTTTAAAGTTACCGAAACCTCCGTGCTCCATTTCACGAGCAGCAATTCCAGCAATTTCGTCTAGTCGCTCTTCTCCGATATCGTAATCAGCTAAGCGAGAAGGTGCACCAAGACTTGACCAAAAAGCGCTTAGCTTATCAATTCCTTCTAACGCAATTTCTTTGTCGCTTTTGCCTGCAGTTTCAATATTGAACATGCTTGTCATGACACGCTTCATACGCGTTACGTCTTGATCTACAACGTGTCGCATCCAATTTGGGAATAGGATTGCTAAACCTCCCGCATGAGGGATATCGTATACCGCTGATACTGCGTGTTCAATTGTATGTGAAGCCCAATCGCCAAAGTAGCCCATTTGAAGTGTTCCGTTTAATGCGATTGTTCCGGAATATAAAATTGTTTCGCGGTGTTCGTAGCTTTGCAGATCTTCTAGTAACTTCGGTGCTGTTTCAATTACTGTTTGTAATACGGAATAGCACATGCGATCTTGTAAAGGCGTGTTTTTTACGTTATGGAAATATTGTTCAAACACGTGGCTCATCATGTCTACCATGCCGTAGATAGTTTGATCTCTAGGAACAGACATCGTGTTCACAGGATCTAGTATAGAAAATACAGGGTGTGTAACAGAGCTGCCCCAAACGTATTTTTCATTTGTTTCCCAATTCGTAATAACCGAATCCGGATTCATTTCAGAACCTGTTGCTGCCAATGTTAATACCGTTCCAAACGGCAGTGCTTTTGTAGCCGTTACTTTTTTGTTAATAATATCCCAGACGTCACCTTCATACTCAGCTCCGGCAGCGATTGCTTTTGTGCAATCAATAACGCTTCCTCCGCCAACTGCTAACATGAAGTCAATGTTTTCATTTCGGCAAATTTCAATTCCTTTTCGCACTGTAGAGAGTCGAGGATTAGGCTCTACTCCCGCTAACTCATGTATATTTACGTTTAACTCGTTTAACAGCGTAAGAACTTGATCGTATAAACCGTTTTTCTTAATGCTTCCGCCGCCGTAAACAAGCAAAATATTTTTTCCGTATTTCGGGAGTTCTTCTGATAACGCTTGAAGCTGATCTTTTCCGAAGATTAATTTTGTGGGATTATGATAAATGAAATTTTCCATACTATCTGTATACCTCCTAGTTGAATGTAAATTAAGTTGTCGCATTTCGCGAACAAGAATGTAAGTATAATCGTAAAATAAAATTTTTTCAAGAGTTAAGTACTCAAATCGCGCACTTTATTTTATTGACTGATTAAAATATAGAAAATAAGTTCTGAGACATAGAAAAGAGAGCACCTCTATGCTCTCTTTAAAGTTCTTTGTAAACCATTTTTCGATACGTAACAAAGCCTTCTTTTTCATAAAAACTCTCTGCAATTGTATTGTCACTCCAATAGTCTAACTCAATTGTATTTATGTCTTTTGCACGAGCAATGCTATAAATTTCTTTCATCAAACTTGAACCAAACCCTTTGTTTTTGTGGAGTTCTGCGATATTTAGTTGATGAACGTAAATTGACTTGTAAGTCTTTTTAAACACTGTTTCTGAATACTGCTTTATTTCAACCCAAGCGAATCCTACATGCTGTCCTTCATCTTCTGCTAAAAGAAAGATAAACCTATCGTTTTCCATCACTTTCTTAAAAAATTCATGTATCTTCTGAAAATCATATGTTTGAAAGCGCTCGGGGTATAATTCTACATGCAGTTGATGAACAGACTGATTAAGCTTGGCAATTGTATCAGCATCGAAAGTACGGCTAATCTTCAATTTTTTCTCTCCTATATATCTCGTATTTAGTAATGGTCGTTATGAATGTATTTCGTTTAATATAGCGGGTGCGTTTGAGGTGAATAACAAATAGTTTTTACTGTTCGTTTTTATAAAGATGCGGTCAGTCGTTCCGTACGGAGGGCCGATTCGAATGGCGTTTGCTTCTTTGCCTCCGTACGTGTCATCTTCCGTTACTTCAAGAATGTCTTCTAACGGAATCGTAAAGTGTGCAAGCTGCCATTTTATAATGAGGCTATCATTTATTTTTTGAACGCTAATAGTTGGTGTAAACATTTTATCCATCCCCTTTGGTTTCTATTAATCTTAACTTTGTCTCTCTGCAACGTGTTCTTTTATCCTTAAAATCGCTTCTTTCGGACAGCCTTGAAAATAGCCTCCGTGATAACAAATAACATGCTCAATGTCGTAGTGTAAGAAGTTTTCGAGTGATTGAACTGCTTCGTCCATATTTAAGGTCGTTTGTTTAACAGGCCCCATTAGTTGTCCATTCGCTAATACTAAAGCATCTCCGGCAACCAGCGTTTTTGATTTTTTTAAATAAAAACTAACGTGCCCAAGCGTATGTCCGGGAGTGAAAATAACTTCAATACCTCCGCAGTATGGAAGCAGTTGACTTCCTTTTAATACTCTATCCACGTCAACTTTTGGAAGGTTTTTATACAAATATTTTATGTCATCAGGTATAGCTGCTAGTTCTTCGTTACTCATTTGACTCGCATTCGTTTTGATAAGCGGAAGTTTCCCTTCAATATACGGCTTATCAAATTCATGAGCATATACGATGATATTTTCATTTGATTTTTTTCGTATATCAGCAGCACTCCCTATATGATCTAGGTCTTGATGTGTTAAAAAAATTGCTTTTAGGTCTTCGATAGACATATTTAATTCGTTTAACACTTTTTTAAGTTGATCGATTTGTCCAGGCATTCCTGTGTCAATTAGAATAGCTTCATCGTTATTCCAAACTAGCGTAGGATTTAATATTATATCTTGGTCAAAAGCTCTGGCAGTCAACTGTAGCATTTCAACACCTTCTGAAATTCTCATCACAAACCCCTTTTCTTATTAAAATTACAAAAACTTTAACCTTCTGTAATTGCGTAGCTTACAGTGCTATTCTTGAATTTTATCAATAAACAAAATAAAAACCAGACTGGAAAAAAATCACATTTCATGCTATGATATCTATAAAATAAAGCTTACGATGATAGATTTTTATAAATGAAAAGGTGAACCTTGGACAACAAGGTTCACCTTTTTTACTTATCGCTAGCCGCTATAGCTTTTTTATTTCTTATCTTCTCTTTGGATACACTCATGCAAAGGTACAACCTTAGTTTTCTTTGCTATTTTATACCCCCACCACGTCGCTAAAAAGAGAGGCAGACCGATATATGAGACTGTCAAGCCGTACCAATCAATTTTGTCAGAAAGTACCGCTTGATAATTCTGTCCTAAAATAACGATGAGGCACATTCCAAATGCAAGAACAGGGCCTAAAGGAAACCATTTTGCTTTATACGCCAGTTCATCTATCTCTCTTCCTGAAGCAACATATGCTTTTCGGAAACGATAGTGGCTGACGGCAATACCAATCCACGCAATAAATCCGCTCATTCCTGAAGCGTTTAAAAGCCACATATACATTTGATCGCCAAAAATTGATGTTAAAAAGGCAAGACCGCCAATGATCGTAGTTAAAACAAGCGCGTTTACTGGAATTCCTCGACGATTAATTTTTCGAAGCGCTTTAGGCGCTTGTCCTTCATTGGCCATTGACCATAACATTCGCGTAGAAGCATATAAGCCAGAAGTTCCGGCTGATAAAACCGAGGTAAGAATAACAGCATTCATCACTGAAGCAGCTGCAGCGATTCCTGCTTTTTCAAAAACAAGCGTAAATGGACTAACAGCAATGTTATCCACGTCTCCTCCTAAAAGAAATGGACTTGTGTAAGGAATGATAAGTCCAATCACAGCAATGGCTGCAATATAAAATAGAAGAATGCGCCAAAAGACTTGGCGAATGGCTTTTGGTATGTTTTTTTGAGGGTTTTCACTTTCCCCTGCAGCAATACCGACTAGCTCTGTGCCTTGAAAAGAAAATCCTGCGATAAAGAAAATGCTTAGTACGGACATAAATCCGCCGTTAACCGGCGCTTCTTCTAATGTAAAGTTTTTAAAGCCGATATATTCACCGCCGAAAATACCAAAGATCGTCAGAAGACCCACACCGATAAATACAATAATGGTTACTACTTTTACGAGAGCAAACCAATATTCAGATTCTCCATAGCTTTTTACAGATAGGAAATTAAGTAAAAAAATTAAGCCTAAAAACAAAGCGCTCCAGATAATACTCGGCACATCAGGGAACCAAAATTTCATAATAATAGCAGAAGCAGCTATTTCTACGGCAAGTGTAACAGCCCAGTTAAACCAGTAGTTCCAACCGAGCGCAAAGCCTAGAGCTGGGTCTACATAGTGACTGGCGTACGTTGAAAAAGAACCTGATACCGGCATAAACGTGGCCATTTCTCCAAGACTAGTCATGAGAAAATAAACCATAATTCCAATGGCCCCGTAAGCAATCAGCGCTCCTCCCGGTCCAGCAGTTTGGATGGAAGATCCCGTGGCTAGAAATAAACCAGTTCCTATTGAACCTCCAATGGCAATCATGGTCATATGACGCGCTTTTAAATGGCGTTTTACATGCTTATCGTCCTGCTTTTTTTCTTCTTCATTACGATTTATATCGACCGCTTCCATACTTATCCCACCTTTATAAATGAACTATGCGAACATGTTTAACGTAAAGCGTATAAGAATATCCATCTCCTATAAAAAGCAGGAGATGGATCCTTCATTGCTTACTTTGAAAAATCAAAATAGTTTCGTTTTAATAGACGAGGCAAGCCCATAAGCTGTTCGTACGTTACACTTTTTTCTAAGGCAGAGGTGTTGATTAAAAACAGTTGATCTTCAATGTGCCCAACCGTTTCATCTGTTTGATACGTAATCCCGCATTCTGAACATGTAATGGAAGGCGTCTCTTTAATTTCTATGGCTTTTGTACCGTCAGGAAGCTCCCAATAAACCGTTGCATCCGTCTCTTTCGCTTCATATGATTCGCACCATTGGCACTTCAATATTATTCCTCCTTCGCTCCCGCCGTTTCGTATTTTTTCATTTGTGTTTCAAATTTTTTCTCTTTTAATTGATCGCGCTTTTCACGCTTGTCTTTCAAAGAGCTATGCTCTGGATTTTGGTCATACGTTTTTCGGCGGTCAAGACGGTTTAGACCTTCCGGCGTTAAGTTGAACTTTGTATCATCAATAATTGAAAGAACACCGTTGCTTTCAAATTTTTCAAACACTTCAGGATATACTTTTTTATAAAATTCTTCTGCGCTGCCACTTTGATAATTTTGCGGCTCCGGATAAGACGTAATAACACCTTCAAAGTTTCGAAGCACCACTTTATTTGAGCTTTGAGAAATAATGTAGTTTGGCTGCAGCGGAATTTTACCGCCTCCTCCAGGAGCATCCACGATAAACGTAGGAACTGCATAGCCGGACGTATGACCGCGAAGTCCTTCCATAATTTCTAGCCCTTTGCTGATTGGCGCACGGAAATGGCCGATTCCTTCTGATAAATCACATTGATAAATATAATAAGGACGCACGCGGATCTTTACTAAATCATGCATAAGCTTCTTCATGATTGGCACGCTGTCGTTAATTCCAGCTAAAATAACCGCTTGGTTTCCAACTGGAACTCCTGCGTTCGAAAGC
Source organism: Priestia sp. D3YE.R1 (assembly GCF_049199565.1). Classification (NCBI taxonomy): domain Bacteria; kingdom Bacillati; phylum Bacillota; class Bacilli; order Caryophanales; family Bacillaceae; genus Priestia; species Priestia sp. D3YE.R1. The sequence continues at coordinate 540,836 of NZ_JBLTHW010000003.1, read as the reverse complement.
ATTTCACAAGCACGTTTGGATTCTTCTGTAATTTCAATTGATGTGTTAAAGTGCGTATTTAGCCAAACCGGATGATATTTCTTTAAGATGTTGCACAGATTTTCTGTAATGCGCTGAGGGAACACCACCGGCGCTCTTGTACCGATACGAATAATTTCTACGTGCGGAATATCGCGCAAATTTTTCAAAATATATTCTAAAATATTGTCATTGATTAATAGGCCGTCTCCTCCGGAAATTAATACATCACGAATTTGAGGGTTGGCTGCAATGTAATTAATAGCTGTATCCAGCTGTTTTTTTGGAACGCCCATGCCGATTTGTCCTGAAAAACGTCTTCTTGTACAGTAGCGGCAGTACATAGAGCATTGATTTGTAACTAAAAACAGCACGCGGTCGGGATAACGGTGCGTTAAGCCAGGAACCGGTGAATCTTCATCTTCGTGAAGCGGATCTTCTAAATCATATCTTGTTTTATGCAGTTCTTCTGAAATAGGAACGGACTGCATTCTGATTGGACATTTCGGATCGTTCACATCCATTAACCATGCGTAATAAGGAGTAATGTTTAACGGAATCGTTTTGGTTGCAATTTTAACACCTTCTTCTTCTTGAGGTGTTAAATTTATGATTTTCTTTAAATCTTCCAATGTTTTAATCGTGTTTGTCAGCTGCCATACCCAGTCGTTCCACTGCTCGTCCGTTACATCTTTCCAAAGCTCGATTTCTTTCCAGTGTCTGCTTGCTTTATATAATGTATTTTTCATTTTATATTCCCTCCAAAGTTCATTTTTTGAATAGATGTTCTACTAAGAAATTGACCGCACCATGTAATAGCGGTCTTCTCCTTCGCCAAACTCTCCTGCTCGCGTTTCTTTAATCGTAAAGCCCATTTTTTTATACAGCTTAACAGCGCCTTCATTTTTTACATTCACAGTCAAACAAACGCTTTCAAAACTATCTTTTTGTAGAATCGAAAATATTTCTTCTAAGAACAGCTGTCCAATTCCGCTTCCTTGTTTATCAGAGCGGACGTAGAACCCAAAGATATAAGCTTTTGTGACATCTTTGTAATCTCGAAGCAGCTCGCAAATGGCAATTGGCCTTGCGTCATTTTCCTGGAAATATTGAATGAGCTTGCCGTAGCGCGCTAAAGGCACAAGCGTCTGTTCATCAACGGCTCCCATGCCCGGAAACGCATCTTTTTCAAGTTCAATCATCATTTTTTGCTGCGCGGGACTTAACGACTGTGGGATTTCGATATAATACTGCTCTTTTAATGCATCCATTTTTCTTTCCTCCTTTTTTCACTTTCATATTTTGCATCTTGCAGCGGCCATATTGGACTTGGAAGGTGCTGATAATTAAAGGTCGTTAAGCGATTTGACGCTACGCCTGGACCATCAACATAGATGATAGATCCTACAAGCGGTTCAAAAGCGGCTCTGAAATGATTTTTAGCTTTTAAACCAATGATTTTTTTCGTCGCTGGCTCAATGCCAATATGGCGAAAAAGTTCAGGATCATTTGCTGATACCGGCCTTCCAATCAGCAAAATGTCCAATTCTCCTACTTGAATGTGAGCTGCACCTTTTACATTTACTTTTAAATGCTGATTAAACGGTCCTGAATTGTAAAACTCACCTTCCGACAAAGCAACGACCTTGGCCTCAACTTCAACGGGCTTTCCGAACTCAGGAGAAACTTTTCCTCCTAAAGAAAGAGAGACGTAATTTCCTATTCCCGCCTGCACGCAGTGTTTGATAGAGTCAGGGTCATAAAGACCTCCAAACAAAGTTCCCGTCATATTTAGCTTCATCATGTATTCCAAAAGCTCTGTTGTATCGCCGCTTCCGCAGCTTAAAGGATTATCTGCTATATCAGCGAGCACTATCGGCTTTGTGTTGGATAGTTTTAACGCTGTTTGCAGACCTTCTTTAACGGTAGGCAAATCGACTATAAATTCTTCTTTTATACTCCAAAACTGAGAAGCTAGTGTATTTGCTGTTTTTTCTGCTTTTTCAGGATTCAAAGCAACTACGAGCACGCTTGCTCCGGCGATTGGAATATCGGAATATGGAAAGCCTCCAAAAACGGAAACACTATATACGTCTTCTTCTTGCTCAACTTGCTTAGCAAGGTCAATCATTTTTTTCATAGGGCCTTTTGCTGTTCGCATATTAATTGAGGGCAACAGCATAGGCAATTTTTTTAAAGATGCATAATAGATAGCGCTTTCTTTTATTTGGGTTAAAAGCGCTCGCGCAGCGTTGACTCCTTGTTCGTACATATCAACATGAGGATATGTTTTAAAACCAAAGTGAAGCGGCGTGTACGTAAGCATATCTTCACTGACATTTGCATGCATATCGAGCGTAGTAGCAATAGGAACGTTATTTCCTATACAACTTCTTATTTGACCTAACAAATGAGCTTCAGGATCGAAATGATGCTCTACTACCATTGCGCCGTGCAAAGCGATTAGCAAGCCATCTAGCGGGCCGGCGTGAGTAAGCGCATGCAGCATTTGCTTTTCAATTGTGTAATAAGCCGCCGAAGATACAACCCCAGACGGAACTGCAGCTGCACAAACAAGGGGAACGATTTCTACTTGTTCTTCTTGCTTTAATACATCCAAAAATCCCCCTACTTCTGTTTTGGTTCCTGAGTATGCTTTATATATTTCCGTTCCAACAAAATACCCTTCTTGTACAAACTGTTCTATTTCTGTTTTTAATGGACTAAAGCTGTGAGATTCATGATAAAAAAAGGCAATGCCAATGCGATATGAAGACATGTGCTCCTCCTTTTCGCTAAGGTGCGAGATTAATAGTTGGTGTAGACAGACTTCCATTCTGTCATTACATCAAATGCATGATGAGAAACTTCTCTGTGGCCGTTGCCAGACATTTTCATTCCTCCGAATGCTACTCCCATTTCAGCATTAGATGTTCCGTTATTGATATAGACTAATCCGCTAACAGCGTCTTTCGCCGCTCGGCTGGCATAATGTAAGCTGCTTGTATAAATAGAAGTGGAAAGTCCGTACATCGTTCCATTATTGACGCTCATTGCTTCTTCATAGCCATTTACTTCAATAAAAGCAAGCACGGGGCCAAAAATCTCTTCTTGAGCAATTGTGTGATTCGAATGGACGTTATCGATGATGGTAGGCATGTAATAACAAGCCCCTAATTCTGATAAAGCACGACCTCCAAGCGCAATATTCCCGCCTTCTTCTACCGCTTTTTGTACGTAACCTTCTACTAAACGACACTGCTGTTCATTGACAAGCGGTCCTATCACAACTCCTTGTTCAAGACCATTTCCAATCTTCATTTCTTCTGTAAGAGCTATTACTTTTTTCAACAGCTCTTCTTTTACTGAACGATCCACGATGACTCTGCTAGCTGCGGTACAGCGCTGCCCCGTTGTCGTAAATGCTGATTTAACAATTCCTTCTGCTGCTTTATCCAGATCGGCATCTTTTAATACGATAACCGCGTTTTTTCCTCCTAGCTCTAAAGAAATACGCTTTAAGGTTTTGCTGCTCATTTCTGCTAATTGCTGACCAACTTCCGTAGAACCTGTAAATGAGATGATTTTCACTTCAGAGTGTATAGCAAGTCTTTGTCCAACGATTCTGCCCGATCCTGTAAGCAAGTTAATTGTTCCTTTTGGAAGCCCCGCAGCGTGCAATACTTCCATAAAAATCTTCGCTGAGAGCGCCACTTCTGAAGCCGGCTTCCAAACAACCGTATTGCCAGCGATTAAAGCAGCAAACATTTTATAAGAAGCGAGAGAAACAGGAAAGTTCCAAGGTGTAATACATGCCACAACTCCAAGCGGTTCGCGAACCATTTTTATATCTCGGTCAGGAAAGCCAGCGGGCACTATTTCGCCAAACAAACGTCTTCCTTCTCCCGCCATATACTGAGCTGTTGCAATGACGACACCAACTTCTCCTATGGATTCTGTCAGTGGTTTTCCCATTTCTTTTGTCATCACTTGAGCTAGCTCTTCTTTTCTGTCTTCAAAAAGCGAAGCTGCTTTTGTTAAAAATGCTGCACGTTCAGGAATAGATGTATTTTTCCAGTGGCTGTAAGCTGTACTAGCCGCGTTTACCGCAGCATCGACTTGACTAGCCGTAGCGGCTGCGCACGTTCCGACGAGCTCTTGTGTTGCAGGGTTTATACTTTCAAAATAGGTTTGCTTCTCTTCACTTACCCACTCGCCGTTAATGTATAAATTTCCTTGCAGCAGTTCGGTTTTAGTTTGACTCATATTGTTATCCTCCTTTTCATTTAAAAAGCTAGTTGATTGAAACTGCTTCTGTGATGACTTCTTCTAATAAAGACAGCCCTTGATCCAGCACGTCTTTATCAATATTTAGGGGCAGCATTAAGCGAATGGTTTGCCCTTTGACTCCACAGTTCATGATAAGCAGTCTTCTTTCCAGCGCTTTTGATTTAATAACAGGGACATAAGCAGCCGCTGTTTCAACATGAAATTCAATGCCAATCATCATACCAATTCCTCTAACCTCTTTAATAGCCGGTAAATGTCCGATAGAATGCTGAAGACGTTTAACAATATCGGCACCTACTTTTTCACTGCGCTCTACAAGCTTTTCTTCTTCGATGATTGAAATATTAGCTAAAGCAGCTGCGCACGATACTGGATTTCCACCAAAAGTAGAACCATGTCCAGCTGTTGGCCATTTCTCATGCAGTTCTCGGCTTGCTACAATTGCTCCTAGTGGCATACCACCGGAAAGAGCTTTTGCTAAAACTAAAATATCTGGTGTGACTCCAGCATGTTCCGCGGCAAACATTTTTCCAGTGCGCCCAAATCCTGTTTGCACTTCATCAAAGATAAGCAGAATGCCATAATCATTCGCTATGTCTCTCAGTGCGCGTAAAAAGCTAGAAGGAGCAGGGTAATAGCCTCCTTCGCCCATGACTGGCTCAATTACAATCGCCGCTACGCGTGAAGGATCCACTCGCAGTTCAAACAGCTTTTGCAGTTGATTTAAGCAATATGCTTCCGCTTCTTCCTCGTCAATATTAGGAAGCTGACTTGGATACGGATAAGGCGCGTGATACACTTCTCCTAAAATCGGCTCGTAGTAGCTTCGGTACTTGGAGCTTGAAGCCGTAATAGCTGTAGCTCCTAATGTACGGCCATGAAAAGAACCTTCGAAAGCAATAATCGCTGGTCTGCCAGTGGCCGCTTTTGCTAACTTAAGTGCTCCATCAATGGCTTCTGCGCCTGAGTTTGAAAAGAAAACCGTATCTAAGTTTCCTGGCGTAATTTGCGCAAGTTTTTCTGCCAAATTCACAGCTGTTTCGTAGTATCCGTAATTTAAGCCGAGGTGAAGCAGCTGATCTGCTTGTTTTTTAATCGCTTCTACCATCTTTTCATGTGTATGGCCCACTGCATTAACGGCTACTCCTGATACAAAATCAATATATTCCGTTCCATCAGCTGTCCAGAATTTAGCACCGTGAGCTTTTTCAATAACAAGCTCTGTTACTCTTGTCATCACCGGTGATAAATGTTTTTTTCCTTTGATTTGAAGCTCTTCTGTTTTATTTTGCACTTTCATATGACTCATCCTTTCTTATGTGCTGATGAAAAATAGAAAATGCATGATCTAGCAATCTCACTATTTCATCAACTTCTGCTTTCGTTATATTTAAAGGAGGACTGATAATCATATGTTCTCCTTTATGTCCATCTATAGATCCAGATCCTGGATAAAACACACCTCCAAGCTCCATACAAATTTCATTGAGCTTTTCGCTGGCTGCTTCACTTGGATTGAAAAATACTTGTTGACTAGCATCTTTCATTAGTTCTAATCCGATTAAAAGCCCGCGGCCTCGAATATCTGAAATATAAGGATGCTTGCGTTGCAGAGCTACTAAACATTCCATTAAATACGCGCCTTGAGTTTCTACGTTTTGAAGAATATTCATTTCTTCATATATATCCAAAGCAGCAAGTCCTGCCGCTATCGAAACAGGATGTCCACTGTACGTATAGCCGTGGAGGAATTTCCCGCTGCTATTTTCTAACAGCCCTTGAATCAGACGGTCATGGACAATCATTCCTCCTAAAGGAGCGTACCCTGCTGAAACTCCTTTACCAAAAGTTAGAATATCCGGTTCGATTGCGAATTGTTCCACTGCAAAATCAGTTCCTGTTCTCCCAAAGCCTGTCATAACTTCATCAATAATTAAAAGAATGTCATAGCGGCTGCAGAGCTCACGTACTTTTTTGAAATAGTCAAGCGGAGGTACAACAGCTCCTTGCTGACTTCCTACAATGGGTTCTGCGATAAAAGCTGAAATATTTTCTGGACCGAGCTCTAAAATGGTTCGTTCAATATCGGTGACGCAGCTCCAGTTTTGATTTGCCACGCAGTCTTCTTGATTGCGATTATACGGACAGCGATGACAATAAGGAGAATAAACGTGCGCAAAATGTAAAAGATTAGGTGTATACGGATATCGTCTTTTTACGTCTCCTCCAGCTGATAGTGCGCCTATCGTATTTCCGTGATAAGACTGCCACCTTCCGATTACGATGTGTTTTTGCGTCTTTCCGGCATCTCTGTGATATTGCCTTGCTAATTTTAATGCACTTTCATTTGCTTCTGATCCTCCTGATGTAAAATAGACTTTGTTTAAATGAGGGGGCGCCATTTTACCAATGACACCTGCAAGTTTATGCAAAACATCCGTTTCAAAACGCAATGTATGAACAAACGCCGCGTTTTTTGCCTGCTCAGCCATCGCCTCGGCTATTTGTCCAATGCCGTGCCCTAAATTTGCCGCCACGGCCCCGGAGCAGCCGTCTAAATACTTTTTTCCTTGCTCATCTATTAAGTAGCTTCCTTCACCGTACGTGATCATTGGATACTTTTTTGTTAAATCTCTATGAAACACATAATCTCTTTTTATTTTGTCCATCTTTCCACCACCATCGCCATTCCTAAGCCTCCTGCAACGCAAATAGTTGCGAGGCCGTATCGTCTTTTTTGCTTTTGGAGCTCATGACACAGAGTTGTGATGATTCTTGCCCCGGAGCAGCCTAAAGGATGTCCAAGCGCAATTGCTCCTCCGTTTACATTCACTTTCTCTGATGTGATGTTCCATTCTCTTAAGCAAGCAATACTTTGGGCGGCAAAAGCTTCGTTTAATTCAATTAAGTCCATATCATCTAAGCTTAAACCGGCTTTATTTAAAGCAATTTGTGTAGCCGAAACGGGGCCAATCCCCATTTCCTTTGGTGAGACGCCAGCTGCGGCAAACGACACAATCTTTGCCATAGGTGTTAATCCGAGGTGCTCAGCTTTTTCTTCCGACATCAGCAGCAGCATCGAAGCCCCATCGTTTCTGCCGGATGAATTTCCAGCCGTCACCGTTCCATTCCTTTGAAAAACTGCATTAAGCGCACCAAGCTTTTCTTTGCTAGTAAGACGAGGAAATTCATCTGTTGCAAAGTGCCCCATTCCTTTTTTTCCTTCTTTTACAGGCACAGGGATAATTTCTTCTTCAAACAAACCAAGTTCTATAGCCCGCCTAGCTTTTTCCTGACTATAAAAAGCAAACTCATCTTGTTCCGCGCGGCTAATACTATACTTTTCAGCGAGCCACTCGGCTGTCTGTCCCATCGTAAAAGTTCCGTATAACGTTTCAGGCTGTGATTTTGGCTGACTTTCTGTATTAGAGTCATAGAGTGTTAAATCACCAACGTGAAAACCGAAACGAGTGCCTACCGTATAGTGCGGTGCTTGAGACATGCTTTCCACTCCTCCGGCTAATACCGCTTCGGCTTGACCCGATAAAATGGACATGGCTCCATTCATTACAGCCTGCATGCCTGAGCCGCACTGGCGATGCACCGTATAAGCTGGAATACGTTCAGAGAATTGAGCTTTCAGCCCAGCTACTCTTGCTATATTAGGAGCATGAGCGCTTTGTTTCGTTTGTCCGACGATAATTTCATCAACAACCTCTGACGTGTATCCGGCTGAAGACAAATTGTTTTTCATCACAAGAGAGACTAGTTCTTCCGGAAGCGTATCTGCAAGCGAACCGCCAAACTTTCCAATAGGAGTTCGAAATGCATTTACAATCACTGCCATTATGCCGTCACCTCATTGTCTTTACTAAACAATTTAGAAATGTGAAAAGAAGCCTGTGTTTTTTGTTTTACTTCCTCTAAAGAAACACCTGGAGCTGTTTCAAGAAGTTCAAGACCAAAATCCGTTACCGAAAAGACGGCTAATTCCGTAATAATCATATCGACTCGTCGCTCTGAAGTAAGCGGGTAGGTTAACTTCCCAACTAGCTTTGACTCTCCTTGACTATTCGTATGAAGAGTCGTAACAATCACTTTTTTTGAGCCTTCTAATAAATCCATGGCTCCCCCTACACCAAGAACACTTTTACCAGGAACAGCCCAGTTCGCAATTCGGCCTGCTTCATCTACTTGAAGCACTCCAAGAATCGATACATTCACATGGCCTCCGCGTATCATGGCAAAAGAATCGGCGCTGTTAAAAAACGAGGAACCTTCCAAAACCGTGACGGGCAGCTTTCCAGCATTCACAAGTTCTGGATCTATATAATCTTCTTCAGGAGTAGGGCCAACGCCGAGAATCCCGTTTTCTGAATGTAAAAACACGTGAACATCGGGTGCAATATAATTAGCAACCAGAGTAGGAATCCCTATTCCTAAGTTCACTACATCTCCGTGACAAAGCTCTTTTGCAGCACGCGCAGCAATATATTCTTTGACGTTCATCTTATTTTTCTCCTTTCACTACGATATAAGTAACGTATAAATGAGGAGTTACAATTTCTTCAGGAGAAATTTGTCCAACTTCAACCACTTCTTCTACTTCCGCAATCACGATATCAGCGGCCGTTGCCATCATTGGATTAAAGTTTCTTGCTGATTTGCTGTAAATAAGATTTCCGAGTCGATCTGCTTTTTTAGCTTTTATAAGAGCTACATCTGCGTGCAGCGATTCTTGCAAAACATATTTTTTTCCTTTTAACACTCGTTCTTCTTTTCCTTCAGCGAGCTGAGTCCCTACGCTCACAGGCGTGTAAAACCCGCCTATGCCTGCTCCTCCTGCTCTAATAGCCTCGGACATTGTTCCTTGCGGGATGAGCTCCACTTGAAGTTCTCGTTTTTGATAAGCGTGTACAACTTCAGGATTAGAAGTAAAATAAGACCCTATGGCTTTTTTTACTTGTTTTTTTTGAACCAATACACCTAATCCTTTTCCAGGTTCACCGAGGTTATTACTAATAATCTCTAAATCTTTAAGGTTTGATTTGGCAATCGCTTCAATCAGACTAAGCGGGCTTCCAACAAGACCAAATCCACCTACCATAATGCGTGCGCCATCTGTTATTTTTCCCACTGCTTCTTCGCGCGTGATGATTTTGTTCATTTTATTTCCTCCTTTTCTTTTTATATTTCACAGCGCTTTACACGAAAAAAACCAAGCAGGACACAATGACTCCCCAAAGAAACAGGGATGTCCCCACTCTTTGCAAAGCGTGTGTGTCTGCTTGGTTTTAATAAGACCATGAAAAGAGGTTGTCTTCTCACTTTATTCTAACCAAACGCTATGTAATTTTTTGATTTACATTATCCCAGTAACGTTGGATTGCAGCCTGAAGCGCTACGATAATCGCCTGTTGAGATGGAGCAAAATAATAATTTTGAATACGTTCAATAAGAGGTTCAATTCCATCTGCAAGGCAGTAACCAATAAGCAGCTTCCGGAAAAAATTTTGCGTCAGCTCCGTAATAAACGTAAACTCAGCATTTACAATTTTATGCTCTGTCAGATCCACTTCTAGTACAATTCCCGCATGCTTATACATTTCATACATGGAAGTTCCCTGTGGAGCTTTTGCATATCCTGTCACAATGACTGTATTCAGTATTTGCATGCCCCTTAATCTCCTTTTAAAAACTATTTGATTACTTCGCACTTTTACAGTAATAATTCTGAAAGATCAAATGAGATCATCTCATATGCTTTTAGTTATGTAAGTGCTTTCATTTTTAAAAAGATATGTTCTTACACAACTAACATTTCGCCTTTTCTAGACAAAATCCTTCTTTTCTTTTAAAAAAACTTTCTATTTTTTTATTTATTCTTCTTCATTGAAATTTATTCGAGTCTCCGTTAAACTTTTCATCTGCTATACGGATGGACTCTGTTGGACAGCCTTCAAACGCATCTATTAAATCGTCTTCTAACTCTTGGGGCACTTCAACCGTGCCTTGATTATCGTCAAGTATAACAAACGCAATTCCTTCATCATCATAATCATAAATATCAGGTGCCGCAGCTCCGCATGCACCGCACGCAATACACGTTTCTTTATCGACTATCGTATATTTCCCCATTATCATTCTCCTGACTAAATTTAAAAGTTATTACTCATTACCAGCCGCGCTCTTGCATGCGATTTTCTGGTAATAATGATGAAATTTCAATTCCTTTCATTGCACTTCCTAATCCTTTTGACAAGCTTGCAATCAGTTCATAGTCTTGATAATGTGTTGTTGCTTCGACGATTGCACGCGCAAATTTTTCAGGGTTATCTGATTTGAAGATTCCTGAACCAACGAACACACCGTCTGCTCCGAGCTGCATCATTAACGCTGCGTCCGCTGGTGTTGCTACGCCGCCTGCTGCAAAGTTTACAACCGGTAAGCGCCCTTCACGTTTAATTTGCAGTAATAGCTCATAAGGGGCACCTAATAGTTTGGCTTCTGTCATTAACTCGTCTTCATCCATGCCTACCACTTTACGTACTTGAGCGTTAACTTGGCGCATATGACGCACGGCTTCCACGATATTTCCTGTTCCTGGTTCGCCTTTTGTACGAAGCATGGAAGCACCTTCACCAATTCGTCTTGCTGCTTCTCCTAAATCACGGCATCCGCATACAAATGGAACCATAAATGTACTTTTGTTAAGGTGATATTCCTCATCAGCTGGAGTCAGCACTTCACTTTCGTCAATGTAGTCTACACCCATTGCTTCTAGCACGCGTGCTTCAACAATATGGCCGATACGAGCTTTTGCCATAACTGGAATGGATACAGCGTCCATCACTTCTTCAACAATTGTTGGGTCTGCCATACGAGACACGCCGCCTGCTGCACGAATATCAGCTGGAACACGCTCTAACGCCATAACGGCAACAGCGCCTGCTGCTTCTGCAATTTTTGCCTGTTCTGCATTGATCACGTCCATGATAACGCCGCCTTTTTGCATTTCCGCCATTCCCCGCTTCACGCGGTCCGTTCCATTTCTCACCATATTCAATTCCTCCTTTATATGTTCAAACACTTATTATGCAACTTCCATGCCAGTGTTAAAATATAGAAGAAATTAGTGAAAAGCACTAATTTTTATGCCAAATTATTAAGCGGTTTTTAAAAATTTGGCAGGCGAAAGCCAATTTTTTAAACTAAAACAGCTTCCATCCCTATTAGAGACGGAAGCTGTTTTGTTAAGGAACTAACACTAATTTTCCGGTCGTTTTTCTTCCTTGAAGCAGACGATGTACATCTGCTGCTTCTTCAAGTGAAAATGTACCGCCCAGCATTAATTTTAACTGACCGGAATTCACGTAGTTTAATAGCTCATGCAGGCTTTGCTGATAAAGTGCTGGTTTTGCCATCATTTGAGGTAAGAAAAAGCCGAGAACTGCCTGATTTTTTTCCATAAGGCGAGCAGGGTTAAACTTTACAGATTTTCCGCTAGCCATTCCGTAAAAAACGAGGCGCCCAAATGGTGCAAGACATTGAAGAGATTCATAGAATATATGCCCTCCTACCATTTCTAAAATAATATCGGCTCCTTTTCCTTCTGTTACTTCTAAAATCCGTTTTTCCCAGCCTGTTTCTGTATAGTTAATCACTTCGTCGGCTCCAAGATTTTTTGCAAGCTCAAGCTTTTCTTTAGAGCTCGCTGTAGCAATAACTTTTCCAGCTCCAAAAATTTTCGCAAGCTGAACAGCTAAGGTTCCGACACCGCCTGCTGCCGCATGAACGATGACGGTTTCTCCTTTTTCAAGGCGACCCATTGTTTTTAAAATATGATAAGCCGTTAGTCCTTGAAGAGGCAAAGCAACCGCTTGTGTTAAATCCACATCGTCCGGCAAAGGAATGAGGCCTCTTGAATCTGCCAGCGTGTACTCAGCGTAGCCTGTTGCACGATTAGATCCTAGCAGCGTCACCACTTTTGTCCCTACTTTTATTCCTTTTACATCTTCACCTACTTCGACCACTTCTCCCGCAACTTCAGAGCCTGGAATAAAAGGCAGCGGCGTTTCGACTACATATGCTCCTTCACGCCGCGCAGCGTCGGCGTAATTAACGCCAATTGCCGCAACTTTAATGAGCACATCTTTCTTTTTCGGTACAGGGCGTGCAATATCGATAACTTGCAGAACATCAGGTCCTCCGTACTGCGTAAATTGAATGGCTTTCATCATAGATCCCCCTTTTATTTCCCTTGAAATAGTGGCTTTCTTTTTTCTTTAAACGCAGATATTCCTTCCTGGTGATCCCTCGTTTCTACCATAAGAACTTGCGTTAGCCTTTCCTGTTCGAGAACTTGTTCTAACGTTAAATGGAATGAATCATTCACAATTTTTTTCATTTTCCCATACGCTTTAGTCGGTCCTTGTGATAAGCGGCTTGCAAAGGATGTAACCTCATCTTTCAGCTGATTTAACGGCACTACACGGTTTAAAAAACCAGCTTTGTAAGCTGTGTCGGCATCCATAGGCTCTCCTAAAAATAACAGTTCCTTAGCTCTGTGAGGGCCGACGACCTTTGTAAGAAAGTAAAGACCTCCTCCGTCTGAAATCAAGCCAACTTGAGCAAAGCTTAATACGAACCGACTTTCTTCTGACGCAATGATAAAGTCAGAAGCGAGAGCTAAATTAAAAGCTGCTCCTGCTGCAAATCCATGAACTGCTGAAATAATTGGCTTCTCTAAATTTTGCATCGTTAGGATACATTCATTTAAACGGCCGATATGTTCATAAACATCCACTCCGGATGCTTGGCCCATTGTTTTCACATCGCCTCCGGCAGAAAACGAACGCCCTGCTCCATTTAATATAACCACTTTAATAGACTCATCGCTTTGTGCCTGTTTTATTTCAGCTGTTAACTTTTCAATCATTTCCTCACTGAATGCATTTAAGCGATCCGGCCGATTTAACGTTAAAGATAAAATAGTCCCCTGCTTTTCTACTACTAAATCACTCATAATTCGAATTCCCTCCTCTTTACTTTGTATTAAACGATAAGCCACCCGCCGTCTACTAACAAATCACTTCCAGTCATATACGATGCCTCTTTAGACGCTGCAAAAGCAATAACGTTTGCAATTTCTTCTGGTTTACCAATACGCTTTAAAGCCGTATTTTTTTCGATTGCCTTAGTGAAGCGCTCATTTTCAAGTCCAGGCTGTGTTAAAGGTGTTTCTACGAATCCAGGAGACACAGAGTTTACTCTGACTCCGTGAGGTGCTAATTCAAATGCCATTGCTTTTGTAAAGTTAATTAAAGCAGCTTTAGCAGCGCTGTAGTGGGGAATTTGTGCACCTGCTTTATGTCCTGAAAGAGAAGCGATGTTAACAATAGATCGATTTCCTCCTACCTCTTCAGTTAACAAAGGAATCAAATGTTTTGTTACAAGAAATACGCTTGTTAAATTGACGTCCTGCACGTGTTTCCACTGTCCAAGAGTTGTTTCTTTGATGGTTGAATTCACAGATCCGCCTGCGTTATTAATTAATAAATGAAATTGTCCGTACTTTTCTTTTATAAATTCAGCCAGCTCTTTGACGTCTCTTTCTTTCGTTACATCAGCGGGGAAAATATCCGTGCATTTTCGTTCACACCGTGTGTCAATAGCGGATGCAGCCTGTACTAGTTTTTCTTTCGTTCGCCCGACAAGAATGACGCGAGCGCCTTCTTGTGCCATTTTCTGAGCAGTCGCTTCTCCAATGCCGCTTCCAGCTCCTGTAATAACAGCTATTTGCCCTTCAAAACGCATATTACCCCTCCTTATACAACATATCGCCCGCTGTCGATAAATTCCCGGGCGATGTCTCGATTGCGCGTGAACTCTCCTTCACTTTGCAAATCATTCATCCATTTTCCAAGAATTGTACGGTACTGTCGGTGTTTTTCACCCGTTAACATCCCGTTTATTAATTGTCGAGCCTGCTTTTCAATTTCAAAGAGCGTTTCACTAACAACTGTTGCTGTGAGCTTGCTTTTTAACGTTTCTTTTTCTTCTCCATTTCTGGTTACGGCTTTTTCCACGCGTAGCACAGATGACTCCATAGCAAATAGCCCAACAGCAATTTCTGCTAGTTTCATCAGCGTTTCTTGTTCTTGCGCTAGATTGGCTTGAAACGTTTGGAATGCTGTTCCTAACAAAGCAAGAAACAAATGTCTTGTGGTAATAACAGCCTGCTTTTCTCGTGCTAGAAGTTCATTTGAAGGTGTTTCCCACTGACCGCTCATCAATTCACTGAGGGCATGCTCTACTTGTTTGCTCAGCTCTATTTCACCTTTGCCCGCTTTTTTTAGAAGCTGAGTTGGAAGCAAAAGGCGGTTGATTTCATTTGTACCTTCAAAAATACGATTGATGCGTGAGTCACGATATACTTGCTCTATTTTATATTCTTGAATAAACCCTGCGCCGCCATGAAGCTGCAGCGATTCATCGGCAATTAAATCAAGAGTTTCCGATCCATACACTTTACATACTGAACATTCCATTGCAAATTCAGCCAGCTGTTTAGCTACTAACTTATGATTTTCACTTTCATATAAACCACCAAGCGCTTCTTCTAGTAAACCAGCTGTCCGGTATTGCATAGATTCAGAGGCAAAAATACGCGCTGCCATTTTAGCTATTTTTTCTTTTGAAGCATTAAATTCTGCAATAGCTGTTTTAAACTGCTTGCGTTCTTTTGTATAAGTCAAAGCAAGTTCAAACGCATATTTCGCTGCGCCCATACACGCAGAACCTAAGTTAAAACGCCCGAGATTTAAGACGTTCAAGGCAATCAAGTGACCTTTTCCTACTTCTCCAAGTACGTTTTCTACGGGTACTAAACAATCTTCATAAATAACCGGGCGAGTAGACGACCCTTTAATCCCCATTTTCTTTTCTTCTGGCCCGAGAGACAGCCCTTCAAAACCTTTTTCTACGATAAAAGCGGTAAAATGTTCACCGTCTACTTTTGCATACGTAATAAATGTATCTGAAAAAGCAGCATTGGTAATATACTGCTTCGTTCCATTTAATACATAATGCGTTTTTTCAGGATTTAATAGGGCTTTTGTTTGGGCTGCAAGAGCATCAGAACCTGCTTCTGGCTCTGTCAAACAGTAGGCGCCAATATATTCACCGCTTGCCAATTTAGGCAAGTATTTTTCTTTTTGCTTTTTGGTGCCAAAATACGTAATAGGAAGTGTCGCAATACATGTATGGTTAGAATGGGCCACCCCATATCCGCTTGTCCGGCCAATGATTTCACCGACGAGTCCTTTGCTTACTTTATCAAGACCTAATCCTCCATATGCTTCTGGAATACTGTGAGCAAGAAGTCCAAGCTCGCCTGCTTTATGCATTAATTCTACTACTTTATTAAAATCTTGCTGCTCAATGTCACTGTGGTAAGGGTCGACTTCTTTTTCAATAAACTGCTTTGCTGTCTGAGCGATCATACGATGCTCATCCGTCAAGTCTTCGGGTGTATAAACGTGATGCGTAGATGTTTTTTTTAGTAAAAATGATCCGCCTTTTGCTTCGGTTTTCATTTCAGACATATCGTTTCCTCCCCGTTTACTAGCTTTTTTTTCACTACCTTAGGAACTACGGAATAGACGTTTTTCCGGGTTACAAAGCCAATTTCGTCTAGAAAACCATACTGAGTGAGCATTTCTCCTACGGCTGAGTGTTTCAATATTTCAACAGGTGAATGCTCATAAGCCTCATACAAAAGCAGTGCAGCTTTTGCAGCATCCGTTAAATAAAATGTTTTTAGTTGCAGAAGACAGCTTATAAAGTACCCCGCTCCATATAAATCTTCTAGACAGAAGCGATCGGATGAACCTGAACAAACCAATAAAACAGTTTCATCTTGACTTGGTTGACAAACAGCACCGGCAACCGCTTCTCCGTTTAACAGTGAAGCTGCATAGACATGTTTTGCTTTTTCAGCGTTATGAATGGCCACCGTCCCATTAGTGGTGGATAAAATAACTGTTTTATGTTGAATATGCTTTAATGTGCTGGGGTTTGGATCAAAAAAGCCTTCAATCGTTTTCCCTCTATATTCGCCTACAAGCGCAATTTCGTCAGGTTTATACGTTTTTGCTTTATTACGCGCTTCTTCTTCATTTCTTACCGGGATAACTTCCGTTGCTCCTTGCTGTAAAGCAGCCGCAATTGTTGACGTAGCCAATAAGACGTCAAATATAACGACCGTTTTTCCTTCTAGCTTTTTGGCAAGAAGCTCTTCTTTTTTGAGTATTACGTGAACTTTTCTTTTCATATATGCCCGCGTTCTGTATGCAGAGCATGAATAATCAGTGTTTTTACGTAATCTCCAAATTGTGAAAACCGTTCATCATTTGTTTGGCCTTTTTGATAACGGTAATAAATTTGCTGACAAATGACAGCAAGTTTGAAGTACGCAAACTTCAGGTAAAAGTCAATGTGTGAAACATCTCGTCCGCTTTTTTTAGCATACGCTTCTACAAAATCTCGACGGGAATAAAAGCTTTTTTGCACAGTAACAGGGGGGTTCCCCAATCCTCTTTTTAAAAGTTCAGGGTCGCCGTCTTCCATCCAATAGCTCACCGCAACTCCCAAATCAGCAAGCGGGTCTCCAACGGTTGTCATTTCCCAGTCGAATAATCCTACAATTTTCTTTCCATCCGGTGAAAATAACGTATTGTTAAGCTTATAATCATAGTGAATAATGGTTGAATGCTGTGAAGTTGGGAAGTGTGTGGTCAACCATTTCTTTAGTGCTTCTACTTCCGGTATGTGACTTGTTTTTGATTTTTCATAACGATGAATCCAGCCGTGTACTTGACGTTCTAAAAAACCTTCAGGCTTGCTGATTTCTTCAAGGAGCGTGCCTTTATAAGGAACATCATGAAGTTGAACAAGGACATCCACCATTTGTTCTGAAATACGACGGCAAAGTTCGCTCGTTTCTTTCACTTCTTTTGGAAACGCTGTGTCGATGAGAACACCGTGCTTTCGTTCCATTAAAAAAAAGGATTTTCCGACCACCGTCTCATCTTCACAAAACACATACGGCCTAGGAGCGAGAGGGAACGACTTCGATAAAACAGATAAAATCTTGTATTCTCTTTGCATGTCATGCGCTTTTGGGGCAACTGGCCCAAAGGGAGGACGTCTCAACACAGCCTCCCACTCTCCGACTGAAAGAGCGTAGGTTAAATTGGACGCACCAGATCCAAATTGCTTGATTAAAAGAGGCTCTTTAGGTAAATCAGGAATCGAAACACGGAGAAACTGATGCAGTTTTTCCGTGTTTAATTCCTCTCCTTTTCGTACAGGAATGATTTGTGCCATTCTTTTACCACCTGCTTTTTTGTAGTTAAACAGCTACTTTATAATTCATCAAAAACTGCTTAATATCCGCTGGAATAGAAATGCTTTTTTGTGCATCAAAATCAAAGTACACGATGACAGCTTCTCCTTTAGCAATCAGCGATCCCGTCTTGCTGTCGGTAATTTCATGGCCAATTGTAAAGCTTTTATTGCCGACATTAGATACAAAGGTTTTAATCATTAGCACTTGATTAAAATATCCTTGCGCAACAAAATCACATTTAGTAGAGGCTAAAATATACTCCCACTTTTTTGTATGCATAGATGCTCCCATTTCTTCAAAAAAAGCAATCCGGGCCTCTTCTAAATAAATGAAATAGCTCGTATTGTTAATGTGACCCAGTGCGTCTGTTTCGCAAAAGCGCACTTTGACCTGTGTTTCATACATGATCTTCTCCTCCTTTACTTATGTGAAAAAACAGCGGGACGCTTTTCAATAAATGCTGATACTCCTTCTTTAATATCTTCTGTTTGAAAGATTTCTTCAAACAGCTCTGCCTCAAGTTCAAGACCTTCAGATAATGTACGATTCATTCCTTCGTTTACCGCTGTCTTAATTCGAGAAAGTGACGGAAGAGAGTGACGGTTAAATTTCTTAGCCAGCTCTTTTGCTTTTTCGAGCCCTTTTCCTTTAGGCGTGACATGATTGGCAAATCTTGCATGAAGCGCTTCTTCTGCAGAAACAGGACTTCCGGCAAACATCCATTCTTTAGCTTTAGATACGCCGATTACGCGTGGAAGGCGCTGAGTTCCGCCTCCTCCAGGAAACAATCCGAGCTTCACTTCCGGAAGACCGATTTGAGCATGTTCTTCGGCAATGCGTATATCAGCAGTTAGCGCAAGTTCGCATCCCCCCCCAAACGTTAAACCGTTTAACACGACAATTGTTGGTTTCTCAACATTTTCAAGCTTTTGCAAAACGCGATGGGTTTTCATAAACTCTTCTTTAATGCCGCTTTGTCCCATTAACTGAGGAAATTCTTTAATATCAGCTCCAGCCATAAACGCCCGGTCGCCCGCTCCTGTTAAAATAATTGTAATGACATCAGGATCTTTACTAAGCTCTTCATACGTTTCTTCAAGCTGCTGCACAACAGCCTGACTCATTACATTTAAAGGAGGGTTATCAATGGTTACAATAGCCATTTTTTCTTCTTTTTCAATACGTACAAATTTTTTCATCATTGCTTCACTCCCTGTGTGTGGTATGTGTAAAAACCTTTTCCTGTTTTACGTCCAAGCTCGCCTTTTTGAACTTTTTCTTCAATGCACGCAGCTGGCTTGTCCTCTGGATCCCCCGTTTCACTATAGCGCTGCTGCATCACAAAATATCCGACGTCAATTCCCGAGAGATCCATCAATTCAAAAGGACCGATCGGGTGATTGAGCGCTTTTTTGCAAATCGTATCAATGTCTTCAAAATCTGCGTATCCATTTTCGTAAAGGAAAACGGCTTCTTTTTGCAACGCTCCTAAAATTCGATTGGCGATAAAACCTGAGATTTCTTTTTTCAGAAGGACTGCTGTGCGATTAATTTGCTTACAAACTTCCATGGTCGTTTGAGCTGTTTTTTCACTTGTCTTTTCACTCATCACAACTTCTACGCAGTCCATTACAAGAGGAGGAAAAAAGAAATGCATGTTAACGATTTGCTCTGGACGGTTTGTTGCACTTGCAATAAGCGAATTAACAATTGTTGAACTATTCGATGCTAAAATGGCGTGACTTGGTGCGTACTCATCTATTTCTTTAAAAACGCTTTGTTTTACATCTAACTTTTCTACAACGGCTTCAATCACAAAATCAGCATTTGAAACCGCTTCTTTTAATGTATTTGTAAAAGACAACCTTCGAAATGCGGCTTCTTTAGCATCAGAAGAGATTTTGCCTTTATGAACCCATTTGCCTATAATTGCTTCCAGCTTATTTTTCGCCTCAATGAGTGATTGTTCATTCATATCTTGAATAATTGTTTCATATCCTCCAAGTGCACAAAGCATACCGATTTGATGTCCCATTTGTCCTGCTCCAATAACAGCAATACGCTGTATATCTTTACTATTCATGTTATAGCCTCCTTTTAATATAAAAGGAGAGAAAGAGCTTATACTTTCCCGCCTTTTACGAGCACTGTCTAACCTAGCAGCTACTGTGACTGAATACCTTTCATCAACATCTTATAAAAAATAGCCGCAACTTCTCGATCTGACTTTTCACCATCCGGCTGAAACCAGAAATAGCTCCAATTTGTCATTCCTAATATGCCTAGCGTCACGATATCTGAAGGCAAATCTGAACGGAACTGCCCTGCTTCCATTCCTTTTTCAATAATTTCCTGTACGTTTTCTTTAAAACGATCGCGCTTTGGAATGATTTGTTCTAAGTGTTCTTCACTCAAATGACGCATCTCTCGAAAAAACACTTTAGCTCGAAGCCCTTCTTTTTCAATATCATGAACAAGTTTAAAAATAATGCTGTGCAGCTTTTCTGGATAAGATGTCGTCTTATCTGCAAGAATCGTCTCTTGGTTTTCTATTAACCTTTCAATATATTGAAGGTGAATATCCATTAAAAGCTCTTGTTTGCTTTTAAAATAATAATAAAACGTTCCTTTTGTGACGTTTAATTCATTTACAATATCTTGAATAGACGTTTCTTTGAAACCTTTTTGAGCAAAAAGCTGAATGCTTCGTTCCATCATCAAATCTTTCATCGTCAAACCCTCTCTGTCTTTTCTCATTTTCACAAATTATACCATGGCTTAGAGGGAGCTTTTGAAAAAGTTTGTTTATGTTCAGCTTATTTACATCGTTTCTTTCACCACTTCTTCTCGCAGTGCCCGTCGCAAAATTTTTCCTACATTGGTCTTAGGAAGCTCAGCGCGAAACTCAAAGATTCGCGGAATTTTGTATGCTGCAAGATGATGTCGACAATAAGAAGTAAGCTCTTCTTCGGAAAGAGATTTCCCTTCTTTTACTACCAAAATCGCTTTAATTGTTTCTCCTCTGTAAGGATGCGGCACGCCAATTACGACGGCTTCTTTAATATGGCTGTGTTCATATAAAACTTCTTCAATATCTCGAGGATACACATTAAAACCACTTGCAATAATCATATCTTTTTTGCGATCAACAATGGATAAATACCCATCTTCATCTATCTGTCCAATATCTCCTGTGTACAGCCAGCCGTTTCTAAGCGCGTGAGCTGTTTCTTCAGGCTGATTCCAATAGCCCTTCATAACTTGAGGGCCTTTAATCACTATTTCTCCAAGCTCTCCTCTTGGCAGTTCTTTTGTTCCGGTAGCCACGTCTACAATTTTATAAGCGGTTTGCGGCACGCCAAGTCCGACTGTACCTGGCTTTCGTTCACAAAACGGCAGGTTGCAATGGGTCACGGGGGATGCTTCTGATAAGCCGTACCCTTCTAACACTTTAGCGCTCGTTTTTCGTTCGAACTCTTTCATCAGCTCAACAGGCATCGGCGCACTACCGCTGTTGCAGATGCGAATACTTTCGATGTTGTATTCTTCTGCCCGCGGATGATTGGTAATCGCGACATACATAGTGGGCACGCCAGGAAAAATACTAGGCTGCTCTTTTTTTATTGTATTTAGTACTTCTTCTAAATCAAAACGCGGCAATAGCAATATTTCATTTCCACAAAGAATTGATAAATGCATGCAGGAAGTCATGCCAAATACGTGAAACAATGGAATAACGGTTAAGCATTTTTCTTTTCCTAATTCAATATCATGCTTAAATATTTCGTATGATTGAACTGCGTTTGTGTAAATGTTTGTATGTGTAAGCATCGCACCTTTAGATGGTCCGGTCGTTCCTCCCGTATACTGAAGAACAGCAATATCGTGTGATGGATGGATAACCGGCTGATTAAATTCATGTTTTATGGTTAAAAAATCTAGGAAGGAAAGGTCTGGTGATGTAGGAACAAAAGGTTTTTGCAAGCTGACAGTTATCGCTTCTTCTATATCAACGCGGTTTCTTATCTCTTGAAGTCTCGTATAAAAATCATCGAGTATAATTATTTTTTTTGCCCCGGAATCGTTTAAAATATGCTCTAGCTCTTGTTCGACAAGCATAGGGTTGACCTGAGTAACAATGCCGCCCGCTGCTACGATGCTGAAATAGCTTATTATATATTGCGGACAGTTTGGTAGCATAATTGCTACACGATCTCCTTTTTTAATTCCTTTTTTCTGCAGTGCTCCTGCAAATACGCGAACTGAGTGGTACAGCTCCTGGTACGTTAACGTATGCTGATACATGCGCGTGGCCGTGTGAGCAGGATAACGTTCGGCTGTTTCTTTCAGCATATCAAATAGTGAAATATCTTCGATGTGAATCTCATGAGTGTAGGCTTCTGGATAAGGTGTAAACCATTTTTTAACGTCTTCCATCAAGTTACTCCTTTCTTATTCACATAGCATGAACTCCACCGTCTACCGTCAGAATATCGCCCGTAATATAATTAGATGCTGCAGAAGCAAGAAAAACAGCCGCTCCTTTTAAATCAGCTTCGGCGCCAAAGCGTTTTAAAGGGGTTTGACTTAGAAAATAATCTTTTCCTTGTTCCATAATCGCACCTGACATTTTAGTAGGAAAAAATCCCGGCGCAATCGCATTAACTTGAATATTATGCTGTCCCCATTTGACAGCTAAATCTTTCGTGAACGTAATGACTGCCCCTTTACTCGTGTTGTACCCGATTGTATCCATATACTGAGGATCCGTTCCTCCAAGACCCGCAATTGAAGCAATGTTAATAATCTTGCCAGCTTTTTGTTTAATCATTTCTTTTCCAGCTTCTTGGGACATTAAAAACGTGCCCGTCACATTAATATTCATCACTTTTTGCCATGCTTCAAGAGGCATTTCTTCAGCCGGAGCTCCCCATGTAGCTCCGCTGTTGTTAATTAAAATATCGATGCGTCCAAATGTTTCAATCGTTTGGTGCACGACATTTTTAATATCTTCAGGCTGACTGATGTCGCAAGTTAAGGCGAGAGTTTTTACGCCCATGGTGGCCAATCGATCAGCCACTTGCTGACACGCTTCTTTTTTTCTTGAACATAGAACAATATTTGCCCCTGCCTCTGCAAGCCCTTCTGCCATTTGTTCTCCTAATCCTCTGCCTCCTCCGGTAATAATAGCTGTTTTTCCAGTTAAATCAAACAAATCCTTTATGTGCATAGGTTGCCTCCTGTTCTTGATAGGATTTTAGCTCAAGTCTTGCAAGCTGCGCTTTGTGCACTTCGTCTGGACCATCAGCAAGGCGCAAAGTTCGAGCATTTGCCCAAAGTGCCGCAAGCGGCGTGTCTTCTGAAACACCTGCTCCTCCAAATGCTTGAATGGCGCGATCAATGACTTTTAAAGCCATAGCAGGAGCTATTACTTTAATCATGGCAATTTCTTTCCGCGCTTTTTTGTTCCCAACTGTGTCCATCATATACGCAGCTTTTAATGTTAATAAGCGAGCTTGCTCAATTTCAATACGCGATTCTGCCACCCATTCTTGAATAACCCCTTGCTGGGAAAGCAACTTATTAAATGTAGAACGACTTTGAATACGCTTACATAATTCTTCAAGCGCTCTTTCAGCTGCTCCTATTAGACGCATGCAGTGATGAATACGTCCAGGCCCTAATCTGCCTTGAGCAATAGCAAACCCTTTTCCTTCTCCTAAAAGCATATTAGATGCTGGCACACGCACATTGTCATAATGAATTTCAGCGTGTCCATGAGGAGCGTGATCGTATCCAAAGACTGGAAGCATCCGTTCAATTTTAACTCCCGGAGTATTTAATGGAACTAGAATCATAGACTGCTGCTCATATTTAGATGCGTTAAAATCACTTTTTCCCATCACAATAGCAATTTTGCAGCGAGGATCTCCCGCACCTGAAGACCACCATTTTCTTCCGTTGATTATATATTCATCGCCTTCTCTTACAATACTGCACTGAATGTTTGTGGCATCAGAAGAACCTACATCCGGTTCTGTCATAGAAAAGCAGGAGCGAATGTCTCCATTTAACAGAGGCTTTAACCATTTTTCTTTCTGTTCAGGCGTTCCGTATCGAACCAGCACTTCCATATTGCCGGTGTCAGGAGCTCCGCAGTTAAAAGCTTCTGGCCCAATAATAGAACGGCCCATAATTTCGCAAAGAGGAGCGTATTCTACATTTGTTAGGCCTGCTCCGTATTCGCTTTCTGGCAAAAATAAGTTCCATAACCCAGCTTGCTTTGCTTTTTCTTTTAACTCTTCCATGATTGGAGGAACAGCTGACCATCTAGATGGCTGTTCATTCAGCTGTTGTTCGTATAGCCGTTCATTTGGGTAAATATGCTCTTCTATAAAAGAGTTCAATTCTTTTTGCAGCTTCACTACTTTGTCAGAGTAAGAAAAATACACGGTAGTCCCTCGCTTTCATTTACTTACTAACCGGTTGGTATGTTACATATTCATCATAAATGAAGGAAAATAATTCAGCAAGATATTTTTAGAAAAATTCTAATTATTATATTATTTAGAATTAAAAAAAGAGAGGTTAAAACCTCTCTTTTTACGCGGATGTCATTTCCTCAAATACGGCTGATACCTTTTCGAACTCATCATCATCTTCAATTGAAGACCATTCACCATTATCTTCAATTTTTAAAAAGAAAACATCAATTTCTTCTTCTGTTTCAATTAAAACTTCTTCCACAAATGCAACGGCAATATAATCGTGCCCTTCAATCGTCATTTTTCCAAGCACTTCAATATCTTGCTCTTGATCATTTTCATCTAAAACTGTAAAAATCTCTCCCGTTTCAATGCGTTCCATCTTATTCCCTCCTATTTTAACCTCATTATTTGTTCACTAACATGTATTCCCCTTTAGAAAAGGTTTCATGCTTACAAAAGTAGAATCTACTTTTTAAAAGGCAAAAGAATGTCTACGGTAGTTCCTTTTCCAAGTTCACTTACAAAGTTAATTTCTCCTCTATGTTCTCGAATGATCTTATAGCACACCATCAGTCCAAGCCCCGTTCCTTTCTCTTTGGTACTATAAAAAGGTTTTCCTAAATGCTGCATTCGTTCCTGCGTGATGCCTGGCCCCTCGTCGCTAAACCGGACAACAAGGTTCTCCTGATTAAATCTTTTTAGTTGAATCGTTACAGTTCCTCCACTCGGCATAGATTCGACTGCATTTTTAAATATATTGCTAAACACCTGTTTTAACTGGTTTTCTTCGCATAATACGAGAGGAAGATGAAGATCAATCTCTTTTTTTACGTGAATTTTCTCTGTAATCCCCTGCACCTCAGCTAGCTTTAACGTATTCTCTAAAATATCTTGGACGTGTTTGTCTTTGTAGGTTTTCGCCTGAGGCTTTGCAAGGCTCAAGAACTCATCGGCAATCAATTCAATTCTATCTAACTCATGATTTATCATTTCTACATAGTAAGGCTGACCGCTCGTTTCTTTTAATAACTGCATAAATCCTTTTACCGCCGTCAGAGGATTTCGAATTTCGTGAGCGATACCCGCTGCTAACTGTCCGACTAAGGAAAGCTGCGCGGATTCACGCAGCAATTTTTCAGTTTTTTTACGTTCTGTAATATCACGAAACAAAACTTGAATGGCCTGCTTTCCCATATAGGGAATAGGAAAGGCAATGGTTTCGGCATCAATCGTATGACCGTCTTTATGAATAAATTTTTCTTCCTGTAGGTCTACAGATTTATTTTCTGTTTTCATTCGATAAATTCGCTGTTTTACAACATCATAGTAATCAGGGTGAACAAACTGATAAACACAAGCTCCTAATACGTCATGAGGATTCTTGTACCCTAGCGCTTTGGCTCCTGCAGGGTTGATATAATCAATTTTCCCTTCACTATGAACGATAATCGCTTCCGGGGATAACTCAATCAAACTTCGGTAGCGCTGTTCGCTTTCTTTTAAAGCCGTCTCATCCTGCTTGCGCGATGTTATATCTCGATAGACAAAAGCAATGCATAACGGCCAATCATTCATATTTTCAACGCGGAATAGTGTGACGCTTACATTAATTAAATGACCGTCTTTATGCTGTCTGACCGTCTCAAATTCCGTTTTCGATTCACCTGATTGAATAGTCTTATGAAGTTCGCACACTGGCTCCTTTAAAAACAAAGGTATAATCGGAAGAGGCTTTTGATAAATTTCTTCAAACGTCCAGCCAAATGTATTCTCAAACGCAGGGTTCACTTGAAGCGTTTTACCCTCTAAGTCAACGATAGCAACAGCATCTGCGTTATGATAAATAAAAGGCTGAATCTGTTCTTTTTTCTCCTGATAACTAGTTATATTCACGCAATGTCCCATAATTTCAGGCTTTTCTGTGTAAGATAAAGGGGTTAAGTTTACTACATAGCGTTTATCATTTATTTGAAGCTCGTACATAAGCTTTTTCTTTTTATTTAGCGCTTCGAAAAAATGCTCATACGAGACCCATTCTTCTAGAGGTATTTTTTGCTCAGAAACGCTTTCTCCTTGATACATACTGTAAACAAGATGGTCGCCTTTTTGTTTGTAAGCAAATATGATTCCTAGAGCCTCAGCTGAATGATTTTCTGCATGTAATCGGACTATTTTTTTATTTTCGTTCATCGTTCATATTTACCTACCCCTCACTAGCATCTTTCCTAATCGGTCTCATTCTCTTAATTTTACATGAGGCGTTTAGAATTTACTAGATAAAGAAGCGGATATTTTCCATTCATTCACATAAAAAAAGCGCCTATACCGGCGCTTTTTTTATGTGAATAGGAATTACTTTGAATGATGCATGTTATGACAGTGCCGCTTCGGCACAAAACCATTTTTCTCTATATGCTGATAGCGATTTTCCATATGTGAAGAAATGTTTTGACTCTCCGTTTTGCTTAGCACGCCGTACTCCACATATTTTGAAAGTATTTCTTTCTTTTTTTCGAACATTTCTTTGTACAGCACGGATAATTACTGCTTTTGCTGAGACGTCAGCTTCACGTCTTTTGTTTCTGGCTGAGGATTGTTTTCCGCTAATACAGGCGTCGCGCTCATAAATAAAAAAGCTGCTGCTGCACTTATTATAACCTTTCGCAAACAATCTACTTCCTTTCATCATGTAGTAGTTATAGTTTGCGAACTTCTATTTGTTTTCATTCATTCTATTTGCTTAGGACTCAATAGCTCCTCTTACATCATAATCGCTAAGATCAATTTCCATTTCCATTTCAAGTGCTAATTTAGCAAGTTCTGAACCAAGATAAGGGCCCGACGTTAAGCCAGAAGCTCCAAGACCATTTGCTACTAGTATTCCTTCGTAAGCCGGAAGAGCTCCAATGACTGGCAAGAAGCCCGGAGTAAATGGTCGAAATCCTACCCTTGTTTCTAAGACTGTGCTTTCTGTTAAGCCGGGAGCAATGGATAAGGCCTTTGAAAAAATTTCATGAAGCCCCCCAGCCGTTACTCTCAAGTCATAACCCGTATCGTTTTCATGTGTTGCTCCTATGACAATTTGACCTTGTTCAAACGAAAGAATATATTGGTCGCTTGGAGGCATCACAACGGGCCAGTCTTTGGTATCTAAATCTGGAAGATGCAAGTGGACAATTTGCGCTTTTTGAAAGCTTGCTAAAAATTCCACTCCAAGAGGCTCTAGTAATTGATTTGCCCACGCTCCTGCTGTCAAGATTGTTGTACTTGCTAGAAGGGTTTGTCCATTTACGGAAACGCCCGTTACTCGATTATTTTCATAAAGAAGTTCTGCGTTTCCTTCTATTGTTTTTGCACCGTTTTTCTTCGCTGCATTCACAAGTGCATTTCGAAGAGCTCTTCCGTTAACGCGAGCGGCTCCGCTAATATGAACTGAACTGTATTCTTCGGAAAGAACCGGAAACAAAGCCTGTGTTTCTTTAGCTGATAAACGTGTAATCTCGCCTATTTCAGGAGCTTCTTCCCGACGCTTATATGCTCGTTCTTCCATTTTTTTAAGCTTTTGGTCATCAGTATGTAAGCTAATTGCTCCTACTCGCTTATATCCCGTATCCGTTTCTCCATCTTCTTCTAATTGCTGAATTAATGTTTGATAGTACTTGGCGCCGCCTTTTGCTAAGCGGTACCATGCTTTATTTCGACGCTGTGAAAGCCATGGACAAACAATTCCTGCTGCTGCATCAGTAGCTTGACCAGCATCCTTGCGATCTATTAATGTCACATCTGCTCCTGCTTTTGCTAAATGATATGCTGTAGAAGCTCCAAGTATCCCTGCTCCAACTACGATGTATGTTTTCATACCAAAACACCCTTTTCTTTCTTCTAGTATTCTCATGCTATATGTATGTAATTTTAGCATAGCAAAAAAAGAAGCCACATACTAGGCGAAGCTATTTTTAACTTGTTTTTGGCGCGTGCTGATTTTGACATATAGCTCCCTTCATCGTAAACAAAAGCGTTAGAAGTTCTTTTACCGAGAGTATAGCAGGGTGGAGAAAATCATAAATAGTGATCGTACATCTTTAACGCTGTTGCTTACCGCTTTTCTATTATAGGTTCTGAATAAAAAGATAAAAGAATAAAACCGCTATAATATGTAAATAAAAAGAAATAACCATTATTTTAAGGAGAGCGTATGCAATCTTCATTTGTATTATTTTTTATCATTCTTGGTTTACTATTTGGCAAGTGGCGAAGATATCAAGAATACTATCCTACTTTGCTGTTTTGGGTCACGGGGAATTTGCTTTATGAAGTGCTGCTGTTTCATCACCGGGTATGGGTATTTCATCCTGTTGGTATTGACCACCTTTTTCTACCCGATCACCTAATGGTCTCCCTTGGAATAACCTTAATTATTTATCCGTTTGTCATACCGGTATTTTTAGGAAGGCTGCCGCTGCATGTAAGCGGCCGGCTGTGGTGGATTCTTTTGTGGGCGCTTTTATTTACTGTGATTGAGTTCATTGCTTATGTTAATCACAGTATCACTCATCATTATGGATGGTCGCTGCTGTGTTCTTTTCTCTTCAATATTGTCACGTTCTCACTTTTAGTGATTCATCAGAAGACAGCGCTGGCTGCTTGGATACTCTCTGGAAGCTTCATAGCTTTTTTATTTATCTTCTTTGATATTCCTATGCCTTAACTTTTCATTGACTAGACAGAGGAAAAGGAAATATAATAGGAGTTACATTTAAATATAATTTTCCTCTCTGAGAATAGAGGTGCATGAAATCAAGAGTCACTTATTGGAGACTAATGGAGTCTGTGAAGATAAGTAAAAGGGATTTCGTGCCGAAGTATATAAACATCCATTGTGTTCATATACTGGTTCAGTATTGAATAAATGCTGAGCTGTCACAAACCATTTGGTTTGTGGAGAGCTATTGAAGAGATGTTGATGCCTAGAATGTAATAATACTTTATTATTATGAAACCAAGACGCGTGAACATCACTTCACGGGTCTTTTTTGTGTTTTTCTACTGACCATCAAAGTTATAGTTGAATGATTTAAATGGAGGGATACGGATTATGTACTTACATGGAACGAGTAAAATTAACAGCAGCAATCATTTAGAAATTGGGAAGTGCGATACGGTTGAACTGAAAAAACAATACGGCACTCCCCTATACATCTACGATCAAGAATTAATTGAGACAAAATGCAAGGCCTTCCATTCAGCCTTTCAAAGAAGCGGATTTTCATATCAAATCGCCTATGCAGGGAAAGCGTTTCTTTGCATGGAAATGGCTAGCCTTTTAACGAAGCTTGATATGTCACTAGATGTGGTCTCAGGAGGAGAATTATTTACAGCTCTTGAAGCTGGATATCCAGCTGAACGCATTCATTTTCACGGAAATAACAAAACGATTGAAGAAATGGAAATGGCTCTTGATGCGAATATTGGCTGTTTTGTTGTGGATAACTTCACCGAACTTGAAGTTTTGCATGCGTTAGCAGCTGAGCGCAAACAGAAAGCATCTATTCTTCTGCGTGTTACTCCAGGGATTGAAGCCCACACACATGAGTATATTATGACCGGACAGGAAGACTCCAAGTTTGGATTTGGTCTTTCCAATGACCAAGCTATGAAAGCGGTAAGTTCTGCCTTAGAAAAGCCTTACTACGATCTTTTAGGCATTCATTGTCATATTGGTTCGCAAATTTTTGAAGTAGATGGTTTTTCTCGCGCCATTGATATTTTAACTGATTTCTTATTCAGTATTCGTGATAAAATGGAGTTTGAAGTAAAAGTTTTAAACGTAGGTGGTGGTTTTGGTATTCGTTATACCGAAAGCGACTCTCCTCTTCCAGTTGAGTATTATGTAGATGCACTGACAGAAAAGCTAAGCCGCACGTTAACTGAACAAAATTATACCCTTCCAGAAGTTTGGATTGAGCCTGGAAGAAGCATTGTAGGAGAAGCAGGTACAACGCTTTACACAATTGGCTCAACTAAGGAGATTCCAGGTGTACGCAAATACGTAGGAATTGACGGCGGTATGACTGACAATATCCGTCCTGCCCTTTATGATGCAAAACATGAAGCTGTCTTGGCTAATAGAGTGACGGATAAAAAAGATGAAACGGTATCAATTGCGGGGAAATGCTGTGAATCAGGAGATATGCTTATTTGGGATATCGATTTACCGCGCGTTAATCAAGGAGATTTACTAGCAGTATCCTCTACAGGTGCCTACAACTATTCAATGGCTAGCAATTACAACCGTATTCCGCGCCCTGCTGTTGTATTTGTGAAAAATGGAGAAGCTCGTCTTGCTGTAGAGCGAGAAACATACGAAGATTTGGTGCGTAAAGATGTAAAGCCAGTCGTTACTACCTATGCAATGAGCAAATGATAGCTGTTCTTGCGTAGTAAAGAAGCTATTGTTGTTTGGAGGAAATCTAACTATGGTTTTAAGTGTATTTAAAACGTACAGATCATCGCTTATTCTGCTTCTCGCTATTTTAATTGGCGGGATAGCAGGATATGCTATCGGGCCCGATGTGGCAGTCGTAAAGCCCTTTGGTGATTTGTTTCTTAATTTAATGTTCATGATTATCGTTCCCCTTGTCTTTTTTAGTGTTGCTTCGGCGATCGCAAACATGAACGAAATGAAACGTCTTGGTAAAATTATGCTGGGTATTGCCGTTGTGTTTGTCGCCACTGCTGCTGTTTCAGCCGTTCTAGGCTTTTTAGGCGCCTCACTTTACAATCCCCTGCACAACGTAGATACTTCTGCCATTAAAGAATTAATGGGTGACAGTGAAAATACAGCTGAAAAAATGGCCCTTTTAACTCAGCTTGTTAGTACATTTACTGTACCTGATTTTGTTCAGTTATTTTCGAAAGAGCATATTTTACAATTAATTGTCTTTGCCGTTATTTTCGGTATTGCTACAACGATGGCTGGTGAAAAAGGACAGCCTATGGCGAAATTTCTGACTTCTGGTCAAGAAGTATCGATGAAGGTTGTTAAAATTGTGATGTACTATGCTCCAATTGGTTTAGGATGCTATTTTGCTACTGTAGTAGGAGAACTTGGACCAAAGATCTTACAAGGGTACGCTAGAGCATTTATTCTTTACTTATTAATTGCAATCGTTTACTATTTTGGCTTCTTTACGCTATACGCATGGATTGCTGGCGGTAAAGCAGGAATTAAGCTGTTCTGGAAAAATGCAGCCGCTCCTTCTATCACCGCTATTGCTACCTGTTCTTCTGCTGCATCTATTCCAGTTAATTTAGATGCAACAAAGAAAATGGGTGTGCCGCTGGATATTGCTGAAACAGTTATTCCATTAGGAGCAAACACCCATAAAGATGGTTCTGTTATCGGCGGTATTCTAAAAATTGTTTTCTTATTCAGTTTGTTTGGCAAAGATATGACGTCTGCTACGAGTATTTTGAGTATTTTAGGCGTAGCCTTTTTAGTTGGAGCCGTAATGGGAGCGATTCCTGGAGGCGGTATGATTGGCGAAATGTTAATTATTACAATTTATGGATTTTCTCCAGAAGTCCTGCCTATTATTGCGGTCATTTCAACGATTATTGACGCCCCTGCTACGCTTTTAAACAGTACGGGAAATACAGTAACAGCGATGCTTGTTACAAGGTTTACAGAAGGAAAAGACTGGATTAACAAAATTATCACCACCGATAAAGTCGCCTAGTAAAAAAGCAAAGGAACAGTCTTAGTGACTCTTCCTTTGCTTTTTTCGTGTGCAGTAATATCGATAGCGATGTATAAAGTCTGTAAATACGCACATTCTATAGGTATGTTGCATAACCGGACTGGAGGTGTCGTCTAATGAGTAACGCTGCAGGAGGTTCAAAGAAGAATCAACCGAATGATGCGAATCACGTAAGTGCAGAAACAAAAGCTCATCAAAAACGTCTCACTGAGCAAAACAAACAAGAGCATCAGGCTGAAGAGCGCAAATAAAATGACGTTAAAGAACGTGTGGCACAGGCTCTGCGTTCTTTAACGTCATTTTATTTTTAGAAGGAGCTTCATAGCGCCGCTCGTTATAGGTCTATCGTACAACCTCCTTTCAAACTTTTACATATTCTATTAATAGGTTTGTAAAAGGAGGAATGATATGATGTTTTCTTGGCTAGAGATTACAGCCGCAGCCTTTGGACTTTCAGTTATTTTGATAAGTCTTGCATTTTTGCCCGAACGTAGATGCAAAAATCTTTATATTCCCCATCAGCTAATAGCAAAATCTAGGTTTCTCTATAAAAAGATTATTTGTTTTATAAATCAACTTCGACAGAAACTTTAGTTTATTTTTTCCCTGTTTTTATTCATTGAATAGATTCTCCCTTTTTAATCAGCGCATTTACAGTAAATAATTTAATAGGTAAAATAAAGAGTAAAGAAAAAGGATAAGCAGTTTGCAGAAATGGAGTTTCACATGGAAATCAGAGACTTAGAATACTTTATAGAGGTAGCGAATCATAAAAATTTTACAAAGGCAGCGCTGCAAGTTCAT
The DNA here is from genome assembly GCF_049199565.1 of Priestia sp. D3YE.R1. NCBI lineage: Bacteria > Bacillati > Bacillota > Bacilli > Caryophanales > Bacillaceae > Priestia > Priestia sp. D3YE.R1. The sequence goes on along the minus strand of NZ_JBLTHW010000003.1, from coordinate 508,065 downwards.
TTGTCACAAACGGCTTTAAGTAAAGCCGTCAAAAAAGTAGAAAATGAACTAGGATTTGAGCTTCTTGATCGTTCGACAAGAGAATTAAAGCTGACTGATGCAGGAGAAGTTGTGTATCACCAGGCAACTAAAGCTCTGTCGGTGTTAAAAGACATGCCTCACTTGTTGGGAGATTTGATGAATTTGCAAACCGGGCAAATCAAGATGGGAGTCCCTCCGCTCATCGGGACCTTGTTTTTCCCGAAGATTGCAAAATCATTTAATAAACAATACCCTAAAGTATCTCTAGAGCTTATTGAATTTGGAGCAAAAAAAATTGAAGCGCTTGTGGAAGAGGCTGGTGTAGATATGGGGATTGTTATGCTTCCTCTCACAAGCGGTCATGATGATTATTTTCACGTATACCCCTTCGTTAAGGAAAGGTTTCTGTTATACGCCCATAAAAACCATCCTTTAGCGAAACGTTCTTCCGTCTGGATGAAAGAATTGGAAGATGAAAAATTTATTATGTTCAGTGAAGAATTTACGCTGCACGACCGGTTAATTCAAGATGCTTTAAAATCAGGCTTTGTGCCTTCTATCGCGTATAAAAGCTCTCAATGGGATTTAATTATTGAATTAACAGCGGCAGAACTTGGTATTGCTATTTTGCCCGAATCGCTTTATGCCAAGGTGAAGGACCCGAACATTATTACGATACCTATTGCAGATCCAGAAATGATGTGGGAACTTGGAATTATTCTGTTAAAAGAACGCTACAGTTCATTTGCTGTACGAGAATTAATTAGTTTTTTAACCGAAAAACAAATGACAAATAAGTTGGACGCAAATTAAATAGAGGCTGGGAGATAACGGCATCAATCCACTCTAAAGACAAACGGATCGGATACATGATCTGAACAGCTAAAAGCAAATACATGCATGAAATCTACGTTTACTATCACCATGAGAAAATCCGCACGATGAATCGAGATTCTCCATCAAGAATTTGAATTCATCGTGCGGATTTTCCTTCAACAAAACTACTTTTGTCCCAGCCTCTTTATATGTAACACGAGTTCTATCATTCAACAATTCCTAAAATAAAGCCATCATAGCCTTTGCTTCCAACGGTTTGTATAGCCGTGGCACTGATTCGTTTTTCTTGAGCCAGAGCATTCATAAATTGGCGAATTCCCTTTACATTTTCATCTTCACTTTCTGCATTCACCACATGCCCTTGACGAACAACATTATCACAAATAATCAGACTTCCTTTTTTCGATAATTTCAAGGCCCACTTTAAGTAATTGGGGTTATTCGGCTTGTCAGCATCAATAAAGATAAGATCGAACGGCTCTGTTCTCCTATCCTTTAATACAGCTAATGTATCAAGCCCGGGGCCGACAATGACTTCTACTAAGTGACTTACTCCCGCTCTTTTTAAATTAGCTCTTGCTACTTCTGCATGCTGAGAGTTTAATTCCAGCGTAATAAGCTGCCCGTCTTTCGGAAGAGCTCTGGCTAGCCAAATGGTGCTGTAACCTCCAAGAGTGCCAATTTCCAAAATGCGTTTAGCTCCTTTTAATGAAGCTAACAAATGCAGAAACTTTCCTTGACTAGGCGAGACGTCGATAGCAGGTAGTCCAGCCTCTTGATTTGCCTTCAATACCTCCTCAAGAATGGGGTCAGGTTGTATAAGCTTATTATTCATATAAAGATCCACTTCATTCCAAATTTCATATATAGACATTTCCATACTCCTCTACATAAGTCATAAAAGCTTTATTATTATTTAAAAGATACGAATATGTTTTTCTCATATCCAGCTTGTTGCCGTAATCGTTCGTATTATGAATGTGTTCTAGCTCTCTACTAAACTATCCTGCTCGCTCTTAAAAAGAATTGTTATGTGTCCATAAAAAAGACCTTCAGAGAGGTCTTTTTTATCTTTAAATAATCGTAACTTTACTAAGATCTATCTTGGCGCTTTTTAAAAAGTTATATGTCAATTTATCCATTTTTGCACCTTCAAAATCGGATTTCTTTAAATCTGATCCTCGAAACTGTACATTTAGCAAAGTTGCGTTGCGAAATGAGGATTTTTTTAATGATGTTCCTTCAAAGATTGTTCCGTTAAATGTTTCTTCGTCAAACACAATCTCTGTTAAATTACATTGCTTAAAGTACGTATTGTCATAGATACAATCTTTAAAACTAGCCTGTTTAAAATTTGCCCATTTAAACTGTACGCCTGTCAGATTAACGTGATGAAATATCGCTTTCGTTAAATTACTGCTTTTAAACATGCTGTCTGTAAGGTCTGCGTAGCTAAAATCAGATTCGTTCAAATTACTTGCATTAAATTTCCCTTTATACACCGATACAGAACGAAAATCAGATTTTGCAAGCTCGGTCTTTGAAAAATCCATAGGAACGGTTTGCTTCAATTCCTTTGTGGCTACATTCATTGATTCAATCAGTTCAGTGAGATCACCAATAGAATTGATTGTCATATGATAAGCCTGTTCCTCACTGTGTCCGTCTTTTTTGTAGTCTGTAAACTTTTCCTGCAAATTCTGTGATAGTTCTTCTTCTAAATCTTGAACGTTTTTTACATCCTGATAAGGAGCAAAAATGTTATGCACATGATTTTTTATTCTTTCGTTCATTTATAACATCCTTTCTTACAGCAACAAATCAATAATTTTTTTCGCTTGCTCCCAGTTTTCTTTGTTTTGTTTATATATGCTTTTTCCTTGTTCTGTAATTTTATAGTATTTTCTGCGACCGCCTTGTACGGCATCTCCCCAGTAAGAAAGAATATGTTCATCCTTTTCTAGACGCTTCAAGCTTGAATACATTGTGGCTTCTTTTAATTCATACTGCTCTTTAGAGTGGGTATAAATAAGCTTACTAATTTCATAACCATACTTATCGCCGCTGAGAAGTAATTTTAGAATCATTGTATCTGTATGTCCCCGAAGTAAATCTGAAGACATTTTTGCATATACCAAAGTATCACCTCTTTATGTATAATTTAAATCATATTACTATGACAGTCAAGGTATTATATTTAATAAACTAATCTGATTTATAATTGCTCATATATGCAAGCAGCTCAATCCGTAAAAAATAGCCGGTACGTTTCTACCGGCTATTTTTTAGAAGACATCTTATTATCCGTTATGACTGAATTTAAATACTATCGGTGTACGTTCTGTTTCTATTTTCCAAATCATGTGATGATACCCTTTGCTCCAGTAATCTTTTACTAGATAATGTGGTTCTCCAAATGTTTTTTTCCATACGTTCTGAGCATTCTTGTATCCGCTGTCCAAACAGATTTTTTTAATTTCTCTGCTTTGAAGCGTAAGCAGCATAATATGTACAAGCAGTGTTCCTACCCCGTTTCTTTGGTACTTTGGATGAACAAAAACTGTGCCGATTTCAATCCATCCCTGCAGCTCCCCTTTTGTACACGCCGTAATTAATTCACTAACAGGACCATATTCAATACAGCCAATAATTTTATTGGTACACGTATCTATCGCAAGCCAAAAGAATCGATGTTTTCCATTGCTATTAAGGTCGCATTTTAAATATCTTCTTTTACTTTCAATTTCTATTTGTATATCGTTCACCATGTCAGATAAGCCTTCTTTATGAAAAGTATCTGTAATCACTGCGCTAAAAAGTTCGTGGATTTCTGCGCTGTCTTCTATTTTTGGTCTTCTTATTTCAATATGATCCAATGTTCATTCCTCCTGATTATTTCACGTCCGAATATGAAGTTTTCCCTTTATTATTTATCAATATATGTTGATAATCCTTTTCTTTTTCTACAGTTTTTCCAACAAAAAAGCACGAGAAGCTTTAAGCTCTCGTACTTTTTATCCCGTAGATTCTACTTTTTCTATTGGAAGCTGTTAATACGGATTCACAAAGCTCTGTATTTTACATACGAAATCAGAAAGATCCTCCTTTATTTCTTTATCCTCTGTTTTCTCTATTTGCTCCTGTATGGCGTCAATCATTAAACGTGCTTTTTTAGGATCTATAGACGCCTGTTGACTGCTATTGTTTGATAAACTCTTCAAAATTTGATTAGTCATTTTATTTTTATCATGAATATAAAATAACATTTGAGGAACTTGATTAATTAACAGATTTACGTATCTGCGAAACTCCTCTATCTCATATAATTCTCTTGAATTACTTTTAAAGCCATCAACGGAAAGCATAAGACTTTGATAGCCTTTATCACTGCGTTGATTAAGTGCTTTAATGACTTTTAAAAACCGATCGAACTTTAGATAACGTATTTCTTCTTTCTTTAATTCTAAAAATTCAATTTCTCCTTTTTCCAAAAAGGGATCTTTGATAAGACTATTATCATTCATATACATTCTCTCCCTACTAATTTATTAGTTGCAGAGCTTGTTTTGAATTTATTTGTCTATCGTTTTAGTAATTGTTTACCTCTTTTAGGGCCATTTTAAAACCTTTATTTGTAAAGCGCTTACATAAATGTTCTCAATTGCCTGTTGCATTGAGGGCACCCTGTTTATTATATGATAAATGACGAATGAAAAAGAGCTCCTTTGCAGAAGCTCTTTTTAAAAAATTATAGGGATCCTGATAACTTTATATCTTATTTGCTTCTGTTAATACTGCTAATAAATATTCCCATGTCTTAATAGTAGACGAAATGCTCAGGTGCTCATCAGGCGTATGAACGTCGTACATATCGGGTCCAAGCGAAATGGCATCTAATCCAGGGATTTTTTCTAGGAAAATACCGCATTCAATTCCAGCATGGATAGCGATGATCTCTGCCTCTTCTCCATACTTTTCTTTGTAAACCTTTTTACATAATTCACGAATTTTTGAATCTCCATTGTACGCCCATTCAGGATAATTACCTTTTGTTTCAACTGTTCCTCCGACTAATTGAGCAAGGATTCGCACTTGGCTTACTATTTTTTCTTTTAAGCTTTTTACTGAGCTGCGAATTTCATTTTGAAGAACAACCTCAGATTCGCTAGTAGTGATTACGCCTAAGTTGGTAGAAGATTCTACTAATCCTTCAATATTCATACTCATGCTTTGAACGCCGTTTGGTGTTAGCATAATGGCTTGTACAATTCGTTCTGTTGTTTCTTTTGTAAAACATTTCTTAACGCAAGAAGATTTGTTCATTTTCAAATAGACGCCCGGATCAGCCGCTTGTAATTCGTTCTTTACTATTTCGTTCCACTCACGAACCTTATTTTCAAACTTTCCTACCTCAGAAGGCTCCAGCGTTAGAATTGCTTCTGATTCACGGGGAATCGCATTTGATTTTAATCCTCCGCTAATGCTGCTTAAAGAATAGGAAAGTTCTTGCTGTAAATCATATAAAACTCTCCCTAGCAGTTTATTAGCATTTCCTCTCTCTTTGTCAATTTCCATTCCGGAATGTCCACCGCGCAATCCACCGATGCTTAAGCTGTATGTCTCTGACTTATCGGAAGGCGTCTCCCAGCTTAGCGGGATACGAAGTACACCTTTTACCCCGCCTGCGCTGCTGACAAGCAGCTTTCCGTCTTCTTCTGTATCAAGATTAATAAAGATTTCCCCTTCAAAATGAGCCGGATTTACAGCAATAGCTCCCCCCATAGTTGTTTCTTCTTCAGTAGTAATGACTACTTCAAGAGAAGGATGTGCTATATTTTGAGCATCTAGTAAAGCCAGTGCATATGCAACGGCAATACCGTTGTCAGCTCCTAACGTAGTACCATCTGCATAAAGCATATCTTCCACAACTCGCAGTTGAAGCGGATCTTTTTCAAAATCATGGACAGTTCCTTTATTTAACTCGCATACCATGTCCATATGTCCTTGCAAAATGATGGTTGGAGCATTTTCATATCCTTTAGCTGCCGGCTTTTTAATGATTACATTTAAAGCCTCGTCTTGTATAACCTCAAGGCTTCTTTCTTTTGCAAAAGAAACTAAATAGTTACTAATTTCTTTTTCATTTCCAGATCCTCTAGGAATAGCTGAGATTTCGTTAAAGAAATAAAAAACCGGATGTTTAATTAATTCATTTACTGTTTGCACCATATGTATCATCCTTTCTAATCTGTACACTCTTTTATCATACTATTTATCTTTACAGTAGAAATAGCATATGAGGCTTTTTTATGTATAGCCTAATTATATTTTAACGTTGATTAACTCAATAGAATAGATATAACCTAAAAAAGCATAAATGAGCCCGTTGGACTCATTTATGCTTTTAATGATTTATTCTATTTTTTATTGAGCTGTATATCCGCCGTCCATTACTACCGCTTGACCAGTTACACCTTTTGCTTTATCACTCGCCAAGAAGATAGCATAGTCAGCAATTTCGCTAACGTCTAGTAATCTTTTTTGAGGGACTAAAGGATAAATAACTTCTTCAAGAACGCTTTCTAATGGTACGTTTCTTGTTTTAGCTAAACCATCTAACTGACCTCTTACTAGTGGTGTATCCACATAGCCAGGACAAAGTGCATTAACCGTAATACCATGTGCTGCACCTTCAAGAGCAGCTACTTTTGTTAAGCCGATCACACCGTGTTTGGCACTGTTATAAGCTGCTTTGCCCGCAAAACCGATTAAACCGTTGATAGAAGAAACGTTAATAATACGTCCGAATCCTTGTTTTTTCATGATTGGAAACGCGTGCTTAATCGCCATAAATGGAGCTGTTAGCATAATTTTAATCATTAACTCATATTTTTCAGTTGGAAACTCTTCGATTGGAGAAACATGCTGTAAGCCAGCGTTGTTAATGAACGTATGAACCGCTCCAAAATGTGCGTTTGCTGTTTCAATTAAATGTTTGATTTCTTCTTCTTTTGTTACATCGGCTTTGACACCAAGCGCTTCGAATCCAGCTTCACGAAGATTTTGTGCTGCAGCTTCTACAGCAGCTTGATCAATGTCGGATAACACAATTTTTCCGCCGTTTTCTGCGAATCGTTTACCTATTTCAAATCCAATTCCTCTTGCTGCTCCTGTGATTACAATTACTTGATTTTCAACCATGTGTATTCTCCTCCTGTTTTTAAATAATACCGGCTGCCGCTAATGCGACTCCTGCAAATAAAGCGATTGTCGGAATGATAAATGCAACAACAAATACGTCTTTATACGTTTCTTTATGCCGAAGACCAGTTACGGCTAATAGCGTTAACAGCGCACCGTTATGCGGTAAAATAGATGCACCTGACGCAACGCTTGCAATGCGGTGAAGAGCATCGGCGCTTAAATTCGTCGTTTGAGACAAGTGATACCACGTATCTCCTAATGCTTGAAGCGCAATACCCATACCACCGGATGCTGAACCCGTGATCATCGCTAGCACTTGAACGCTTAACGCTTCTGAAACGAGCGGATTACTCGAGACGTTTAGCAGCACGTGCGTGACATCTTTAAACTCTGGAACTGCTGTAATAACCGAGCCGAAACCAACTGCTGCACTCGTGTTAATAACAGCCATTACGGATCCTTTTGTTCCTTCATTTATAGAAGAAATAAACGTCTTATAGTGTTTGAAATTAATAAGTAAAATAGAAAAAATACCAATTAATAATGATACGATAGGCTCCCATTTTAAAACGTTTAATGTCATGACAACGATAATCAGCGGTAAAATAGCTAATATCACATTCATCGAGTCCTGCTCTTCACTTGCGGCAACCGATGATTCATTAGGCTCGGTAAATCCTTGATTTTTAGCTTTTAATTTTTTATCGCGATAAGCTAACCATAAATAGCCTCCCACTGCCATAATAAGGCCTGAGACAATTCCAATAATCGAACCGGACATTGCATTGGTTTTAAATGCAGCAGTCGGAATCAGATTTTGAATTTGAGGCGTACCTGGAATCGCTGTCATTGTAAATGTAAATGCTCCGAGTGCAATGGTTGCTGGCAGTAAATTTCGCGATACGTTAGCTTCTCGAAATAGCGCGATTGCTAAGGGATAAATCGCAAAGACAACAACGAATAGACTCACTCCGCCGTATGTCAAAATAGCTGAAGCAATCAGCACTCCTAAAATGGCTCTTTTACTTCCAAACAATTTAGCAATGCGCTGCGCCAACGACTTAGCTGCGCCTGTATCTTCCATTAGCTTTCCAAAGACGGCTCCTAATAAAAAGATGGGGAACCATTTTGCAGCGAAATCTACAAAGCCTCCCATATACACATCTGTATAAGTAGGCAGTACTTTTAAACCGCTAAAATAAGCAACAAACGTAGCTACAACAGGTGCTACCCAGATAATAGACCATCCTAGATAAGCAAAAAACATCAACAATAACAATCCTACAATAATAACCACACGGTAACCTCCTTTCCTTTTAGTACATATACATAATGGATTATTTCACAACAAAACAAGTTTACACCCGTTAGTTTTATAAGTAAAATGAATAAAAGGAATCAAAACTATGAATAAAAGTCGTAGTTTATTTAAAAATTCGCACTCGATTATTTTCCCCCTATAATTTAATTCTGAGTAGAAACTATAAAATACACTTCTTTTCTTTTTTCTTGTACAAGCTAATTTTTTTCTTTCACATCCTGCTCTCTTCCTTTATTTTCTTTTCTCTTATAAGTTTTTCCGAACATATAGATGGGTATTTGAATGTTATGACACAGAAAAAGAGGCGATCTTATGCTACACTTCATAACAGACTTACTGAAACAATTTGGAATTTGGGGACTTTTAAGCGGACTGGCCATTGAGGCTTCCTCCCTGCCGTTTCCTGGTTCTCTTCTCACCCTTACCTACGGATACTTATTAAACATGCACATAGTGAAATTATTATTAATCGCTCTTGCAGGAAGCGCTGTTTATACAGCTTTTAGCTTTATACCGTATGGGATAGGCTATAAATTAGAAGATAAGGTAAAGAAAAAATTATCAAAGAAAAAAAAAGCGTTTGAGAAATCACAAAAATGGTTTAAAAAATGCGGATTATGGAGTATTGCTATTGCTCGTCCTTTAGGGCTCGGCAACTACATTTCCTACCTTTCAGGGCTATCTAAAGTGAAACCTATGCCGTTTGCTCTGCTCACATTTCTTGGTATCTTTCCTTTGAATATTGCCATGCTTTGGCTAGGACAAATCGGAAACTTTAAGTCCATTCAATCTTTTATCTCAGATGCACAAACTTATATTCTAATTGCAGCGGTAGTGGCTGTATGCGGATTTTTAATTTATAAGTTTTATTTTAAAAAAAGCAGCTGCAGCGAACAGTCTAGTTCAACTTAAGAGTATAAAAAAAGACCCCGAGGGGTCTTTTTTTATTAAATGGAAATAACGCCTAAAATTAATGCAGCTAGTGTCATCACTGCCGTAGTTCCTAGCGCCCACTTAATTAAAAATCGTTGCAAATCACTAAATTCAATTCCTACCATTCCAATTAATAAGTGAGCTGCTGCTACCAAGGGGCTTATCACGTGAACAGGTTGGCCTAAAATAGCAGCTCTTCCAATTTCAGCTGCGCTAATCCCATAACTTTCGGCAGCTTGAGCAATAATCGGCAGTACACCAAAATAAAAAGCATTATTGGACATGAAAAATGTAAAAGGGGCACTTAAAAACGCTACTACAACTGGCAAAAAAGGGCCCATTGCATCTGGAATTATTCCTACAAGCGTATTTGCCATAGCATCAATCATCTTTGTTCCAGACATGATTCCTGTAAAAATACCTGCTGCAATAACAATTGAAACGACGGCTACCGCATTATTTGCATGAGATGAAATTCGCTGCTGTTGATCTTTGATGTTTGGATAATTTATTAGTAATGCAATAGCAAACGCTACCATGAACAAAAGCATCAGCGACATGAAGTCCATAATTAAGCACACCATAAGACTAACCGTAAGGAGAAAATTAAACCATACTAACTTAGGACGTCGATAGTCTGGATGCTGCGCTGTTCCCTCTAATTCATGTGCGTGTGCAATTTCATTTGCAGAATGTTTAATATTGATAACTCCTAACCTTTTTCTTTCCCTTCTTCCAAGGACAAAAGAAACAATCAGTACCCATAGAAGTCCAAAACCCATTACAGGTATCAAAGGCAAAAACAACTGAGACGAATCTAAATTTAATGAACTCATAGCCATAGCAGAAGCACCTCCCCAGGGAGTCATATTCATAACTCCCATAGATAGCATCGCAACTCCTGCAAGGATAAGCGGATTCATTTCTAAGCGCTTATATAGCGGAAGCAAAGAAGAAACCGTTATCATATATGTAGTAGTTCCATCCCCATCTAAAGCAACCATCATTGAAAGCACAGCGGTCCCTACAACGATTTTTAGAGGATCTCCTTTTACAACCTTTAAAATGAATGAAACAAGAGGGTCGAACAATCCTGAATCAATCATCAACCCAAAATATAAAATAGCAAATAAAATCATAATAGCTGTAGGAGCAATGTCTTTTACACCCTCTAGCATCATAGGTCCCATTCCACTAGCAAAACCGCCTATTAGACCAAATATGATGGGAATAATTATAAGAGCAACCATTGGGGTAAGTCGCTTTGACATGATTAAATACATGAACACTGCAACCATTAAAAATCCTAATAAAGAAAGCATAGATATTTTTCCTCCTTTTTGATAACGTTTTCATTTTTTTACTTGCTACACGTTACTAAAAAGGTATCACTTGTTGAAGCAGGTTCATAGATAACCAACATAAGTTTGATATCTTTTATAAAAGTAATTTTTTTCATTTTTTTCATGCGTCATTTCTACATAAAAACGAGATAGCGGATAAAAAACCGCTATCTCGTTTTTATGTTATGTAAGATTAGTTACTCGATATTTCCGTTCAGGCCTCCCTACACTTCCATATACTATTTCCACCTGCATTTCCTTACACGATACTAAATACTCTAAATACCTTCTCATTGTTGAATAACTGATACCCACTAATTGAGCAAACTCATCTACATTCAAGCTTTCCTGAACTTTGCAAACTTTATCTCTGACTAAACGAAGAGTATGTTTATCAATGCCTTTAGGAAATTCTGTTACTGCAGCCGCTGATTGATTGCGTCGATTATGATGTGTTCTAAATAAATGGTCTATTTTGTCTTGATTAATCATTTTATTTTCAGTTAATTCTATTCTCGTAGACTGATAATGTTTTAAAGTAGATAAAAATTTATCAATAATTACAGGTTTCACCAAATAACCAAATGCTCCGCCTCTTATTGCTTCTCCTACTGTTTCAACATCATTGGCCGCCGTTATTAAAATAATGTCGATCCCTCGATAGTTCTTTCTAATTTCCCATAGCAGTTCCACTCCGTTGATATCCGGTAAAAAGACATCTAATAAAATTAATTGCGGCGTAAATATTGTTAGTAACTCTAAAGCCTGTTCTCCAGATCCTGCTGTCGCAACAATAGTGAAATGTTCTAATTTTTTAGTAAACTGCTCATAAATTTGTGCAGCTGTAGAATCATCTTCTATAATCATGACATTAATTTGATTTTCAGTCATATCGATTCTTCCTTTTCGTTATTTAATAGCTTTGGGATAACTAATGTGAACCTTGCCCCTTGTAACATGCTTTTGCTTATGTACAGTTCGCCTTTAAGCAACTCTACAGATCTTTTAACAATGGTCAATCCAATCCCGTGATTTTCACCTTTTTTCGTTGTATAACCATCTATAAAAATCATATTTTCTACTTCTTTTGATATCCCTTGTCCATCGTCTTCAACTTCAAAAATCAGGTCGTTTCCTACATCTGTAAAAGATACCAATACGTGACCTTTATGTTCTCGTACAGCCTCGAGCGCATTATCAATTAAATTCCCCAAGATGGAAACAACGTTTTTTGCATCTTCGATATCTAAAGTACTTGTTAAGTTACTATCTTGATCAATTTCTAAAGTGACGTCCAATTCTTTCGAGCGATTGATTTTCCCAAGTAAGCAGGCAGCAATCAAAGGATCCTTCACAGAAGACATTAAAAAAGAAATAATATCTTGGCGTTCCTTTACCTCTGATGAAATCATTTGCATGACATGCTCATATTTCTTTAACCTTAATAACCCGTAAATCACGTTCAGCTTATTTAAAAATTCGTGATTTTGAGCGCGTAAATTATCAGAAAACATTTTAATTTTAGAAATCTCTTCAGTCAATTCTTCAATTTGTGATAAAGTTCTTATGGTAAGAACGATACCTTGCACTTCTTTTTTTCTTACAATAGGAGATAAATCTAAAATATACTGCTGGCCATCTAGTAGAAGAGATTGGTTAGAATACACGCACTGCTCTTCTATTGCTTGATCAATTAGCTGTCCTAAACGGGCGTTCTTTATCTCTCCTCCTATTGCTAAATGAAGGTTATCAAAGAGCTCTCTAGCCCTTCTATTCATCGACGTTACATATTTTTCGACATTTACAGTAACAGTAGCATCTCGAATGGATTCAAGGGTAGCCTCTTTTTCTTTAAAAAGAAAAGAAATTTCCTCTGGTTCCAGCCCGAATATTAGTCTTTTTACCCGCCTTGCAATGAAGAAAGCTCCAAATACTCCAATAAGAAAAGGAATACAGGACAATTTAATGATTTTTATTCTATAGTCATTAATCTGTTTTTCTATATTGCTTACAAGAAACCCTACCGAAGAAACACCTATTACGTTTCCTTGGTTATCCCATATGGGGGTTTTGGCTTTAATTGCAAATCCTGAAATTCCTTTTCCTTTATAAATAATGGATTGATGCTTTTTTAAAGAAGCTTCATTGCTTGTTTTAGTATGTTTTCCAATGTAACTCCTATTGGGATGAGAATAGCGTATTCCTTTATCATTAGCGATGGTAACGTAATCTGCCCCTGTGGTTTTTCTTATTTTTTCAGCAACAGGTTGGATGTGCTCAGGAGGATTTTTCTTCTTAAAAGCTTTTACAATAATTTTATCTTCAGAAGCTAATTTTGCTACTGTCATAGCTTGATTGCCTACATATTTTTCGACAATTTCATCTACCATTGCAGAAAATAAAATGCATACAAGGACGGTACTAACAAGAATAACTACCGTGATGAGTAATGTGATTTGGGCAAGTAAACTAGGTCTTCTATTCACGTAAAGAGAACGCATACATTCCTCCTTTTAAGGAATTAATAATGAAATAAAATACCGCCTTTTGTTTTAAGTTTAGCATAAAAAAAGAAAGTTTAGCACCAAACTTCAAATGTTTATCATCAGACTTATAAAGGGAAAAACAAATTCAATAAACGCTTGACTTAAAGTATACTTTAACAATTATAATCAATTCGAAAACATCGAAAATGGAGGAATCAACATGAAATATACAGTAATCACCGGCGCAAGTTCAGGAATTGGATATGAAACAGCTTTAGCTTTCGCAGCGCGCGGAAAAAACCTTATACTAGCTGCACGTAGAGAGGACAAGCTGGATGAGTTAAAAGGAAAGATTGAAGAACTAAACCAAGATGTAAATGTTATTATCCAGTCGGTTGATTTATCCGTAGCAGAAAATGCTCACACGTTTTATGAGTCGCTTAAAGAATATGAGTTAGAAACATGGATTAACAATGCTGGATTCGGAAATTTTGCTTCTGTTGGTGAACAAAAATTAACTAAAATTGAAACAATGCTCCATTTAAATATCGAAGCCTTAACCATTCTTTCATCTCTATTTGTAAGAGATTATGAAAACGTTGAAGGTACACAGCTTATTAACGTCTCTTCTGGAGGCGGCTACACCATTGTTGCTGATGCAGTCACTTATTGCGCAACAAAATTCTACGTAAGTGCATTTACAGAAGGTCTTTCTCAAGAATTAAGAGGAAGAGGATCAAAAATGCAGGCTAAAGTTCTAGCTCCGGCAGCTACTGAAACAGAATTTGCACAGCGTTCGATGGATATGAGTGATTTTGAATACGAAGGACGAGTACCTAAGTTTCATACGTCAAAAGAAATGGCTGCTTTTATGCTGGACCTTTATGATAGCAATAAAACGGTAGGACTTGTAGATGGAGTGACTTACGAATTTCAATTAAAAGATCCTATCTATCCATATGCAGAAAGAGCAACAAGCTCAGATTCGTAAACAGAAAAGCACCCTTTTAGGGGTGCTTTTTTATGGACTCTTAAATGGCTATCTTGTTTATGTAATGAAATTCCTTCAAGATAGTCGTATTCAAACCCCACTTATACTTTCACACTTTATTTCCTGATTTTTGTTTCACTTTTTGCACATACTAACCAAACGGAGGTGACGAAAATGGGTACAAAAAAATCTGCTAATCGAGGTCAAGTAGCTCCTGGTGTTAATCCTCAAGGACACGGAAAAGATGTTGAATTTTCAACAGAACCGAAAAGTGAACTTGAAAACAAAGCGAAAAAATCAAATACAAAAATTTAATTAAAAAGGAGAAGAGTACTCTTCTCCTTTTCCCCCTCTTAACTGCTTTTCCCAAATACACTCCACAGGTCGTTTACTTCTTTCTGCCTCTTATAAAGTTATATCAATAGTATAAAAAAGTATACTATACAACAAAAATGTGCGTACTTGTTAGGATGAATTATATGATTTATGATAAATCTGCAAACGGATTTTATAGCAAATTGTATGTTAACTAGCTGTTAGTTGTAAGCTATACAGGGTATAGGATACTCTAAACAGTTCATTACTAAATATTTTTATAGAAAGGTTGTTTACACATGAACAATACAGATAAAAAGCAAGAAATTTTAGACGCATTTAACTTTCGTCACGCTACAAAAGAGTTTGATCCAAAGAAGAAAATTTCCGATGAAGATTTCCAATTCATTTTAGACACGGGGCGCCTATCTCCAAGCTCAGTAGGTTACGAGCCGTGGAAATTTTTAGTCGTTGAAAATAAAGATTTAAAAGAAAAATTAAAAGCTGTTTCTTGGGGAGCACAAGGCCAAATTCCTACAGCAAGTCATTTTGTTATTATTCTTTCTCGCACAGACGCAAGATATGACTCTGAATATGTGTTAAATCTTCAGAAAAACGTAAAAGAAATGCCGGATGATGTATTAGAGACGTTAATGCCTCGTTATAAAGATTTCCAAGAAAATGATTTTCACCTGTTCGAGAGCAAGCGAGCGCTATTTGATTGGGCCAGCAAACAATCTTATATTGCACTAGCTAATATGATGACATCAGCTGCTCAAATTGGCATTGATTCTTGCCCAATTGAAGGATTTAACTATGACCAAGTACATGAAATTCTAAAAGAAGAAGGATTACTAGAAGACGGCAAGTTTGATGTTTCTGTTATGGTTGCGTTCGGCTACCGAATTCATGAACCTAAGCGCGGCAAGACAAGAAGAAGTATGGATCAAGTTGTACAGTGGATAAAATAATAACAAAAAAAAGAAGGGCTGACAGCAATGTTACCCCTTCTTTTTTATATCTTTATATGCCGCTATAAAATCAGCAGGATCGGTATGTATGGTATAAGCGAACATTCCTTGATTTGTATGTAAGTATAAAAAGCCGCTTTCTTTTGAAACGCACTTGTAAGAGATGTCAAATACGCTGTTAATGTGAAAGCAATCCTTCTCTGTTTGAATATTATCAGTATATAAGCACATGTCTTTTGAATGCTGAATCGTCACTTTTTGTGTTCGTTTCATCTTTCTTTCTATCCATGTATAAGAAATTATAGAAATAATGCTCATAGCGCAGTTCGCCTCCTCACAAATACTTTCCTTTCGAACCATTAAACATCTCATTAACAAAACTCTATCACTTACCAAAAAACAATTCCAGAAATACTCTTTCTGGAATTGTTTTTAAGACTGCTGCTCTTTATTTTCTTCACCTTTGCAAAAGTCGATATTACTGTTTGTCATAGAGGCAATGGCAGGAGAGCCATTGCCAAACGAAAAACAAGCTCCTACCGATTTTGTATTTGCCGTGTGACTATTCTGTACAACACAGCCTACGCTTACGTTCGAATTGTCTTTTAACCCGTTAGTCACGATATTTTCAATGTTAATAATACAGCCCATTTTAACACCTCTTTCGTTTCTATTAACGTATGTCAGCTCTGCGTATATGTATAGGATGTTCGCCTATTAATGATAAGTTGTTTGCTGCAAAATAGAAAAAAAGAATCTTCGTATACCTTTTAAGCAGAGAAGACACTAAAATGATGTCTTCTCCTTAAGTGAATTTAACTTTTTACAGCTTTTTCCCAGTCTGATGCGAATTTTTCTATTCCTTGTTCTGTTAACGGGTGTTTTACTAGTTGTTCAATTACGGCATACGGAATGGTCGCAATATGAGCCCCAGCAAGAGCTACTCGTGTGACGTGATCTGGGTGTCTGACTGACGCTGCTATAATTTGTGAGTCAATATGTTGAATTCGAAATAGCTCGGCAATTCGAGATACGAGATAAACACCGTCTTCTGAAATATCATCTAAGCGTCCTAAAAATGGCGATACGTATGTGGCACCGGCACGGGCTGCTAGAAGCGCTTGATTCACTGTGAAAATCAACGTGACGTTTGTTTTTACGCCTTTTTTAGCTAGATAACGGGTTGCTTCCAATCCAGCAATGGTCATAGGAAGTTTAATTGTTATATTTTTGTCTCCTCCGTTAATTTTGATAAGCTCTTCTGCTTGAGCAATCATGTCATCTGCTGTTACTGTGTCGGGCGTCACTTCTGCTGAAACGGATTCTACTTCCGGGACGGTTTTTAAAATTTCTTCGATGCGATCTTCAAACTTTACACCTTCTTTAGCTACTAGCGAAGGGTTTGTGGTAACACCTGATAATACCCCAATTTTATATGCTTTTTTAATATCTTCCAGGTTAGCTGTATCAATAAAAAATTTCATCATGTACTCCTCCACTCGTTATGTTAAAAGCAGCTTTTCAGGGGCATTTTTGCATGACTTTATGTTCAAATGGAATTGCCCTCTTCATATTGTCTTCATAAAATAAAATTTATTTCCTTTCAAATGCTGTATGTTTTTCTCCAAGTTTTCCCTCCTTTAAACTCATCGGAATAACTTCTATTTTCATGTATCATACTAATGATGTTGAAAAACCTCTCATATACTCAACTAAAAAACCTCCAGCATTTATGCTGAAGGTTAAGATACATTCCACTCTTACTTTTTTAGTCCTCTATAGCGAGCTGTTTTTAATTCTTGAACGTAGGGTTCAAAGTCCGGCATCTCTACAGCTCTCGCCAATTCGATTGCCTTTTCAATATCGTATGGAATACGCACAAATTGTATAGAAAATGCTGAAGGACTTTCGCCTTGAGCCTTTCCTTCTAAGATAAGATAGGAAGCTTGTGGTAAATCAAGCGGGTTTCCTACACTTCCTACATTACATAGCGTTTTCACTTTAATATGTTGAATAAATGCATTATGTACATCTCCGTAACAGATGACATCCGGCTCTCTTGATCCTTTTATATTTTCCGTATATTCCGTATTAGCAAATAGACTAAGACGCTTTTCAAGTGAATCCCAAGGTTGAATGCGGTCATAAAGACTTCTAGGGGAAGCGTGAAACATTCTAATTAATTTCCCGCTCATCATAAACTCAACAGAAAAAGGAAGTTCCTTTAAGTATGCTTCTTGGTTGGAACTTAACTTCTTCTGATGCCATTTTAATGCTTCAACTTCCGCAGGCTTTGTAATGAAATCATCCCAGTTACCCATTACTGTTGCTTCGCACTTTTCTTTTATGATATCAATCGCTTTACTTGAATCCGGTCCTTTTCCTACTAAATCACCTAGACAAATGATGCGATGGATATCTCGTTGTTGTATGTCAGCTAAAACTGCTTCTAATGCAGGGAGATTTCCGTGGATATCTGAAATAACAGCAATTTTGTCCATCGATTCCTCCACTCCTTTTTCATATGTATGTATTCAAGCCTTTTCTTTATTATAACATTTTATAATAAGACCGTTTACTAAAACGGGTCCTCTTCATTTAACAAACAACGGGATAATTCGAATGGATATAAAAGGGAGGAATAAGAAGTGGATTTTTATGGATCTAGAAGAAATCTACCTTATTTATTAACATAAAATAAAGGAGTACTGTAATATATTTATACGAGTACTCCTTTATTGGTAGTGAGGTAGTATAGAGAGTCGCCAGATACCTCATTTATCTTGCGACTTATGTTTTATAGCTTACTGAACACCAACTGCGTCAAATGACTTGCCTACTGAAATTACTTCTTGAGAGCCTGAACCGTATAGATCAGCAGCAGCTTGTACTAAACCTGCGCGCGCTTGGCTGAACGTTGTAGACTGAGTGAAGTATAGCGTATTGGCACGGTAATAAATTTTTCCTAGCTTATCTCCGCCGATTCCTGTTACAGTAACGCCGTAATGCGTTCCTCCGTTAGCTAGCAAGTAGGCAGCTTTGTTGATAATACCGCTGTTTGTATGAACTCCGCCGTTGTCACTAGAACCTGTATAGCGCTTTGAATAATGATCCGGATCTCCATATTTCGCTGGGTTGCTCATTGAACGAAGCGCATCGCCGCTTGTTCCAGGCGTATAAATATCTTCTCCAATTTCCCAATCTGGATTTCGGTTGTCATAGTATTCTACCAATGTTCCGAAAATATCGGAAATCGCTTCGTTTAATGCACCTGATTCATATTGGTAAATTAAATTAGAGCTTCTTTCTGTGACCGCATGCGTCAATTCATGTCCGATAACATCTAATCCTCCTGATAGCGGAACAAAAGTAGTTCCATCTCCATCTCCGTATACCATCTGAGAGCCATTCCAAAATGCATTGTTGTAGCCGCTGCTATAATGAACAGTCGATTTTAGCGGAGCTCCTGCATTGTCATAGGAGTTGCGGTTAAATTTGCTTTTATAATAATCATATGTCACGCCTGCATAATAGTGAGCATCTACTGCAGCTGCATCGCGGGTTGCATTGTACGTATTATCGGTATCTGCCCATAGCGTACCCGGAAGAGATGTACGATTTTTTGCATCGTACGTATAGATTGTAGCGCCTCTTGTATTATCTTGTAAGTAGTAAGTAGAACTAGATAACGTTGTCTTTAAGGATTTAGTATCTCCAAGCACTCCTTTACCTGAACCGATAGCATTTGTGCCTGTTACAGGTTTCGCTGCCGGTTTTGCCGCTTGCTTCACGTCAGCTTTTGGACCAGCTACGGAATCAATTGTATTGTACTTATCTAGCACTTTACCGTTAGTAGCATCAACAAAGTAATAATAGTTGCCTGGTTCAGGGCTTAAGAAATTTAAATTTACTACATAAGCATATGTGGTATCTGAACCATTTTGATAAACATACAGTTCAGATGAAGGAGATTTTTCATACGTCGGTTTAAAACCTAAGTCTTTTTCAGCTGCTTGAATCGCCTTTTTGCTGTCAACTTGCTTCTGTCCTTTTAATTTTTCCTTTTTATCTAAATCAGGAGCTACTGTACCTGATACAACTTTTAAGGTTCCATCTTTCGCTACGTGTGCTAATTGAGTAGATCCCCAAACAGGAACATTATTATATACTTGCTGCAAGCGTACCACGGTTGCTTGTTCCACAGGATCTTTCACCACTTCTGTCACTTTAAATGAGTTTTGAGCATTTTCGTTTCCTAATTTATATTTGTCTTTATTTGTATTCATATAGTGAAATACGACGTCTTGAGCCTTCTGTGATGACGGGCCTGAGAGCTTTCCGGAAATAAACTCAGGAGATTTAATTTCTTTGTTATACTTTTCAGTTGAAAGTACATTATTTGGCGCAGCGCTGCTCGTATGTGCAAAAGCAAATGATGAAGAAAGAATACCAACTGATAATAATACCTTTAAAGCCTGTTTTTTCTTTTTCATAGTTTTTTCTCCCTATCCCTAGTAAATTTAATTATCTCAATTTTTCTGTTAATTGTGATAATTAGCAACATTATAGCAACTAAAAATTACTACGTCTATATATTATTTTAATATTCCTATTATTATGAAAATTAAAAATAAAAACTCTGCAATAAGTCTTTTTTACCTATTTAAACTATATGAAAATCATTTATGCTGATTTTCATACAAATAAAATAATTCTTTTAGTCAGCTGATAAAAACTAGCGGGCTAGGTAGTGTTATTCGGTCTTGCTATCAGTTCCATGAAGCGTTTTACAAAAATTACTTATAAGGAAAATTATAAATTTCAGACCATTTTTGCCGCTTAAATCTACTCTTCCTCTTCATTTTTTTATTTTTTTAATCTATTAATTAAATTTTTTATATGTTTTTTATGTACATTCACAACATTATTTTATTATAGTACTGTACTTCTTATGAACATAAAAAAGCACGAATCTACTAAACTCTTTGTAAATCCGTGCTTTTTCTGTTTATTTCAAGCATGTACAACCAACGATAACTAATAAAACAAATAGTACAACGATTAATGCAAAACCGCCACCGTAACTACCGTAGCCGCCGTAACCATAACCACCGCCGTAACCCCAGTTGTAAAATCCCATTTTACTTCACCTCCGTAGCCTGTTTACTCTATAGCATATGTACAGGCTAGAAAAAATGCTCGCCCATTTATCGCCCTTTTATGACGATAAAAAAGAGATTGAGACATAAAAATCACTCCACTCTAAGAACGAACAAATTGGATACAGGAGCTAATATAGATCGCTTGTTACACGCTGTTGATTTCCGTGCAAAGCTTCGCTTTCTACGGGCGGCAGGTGAGCCTCTTGTCTCTGCCCTGCGGGGTCTCACCTATTCCACAGGAGTCTTTACCTTGCCATCTAATCAATAGCTGGAAGTAACTAATAAATGAAACCTACGTTCACCCTACCAACGAAAAAATCCGAACGATTCATCGTTCGGATCTTCCTTCAACTAAACTGCTTTTGTCACAGCCTCTTTTAAGAGAACAAATATTAACTTATTTACTTTTAGAAGCTTGTTCTTTAAAGCGAAGTATGTAATACGGAACAATACAAATAACCGCCAAAACGAGAGCCGTTAAACTGACTATGCGGGGATTATTAAGCCCGAAAGAATAGTCTCCAAAAGATGCTCCAATCGCAATAATAGCAAAAACAATATACAGAATACGAAATATGTTAATCCACTTTTTCTGTTTAATCGTAACCACTCCTTTGCTTATTTTACTCCAACATAGAATATTATAACTTTACTAAACAACTTGTTGCAAAATTTCTTCTGCCTTTAACTGATTACCTTTTATTCTACCGGTAAACAAATTTCCACATTCGTCCCTTTGTTTACTTCACTTTCAATACTAAGAGTTCCTTTATGCTGCTGGATAATATTGAAGCATATCATTAACCCTAATCCAATGCCGTCTTCTTTAATACTGTAAAATGGTTCACCTAAATGTTTGATGCGATCTTTTGAAATTCCTACACCTTCATCAATAATTTGAATATGAAGGTGATTGCTATCTTTTTGTCTCAGCTCAACTTTAATTTCTCCTCCGGAAGGCATTGCTTCAATCGCATTCTTAAGAATATTTATAAACACCTGTTTCATTTGATTGCTTTCACAATATACAAGAGGCATTTCTCCGTATGGGTTAAGTTCAATAAAGATGTTTTTCATGGTTGCTTGAGGCTGCAGCAATAAAATCACCTGTTGAATTAACAGCTGCAAATCAATCGACTGAAATGTTATGGCCTGTGGTTTTGCCACTGACATGAATTCATCTGTAATCATTTCAATACGCTCAATTTCAGAGGATATAATGTTCATATAGGTTAACTCTTCCTTACTCGCTTTTTCAGTTAATAGCTGCATAAAGCCTTTGATGGCCGTTAAAGGATTTCTAATTTCATGAGCAATAGCTGTAGCAAGCTGACCAACCGCTGCTAATTTTTCAGATTTCTGCAGCAGCTCTTCTGTTTCTAGGTATTCTGTCCTGTCTCTCGAAACAATAAGAAGAACTTTTTTGTTTTCTATATTGAACAATTTCCCACTATATTCTAGTTTTTTTACTTCTCCAGACTTAAATGTAAACTGTGATTGCAGCGTGAAAGAAAGATTTCCTTGGCGAATTTCTTCAACCGTTTTTCGAACAATGTCAGAATCTCTAGGTATAATATCTTTGCATGGCATGGATAAAAGCTCTTCTCTCGTATACCCAAAGCGCTTACAGCCAGCTTCATTTACTTCAATAAAACGAGAAGGAAAATGATTTGAACCTATTTCAAGTAAATAAATTGCGTCGTTTGCATATTCAAATAACGTGCGGTACTTTAACTCACTTTCTTTAAGCTTACGATGCAGCAAGTCAAGCTCTTTTCTAGCTTTTTTAGCTTCAGATATATCCACACAAACTCCAGACAGACCTATTAACTCATCTTTGCCATTAAAAATTGGCGAAATAGTGATGCGAAGGTCTACTAAACTTCCATCTTTACGAGCTCTTACTACTTCTACTCGATTGATTGCCTCTTTTTCAGCAATCGTCTTTTTTATATTCTCATGTACATCCTCACTAAAAGCCCCTGCTATTTCGTAATATTTTTTTCCAACTACTTCGTGGGCTTTCCAACCATATACTTTTTCATAGGCTTCATTAACTCGCAAGATCCGCCCTTCTAAATCAGTTATGATCACCGCATCCATGTGATGATTAATAAAAGACTCCAGCTGTTCTTTTGTATACTCTAATTCTTTTTTCATTATTCTGACAAAAATAGAATCTTCTCTCTCCTGACATGCATCTGATGCAGCATAGGCAGCTTCTTCTGCTACAGCGTAAAACTTACGATAAAATTCTATCGTGGCTACGCCCACACCTAGTCCAAGAATCCCAAAAAAGAAATATTCTAATTCGCTATAAAACGGCGACCGAATAGGTGTATTCCAGAAGTAATTTGTCAGTAAGACATGAACGATAAAATGAATAAAGAAATAGAGAAAAGATTGTTTTAATACAGAAAGCTGCTTTCTATATCGGATAAGAGGAAGGGAAAGCAAAAAGGTGAACATTAAAATAAAAATAGTCAGTATCCAATGACTTTCTAAATAGATACTGCACATAGCCATACTAATACCCGCAATTGCACCGGCTCTATAACCAAAATATAGAACGGTCAAAATAAGGGGCAGAAATCGCAAATCATATGTAACCTCTTGATAGGTAACGCTATAAATCATAAGAATAGCAGAAACGACACTTGCATAAATACCGCTAACCAATTTATATTTGTGGGCTAGACGCTGCAGCAAAAATATCCGTATGGCAATCATAATGCTGACCAAAAATGAGAAAATACATAAGTTAACAAATAATCCGCTACTAATCAAGCCTTTTATTCCTCCTTTACTTGTACATAGTCATTTCAAAATTCCCTTATATAGAGAGTGTAACATGAATAGACGCAACTCTTTCTAAAATAATAAAAAAACTAGTCTCACCCGAGGCAAGACTAGTTTTTTTATTATCTATGTTGATCTTGATACATAGGTCCTTCTGAAATCATATTACTTTCAGAAACGTACGTAGGATCTGAATGAGCATCTTTATTTAGGCTAGCATTTACCTGCTGTTTTTTAGATAAACTTGAAAGTTTGACTTTAGCACTTCGAACAAGCCCTTTTACTTTTCGACGTTTCGCAGCATCACTTAATATATAAGATGTAATGCCAACTCCTACCGTTGATAGCGTAATACCTGATATCAATGCTTTTTGTTTTCGTTTTCTCATAATAGCTCCTTCCTTATACCTTTTTGAATCTTACAATAACTTTTCCCTCTCAGGTACTCTCTCAAACCCGATTATTCAGATTATTCACTTCTTTAACAAGACGCTGAAGCGTGTCTGCTCCTGCTATTCCATCCGAAAAAATGCCATATTGATTCTGGAATGTTTCCACTGCAGCGATTAATTCATCTCCGTAAAAACCGTCTGCTCCAAACTTTGGAAGAGAAAAACCTAGTGAAAGTAAATTTTGCTGAATTTGTTTGACTCCTAACCCTTTATCACCTTTAGAATACACGAAGGGTCCTTTTGCATTATTCGTCACAGAGAGATTCGTCGTAACTTCTTTAAAAAATGAGTAGTCCATTTCGTTTATATCCACATTTGTAGAAATACCTTTTACTCTTCCAGAATCCGTATACTGAAACATTGCCCATCGCTGCCATTGACTTAGCTCACCAGGGTGTTGCATACCGCCTTGTCTATTGTTTGCGCTATATCTTGCTACCCACAAAGGATACTTACCTATTTCGTTTGTGAAAAAAGTTTTAGCAAAATGATAGTTCGTATATACGATAGGCTTAATCCCTGTTTTTTGGTGAACATGCTCGAGCCAGCTTACGGCAAAGCGAGAAACAAACTCTTTGGACTTTTTCTTATCTTCTTCTAGATCCAAACATGGGGGAAGGTCTAGTTTCATTTGCCCAAGCTGAGTAATAAAAAAAGCAGCTTCTTTTTCCGGACTATTTGTACAGTGAGCATAATGATAAAATCCTACTCTCAAGCCCGCATTTTTAGCACCTATATAATTTTCATAGCATTTGGGGTCTACAAAAGTTCCGCCTTCTGTTAATTTTATATACACCCCTTTTACTGAGGTGTTTTTTATTTCTTTCCAATTAATGATTCCTTGATGATGAGAAACGTCGAGAATAATAGGATTATTTGAATGTCGCCTTTGCATAGTTTTCACCTCATTTGCTAGCTTCTTTATGTATACGACGAATACTTTAAAACCCCTGTTTTTCCGGATTCTGATATTCTTTTATAACGATGTGTAAAACGTTGCTCATTTGAATAGCTAAATAAGCTTCGTGTTTTTTGTCATAATAACGATACCATCCTTGCGTATGAATAATAGATTCCTCAAGCTCTTTTACATTTTCTGATTCAACCAATGTACTGATTGATTTGTCATTTCCAAAATAAAACTTTACTTCGTACGTCACTTGAATCCCTCCTTTATAAACATGTAAATACCCTACTTTTATGTACTTGAATCTAGTACATAAGAGTAGGGTAAAATTTCTTTTAATCCGCATTTTCTTTTTATATGTTTATTTAGAACAATGTTTATTTTATTAAAAAAGAAGCCAAGCATTCTAAGCTGCTTGGCTTCTTTTTTCATTTTGATGGATGAATCATGTTAGCAGGATTTACCCATTGCTCAAATTGTTCTTCAGTCAGAAGGCCTGTTTTGACCGCTGCTTCTTTTAATGTCGTACCTTCTTGATGAGCCAGCTTGGCGATTTTAGCCGCATTTTCATAACCTATGTGCGGATTTAATGCTGTTACAAGCATAAGAGAATTTTCTAGATTATGCTGAATCTTTTCTTTGTTGGGTTCAATTCCTACTGCGCATTTATCGTTAAAAGCCTGCATAGAATCTGTCAGCAATCTGACTGATTGTAAAAAATTATAAATAATAACCGGCTTAAATACATTTAATTCAAAGTTTCCTTGGCTAGCCGCAATGCCAATCGTCACGTCATTTCCTAACACTTGTGCAGAAACCATTGTTAGAGCTTCACTTTGAGTTGGATTTACTTTTCCAGGCATAATAGAACTTCCAGGTTCGTTAGCAGGAATCGTAATTTCACCTAATCCGCTCCGAGGACCGCTTGCCAGCCAGCGTACGTCATTGGCGATCTTCATTAAGTCAGCTGCTAAGGCTTTGAGTGCACCGTGGGCATAAACCACTTGGTCGTGACTTGTTAATGCATGAAATTTATTAGGTGCTGAGATAAATGTTTTTCCAAGTGTGCTGCTGATTTCTTTCGCTACTTCATCGCCGAAGTCAGGATGTGCATTTATCCCCGTCCCAACAGCTGTACCGCCAATAGCTAGCTCCTTCATATACTCTACGCTTTGTTTAATCATTTCTTCATTCTTTTCGAGCATATGATGCCATCCGCTAATTTCTTGTCCTAGTGTTAGCGGTGTAGCATCTTGTAAGTGGGTTCTTCCTATTTTAATAATATCTTTAAACTGCTCTTGCTTTGTAGCAAACGTTTCTTTTAATGTTTTTAGAGCAGGCAATAATCGATCTTCGACTTCTAGTACAGCTGCAATATGAAGAGCCGTAGGAAAAGTATCGTTAGAGCTTTGTGACATATTGACATCATCATTTGGATGGAGCGTTTCGTCGCCGTTTATTAGCTGGTTTCCTCGGTGGGAAATCACTTCATTTACATTCATGTTTGATTGCGTTCCGCTTCCTGTCTGCCATACGACTAAAGGGAAATGTCCATTCCATTTTCCTTCAATAATTTCGTTAGCAGCTTGCACGATGGCTTCCGATTTCCCTGCTGATAATTTGCCTAGTTTATGATTGCTAATGGCCGCACTTTTCTTCAAAACCGCAAAAGCGCGTATTACTTCAATCGGCATTTTTTCAATCCCTATTGGAAAGTTTTCTTTACTTCTTTGCGTTTGCGCTCCCCATAGTTTATCTTCTGCAACTTTGATTTCTCCAATTGAATCTCTTTCGATACGATAGCTCATAGTTAGAACTCCTTTTCAATATTTTCTTTACCTATTAGTATTGATTATATGGATGAATTTCATGACATAATAACAATTATTCACTGTTGAAAATTCCCTTTTTTCTATTTTTTAAACGGGCTGAGCGCCTTTGATCATTTAGCTCATAGTTTATTTTAATTTTATGATACAAAAAAAGATCCGAAGAATTAATTCTTCAGATCTTTTTAATACGTCCAATTTTACTTGTGAATCCATACAGCACCAGCTGAATTGTCTTTTGCTTCACCAATTACGTCTAATTTTAATCCGTTTTGAGGAAGTAAGCGGCCTGCATCTTTAATTCTTTCATCTAAATACGATTTTTTATCGTTAAAGCTTGTAACGCCATTTGATTCTTTAGATGAAATCGTTCCCCACGTCTTATGAGAATATGACCAAGCAGGTGATTTATCAAATGAGAACGCCGCGTCTGCAATTTGATATCGGCTTGAATTTGCTGTAGTGCTAATACCATTCACATTAAAGTAAAGAACTTTATGAGCATGTGAATCAACTACACCAAGGAATCCTTCACCCGGATGTTGTCCTACCCAGTTATCAAGATAGCTTTCATCTGCGTACCAAAGCAGCATGCCTGTATTATATTTTGCACCGCGCGCGAATTGAAGTGCTTTATCACTGCCTGCATAGTTTCT
This sequence comes from Priestia sp. D3YE.R1, assembly GCF_049199565.1. Lineage (NCBI taxonomy): Bacteria > Bacillati > Bacillota > Bacilli > Caryophanales > Bacillaceae > Priestia > Priestia sp. D3YE.R1. The sequence goes on along the minus strand of NZ_JBLTHW010000003.1, from coordinate 480,838 downwards.
CCACTCAAGGTAATAATAGTTATCTTTATAGCTGATGCCGTTTGTCTTTTCAAATCCATCTAACGTTACTTTTGGAGTTCCTTCAGCATCGTCCGTAAATACCGTTTTTCCATCTACTACTAAACTAGCATTATCAAGAGCAAAGCCTTGAAGAGCAAGTCCACCGTCCGTGACGTATTCAAATTGAAGCTTGATTTTTTTCCCTAGAACCTTCGTTAAATCGTAACTTTTATCTTCCCATTTTCCACCGGAAGTTTCAGCAGAACCGTCTGCATTATTCGCTTTATCACCAATTGTATCTAACAGAACTTTTGAACCGTCAGGAAGAATCGCATTTACATATAAATAATCATATTCTGCCTCTACTTCATAGAACGCTTTATAATTGAATCTCGCTGTTTTAGCCGTTGTTAAATCAAACTCTGGCGTCGTCATCGTCGTATGAAGATCGTCTCCGCGTTTACTGTAGTAATAATTACTTCCAAACTCAGGCTTAATTCCTTGAACAGCTTTTTTAGGTAAATTAATCTTTACGATACCCGGTCGTTTGGACTTTGTCACGCTTTGATCGACCACACTCACAGAGCCCGATTTTGTAATGTTTTTGCTGTCGATTTGTTGAATATTTGCCCAGTTTCCACCCATATTTGCTTGGAAAAACTCTTTATTTTGCGGGGAGAAACTTGTCGGTTCTGTTCCAGCTACTTCACCAGCCCAGCTCCCTCCGCTCATAATTGACCAAACGCCTACCGGCTCACCTTGACCCGTATACTGTGTATCATACTCATCCGGCAAACCTAAATCATGACCAAATTCATGAGCAAAAACCCCAACAGCTCCGTCTTCTGGTTCGATTGTATAATCATAAGCAGCCATGTTTGTTCCAGGAACTTTATACACTTGTCCCAAAGTAGAGCGGTGAGACCAGATAGCATCGTTTCCTAGTTTACCTCCACCTGCTTCTTGCCCAGTTCCAGCATGAATGACCATTAAGTGGTCCACTATGCCGTCAGGCTCATTGCGGTTGCCATCTCCATCGATATCATATTGATCGAACTGATCATAATCTGAAAGGTCAATGCCGCTTTTTGCTGCTGCTGCAAGCGCTTCTTTTACAAGATTACGAGGTCCTTTAGATCCAGGTGCATTATCGTTTCCTCCCGCTGGATTGTCTGCTCCGTATTCTTTTGCGTTTCCAGGTACGGTTAACCAGTCAGAAACCGTTCCATCTACTGTGTAACTACCTCCAGACTGTTCTTCATAATATTGTTTAAACGTTTTAATTTTCTTTCCGTTGAATAGCGTAAAGTCTTTCTTTCCAAACATTAATTGCTGATAGTGATTTCGATTAAAATCTTTTGCATACATGTAACCAGGTTCTTGAATGACATTGTTGTGCTTAAAGTCTGCGTATTCGACTAAAAGAACAAGAACTTTATCTTTTCTCACTTGTCCGTTATATTTTGCCTGAGCTGCAGGTTTAACGTTTACCCCGTTCCCCGAATTGTTTCCTTGAGACTTAATATTAGCAAATTCGCCTCGTTGAAACTTTTCTTTTTGTTTTGTTTGCATTTCTTTCGCTTTCAAATCAATTTTGCTAGCTTTATGTCCCTTCATGCTCTCTTTATGTGCATCTTTTTTGTTTATGTAAGAAGTAACGGCTTTCTTCACTTCTTGCGGTGTTGCACTTTGAGAAATAACTCCTTGGTTTTTCAGTGCGTTAGCCAATCTCTCTTCCGGCACTGTATTCATATCAATTGGTGAACTTGGAAGTTCCTCCGATTGTGCGGTTTTAGCTGAAGCAGTACTTCCATTCATAAGTACTGGCCCCACTCCGCTTAATGTAACAGTTGTGGCAAGAAAAGATGTCCCCAAAATCTTTTTCCAGCTTTTCAAGTAAACCCCTCCATTTTAGAATTTTCAAACTATTAGCAAGATTTATTTTATATTCTAAAACTAGGAAGGTCAACTACATTTTACTATATTATTAAAATTTTTCGATTCTAGCAGATAATGTAAAATAGTTTTATAGTATGTAACTAGTTTTCTTTGCCTGACAATTAAAATGTCTGATAAACCCTTCTTACATATACAAATTCCATGCTAAATCGATAACCAAAACTAAAACTATATGAAACGTATTTTTTTAGGAAATTAGAACCACCTTTTTCGTATTACTATTATATAAAAACAAAAAATTCCCTATTATGGATACAGAAAGAAAAAAATCACTTCTCGATAGAGGAGAAGTGATAATCTCTGTATGCAAGTAAATTTAAGAATGTTCTTTTTGACGCTGCAGCAAGATATGATAGAGCGACGTGCTCCAAATAGACATATTACGCGCTGCGATTTCATAAGGCTTTTCATCAATTTTAAACAAGAAATCCCCTTCATAACTCACGGATTTCCCTTGCTTTTCTAGCTCTTGTTTCACAGCTTCAATCCATTCTACTGCATTCGTATAATGTTTGTTCAAACGAACTTTAATAGTTTGATTCCTGTAATGAATAAAAGATGTAATTCCCCAAAAAATTAAGACAAGAAAAAGTACCATATACAGCAATTGCATGATAACGATCCCCTTCTTCCTTCATTTCCTTATTTTCAATGAAGACTTAATTTAGATGAGTAAATATTACTATTCTCCTTTGCTATTGTCATTTCCTTTAAAAAAGTAAATTCCTTTTCCACGTGGGCGTATAAAATAAACCCGTGTACGTGCTTGCTCATCTTTTTTACTAACGTTTTCTGTTAAAAAATGATAAGCTAATAGAATAATAAATAGAAAGGGAGGGCGACGAGTTGTCAACTGAACAAGTGAAATTAGCAGCCGTTTTAGATGTTGAAACAACGGGATTAAGTGCTCAAACATGCGATATTATCGAACTGGCAATTGCTGTTGTTTCTTATGATTCTTCTACCGGAGAAATAATCGACATTGTAGAAGAGTATGAAGAATTTAATATGCCTTCAACTCCCATTTTCCCTTACATTACAAACTTAACGGGAATTACAAATGAAATGGTCAAAAATAAAACATTAGACGATAAAAAAGTGGAATCGCTGTTAACTAGCGTTTCGGCTATCATCGCTCATAATGCTTCTTTCGATCGCAGTTTTCTTTTAAAACGGTATCCATCTTTATTTAACCAAAAATGGCACTGCTCTATGCGTGCTGTCAAATGGAAAGAGTACGGCTTTCCTAATAAAAAACTAACAACGCTTCTTGACCATCATAATATTGAGAGAGAGCACGCTCACAGAGCTATGGATGACGTGAAAGGAACCATTGACTTGCTAAGACAGCAAAATCCTAGCGGAGAGCCTTATTTTTCTGAAGTACTAAAAAAAGCAATGAGCAAACCTAAAAAAACAGCGGCTTCCACTCGTTTTTAACTCAACAAAAAAAGCGCAGCTTCTGCGCTTTTTTTGTTGTTTTTTATTCGCTTATTTCTTAAGTGTTGAGTTATAAGTTTGAGGAATACGCTTGGAAATAGCGAGGTTGTAAACGCACCGGAAGAAAAAGAAAAGTGCCTGCTTTCAAACAAAAAAGCCGCGGAGGAACAAACTGAACAGCTGGTGTTTGCACACATATACGAAATCAGCTGAATTTCTAATAATCTGGGAGATTTTAATTATACTTCTCTTACCTTTTGGCTTTGAAGATTGTGATGCGTTTGTTCTAGTTCACTTAAATTCAATTCGTACAAATGTCTCCCGTCTTCTGCTTTAAAGTAACCCGATTCAATAATTTGATTCATTAAAAGATCTTTCTTTTGCTCAAATGCTTTTTCAGATGTCATGTTATCATCTCCTTTTTTAGGTGAATATCTTTCATAGAAAAGACGTACACCGCTTGTGGCATACGTCTTGCTGCTTTTCACACTCGTTACCTATGTTTAAAAACAACGCAATCGTTACATTTTATCGAGAAGGCTGCTCTTTGTATGTCTTGCAGCCATATTGAATATTTTGGTGATGCACTATTTTTATACCCGTCATGATGTTCTTAAAACGCAATTGGAAAAAGATTTTCACAAAATTTGTTTTCCATCTACTGCCCCGCTTTCAAAATGCGGCTGTGCTGCAATTTTTTTCGTTGCTAAACTGACCACCATTAATACAACTAAATTAACAAATAAAGAAATAACGCCGACATTTGTATCTTTAATGATTTGTGGCAACGCAGGAAACAATGTGCCAAGCGTTGTTTCAGTAATCGTGATATACATCACAGACGCAATGCCGGCAACAATACCTGCACACGCCCCGTATTTAGTCACGATATTGTTTTTCATTAAACTAAAAATGAAAGCAGGAAACAGCTGCGTCACAATGCTATAGCCCATCAGTAAAAGCGTTACAATCGTATTTCCTCCATAAAGCGTAAAATAAACTGAAACAAGTGCAATAACCGGTATGAAGCATTTAGCCAGCATCGAAATTTGTTTGCCCGTCGCTGAGGGAACAAGAACGGCATAAACGTTTTTAGATAGTGACGTAGAAGCTGCCATCAAAAGCATCGATCCAGGCACAAGTGCTGTTAATAAACCAGCCGCGCCAATAAAGCCGACAATCCACGGATCAAATGTTTGAATGGAAAGACGAAGCAGTGACAAGTCCGCTTCTGCACCTTGTAGTCCAGGTACCTGCATAAGAGCAGTAAACCCTACAAAAAAGACAAAAAGCAGCATTAACGTATAAATAGGACTTATAATAGAATTCTTTCGAAATACATTCTCGTTTTCAGCTGAATATGTTGCATTAAACGTATGCGGCCACATGTAAAATCCTAATACGGTGAGCATGACTGTAGAAATAAACCACGAAATACTCAGCCCTGTCTTGGGAAGAGTGAGAAACGTTGGATTTGCTTGATGCACAGCCTCAAACATTGGCTGTAAGCCTCCGTAGTAATGAAACGGCATATATATTCCTAAAAATAATACGACAATAAAAATCATAATGTCTTTGACAATAGCCGTCCACGCAGAACCGTGTATGCCTGATATCATTAAGTAAACCGTTAATGATATGGCGCCAATCCAAATGGATGCGGTTGAAGAGATAGAGCCATAAGAAGCTTCAGATACAATAATACCTAAGCCTTTAAATTGTAAAATAATATAAGGAACAATTGCCAGCACCCCTGCGCAAGAAACAACGATGCCTAGAAACGGGCTGTTGTATTTTGAAACAAAAAAATCGGGCTGAGACATGAGCTTATGTTGCTTCGCATATCGCCATATTTGCGGACCAATCCAATACCCTAACACGTACGCTAAAGAAATATAGGCTAAAATATAAAATGCTGGCCCTCCTTTTCCATATGCCCAAGCGCTTCCTCCTAGAAACGTAAAAGTAGTATAGATTTCACCCGCCATCAAAAAGAAGACAAAAATAGTTCCAAAACCTCTGCCGCCTACGCTCCACTGTTCTAAATCCATTTTTTTGCCCCGCGTAGCTCGAATTCCAAGATAAATAGCTAAAAGTAAAAAACCAAAAATAATAATCAGAGCGGTATTCATTATTTATCTCCTCCTTTAACAGCAGGATCGAGCTTGTACACAATGCCCATAATAAAAGACGTAAGGATTACCCACATAACAATCCAAAAAAGAAAAAAAGGCATTCCTAAAATAAACGGCGTCACTTTGTTAACAAGTGGCAATAAACCTAATATTCCTACAAACGGAAGCAGGCAAAGAAGATAAATTATTTTCATAGAACTCCTCCTTAATCACACGGCTTATCGGTACTTATCTAGGACTTTAACTATTTCATTATGTACTTCTCTTATTCTTCTCTTTACACCTCCATTCTTGAGCTAAACGAGACGTTTGGCATAGAAAACCTCCGTTTGTTTGCTCCTTAGTATCTTCCATTTCTCCCCAGGTGAAAAGGAGTTTGTAAGACATGATTACAAACTTTTGAATGCAGCAGAATATTATTTCATATTTTCATATACAGAATATAGACAAACAAAAAAACGGAACTGAAAGTAAAGGGCTCAAACAGTTCCGTTTCGATCTAGCATTTCTATACTTTATTCTTTCTCTTTTTTCTTTACACCAAGCGAAGAGAGAGCTTGTTTTAAATGTCCAAACGTTTCAATTTTATTAAAACTAATTCCTACATTAACAGCCGTCTGAGCCATGTCAGGGCTCAATCCTGACATAATCGCATGGATGCCTAACAGCTGCAAAATGTTAATCAAATCAAAAAATTTGTGAGCGACATACGTATCTACATAATTTACACCTGATAAGTCAATGACTAGGTGCCTTATATGTTTTTCTGCACATCTTTTTGGAACAACCTCGATAATAGAATCACCTTTGATTTCATCAATAAGCCCTACCAAAGGCAAGACCGCGATGTGGTCTACAATTGGAATAACAGGAAAACTCGTTTCGTCGATTAGCTCTTGCTGAAGACTTATTTTTTGCCTTGTGATTTTATAATACTGTTCGGAAAATTCATTAATGAGTTTATCAAATGTTGTGTGATAAACTTCACTCCAAGACAGTATATCTTCTTTTGTAATAGATGAATGTATCAGGCTATATGCTTTGACATACGTCCAAATAATTTTTCTTGTTTTGCTTAGTGCTTCTACTACCTCGTAAATCGGCGTATCAAATTTAATTCTGCTGTTTACTACTTCCGTCGTCCATTTCATCATACGTTGTTTGAAAATCTCTTGATCTTCAAGAAAGCCGCTCGCAATTGTTTCGATCGTATAAAGATGCTGCTCGCGCAGCTTTTTCTCAACTGAAGCATCTGCGTCCTTTGAGTAAATTGATCCTTTAATATTACTTCTTTGGCGCAGCCATTCTTCACTGATAGAGGCTGAATTCTCTAAAATATATTCAAAAAGACGTTGATTTTGTTCACTCACTACTGTTTAACCTCCGTTCACTTTCTCCTTCTGTCCAATTACTTACAAAACGCACCTTATGTTAAATTCATGCTTCATATTTTTTCCTCGCCCACCTCTATCATACACGATAACCGCTCTGCATACTTATAGAGAATTAGATATAAACAAGCAAGTATTTGATTATCTACATAGATAAACTGCCGTGTATGATGCAACTATCATTTATTTTTACATGAAAGGATGTTAATTGTATTGAAAAAATCAATTATTTTGTTGGGAATTCTCGCTACAAGTATTGGATTATCCGCTTGCTCAAACAATACAACAACTTCTTCTGCTACAAATTCTTCTGCACATTCAGGTCATGAACATCATAAAGCTGCAGTTGCTGATATTCGCGAAGAGACTCCAGGAGCAGATGTTTTACCACAGTTTTTGAAGAACCAGCCTAAAGACATGAAACTAGTTTATCTGTCCGTTGCTAAAAATCGTGAACTACTTGAAAAAATCCCTTGCTACTGCGGATGTGGCATGGAAGCGAATCACAAAAATAGCTATGACTGCTTTATTTTTAAAAACAAAAGAAATGGAGCAGTTGTCTGGGATGATCATGGAACAAAATGCGGATTGTGTATAGAAATTGCAGCTAAAGCTATGCTCGACTATAACCGAGGCAAATCAATAAAAGATATTCGCAAAGACATTGATGAAAAATACAAAGAAGGCTATGCACAACCGACTCCTACTCCTTCCTTGTAAAACATTGACATTTTTTACGTAAACATTCGCGACAGATATATGTAAAAGCAGAAAACATCAAAAAACACTCAAATAACTATTTGAGTGTTTTTTGTGTACTATTCTTTCACAAACTCTTTTGTACTTCTTACTGTATCAATCGGACGCACGAGCTTCTCAATTTCTGCACGTTTTGGCTCCAAAAATGGAGGCAGTGATAATTTTTCTCCGAGCGTTTCGTAAGGTTCATCTCCCATAAATCCTGGTCCATCTGTCGCAAATTCAAATAAAATTTGCGGAGCCACTCTTGCATACAACGATTCAAAGAAGTGACGATTCACATAACCAGACGTATGGAAACCGAAGCTTGGCATTCGGTTAATCCATTCTTCAAGAGCCTGTCGATTTTCCACGCGAAAAGCAACGTGATGAACAGTTCCAAAACCTTGCTGAGCCTGCGGAAGTTTTTCATTGTGTTCGACTACTACTTGCGCACCGTTTCCTCCTTCTCCTACTTCAAATAGGTGGAGATCTCCTTCTTGAGCAATCTCTTTAAATAAAAGGACTTTTTCCATCATTTCTTTAAAGTAATTAAACTCGGCAATACGAATAAAGATAGGACCGAGTCCCGTAATAGCGTATTGAAGAGGTACAGGGCCTTTTTGCCAAGGAGTGCCTGATTCAACTCCTTGATTTCCTTCATCGGAAATTAACTGATACTGCTGATCATCAAAATCAACAAACGAAAGCGTCTTTTTCCCAAATAGCTCTTGAATTCCCGTATGCTTTACTTCTAAGCGATCAAAGCGCTTTACCCAATAGTCTAAAGCCTCATCATTTGGAACGCGGAAAGATGTTTTTGAAATTTCATTTGTTCCGTGAAAACCTTTTGGAATGCCTGGAAAATCAAAAAAAGTCATGTCCGTTCCGGCGCTTCCTTTATCATCTGCAAAAAACAAATGATACGTTTGAATATCATCTTGATTGACCGTTTTTTTAACTAAGCGCATACCTAACACATAGGTGAAAAATTCATAATTCTTTTCTGCACTGCTTGTAATAGCCGTTACGTGGTGTATTCCTTTTAAGTGGTTCATTCTACATTCCTCCGGATAAATCGTCTAGTTTATCATTTATTATTTATCTTTAATTTAAATATCTTTAATTAAAGATAATATACCATGATTAATTTTCCTTTGTCAATAAAGTATGGATGATCTCGGAAGGAAATATGTAGGTTTTTACATTTTATCAAAATCTCATAAATGAAGACGGACCAAATCAGCAATAAAGCATCGTATAAACAAAGAGTTTTTACAATTCAAAAGCTCTTTGTTTATTCTTTAATCTTCAATACGTTTAATTGTAACTGCAGGATTGCCTCCGACTATCACGTTATCAGGAACATCTTTTGTCACAACGGCACCTGAAGCAATTACCGTATTGTTGCCTATTTCCTTCTTTAACCTATACTGATTCATTTCTCTCACACGCTATCATGTTTTTAACCCTTTGTCCGGTATTCGCTGAGATCATCACCCACCAGGCAAACATCAATTAATTCAATAACTCCCGGCAGCTAACTTTTTTAATCTTTTTATATAAAAGGAATAGTAAGAAAAAACTTCATCACATATACTATATAAATTTATATAAAAGGCAGGGATATCATGAAAGCACAGCGCTTGGTAGATGACCAAAAAGGAACGTACAGCAAGGAAGTTCAAAAGCACTTCAAAATAAAAATAAATGGAAAAATTTACACACAACCCTTGCCGCAATCACCTTCCTCACCCCCTGTGAATAAAAAAAACCTTAAATATAAACCTCAAAATAAAGTTCTACGCACGTATGATAAAAAAGATCAAGTGGTAAACGGCACACAAGAAAAGCTCATAAAATCTGCAAAAACTAGATTAACTAAATATGAAAAGCTTCTATTAAGCAATCAGCTTTCAGAATCTGCGGCTCTTTACTCACCTTTTGGGTTAGAAGAGCTCGTACGAATGGCTAGTAGAGAGGAGTGAACGATTTGTGTTGGATGAAAAAGTAATTATTGATACAAACATTTGGGCTTCACATGCGCTTAATTATCCAGAAGTTGTGGAGTATATTAATGAACTTATTTCAAATAATGCAGAATTTTTAATGCCTACCGTTGTAGAAATGGAACTTCTGTCGCATTGGGAAGTAGAAACAAACCCTCAAGTCAAAGCAGTAAAAAATCATTATATTTACGATATGACAGATAAAATTGTAGACGTTACAAGTGAAATTGCACAGCTAGCAGCTCAAATTCGCAGAAAAGCTAAAATAGAATCCAATAAAAAAATTAAAGGCCCAGATGCGATGATTGCCGCATCTGCTTTTATACATAATGCAAAACTGATTTCCAACAACAATAAAGATTTTGCTTGGATTACATTTAATTTCAGCTACCGAGGCCAACCATTATCTTATGTAAATCCTATTAAAGACACGATTGCTTACGCTTCCTTTATTAAAAGCTTCGAACTGCCTACTTTGCCTCATGCATCAGATACCTTACAAAAAAATAAAAAGGACAACTAATTTCTTTTTTGTTAAAACACTCCTTATCTCCTGTCAAATTTTCAAAAGGGAAATTTGATGGGTACATACTCCAATTCTTTCTATAATGAATACAGTAAAAAGCATAAAAACTTAGGCGGTGAAAAGAGTGAATTATCAATATTACCCAGAACAACCTTTAGAAGAGTATCAATATGGCTATGATTATTATTCGAATCCCCATGAAGCTGACGAAAGATTCCCTTATGGTTATTATCCATATCCTCGCCCTCGTCCATTTTATCCTTACCCTTATCCTCGTCCTCGTCCGTTTTACCCACACCCAGTGTATTGGAGATAAAAAAAGAAGAGCGATCAGCTCTTCTTTTTTGTTTCTTGATATTTAGACATCTCTTCTTTAATAATAGTGACAAACGCTTCATTTTGCTCAATTTCAAAAACGGTAATAGCTTTTTCGAGGTAGGCTATTCCTTCTTTAAGCTCACCAAGCTGACAGAGTGCCTCTCCAATTTGATAGTGCAGTTCTCCCAATAAATAAAGCGTCTCATGCTGAATACACAGCTCTAGTCCTGCTTGTGCATACTTAACCGACTTTTCATAACGTTCCATTTGCAAAAGCGCACGCGATAATCCATATAAAATTCGAATTTTGACAAGAGGATCTTTTAACTTAGGAAGCAAAGCAATATGCTGCAATCCTTCCATAAACGTACTGAACGCTTTTTTTAAATGACCTTCTTCTTCATAAATAATGGCAATACTATTTAAAATAGCAATCTCTTTTTCTGAATAAAACTGTTCGCTCGTACGCGTGAACGCAATGGCTTTTTCCAATTTACGAAGCGCTTGTTCAAATTTATTTCCAATATAATAATCACATATGGCTTCGTGCCATAGGAAAAATTGTGCGTGAAAAGGATCTTGAAACATAGGATTATCTTTTTCTTTGTTCACCATATGTAACACGGTTTCATAATCGCGTTTTCGTATATAATGCCTAATGGTCGATTTAATTTCTTTTGAATAATCGTTGGGCGTTAGCTCTCCTGCTTCAAAGAAATAATTCATCGGAACCCCTAAGCGTTTCGATAAATGATAGAGAACTTCACTGCTTGCATGAATTTCACCTTGTTCAAATCGATGTAGCTCTTCTTCTGTACAAATTCCTTCTGATAACTCGACAGTTGTCATTTCCGCAATCTTTCGCAGATCTTGAATCAGCTGACCTACTTGTTTTTTATCATTCAAAAAATCACCTTACTTAATGTCGTCAATAAACTCTGTGAAAACAACGTTCCATTACGTTTTTATAAGTCTATTGTACCATTTAGGTGGTTTTTTTATCAATAGAAATAAGAAAATAATTCCAAAGGAAATTCTTGAAATTATAATTAAATTATTTCAAACAACCTCCAGCTTCTTCTTTAGTCATATCCCCTCTTTGTACAGCAGTCATAACTTGATCGCAATAGTATGATGTTTGACTATATCCTTCTTCATCAATTTCTTTTTGAATCTGTTCCTTTGCTTCATCGGAGAAATTAGCATCTTGTTCAGCAATGATTTGAGCTTCATATGCTTCTTGTTCTGCCTGTTCTTTAGCTAATCATCTTTCTTCTTCTTCCTTATTCAGTTCCTCCTCAATCTCAGCCTCTTCAGCCCATGTTTCAGCTTGATTTGCTTCATAATTATCGATTGTTTCTTGACTAACTGGAGATTCCGCTTCCTTCTTTTGCTCTGCTTGTTGAGCTGATACACGTTGTTCTTCGGCAATCTTTTGTTGTCTTTGTTGTTCGGCTATTTCTATTTGTTGTTTAGCTTCCGCTTCCTCTTTTGCTTTTTGTTCTGCTAATTCTTTAGCCTTCCTTTCTTCTTCAACTTTTGTAGCGTACGCACGTAAATCTTTCTGTTCATCTTGAATTTGTATAGATTCAGATTTCTTATTTAATTCTATATGGGTTACTAGATTAAAAGGCTTTCCCTTCCTTATCTACTCTCTGTTCCTTGTACTCTTAATGATTATCTTTTTTGCACTTGTCACAATATGTATCATAAGCTAATTGACAACATTCCTCTGTGTTACATATCTTAGATGGCTTTTTAGGCATGTTGTTTAGCCACCTTTTTTACCCTTTATTATTTAGCACATATTTTAATTTGCATACTATAGATATAATAAAAAGCCACTCTTCAGAGTGACTTAGCATTAGATTTATTCTTTACTTCTTCAGGTACATAATCTAGGAGTGTGGATATTATCATATTAAAATGCCATGGAGTAAGGTTATTACCAGCCCTTTCTTTTAACTCAGTTCTTAGTTTTTCGCCCCATACTGGATATTTATTATTACTTTGTGCTTCCTCTAACATATGATCTACTACATTTATTACTTTATAATACTCATTTTCTTTTACACTGATATAATAATCTTTTTGTTCATAATCCATAACTCCATCTCCTTTTAGTTACTTATCATTTTCCCTTCATTAACCAAATCAAACTTGTTAATTACCTAAAATAAAAAGTCGACCCTATGATTGACTTTCTCCACTGAATTAAATATCATCCCTTTCAGTCGCTTTAAATACTGCTTTAATTTTGTAGGTATCTTTCTTACCTTTTACGGCAGTAACTCTTGTAATCAGTTCAATAATAACCCCTGAAACTGAATGGTATTGCAGGTCCTGAAATAGGCGTCTGCCCCCCACCCAAAAATTTTGGAGCTTTCGCAGGATACCCTAACGGATAATTTCCCCACCAACTGTCAACTTCACCACTAGAATTCAGTACATATCCAGTAGGACGTCCAAAAGAAGGCATGAAATAAGGGTAGAAAGCATAGTTAAAAGGAGTATAAAAATTAGAATAGAACATTTAATCACCTACTTTGTTTCAACTTGTAAAAACCTTCATTAAGATATGAAATCTTTTCTTTTATTGTGAAGCATCATTTTCAATAACTTCTATAACATTGTCTTTATTTATAACATTGAAATAACTTTAAAAGAAATAATAGGCTATTTTTTTGACACTCTTTTTAACCTTTTCTCCCTCCAAATACAGAAAAAACAGCACATCAATGTGCTGTTTTTTTCAAGTTACTATGCTTTATGACACTATATATATATCCTTAAATAGAATCAAATACTTGACGCAGTTGAGCTGCGCTTTTATTGATCGCCTGCTGAGCAAGCGGGACAAATTCATGAAACCCTAAAAACCCGTGAATCATTGTTTCATAATTTTCGTAGGTGACGGGAACACCGTGATTTTTTAATGCGTCCGCGTAGTCTTTTCCGCTATCTCTTAGAGGGTCGTACTGTGCTGTAAGAATGGTAGCGCTCGGTAGACTTGATAGGTCGTCCAGTAATACCGGAGCGTTATAGGGATGCTGTTCTTCTTCTTTATTATTTAAGTACTGAAGGCGAAACCAATCCATAAGATCTTTTGAAAGAAGATATCCTTCGGAATTTTCCTTCATAGATGCAGGGTGCTGATTTTTAAATCCTACAGATGGATAAATAAGCAGCTGATGAACAATGGATGGACCTTGTCTTTGTTTTGCTAAAATGCTTACAACCGCAGCAAGGTTGCCACCGGCACTGTCGCCCCCGACGGCAATTTTGTTTGAATCGATATTTAATTGAGACGCATGAGCTGCAATCCAGTCCAAGGCGTCATAGGCATCGTTCACCGCAGCGGGAAATTTATCTTCAGGAGCAAGGCGGTAATCAACAGACACTACAATACAGTTTGTTTCATTTGCATACGATCTGCATATGGAGTCATGAGTATCTAAGCTTCCTAATACCCAGCCACCTCCGTGATAATAAACAAGCGCGGGAAATGCCCCTGTTCCTTCAGGTTCATACACTCGTATAGTGAGCGTACGTTCATTTAATTGGATTTCTTTATTATATACTTTTTTAACTGCTTCTTTGGAAGGAGTTAAAGACATCTTTTCCATTTCTCTCAGCTGCGGGGGTGTAACGTCCTCTAAAGAAGGACGGGGCATTTCATTATATTGATTTAGAAATATTTGAATATGCGGATCTAACGGCATTCTTCTTCTCTCTCCTTTCAAGGTAACTCTATATGTAATGATGAATGAAATTTCAGAAAAAATCCAATATATTGTCTTCTCAGCAGGCTTTTGTTTGTTTTGATTAAAAATGGGTATAACAATTAAATAAAGAGGATGATATTCGTATATATTTTATTCTCACCTATATAAATATAAATACGTACAAAGGAGGCACAACGATGATTATTGTGTATATAAGCTTAGCTGTTGTTTTGGCATCACTTGCGTATCTTATTTACGCAGGCGTAGCATTTAATAAAAAAATTAAGCCAACTGTGAACTCTGTAAATGCCACTTCTCAACATCTTCAAAACGAAACTGATCATATCAAAGAAAAAACAAATCATTTAAAGGTAACGCAAGCAGCGATTAAAACCGATGTACAGTACAAAAAAGATTCGGTCAAATATACAGCCAACTCATTTAAACAGCTTGTTAATAGCTTTAAACGTTAAAAAAGGAAACCTCTATAAAGGTTTCCTTTTTTATTACATCGCCTGAGACGTATCTTTAGGAGGCGCAGCCGTTTTGTTTCGGTGATAAATAGCGTTAATCTCTCCTCCAATAACGAGAATTAACCCCGTTAAAAATAGCCAAAGCATCAGAACAATCACGCCTCCTAAGCTTCCATAAGTAGCAGAATAATTACCAAAGTTGCTTACGTAAAATGAGAACCCTAAAGATGTCAGCTGCCATAGCAGCGTAGCAGCGAGCGCTCCGGGCCATACGTGGGCAAAAGGAAACGTTTTGTTTGGAGCTAATCTGTATAACACGGATAAAACAAGTACCATAATGCCGACACCGATAATCCAGCGCAGAATATTTAAAATCACTGTTGTACCTGAAGGAAGAGAAAACCATTCGCTTATCCAATTTAACAAAACCCCTCCGAACACTGGTAAAAGAAGCGATACAACAATTGTTACAATCAATCCAATTGTTAAAAGAATGGACAAGCCTCTTACTTTAATAAACGAGCGCTGTTCTTTCACGTCGTAGGCTTGGTTCATTGCACGGATAAAGGCGTTCATACCGTTTGAAGCGGACCAAATGGTTCCTAAAATCCCTACAGTCAGTAACCCGCCGTTTGGTTGGCTCACAAATTGAGCTACGTTATCTTTAAAGATTGCAGCCGTTTCTCCCGGCATAACGCTTTGAAGAAGATCGATTGCCTCTTCCGGTTTAATAGATAGATACGGAACAATCGATATCAGTAAAATAAGCATAGGGAATAATGATAGCATATAATAATAGGCTTGCTCAGCCGCTAGTCCCGTTGCTTGGTCTTCTTGAATTTCTTTACCAAGACTTTTTCCAAATGATAATAGCTTTTTCATGATAAACCTCTACTTTCTCTTTTTTTGTTCTTTTCCCATTTTATGCACTTTTCAACCTTGAAAGTGGAGAATTTCAGGCAAAATCTCAAATTAAGCGACCAAGAGAAAGTAGAATGATGTTTCCTACACAAAAAAAGTTCCGGCTCAAAAGAGCCAGAACTTTTCATCAAAGTGTTTATGTAGAGCAGACTAGCGAATGTGTCCCTGTGCACCGCTTAATTGCTGCTGCGCCATTGCAACAAGATGCTTCGTCATTTCTCCACCAACAGAACCATTTGCGCGAGCCGTTTGTTCCGCGCCAAGCTGAACGTTAAGTCTTCCCGCGATTTCCGTTTTTAACTGATCAAGAAGCTGTTCAGCACCTTGAACTAAAATAGGATTACGATTTGCCATGTTTATCACTCCTTTCCTTCAACAGCTTATATAGGTTAATGTTCCTTTCACTTGAAATTTTATACAACATCCTTCAAAAAAAGATCCCTGGCTATCGCCGAGATCTTTTTTTCTTTTTAAGCTTTTTTATACTCGTTCAAGAGGCATTGTACAGCAGCGGAAAGAACCGCCGGATTTAATAATTTCAGATATATCAACTTCAATTACTTTATAGCCTCGTTTCCTTAACTCTTCATTCACTTCTGTATTCATTGGAAGACTGATCACCCGTTGATTACCGATTGATAATACATTGGTTCCCATCGTAAACTGCTCTTTTTTTGTTACTTCAATTAAGTCATATTTCATGCGAAGTAAATTTAATTCTTTTTCATGTAAAGCTGGTGAAAATACGAGTGCTTCTGTAGGTGATAAAATATTTAACACACAATCAAGGTGAAGATAAGACCGATCAATAGGAATCGGAACAACCTCATACGCTGGAAGCAGCTCTTGGATATGCTCCACGCCTTCTTTACTTGTACGGTCGCTGAGTGCAATAAAAATAGCTTGTCCATCAATCAGCACGTCTCCCCCTTCAATAGGATGGTCCGGTACCTGATGAAAGGGAATACCTTGGTGCTGCAGCCAGTCTGCTAGCACTTGCTCTTCTCCGCTTCGAATTTCGCTGCCCATTTTCGTGACAATAATGGTATCTCCGAGCGTATAGCCAATATCCCGCGTAAATACTTGTTCTGGGAATGGCTCTTGTGCAGATAGCCCGATGACTTCCACTCCTTCTTTTTGAAGGCATTCGACAAATTGACGGTGCTGCTTTGAAGCCAAGCTCTCATCAATATTTTCGTCCGCATAATGCTTTTGTGTTTCATTAATAATTTCTTCAATTTTCATATATGTAGGCGGGCAAACAATCACACGTTTTAATGTATCATACTCATTTTTACACCCATAACGATTCGTCATTTTAGCTGGCTGTTTCATTTGCATCTTTTTATATCCCCCTTCGTGCATTTATGTACAGTGTTCCCTAAATCGCCTGAAACATAAACACGATTTTGCTAAGGAAACAACCCTGCGCCCCTATATAAAAAAGCTTTTTCAAGCAAGAAAAACAAAAAAACACAATACTTCTTCTAATTACAATAACTGTTAGTATAAAATAGTCTAGTAACTGTACAGAAAATTGGAGGTTAATATGAATAAAGTATCGAACGCATTATATGCGGGCAGAAAAATTTTATTACTACTGTGGATCATCCTAATTGTCGGATTTGGCTTTTATGCGGCTAAGCTTCCTTCCGTGCTGGGAGGAAACGGATTTGAAATGAAAGGAATGTACAAAGATACAGAGCAGCTTTTAGTTAATAAATTTGATGTTAGCGAAGCTCAGATCATCGTTTTGTTTGAAAAAAAAGACGGAGTTTCTGACTCCAAATTCCAGCAAACGATCGCTCAGTATATGCAAAAAGCAAAGGACAAATCAAACGCGTCGAAAGTCGACATCCCAACGGCTTCTAACAAGATGATAAAAGGAAACACAGCGTACGGAATTATCCATTTTAATCACGATGATGGAACAATGGATAAACGAGTAGAAAAGATCAGAACTCTTTCATCTGAAGAAAAAGAAGTTAGTGTAAAATTAACCGGTCGTCCTATTATTGAAAAAGATATGAATACAGCAAGCCAAGCTGATTTAGCAAAAGCGGAAGCAATCGGCCTTCCTGTTGCTTTAGTTGTGCTTCTTCTAGCTTTTGGCGGCGTGATAGCCGCTGCAATTCCTCTTATGATAGGAATTGTAACCGTCGTTACCACCATGGGCGTTGTCTATTTCTTTCATCCGTACACAGAGCTGTCCATCTTCATTTTAAACGTGATTCCAATGATTGGATTAGCTCTTAGTATTGACTTTGCCCTTTTATTTATTAATCGCTTTAAAGAAGAAATTCAAGCAAAGTCGGTAGAACAAGCAATCAAAATCACCATTCAAACAGCGGGACGCTCAGTCATCTTCTCAGGATTATGCGTATTTATTGGATTAGCGGGAATGCTGTTTATTCAAGTTGATATTTTTCAAAACGTCGCTCTTGGAGGAATGGCTGTTGTTTTTATTGCTGTATTTTCAGCTCTTACACTGCTTCCTTCCATACTTGCTATATTAGGTACACGCATTAACCGTTTACGCATCTTAAAAGTCAGTGAACAAGGCGGTCAGTCTAGGTGGCGTTCATTCGCTACATTTGTCATGAAAAAGCCTGTAACTATGACGATTGTTTCTCTTATCATTCTATTAGTAGCACTTATTCCCGTTCGAGACATGCATCTAGAAATACCTTCTTCTGAAGCGCTGCCAACAAAATACGAGTCCCGTCAAGCTTTTGACACGTATAACGATACGTTTACAAATAAAAACACGGCCGACGTTTATTTTGTGTTAGAAGCTAAGCAAGATATGCTGAATGAGAAGTCTTTAAAAAATGCCTTTACTTTTATAAAACAATTAAAAGAAGATTCGTTAGTTAAGCAAGTCGATTCTATTTCTACCGCTTTAAGCGTAAAATCAAGTGATCAGCTTCAAGCTATGCTGGAAAACCCGCAGATAAGTGCGCAAACAAAGCCAGCTGTAGATTCGTTCATTAACGGACATTATATGCTCATAAAAGCTACGCTAGATACAGACCAAAACTCAGATCAAGCGAAAGATTTTGTTCGAAAATGGAAAGAGAAACGTTCACCTTTCACCGTTCATATTGGCGGCTATCCAAAATTTGAACAAGAAATATTCGATGAAATTTATGAAAAAGCTCCGTATGGCTTGGCTCTTGTTTTATTTTCAACGTATGTCATTTTAATGATTGCTTTTCGTTCTGTACTCATTCCTTTAAAGGCTATCATTATGAATATTTTAAGCTTAACGGCTACGTTTGGTTTACTTGTATGGCTGTTTCAAAATGGACATTTAGGTCTTACCCAATCCAATATTGCTTTAGTGCTGCCAGTCTTTGTTTTCGGCCTCGTATTTGGGCTTAGCATGGACTACGAAGTCTTTTTGATTTCGCGCATTCACGAAGTGTATCATCAAACCCGTGATAACAATGTGGCAACGGTAGAAGGCTTAGCTTCCACTAGTAAAATCATTACGAGCGCTGCTTTAATTATGATTGTGATTACAGGAGCCTTTGCTTTTACAGACGTAACGCCTGTTAAACAAATGGGGGTAGGAATTGCTTTAGCTATATTTATCGATGCAACGATTGTCAGAATGCTTCTTGTCCCTTCTCTTATGAAATTGCTTGGAGATGCCAACTGGTGGTTTTTTACTAAAAAACGCGATAAGTCTAGTTCCAACGAACAGGTAAAATCATAATAAAAAAACCCGCTCACTTGAGCGGGTTTTGCATTGAAGATTTCTTTATCGACTTAATTTAGCAAAAGCGATAATACCTTCTTCATCGTCTAATTCCAGTTCTAGTCCTGCTGCGTATGGGTCTACGTTCATTTCCGTATCCAGCCAAAAGCGCAGCGCTTCAATAATGTTCAAAGTAATATGAACCTGTTTACGATCATGCACATATGACTCTGCTGAAAAGCCGTAGTCATCATCATACATTAGCTCAATCTCTACTTCTTGAGGCTGAACTTGTTTTTTTTCTGCGATATACAAACACATCGCATTGATAATATCTTGTTCAGAAATTTTTATTGTCTCCAAGATTTCACTTCCTCATTTTTACGCTTGTTGCTACGTACGCTTTGGAATAACTTTACTACAAGAAGAATTAAAGCTACAATTACAAGCATGTTTACCATAAAGCCTAAAATTGGGCCTAATGGTCCTAAGCTAGATAGTAAGCTTCCAAATAATAAGCCAGCAATTCCTCCCATTAAAAGACCTTTCATCAAGCCGCCGCGCTTTGAGCCAGCCGCTGTACTTTTAGATGATGAGTTTTTAGACGTATTGTTTTGCTTAACTGAATTACTGTTATTGTTTTTAAATAAGCTTGATTGGTTATTGCTTCCACTGTCAAAAGAGCGCTTTCCTGATTTATACCCTTTTGCACTTGCTACGTTTGAACCGTCATGAATAAGTGATCCACCTACTGGTGAAAACACAACCGCTAATGCGATAAATGCGGCCAATAATTTTTTTACCATTGCTTTCCCTCCACTAAATGACTAACGTCACATATGTTTTTTCATATATGATTTCCATATATGTTCCTACGTTTCATCATACCAAAAGGTTTCACTTTTTTATATAAAAATGCATCAAGCTCCATCAAATGTTCACAGGATTAAACATTTGCACGTATTTCGTGTGTATATAAGACTATTTAAGTGTAAATCAAAGACATTCACAAAACTAACAAAGGTTCTTCCTTCATCCTCATTAAATACAGCTTATTTTACACTTTGTGGAAAATATTATCTAAAGCCACTTTTGCAGAGTTCTTTGGTTTCTCCCCTTCTTTCATAATGTTTTTATAGGCTATCTTCTCCTTTGTTACTAATTAAAGGATATATGTGCTTATATGACGAATACCATACGAGAAACAGCGCCTCAAAGATATAATACAATGCATTAAAAATTGGCTCTGAAAGATTCTAGTGCTGTACGTTTGCAGTTAATTAATTGGTGGTCAATGCTTCACGTTATCTACTTGCCTTCTCATAAATAAGAGCTTTCTCTTATATGAATATGTATAGATAGACTAAAGTTAAAAAGGAGAGATACGATGTTGAATGAACAGCTCCCATTATCAACAGCAAATTTATCAGATGCAATGGAAGGTGCCAACCACTTGGACTTTTCCATTAAGCCATTGCAGCGTCATTACAAACTATTTGGGCCGGCTCTTACCGTAGATACGCCTGCTGGCAATAATTACTCGGTGCTTGAAGCGATTCGACTAGCGGAGCCCGGAAGTGTGCTCGTTATCGATGGAAAAAGCTACTGTAACCGTGCCTTAGCAGGAGATTTCGTAGTAGCCATGGCGAAGCTTGTTGGAATAAACGGTATTGTACTAGATGGTGTTATACGAGATCAAGAAGACATTGAAAAACTCGATTTCCCCGTATTTTGTAAGGGCTCTACGATCGCAGCAAGCAGCAAAAAAGAAAAAGGAACAGTAAATGAAACCATTTCATGCGGGGGCGTGAAGATTCACCCTGGCGATTTTATTGCAGGTGACGACGGTGGAGTCATTGTCATTCCTAAGGATGAAGCCGAAGAAGTTTTAGCAAAAGCACGAGAAAAATGGCAAAAAGATAAAGACAGAGAAAATGAAGTATTAATTAGCAAAGAAACGGTATATACGTATTTAGATAACGCCCTAAAATAAAAGACCTCCGCTTGGAGGTCTTTTATTTGTCATATTGTAAAATTTCTAATCGATTTCCGAACGGGTCGTGGACAAAAAAACGCTCTCTCCCTGCAATAGGCTCTTCTTCAGAAAGAACGCATCCCCAATGTGCCAACTTATGTCTAAGCGTCTTGATATCTTCCACGACAAAAGCAGGATGCGCTTTTTTAGCAGGTATGTAGTCATCTTGAATACTGATATGAACTTCTTGAGTCCCACATTGAAACCATATGCCGCCTCTGTGCCTTAAATTTTCCGGCTTAAGAACAGTTTTCATCCCTAAAAGATTTTCATAAAAATTTCTTGCTTCTTGCTCGCATCCTTCTGGACCAAGAAGCTGAACATGATCAATTCCCAGAAACATCCACAAACTCCTTTCAAAAAACGTCTTCCTAAAAGTTATTAATCAATGACTCTAGGATTATGAATAACCTGGAGTTCTTTTACAGCTTGCTTCATTTCGCTTTTGCAAATTGGACAAGTTGGCTGATCTCCGCTTTTAAAGTTATCTCGAACCCAACAATTACACGTATCTGATGTACATTCCCAAACTTTTGTTTCTTCAATAACAGCCGGCTCTAAATTTTTACGATTATACATACACATCGTCTCCTTTAAACAGTACTTTTTAAGTGGATAATAAATGAAGATTAACTTAGCGTGTAAATGCGGTAAATGGTGCAAGATAAAGTGATACTATACATCCGTAAATCAATCTTTGAGGAATACATACGGCGTCTTGAAAGACTAAAATAAAAATGAAGTTATAACAAAGCAGATAGCAGTTGCTTTTCTTAAAACAACGGGATAGTCTGAAAAGAACAAAAATGAAGATCACAAAAATTATATATTTTACTATTATAACAGAGTTTATAATTTTTTACAAATCAGCTCCCATTTACTTGTTTTTCTTTTCATAAAAAGAAAAAAGCGAGCACATAATTCTGCTCGCTTTTGATTTCTTATCGAGTTTGTCCGTTTCCACTCATAATATATTTAATTGTCGTAAGTGCAGGAAGTCCCATTGGACCGCGTGCATGAAGCTTTTGAGTCGAAATCCCAATTTCAGCTCCAAATCCTAAAGCCCCTCCGTCAGTAAAACGCGTAGATGCATTATGATACAGTGCAGCTGCATCCACTAAAGACATAAAGCGTGAAACGGCTTGTTCATCTTCTGAAATGATGGCTTCAGAGTGTTTTGTGCCATATGTTTCGATGTGGTCAATCGCTTCATCTACACTCTCTACTACTTTCATCGCGATCGCTAAGCGCAAATACTCTTCAGCCCAGTCTTTTTCAGCCGCTGGTTTTGCTCCAGGAATTTCAGCTACTGTCGCTTTGTCACCATATACTTCAATATTATGATCGTTGAATGCTTGAATTAATTCATCTTTATGAGAAGCAAGCCAGTTTTTGTGCACAAGAACCGTTTCTGCTGCGTTACACACGGCTGGTCGATCTGTTTTAGCGTTAATCAAAATTGGAATGGCCTTTTTAACATCAGCTTTTTCATCGATATAGATATGGCAGTTTCCGACTCCCGTTTCTAACACGGGAACCGTTGCGTTATTGACGACTGCTTGGATCAATGAAGCCCCTCCGCGCGGAATCAGCACGTCAATATGCTCTTTCATTGTAAATAATTCTTGGGTAGCCGCACGATCTGTACTTGAAATAAACTGTACCGCTTCTTTAGGAATTGGCGTTTCATCAAGAGCTTTATGAATAATGTCCACGATAGCTTGGTTAGATGAAATAGCTGAAGAGCCGCCTTTTAACACAATGGCGTTTCCAGATTTCAACGCTAGCCCTGTTGCATCTACCGTTACGTTTGGACGTGCTTCATAAATCATTCCGATAACGCCAAGGGGCACACGTACTTGTTTTACATCTAGACCGTTATCCAATGTCCAGCTTGATAAAATATCGCCTGTTGGATCATCTAGCTCAGCAACTTCACGAAGGCCGTTTGCAAACTCTTTTACACGTTCCGCTGAAAGAGCAAGGCGGTCCATAAGCGCTTCGTCAAAACCTTTTTCTTTCCCGTTTTTTAAGTCTACTTCATTTGCTTTTAAAATATACTCCGTGTTGTTTTCAAGTGTAGAAGCAATGGTTAACAGCGCATCGTTTTTTTGCTCTGTTGTTAGTAAACTTAATTGCTTAGCTGCTTTTTTTGCTGAAATAGCTTGTTCTTCTACTGAATACTTTTCATTTGTTTGTAACACCAAATCACTCCTGGATTCGTTTTAGTTTTGTTTGATTTTAAAGTGTGAGGCATAAGAGGTAAATGCAATCATGCAAAGAAAAGGAAGGGCTCCTTTTCTTTACAGCATGCTTGCTTACAAACCAACCGGTACTGGAATTTCTAAGTGACACACTAGACCTTCGCTGTCTACAATCGGTTGATCAATTGGCTCGTTTAAGGCAAGTTCATCAGATGAATAATTTGTCACGCCAAGAGCCAGCTCATTTTCGTCTTTGTCTAGAATACGTACAACTGCTCGTTCACTAAAGTGGCCTTTAATATATTTAACGTGCTCGCGAAGTAAAGGCTCTTTATCTTCAATAATTGCACGCTTCGCGGCATCTTCGACTACTATTTCCCCTTCAGGACCAGAGTTAAACGCAATCCACTGCTTTTTCTGATTAAGGTTCGCAGAATCATCTTCAGATTCAAAATACGTTCCTGTTGCATCGCCGTCAACCGCTTGTGTTAAAATGTTTGGCACGCCAGCTCTTCCTAAAAATGCTGGAATTCCTGACGCCATAGCGATTTTGAACGCGTCAATTTTCGAGCGCATACCGCCTGTTCCAACTGAACTTCCTGAATCTCCTGCAGATTCTTCGATGTCTTGCGTGATTTCCCCTACGTGAGGAACTAATTTTGCATTTGGATCCTGGCGAGGGTCCGCGCTGTATAAGCCATCGATATCCGATAAAATAATAAGCAGGTCGGAATCCACTAGTCCAGCAACTTTAGCTGAAAGTGTATCATTATCGCCAAATTTTAATCGATTGATGGTTACCGTGTCGTTTTCATTGACAATTGGCACAATGCCGCGTTCTAACAGCACGTTAATTGTATTTCGTGCATTGTTGTAACGATTTTCGTCTGAAAAATCGTCTCTCGTAATTAAGATTTGAGAAGCAACGTATCCATGTGATAGAAACAGTTCTGAATAAGCCTCCATTAACAGTCCTTGACCGATTGAGGCAGCTGCTTGTTTTTCAGGTAAAGAGCTAGGTCGCTCTAAGCAGCCAAGCTTGCGGTATCCTGCAGCTACAGCTCCTGATGAAACCAATAGTACTTCATGGCCGCTATCTTTTAAGTCTACGACTTGATCCACAAGACGCTCAAGCTTCCGTCTGCTGATTTCACCGTGTGAACTTGTTAATGAACTACTTCCAATTTTAATTACAACCCGCTTCTTATTGTCGGGACTCATCAAATCACTCCTAGTGTGTTCTGTATGTTTTCTTGTTTATGATTATTTTTTTGTGGTGAGGAATTCACGAAGAAGATAAGTGACGAATTAATTAGTACTTGCCACTTTTTGTAGTTGAGCACTCATTTCTTTTGAACGCTTTGATGCTCCTTTGACTGCTTGCATCATTGCTTCTCCGCCGCCGTGTTTAGCTAAGGCGTCTAAACCAGCTGCTGTTGTACCGTTTGGAGACGTCACATTTTCACGAAGCTCCGTCGGCGTTTCATCTCTTTCCATCATCATTCTTGCTGCACCGTAAATGGTTTGGGCGCCAATTTCACGTGCTAGCTCAGGATCGAGACCTTCTTCTTTAGCTGCTTTTTCGATATGCTCCATAAGGAAATAAAAATAAGCGGGGCCACTTCCGGCAATTCCTGTGAAAATGTCCATTTGAGGCTCATCAATCACGTACACTTTTCCGATTGCAGAGAGCAGCTCTTTTGCTGTTAACACAGCATCCATTGCAGCATATTGACCTGGTGATATAGCCGTTGCTGATTGCTGAATCATACTTGATGTATTCGGCATAACTCGAATGACCTGCTGTTCATCATGCAACAACTCTTCCATGTAAGAAGACGAAATCCCTGCAAGAACAGATAGGACAAGCTGGTCTTTGTTGATTTGAGGCTTTAATTCGTTTAATGCCTCTTCAGCGCCTTTTGGCTTCATCGCTAGAATAAAAACGTCAATGTCATCTGTTTTCAGCTCGCTGCGCTTTACTGCTTTGATACCATATCTATTTTCAAGTTCCTGCAGTCGCGCATCATTGCTTCGATTCGTTACGATAATATTTTCAGCGGATAATTTCTTTGCATTGACCATACCAGAAATCATCGCTTCTGCCATTGATCCAGCACCTAAAAAAGCAACTTTTTGTTTTTGATCCATCAAATCTCCCCTGTCATTTGTTCGTATTTTTGTTCTCGTTTCTTTCAACGGTTCCTATAGTAACATGCTGAAAAAGAGTGTCAAGTTGAATTTAACCGTTTTTTTCCTCCTTGAGCGTATAACCTTATGCGCATGTAAGCGCAAACAAAACTTTTTTAAATATTTTTTTCTGCAAAAAAAAACGATTTTTTTTATAAAAATACGTTTATATAAAGAAAATCGGGGCATACTATGTAGTTTGGACTTTAAAATTTTTTTGCGAAAAATAGAGGAATTTTGAAAACGTTATTTGAACAATATAATAGGTTTGCTAAAATGAACCTATGTACCAGCATCTTGGTTTTTTAAAAAAAATTTACTTTTTGATGTAAACCACACCGTGCTGTCGACATTAAAATAAACAAAACGACATACAATCTAGGAAGTATCGAAACATTATTGGAGGTTCTATTATGAAGAACAACTCGTTTTCTACCGTTCCATCGTCTTCAGAAGGAATAGAGAAACAGGATTTACACGTTGTGGGAATTGGCGCTTCTGCCGGAGGGTTAGAAGCTATTGAGCAGTTTTTCGCTAATATGCCTTCACCAAATGGAATGGCGTTTATTATTGTGCAGCACCTTTCCTCTAAATATAAAAGTTTTATGCCAGAACTTTTAGCAAAAAAAACAGGAATGAATATCAAACTGACACAAGACGGGATGACTTTACAAGAAGACACAATTTATTTAAATCCTCCCCATCATTATGTGACCGTTGTGGATCATACTCTTCGCCTTCGTCCTTATGAAGAAAATGATCAGGTGAAGTATCCGATTGACGCCTTTTTTCATTCTCTGGCTGCTGCAAAAAAACACCGGTGCACAGCCATTATTTTATCAGGAAAAGGAAATGATGGAACAGGAGGAGCAAAAACGATACGAGAATATGGCGGAACTGTACTTGTACAAGATGAAAGCACAGCAAAGTACAGAGATATGCCTCTAAGCGCTATTGATGCACACCTTGCTGATTATATTCTTTCTCCTGCTGATATGCCTGACCTTGTGCAAACGCATGTCAGCCAAACTGAATTTACATATAATGAAGAAACGCTGCAATACATTTATTCATTAATAAAGAAGAAAACAGGCATCGACTTCTCTATGTACAAAAAAAATACGGTGCTGCGACGACTTGAAAAGAGAATGGCTTTACTCGATCCTCCCTCTCAAACGATGGAAGAGTACCGGGACTATTTATGTAAAGAAGCCGAAGAAATCGTCGAACTGCAGCGGGACTTGCTGATTGGAGTGACGCAATTTCTTAGAGATAAAGAAGCATTCTCTATTATTGAAGAACAGGTCATCCCTCAATTAGTTGAAAGAAAGATTCATAGCCAAGAAGATGAAATCCGCATCTGGGTAGCAGGTTGTTCTACTGGTCAAGAAGCATACACGTTAGCTATTTTGCTTCATGACTATTTATCAACAATCAACCGTTATTTCGATGTCCGAATCTTTGCTACGGACATCGATCGTCATGCAATCAAAAGAGCGAGTCAAGGCATTTATGAAGAAGCGGAAGTTCATTCCTTCTCAGCAGCTCAGATTAATGAATATTTTGAGCAAACAAAACACGGTGGTTATCAAGTTAAAAAAACAATCCGCAAAATGATTGTTTTTGCCCCGCATAATATAGGAAAAGACTCGCCTTTTGTAAACGTTGATTTAATTAGCTGCCGAAATATGATGATTTACTTCCAAGCTGAACTGCAGCAGCGCATTTTGTCTCTTTTTCATTTTTCTTTGACAGAAGAAGGCGTACTTTTTCTAGGTCCTAGTGAAACAACAGGAAATTTGTCTGATTTGTTCCGCCCTATTAACAGCAAGTGGAAAATATTTAAGCGTTCCGGACAGCCCAGCCGACAAATTACGGGAGCTTTTAATCTTTCAAAATCCAACTTGCATGAAGGTGATTTTTCTAGCGTACCGCTGCCAAGTCAACTTTATAAGCCGCTTCCTTCACTCAAACTAGATGAGATGTATCAGTCAATGATTGATCACTTTATGAGCCCTTGTCTTGTATTAAATGAATACAACGAAGTGATCTTTTGTTCAAAAGAAGCGACTCAGCTTATTAACGTTCCTGTGGGGAAAATTAATTATACAATTTTCAAAATGGTTCCCGTTCACGTCTCTTTAGCTATTGGAGCAGCTATTAAACGCGTAAAAGAGCAAGGTATGAGCGTGTGCTGTCAGCACATTGAGTTTGTCATAAACAACGTGCAGCGCCGTTTTAATATTACGATATCTGCTCTTCCAACAAATCACTCTCTTTACTTACTTATGTTTGATGAACAGACAGATAGTGCCATTATTGATAAGGAAGAGCCCATGTTTCTTAATCAAACAAGCTCTATTAGTGAGCTTGTAGTAGATTTAGAGCAAGAGCTTCATTACACGCAGCAGCATTTGCAAACGACGATTGAAGAGCTAGAAACAGCAAATGAGGAGCTAAAGTCCACGAACGAAGAACTGATTGCTTCCAACGAAGAGCTGCAGTCCACAAATGAAGAATTGCAGTCTGTTAATGAAGAGTTAATTAGTGTTAATAACCAGTACGAGCGAAAGATTGAAGAATTAACGGACTTAAACAACGATATTGATAATTTATTAATCAGTACAACCATTGCTACCATCTTTTTAGACGAGCAGCTGAATATTAAATTATTTACGCCGGAAACGAAAACAGTGATCAACGTTCTTCATCAAGATATCGGAAGACCTTTCTTTCATATTTCGCATAATTTTAGATATGACCATCTAATCGAGGACGCAATGCACGTTTTAAGAACAAATAATACCCTTCAAAAAGAAATTCAAAGCTACGATAACCAATGGTATAGCATGAAAATGATGCCTTATCGTACGAACGAGAATTTAATTAATGGTGTAGTTATTACGTTTATTAACATTACAGAAATTAAACGATCAAATGAAGAATTGGCTATTACATCATTTGCAGTAGCTCACAGTCCTACAGGCATCTTTATTACCGATCATCAAGGTAAAATTAAGTACATTAATCAAAAATTCATGGAGCAAAAGCATGCGCCGCAGGAAGTATTTGGACTGCACCTCTATGACTTATATACAAAAAAGCTAGGCGTTAAAAGATTCCCTAAGATTTGGAATGAAGTATATAGAGGAGAAAAATGGAACGGAGAAATTTCCTACGTTCAAGAAGACGGAGAAACCGTTTGGGAACAGTTAGCCTTAATGCCTGTTAAAAATGATCAGGACGAAATTATCCATTACATTGGGTTAAGCGAAGACATTTCACAGCGCAAACAGTCGGAAATGATGCTCAAAAATTCAGAGATGCTGTCAGCACTTGGACAGCTGGCTGCCGGCATTGCCCATGAAATACGAAATCCTCTTACATCATTAAAGGGCTTTTTGCAGCTTATGATGCAAGAAGAAACGTATAAAAAAGAATATATGGATGTCATGATGTCCGAGTTTAACCGCTTAGAACTGATTATTAGCGAACTGCTCATTCTAGCCAAACCCGAAGTCGTAAAATATGAAAATAAGCAGATAAATTTAATTCTTCAAGACGTATGTACACTACTGCATACACAGGCCATTCTTAAAAATATTACTATTTCAACAGATTTTGAAGAAAAATTACCTGTTGTTCATTGTATTGAAAAAGATATGAAACAAGTATTTATCAACATGGTGAAAAATTCTATTGAAGCGATGGATGACCCCGGGTCTATTCTAGTGGTATCTAAATTTGATCCAGATACAAATCAAATAGTCATCCAAGTGATAGATGAAGGAAAAGGCATGCCGAAAGATCGATTAACGCGAATTAGCGAGCCTTTCTATACAACAAAAGAAAAAGGAACTGGATTAGGATTGATGGTGAGTCACAAAATCATTAGTAATCACAAAGGAAGCATTTCGTATGATAGTGAAGAAGGAAAAGGAACAACGGTAGAAATTCGATTGCCGCTTTCTTAATGTACTTTGTTCTTCTGTCTTAAACAGTCAAGCTCCTGATTAATTAAATCTTGAATGTCAAACAAATGTGTAGAAACCAATTCAATATATTCTCCTTTTCCTGCTTCAATTACGTCGGAGCGGATAATACTCAGAAGGTCTTGAATGGTTAGCACATTTGTTTTCATTTCTCGAAAATGACGCTGAAGATCAACTAGCTGCATTTGTTTCGCCGTTTCTACATCTGTTTCCCTGACTGAAAAATCTTGGTTTACTTGTGATGAGTCTTGCATAAGCATAGAGCGAAACTGTTGAAGAGTTGATTGAACACTCGTCATATGCTCGTGAATAGGATAGCAGAAAACTGCGTGCAGTGAATGATAGGCTTCAGGCTTAAAATGAAAATCAAAAAGAGCAACCGGGTTAGAAAACGTGCGCATATTTACTTCGATTTGCACTTCTTCCTTTCCCTGGAGTGCTCTTTTTACTTTTTCTTGACTGTCTTCATCAATTAGGTCTAAAAAGTTCTGAACAGGCGGGAAATTTTTTGTGACGCTTGGTGTAAATTCAATTATTTCGTTGTCTTTATTAAGTAAAAACATTGGAACCGGAATGTGTTGAATCGGCAAACTGATCATATTTCTTCCCCCATTGCTAACATTTTATCTTGCAGCGAACTTTCTTTATTATTGATTAGAAGCCAGTCTTTAAAAGCTTGAATATGAGTAATGAATATGGTTTTTGAAGATCCTGAAGCCGACAAATCGTGCTTATTGAGAAGCCTGCTGCCCACTAATACAAGAGGACTTTGCGGCATATTTTCAATCTCAGCAATGTATTTCTGTAAATCCGGCAACAAATGCACTTGTGAGACGGACAAACATACTACATCAGGGTCCCACTTCTCGATACTTTTTAAAGCGAACGGCAGCGGCAAATTGGCTCCTAAGTTTTTAACTTCCCATCCATATTCTCTCATAAGTCCTGCAATCATTTTAATGCCTAAGTAATGCTCTTCTCCTTCAATGCAAAAAAGAAGGGCCCGATTACGCTGAAGCAATTGCTGCTGTGAAAGCTGAAAGCGAGTTAACACATAGTCACAGGCTGCAGTAGCCAAATGCTCGTCCGCGACTGAAATTTTATTTTCTTGCCACCTTTTCCCTATCTCATACATCGCTTCTGTCAGAAACGTATATACGTCGGTTGAAGAATGGCCTTCTTCTATATATATAGCAATGAGCAGCCAGCTTTTTTGAACGTCTCCTTCTAGCAAACAATCAGCTAAAGCCGCTGCATTACGAGAGTAAACGATAAGATCACGCCCTTTTCTTAAAGTTACAATAAGTCTCTAGGCAAAACTTGCTTTTTGCAAGATGGACAACATGCGTAGACGCCTTTATTTTCATCGTAATCTACGTTTAGCGGCTGCTTGCATGCTCTACATACAGCATGTACATAGTTTAAATATTTTTTCACTAATAAACGTGTTGCCCCACTTGTTTTCCCGCAATAATAACAAATAAACCTCACTTTTCCTTTTTTTGTTATCTCCACTTCTCGCATATGCTGACAGGACTCACAGCGATCCCAGCTGCGAAGGTAATCGCTCAAAGAATATTGTGGTTTATTTGTTTCTATATACATTTTTGTTTCTTGATTTCTTATTTTATCTTCCGTAAAGTCAATTGACCGAAGAAGCTGTTTAGCACCTAGCTTTGACTCAATTCTAGCTGCCATAAACGCTTCATTCTTTCCGCCATAAGGCATATTGATCCATATAGTGGATTCATCGATGATAAGCAGTGACATCGGAACAGGAGATGAAATGATATGAGCACCGTCAATTCGAACTTCTTTTGGTTCACGAGTAAGAACGGTCACTTCTCCTTTAAACGAGTGTAACATATCCCGTATTTCTTGAGAGACAAGGGAAGCATAAGGAATACACAATAAAATCTGCTGCTGAGCTTGATATAAGTCTTTTTTTAACTGACTGCTGTTCGATGGATGGTACCAAATCAATTTAGGATGCTGAATGACTTCTTTTAAAAATTGCTGAGGTTGGGATACTTTTTGATTTTCGTTAAAGTGGTTGACCAACTTCCATAACGCTCGCTCTTTTGGTACACGCTGCTGGACAAACGACTCGTCTGAAAGCATAAGGAATTTTCCTTTTGAACGGGTCACCGCTACATTTACTAATCGGTCGCTATTTTCATTTATTAAAAGTAAACCTGGTTTTGACTGCGGCTTTGTATCGACCGTATCAAAAATCATGATATCTCGTTCCGCGCCTTGAAATTTGTGTACGGTTGCTGCAATTATACCGCTAGCTGGTTCAATATCTTGAAGAAATGCATTGACCAATTTAGCTTGAGACTTATAAGGAGTCACATACCCAATAGTAGCCGAAGAAGCTTTGCGTGCCCGCAGCATCAAACTTACCGCCAAAACAGCCGTTATCACATTATAGCGTGAGCCGGAAACAACATCTCGCATAGCGGAAGAATGCAAATGACCAATGTTAAGCATAAGCGCTGCTTCATGAGCAAACGGCCGGCTGCTTGCTACTGCTTCTCGACTTGTTGTGACAGATGGATGATCCCCTACTCGATTGCTGTAAATATAGCGATTTGTAAAAGCTGAGATATCTTTATGCATTCTTCTTTGCTTCGTCAACATAAAAAGATGCGGGTGTATTTCACCGCTTTCTACTTGCTCGACAAGACCCGTCTGCTCAAATAAATCTCGCTGCAGCCACTTCTTCACTTCAGCATGAGAAGATTGAGATACCGGGGGAAGCTGTTTAAAATCGCCGCATACGACAATTCGTTTTCCTAACGCAGCTGCAAAAGCAATTTGCGGTGCATATGCCATGCTAATTTCGTCTACCACAACCATATCAAATTCACTTTGATAAAGTAATCGGTCAATAGCCGCTTTTGATAAAGTAGTGCCTACAATATACGCTTGATCAAAAACATTTTTCTCCGCTTCAATCCACTTGTTACGAAGGGCGTTTAGCTTTTTGTTCACTTGCTGAAGCTGGTGAGCTCTATTAGGATACCTGCTTAAGTAAACTCGTTCTTCTTGTAGCTCCCGCATCTCATGAGCTAAATCCGGATCATCTTCTTCAATGACTTCTTCTACTTTTATATTTTCTAAGCCGCTGCTTTTTGTTGCTCCGTATCGAATGAGTTTTCCTTTTTTCCAAGCTTCTTTCTTTTTTAACTGACGTGCAGTTTCTTGCAGCAAACCGTCCACCGCTGCATTACTATGAGATAATAAAAGGATCCGCTTTGATTTCCGGTAATAGCTTGCCGCGATTTTGGACAGCGTATATGTTTTTCCCGTTCCAGGAGGCCCCCAAATATAAGTAGTACGATTATAACGCGCTCGCAGCAACACTTCATGAAGAGCGTTCTTAGACGTATACTCCTTATGACGAACAGGACTATCGCCTCTCATAAGACGTTTGATTCTCACTATTTTTTGCTTGTAATCTTTCGCTTCCGTGAGTCTATCAATAAGAGCCTGCAATAATTCCCATGGTTCGTTATATATATCAAGTTCGTCTACTTCTTGTCCAATAAACGCATCTATTTTAAGGTACAAATCAAACCCTTCTGTTCCGATAACTTCTCCTTTACTTTCTTTATGCTGGTGAACAAGGCGTACCTGAGCTCCATCAAAAAGGTATAAATCGGCTGTGCGTTCAAACCGGTAAAGATACGCATCTCCCTGCTGCCCTAAGTACTCTCCTTTTCCTACCGTATACTTTTCTCCGCCGTGTTTCTTCATATAATTAATCTCAATTGAAAGTGCGTGCACCCATGCTTTTAAATATGAAGAGATAGAGCGTTTTTCCATAGATGTCTAACTCCCTTTTCATCCGTTCATTTCTAACTTGTCTATTCTATCATGTCATTTGAATATAGCATAGCTTCTTTCTTCTTCATTTTTATAAAAGCAGAACACCTTTTTTACTATTCTATCTCTCCAGACAAATTAAGACTTTTTTCATCATAATTGTAAAAAAACCGCGTTTTTTCTATAACTTTAGACGTATTGTTACAAACTTGTAATATAAAACCTACCATTTTGTCATGAGTTTGTTACATATTGCTGATAGAATAAGAGACAACTATTGGAAATAAAGGAGAATTATTAGATGAAAAAACACATTTTTACATTAGGGGCCACAGCTTTAGTATCAATTGGAATTGCAGACGTAGCATCGGCTGACACAGACACGCATAAAGTAAAAGCTGGAGAAACGTTATTTAGCATCTCACAGCAGCATAATGTAACAGTTGAAGACTTAAAAAAGTGGAATGATCTTTCTTCCACATTAATTTATGCAAACCAAACATTACAAATTGGATCTACATCTACTGACTCTTCATCTAGTTCAACTCCAACTACAACATCTTCAAATCATACATATACAGTAAAATCAGGTGACACGCTTTACCGTATCGCTAAAAACAACGGTACTTCTGTACAGCAGCTAAAAGATTGGAATAACTTATCTAGTCATTTAATTTATGTGAATCAAGTATTAAAAATAAGCGGAACAGGAACAGTTTCATCATCACCTTCAGCACCTGTACAAGAAAAAACAAACGAAACGCAGGCATCCCCGGCTCCTAGCAACAGTAAAAGTTACAAAGTTCAGCCTGGAGATACAATGTGGAGCGTAGCACAGCGACACGGCATTTCAATTTCTCAATTAAAACAGTGGAATAACTTATCGTCTAATACGATTTACATTAATCAAGTGCTACAAGTAGGCGGACAAGCTGCAGTTCAAGCAAAACCATCAACGCCAGCGACTACTGCTCCTTCGACACCGTCGACTTCAACGCCGGCACCTGCTCCAGCGCAAGAAAGTAAGTCGGTTTCGAAAGAGATTACAGTTGAAGCAACAGCTTATACTGCTTACTGTGCGGGCTGCAGCGGAATCACTGCTACAGGCATCGACCTAAGGTCAAATCCTAATCGAAAAGTAATTGCAGTTGATCCTCGCGTGATTCCATTAGGTTCTCGCGTATACGTAGAAGGTTACGGAGAAGCAATTGCTGGAGATACTGGCGGTGCGATTAAAGGCACTCGCGTTGATTTATTTATGGCATCTCAAAGCTCAGCTTTAAATTGGGGACGCAAAACGGTAAAACTTCAAATTTTAGATTAATCACTAAAAGCAGAAGCATGTTAGTCGCTTCTGCTTTTTAATTTTTTTTCAAACATAATCATATCGATAGCTTGCAGGCCATTCTCGTAAATCGGTGGAACGTACTGCAAAAAGAAATTCTTTTTGACACCCCTTTGATAAAAGCCTGCCTTTTTATAAAATGCTATGTTTTCAAGGCTGGAGTCCGCTGTTCCTACAATCATTTTAGAATATTGGTTACGTTCATACAGTACTTCTAACTTTTTAATGACTTTGCTGCCGATTCCTTTTCCTCTATATGCTTCTTTTAAACCGATATTCTTTACTTCTACTGCCCGTTCCTCTTCATCGGGGAGGCACTGCACAACTCCTATCTCCTTCTTTTCATACACAATGGTAAATAAGGAACCTTCATTTATATACGACTTCACTACTTTTTCGTCTTCATCCCCTATTAATAGCAGGTTCAAATAGGAAGTGCGCCGGTCTTTATCAATTTCAATAAGGTCGATACACATTTTCATCCTCCAAAAAATAAGTCAATAATATTGCTGCCTCTTGAAGATGATTTATTATATAGCTCTGAATACCCGCAGCTCGTGCAATATACCACCGTAAAGTGATTGTGCTGAACATCTAAGTATCTAGACAGCCCCGTTCCCGTTGTAGCAATTTCTTTTGTTTTTGCTTCTGTATGTCCGCATTTTACACAACCGTTTTTCCCCATTGTCATACTCCTTTATAAATAAAATAACTTCTTATTTATATAAACGGATATAAAAGGAAAAAGTTTCATTAAATTGATAAATAAAGGGAAGTAAGAAACCGCATCTCCAACAGAAGATGCGGTTTCTTACTTTTAATATCGACAGGATGACTGTACACTCGATTTCTATAACAGCAATTCTCTTTTCATAATTTCAACGTTTTTCTGATGACATTGTGCCGTGAAATCAGATGGAAATGCCAATTTATCGTTTAGCTTATCGAGCGCTTCTTTACTGTCTTCTTTCACTGCAGCTTGCAGTTCATCTAAATAAGAGCTGGCCATCTCCACTCGTCTTTGAATTTCAGCTCGGTGATGTGTCGTTTTTCCGTGTCCGGGAACTAGCGTCAGATTTTGGTGCTTAGCTAAAATGTGTCGCGCAGTAGCAAGAGTGTCGCGGTAATCGTTTACACTTTCATATATGTACGGATATTCAAAGTCCGATAAATAATCCCCTGCGATCCATATTGAATTATCGACAATCATAAATAGTCCATCGTTTGTATGACCTTTTGCAAAATAACAGGTAATAGATGTTTCACCTAAGGTAATGTGCTGTTCATTTTCGGTTACCACAATATCCAGCTCCGGGAATATAATATCATGAGATCTTTTTATATAATAGTCATGATCAAACTGCTTAATCATTTGAACTTTTTCTTCTTTGTCCGGATGATTTTTTAAAAATTTGCTGCCGATAAAGGTGGCATTTAATTCTAAGAAAGCGCCATACCCAATGACATGATCAAAATCTCCGTGAGTAAAAAATACATACAGCTTGCGATGATTTAAGATCTCTTGAACATGCTGTTTAATTTCATTAATTTCGTGAGGAAGCCATGTTGGATCAACAACAATCACACAGTCTTTTGTTTCAATCACTGCAGATGTTGTTTGAAATAGCGCGCTTTCAAAAACCGTCATTTGCTCCGTTTTGTATTGAATCATAGAGAACAGCTCCTTATTTTTTCTATCACCTTTATTATAGCGGAAATAGAAAGATCAGGGCGCGTATGACGATTTATAAAACGAAACTATGCAAGATGTGATAAAATGCGGAACCAGCCAAACAATGAAATCCAAATAGGAATACTAAATAAGGTTCCCCAAAATAAACCTTTCAAAAAGTTCCCTTGATTCATTCTGATATTCCTCACCTTCATCATATGTTGGTTCTTAGTCTAGCTCAGCTTAATGAAATTTTAGTGAAAAATAAAAAAGAAGCAGCTGCTTCTTTTTTATTTATTATAAAATTGGTGGTCGTACTTAATTTTCGGCAGCTCGCGTACTTCCTGCGACATTCCTGTTCCGCACATCGGACAGTTATAATCAACCGTAACAAAATCTTCTCTCATCCACCCATTACATGATTCAGATTGACACGCATATACAGTCGTATCCATCATTTGATCTACTTCTTCTTCTACGGCTTTTTTTGCAAAATACATGTGCACAGCTCCCTTTTTTTCTTAGTATATGTAAAATTCCCATTTTTTATTTACAGCTTGATCACTTTTTCATCCAGCGTTATTGGACACCCCTATTTAATTGTGTATAATTAAATAAAAAGCAATAGACTGGAGGCAACATGAATGGAACAACTTTATAAGCAGCTGCAGCTAGAAAATCAGCTTTGTTTCTCAATTTACGCCACGTCTCGAGAAATTACAAAGGTGTACAAGCCGCTGCTCGATAAATTAGGAGTAACCTATCCGCAGTATTTAGCCCTTCTTGTTTTATGGGAACATGAAACACTCAGCGTGAAAAAAATGGGCGAACTTCTGTATTTGGATTCAGGCACCCTTACTCCTATGCTAAAAAGAATGCAGGATCAAGAATTAGTGATTCGTGAGCGTTCTCATGAAGATGAACGCGTTGTTTTTATTAGTTTAACCGAAAAAGGAAAAAAATTACGTGATAAAGCTTGTCATATTCCAGAAGAAGTTTTTAGCATGACAAATAAGTCACAGGGAGAATTAGAAAAGCTGAAAGAAACGCTGCAGGAGTTACTGCAATCACTGCATACGTACAATCAAAAATAGACCATATAAAATTGCACATAAAAAAAACGCCTGGATGTAAGAAAAATCCAAGCGTTTTTTTATTTACTCAACCGTTGTATTTAACGTTACGTTAACATTTCCGCGCGTTGCTTTAGAATACGGGCAGAATTGATGTGCATCTTCTACTAGCTTCTCAGCTACTTCTTGTGAAACGCCTTTAATATGAGCGTTTAACACCACGCCAATTTTGAAGCCATCATCAGTGTGGTCTTTTAGTAGACTTACTTCTGCAGTAATAGACGAATCAATGTCTTTTTTTTGTTTTTTAGCGATTAAATTTAAAGCGCCGTCAAAACAAGCAGAATATCCTGCTGCAAACAGCTGCTCGGGATTTGTTCCTTCTTTTTTGTTATTTGGAGAAGGATTTACAAGGGTTAAATCAATAATACCATCATCTGATTTAACTCGACCATCTCGGCCTCCAACCGCTGTTGCTTTAGATGTAAATAGTGCGTCTGACATAAGATCACCTCATAGATTATTTTATGTAATTTCATTGCAGACAATTAAAAAAGTCGCAATCAAATTCATTTTGTAATCACTTTGATTACCGTGATAGTAATGTACTTCCCCTTCTATAATGAGTGTAAACCTATTATTTTATACAAAAAAAGAGAGTTACCTCTCTTCTTTTCCTCTTTGTTTTTTTAAACCGCTTTGAATAATGTTATCTCCATATTTTTCACGCAAACTTTCGACCGCTTTGTATAAAGGCTCTTTTTTTGCTTGTTCTCCGTATGTAAACAAATCCAACTGTTCTTCTTCTTGGAGCTGGTGACTCACTTGAAGAGCAGCTACGCCCAATAAACGAATCGGTTCTCCGTTCCAATGCTTTTGAAATAATACCGCACTGTAATGAAAAAGATCGTTTGGCTCGCTAATTGTTTTAGAAATAGTTTGGCTTCGAGTAATGGTTTTAAAATCACTATATCGTATCGTTAACTGAATCGTTTTGCTTACAACTTTTTTCGCTTTCATACGAGAACTTACTGAATGCGATAGTTTATTTAAAATAGGCAGAACTTCATGTTCATCTACTGCATTTTGAGATAGCGTCGTAGAGTTTCCAATTGATTTAAACTGTGATTGGCGATCTGGGTTCACCTGTCGATCATCTTGGCCCCACGCTCGGTCTCTCATCACTTCTCCTTTTACTCCGAGAGTTTGTTTAAGAAGACCGGGAGCGGCGTTTGCTAGATCACCGATCGTCACGATCTTAATCGCATTTAGCTTTTCAGCTGTCTTCTTACCGATTCCGTGCATTTCCTCTACGGCTTTTGGCCAAAGAACTGTTTGGACATCTCTTTTTCGAAGGACGGTAATTCCTAAAGGTTTTTGCATATCGCTTGCCGTTTTGGCTAAAAATTTATTCGGTGCGATTCCAATTGAAACAGGAATTTGCAGCGTCTGTATTAAATGCTGCTGAATGGACTTTGCTATGTCAAGAGGAGAGCCTAATTCAGCACAGTTTGTAATATCCAAATAGCCTTCATCAATTGAAGCGGGCTCTAAAAGAGGTGAAATGGTTACTAAATAATCAAACATGTTTTTGGACACTTGGCGATATAATGGAAAATTAGGCTTTATAACAACCAGCTCGGGGCATTTTCTTTTCGCTTCCCAAAGAGGCATAGGCGCATACACTCCGCGTTTACGAGCAATATAGTTACAGGTTACAACAATTCCTCTTCGTTCTTTTGGATTGCCAGCAATAGCAAGAGGCTTATCTTTGAGCGTATGATCATGTGCGGTTTCAACAGATGCATAAAAAGCATTAGCATCAATATGAAGAATAACTTTGCCGTTTTTAGGGTACATCATTTTCATACTATCACCTCTTTCTGTATAATTAATCCCCGAAAGAAGAACGTACATTCTTATTTATTATAACTCTTTTTTCCTAAGTTGTGCGTACCTATACTTTATTTTTATTTTGAGCGAACACTGTGTGTCACTCTCTCGTATTCTAATGAAGAAAGGAGGAAGAAAACGTGATTGATCAGCTTATCGGAGCCATTAACCAATTAGGCTACGGATATTTCTTTTTTATCATTTTAGTCGGAGCCAACCTTACCCCTATTCCTGACCCAGTATATATTATGCTTGCAGGCAGCCAGGCTACGTCTCCATCCGTTCAGTATATTCCAGCTTTTATACTTACCTACAGCGGCATGATGCTTAGCTTATACCTCAAGTTTTTGATAGCCAGCCTGTTTTCAGCTCAGGCGCTTGCGCTATTAAAACGCCCGCGATGGGAAAAGAATGTCATGAAAGTTGAGCGAACGATTCAAGAATATGGATCTCACGCCATCATCGCAAGCTACTTTTTACCAGGAATGCGACATGTGATGCCTTTTTTTCTCGGGGCAAGCGGAATGAAGCATCGTCATTACATTAAAGTCTCATTTTCTTTTGGTTTCATTTGGACGCTCGCTTTATTTATTTTCGGTTCCTTTTTTAATACGACATCTTCTTATACTGATGTGATTGAGATCACTTTAGCTTTTTGTGCGATCAGTTTGATTATCTATGCCGTTCAAAGAAGAAAAATACGAAAAAAACAGCAGTAGTTTGTGTAAAAAAGTTCTTTTTCACAAACTGCTGCTGTTTCATTTATATTAAATGACTTCATTATATCCCTTCACAAAGTATTTGCGCGCGCGGTAAAGAGCTGATTTTAACGTAGTCATCTGCATATTTAATAACTCGGCAATTTCTTCATATTTAAATCCTAATCCATATTTTAATAGAAGCAAATTGCGATACTTAGGATTCAATTGATTTAAAATCGCCTGACATTCAGCCGCTTCTTCATTTCTGAGGACCTGCTGAATAGGCGTATACATAACGGGTTCTTCTTTGTAAGAAGACGTATAGCGGTCTTTCACTATTTTACGCCTTCCTAAATCACAGCGTTTATTTAATGCGACGCGAAACATCCAAGCTTTTATTTTTTCAGGATCGACCATTTCTTGTTTTTCTAAATATTTTAATGCTACTTCTTGCGTAATATCTTCGGCGTCTTGTCTATTCACACCATTTTTTAATAAATAAGCCAGCACCTGATTTAAATAATCTTGTAATTCCTCGCCGCACATAATAAGTTCTCCCTTGTTATTTTAGTTTTTCTTTTAGTTCGATTGGCAGTTCATTTTCATTCAACATATAAACCTGAGGAGTATCTACTTGATCTTTGTAATAAAAAGCAACAAGATAATCTCCCGTGTCTCGTAAGTTCGCATGTTGAAGAAGTGTTTCTACCTGCTGATTGTTTTTTACTTTAATTGCTTTCTCATCCTTCGTTAGAGATGTAAACTCTTCTTGAAGACGATAATCGTTTTTAAGATGAGAAGAATTTTTAAACACTTCGATTTTTTCTACGTCCTTTGGCATGAGACGGGCACGTTCATATAAACCCTCTTTTTTCAGCCATGCTTCTACTTCGCTATAAGACTTATCCCAAGATGCAGTTTGTACGTACTGTCCTTTTCCATCCATAAACTCAATTGAAGCCCAGCTTTCTTTTGTGCTGTACATTTCATCAAACGTTTCGTTCATCATCGACTGTTTGACTACGTGTATAAGTTCTTGTACTTTATCTGGATTTGTAATGTTGATTGAATTTGACTTTCCTTGAACAGAAAAACTCACGCTTTTAATTTTATCCGTGTTTTTTGTTCGTAAAAGCGGATGGAAATTTTCTTTGTATTCTTTTGTTTCTGCAATTTCTTTATAAAAAGCTTTATAGTCTGAAAATGGAATAAAGTATTCTCGGACCATTTGTTTTCCATTTTTTAATTTATAAGCAAATACAGCCATTTTCCCGTTTCTGCTTTCTATTTCACTTTGTTTATCAGGATCCAGCTTCTTATTTTTAGATGCTGTCATTTGTTTTTGCAGCTGACGAACACTCTGAATCGTTTCTTTACTTGTATAGTAATATGGAGCTTCATAATAGCCATTCATTCCATTTGCATAGTTTTCAGGTTTATCAGTCAATGGATATATATCTTCATCGAAATATACACTTTCAATCTCTGAAGCTGCTGGTACTTTAGTAGAATAGCCGAACACATCTAGATGAATGATAAAGCCCACAATAGCTGCAGCTATAACAAACCCTAGATATCCTTTCCATTTCGTAAAGATACGCCACGTTTTATTTAAAATGATTTGAGCAACTGTATAGCCTATTAATGAACCAATAATATAGCCCACGACCATCCATGAAAATTCACCTTTCATGCTAATAAAGTAAAATCCGCCTAACATGAGTGAACAAGCAGTTACTCCGTATACGAATACCGGTTTTAACCAGCTAACTGAAATGGTTTGCGTAGCAGCTTCTACTTTTCTTTTTTGGTAGGTAATTAAAGCAATGATGTAAAATAAGACAATGAGTCCAATATAAACAAGTGCACTAGTAGAAAAGCTTTTATGAGCTACCATTTGCGCTACGTGTGAAAACGGAACAAGGCTGTCAACATTTTTGTTCACATAATAGTCATACGCATAGCCGTACCAGTAAAACTTTACATTGGATATAGCTAAATAAGAGATTCCGCCGGGTAGAAGAAATAGAACGTATAAAAAAATTCCCTGGAGGACAGACATGCCGGTGAACATTCCCGCTAAAACAGTTCCAGTCAGCACAAATAAGTTAATTAAAATACTGTAACCGACCCAGCTTAGAACATCTCCTGTGGTATAAACATCCTCAACGGTTAACACTCCTTTAACAGCAAAAGTAACGACTCCCGTAATTAAAATAGGAACAACTAAAACCAACGCGCCCAGAAGCATATTTTGATGAAACAGCGTAGAACGCTTAATTGGTAAACTATGAATATAGTCAGCCGCAATCTTCGTTTGTATATATCTAAATAGGAAAATACCAAGTAATACTGGTACAACAAACA
Organism: Priestia sp. D3YE.R1; assembly: GCF_049199565.1. NCBI lineage: Bacteria > Bacillati > Bacillota > Bacilli > Caryophanales > Bacillaceae > Priestia > Priestia sp. D3YE.R1. Next base: position 438,197 of record NZ_JBLTHW010000003.1, on the reverse strand, counting down.
TAAACACAAATTCCAGCCCATCCAATACGTTAAATAACGTATCTGGTTTCTCTATATAAGGCTCTACCTTGCCTGTGAAAGTAAAAATCAGTTGTAAAGGTAAAGCGAATAGCAGTACTAGCAAGTATACAAGCCCAATCCATCCCACGTTTCTCATGGATTGAATCCACATGCCGCGGTTAAACGATGATGTTTTCGATTGCATAACCCACATCCCCCATTTCATAAATAAAGATTTCTTCCAGCGTAAGTGGCAAGATGTCAAAAATTAAAGGCTTATACGATCGAACTTTGTTGACTAAGTGATTTTCTTTTCCACGAACAATACAAAGTAAGACGCTTCCTCGTTTTTCTTGATATAAAATGTCTAGCGTTTCATAAAGCGCTAGCGGCACATCTCCTTCAAATGCAACTTGAACTTTGTGCACATCAGACTTTAAATCATCCAGCTCTTTTTCAATTAATAATTGACCGTGATGCAAGATGCCTACATGATCACACAGATCTTCCACTTCTCGCAGGTTATGTGACGAAATTAAAATCGTCATTTCCCGTTCTGCCACGTCTTGAACAAGAAGGTTTTTAATTTTTTGACGCATTACCGCATCTAAACCGTCGAGCGGCTCATCTAAGATAAGTACATCAGGCATAGCAGACAGCGCTAACCAAAAACCTACTTGACGCTGCATTCCCTTGGACATTCTATGTACCTTTTTATGTAATTGAATTGGGAAAGCTTCTTTTAATTTTTGGAACCTCTCTTCGTTCCAAGTCGGATAGACGCTTCTATAAAAAGACGCTAATTGCTTAATCGTTGTTTGAGGGAAAAAATAAAGAGAATCTGGCATAAAAATAAGACGTTCTTTTAACCCAACGTTTTCGAATACTTCCTCGCCGTCTATGGCAATCTTTCCTTGATCCTGCTTGTAAATACCTGCTATGATTTTTAATAGCGTTGTTTTTCCTGCCCCGTTGGAGCCAAGCAGTCCGTAAATAGATCCTTTTTTTATAGAAAGCGTGACGTCTCTTAGAGCTTCCATTTCTTCAAACTCTTTTTTTATCGCCTTCAGTTCAATCACTATCGCTTCCCCCTTTTACTGCTTTTTCAGCCTGTGAAATAAGTGATAGAATTTCATCTTTATCCATCCCTAAATACATAGCTTCTGCCAACAGTTTTACTAATTCTTCTTTCATCTTTTTCACCTTCTCGTTATTTAGTGTATCAACTTGAGGCGTTACAAAACTTCCTTTGCCTGGAACTGAATAAATATAATTCTGATGTTCTAGTTCACGATACGCTTTTTGAATTGTATTTGGATTAATCGTTAATTCTTTTGCTAACAGCCGAACAGATGGAAGCTTTTGATCAGCCTTAAAGACTTCATGAATAATAAGCTCTTTCAATTTATCTACTAATTGCTCGTATATCGGCTTGCGACTACGAATATCTAAATCGAACATAGTCTGCCTCCCTTCATTTACCCAAAATCATGATGTGTGTACTAGGTGTATTAACTGTATTACTTATCGTATTACAGTTAATATTATAATATGTTTTTTGGAAAAAACAAGTACTTTTTTTACTTTTGTTACAAACAGATGACAAAAAAGTGTTTAATAGCATTATAGAATAAATGTAAATAATTAGTTTTACTTCTAAAAATAGCGTGTACTGCTTTTGTTATAAACCTCTAAGTCGACATCTTATTTTACTTTTTTAACCAAGTGCCTCTAGTTATTACAATAGCAATGTTTTATAATGTTTATAATTAATTTTTTTAATACAAAAGGAGCCATATTTTATGTACTATGATGCGTTAAAGACGTTTGTTTCTGTGGTAGAAGAGCAAAGCTTTACAAAAGCTGCGGAAAAATTAATGATTTCACAGCCAAGCGTAAGCGTACACATCAAAAATCTCGAGAAAGAATTTCAAACGTCTCTATTTTTGCGTTCACCTAAGATGTTAAAAATCACACCCAGCGGCGAAATTTTATACGACCGTGCCAAACAAATGATCCAGATATACGAGCATACGAAACGAGATATTTATGAACACCATCATCGTGTCAAAGGAATGCTAACGATTGGCGCCAGTTTTACGATTGGCGAATATATTCTTCCTTCCTTTTTAGCAAAGCTTCGTGAACAATATCCTGATATTGATGTAGAAGTGACTATCGGTAATACAAAGGAAATTGCTCAGCTTGTTCGTCATTTCAAAGTAGATGTAGGACTTATTGAAGGTCACACGGAAGAGTCCGACTTACATATTCAGTCCTTTATGGGCGATGAACTTGCCATCGTTGCGTCAGTGGATCACCCTTTAGCTCAGCTTAAAAAAGTAGAAATCGATGATTTACAAAATCAGCGGTGGGTAGCGCGTGAAAAAGGCTCGGGAACAAGAGAATATTTAGATCACGTTCTAATGTCCAACGGTTTAAAAATGAAAAGCATGCTAACGATCAGCAGCAATCAAGGCATTAAAGAAGCCATCGTTCATAATTTAGGAATGTCTGTGCTTTCGCTTTGTGCTATTAAAGAAGATGTAGAACAAAGGCACCTATCGATTCTCAACGTTAACACCGCTCCTTTTAAGCGCCGTTTTTCTTATATCTATCCTGCTAACAGCGCTCATAAAAAAGTAGCGGAGCTTTTTATTCAGCTTTTAAACTAAGAAAAGAAATTCCGACATAAGTAAATTACTTCAATCTAAAGACTAAAGTAGCTAGTATAAATCACTTGCGACACCGCAGTTGATTTCCGTGCAAGACTTCGCTTTCCCGCAGGAGTCTCCGTCTTGCCCTCCAATCAACAACTAGAAGCAACTACGTACATAAAACTAGCGCTCACTATCAAAATCAAAAAAATCCGAACGCGTTTGATTCTTAATCAAGAATCAAACGCGTTCGGATCTTCCTTTACCTAAGATGCTCTTGCTCTAGCCTCTTTTTAAGATAATAGCCATACATGTCTTTTCATTCTTTCTTAGTGGACATGAGTCTGCTGAGCCGGCATTTTTGACAAACGAACAGCTAGGAAAAAGGCTGTTGTAAGAAATACACCAATTAGAGCAATCACACCTTTCCAGCCGTACGCACTCCAGCATAATCCAGCCACCGTCCCGCCAACACTTGATCCTGCATAGTAAAAAAACAAATACAAAGACGAAGCCTGAGCTTTGTCATGAGTGGCTCTTCTTCCTACCCAGCTGCTTGCAATGGAATGACTTCCAAAAAAGCCAAAGGTCAGCAGCAAAAGCCCGGTAATTTTTATCCATAAAACCGGATGCAGCGTAACGATTGAACCTATAAGCGTAACAGCAATCGTACATAACAGCACTTTCTTCCGACCATATCGATCCGCCAGCGTCCCCATCCAGACCGAGCTGAATACTCCAACAAAGAAAATAACAAAAATAAAACTTACAAGCGTATGATTCCAAGAATACGGAGGAGCGGATAAAGCGTATCCAATATAATTGTATAAAGCTACGTTACTTCCAAGCAGCGCAAAACCAATAGCAAAAAGACACAGCATCCCTTTATCTTGAAGATGACTGCGAAGAGAGCCGGTAAGCTGCCTAAGTTCAAATGACCGGGAAGTAAAGTTCTGTGAATCAGGCAAATTCATAAAAAAAACAAATGTGGCCAACAAGCTGATTGCGCTTACAACGTCAAGAGCTACCGACCAGTTAAAATACTCCGTGAGCACTCCTGTCATAAGCCTTCCCGCTACGCCTCCAAAGGCGTTTCCGCTTATATAAATCCCCATCGCTTTTCCTAAACTCCCGGGTTCAATTTCTTCTCCTAAGTAAGCCATGGCCACAGAAGGCAGCCCTGCTAACACGATTCCTTGAATAACGCGAAAAACTAACAGCGTTTCAAAGGTAGAGCTAAATGCTGTCATGATGCATAGCAATGACGCAAAAATCAACGATAGGCCCATCAGTTTCTTTCGTCCCCACACTTCCGATAAAGAACCTAAAAAAAGCATACTAACAGCAAGCGTGATGGTTGTTAACGAAAGAGATAAACTCGCAAACGCCGGGGTTATCCCAAATTCTCTAGAAAATTCGGGTAAAATGGCCTGTGTACAATATAAAATCGAAAATGTGTTGAATCCTGCTGCAAAAAGCGCAACATTTGTTTTGCGAAAAGCTGATGTTCCAATTACGGTATAACTCACAGTTGGTCACTTCCTTTTTTCTCTAAAAAAAGCATATCACGGTTTTTTTATTCTGTATAATTCATTATGTAAATCGTTTTCATGCATTTCAGTAATGAGTAAAATGACAATAGGAACTGACAACAGCCTAATTATTTTCAAACAGCTGCATGCGAGAATGAAGATGTTATCCTCTCCCGTTTCACAAAAGCATAAAAAAAGTCGAGCCAATTTTTCATGGCTCAACTTTTTTAATCTAATACATAAGATGCTAATACTTTTTGCACGTCGTAAACGCTTTTATCTTTACGAAATTCTTTTGAGATTGGCGCGCTAGAACCTGATACCCAAATATTTAATTCCGCATCTAAATCGAACGTTCCAGCCGTTTCTACGCTAAAATGGGTAATCGTCTTATAAGGAATGGAATGATAATCTGTTTTCTTTCCCGTCACTCCTTGCTTATCAACGATAATTAAGCGTTTCGTCGTAAACACCATTAAATCGCGAATGACTTTATACGCTTGTTCCACTCGCTCGTTGGCAATTAAAATGTTTTGTAAATCTTTTTCAGTTCCTCTTATATCTGCTTCTGATGCATTTCCTAATAGTCCATCTAATATACCCATGCTTATCACTCCTTTCTATCTACACTACCGCATTTTGTTCTGTCTGGAAACCTAAAACGTTTTTTTAATGAATTAATTTACTTTCACGCGCTTTTTTGGTTAATTTCGCACTCGTTTTACTAAGAGGCTTATGAAGAAAAATGCCAACGAGCAGCACGCCAAGCCAAATGCAAAGAAGAACCGTAACGTCTTTTCTTACAATATCCGCTAACATGCCTCCTACAACTTCTCTCATCATGCTTATTGCATAGGTAAATGGTAAAAACGGGTTGATTGCTTGAAAAAAAGCAGGCACAACTTGAATCGGAAATGTACCGCCTGCAGCGGAAAGCTGAAGTACAAGCAAAACAATCGCCATCGCTTTTCCTGCATTGCCAAATATCGCAACAAGCGTATAGACAATCGTCATAAACACGAAGCTGCACAGCAAGCCTAAAAAGATAAAAGGCACTTTATCTACGACGTACGTTTTGATTAAAAATAAATCGCCTAGCGTCACAATAAAAGCTTGCACAAGAGCAATGGACAAAAACGTTAAAAGTCTTCCAAGATAGACTTCATAGCTTTTAAACCCCTCTTCATCCGCTACTTCTACACTTAAAATCGAAACTAACAGCAAAGCCCCGACCCACAAGCAAAGCGTTGTGTAAAACGGCGACATAGCCGAGCCGTAGTTCGGAATGGGATAAAGCCTTTCTTCTTTTAAAAGAACCGGTTTAGCAAAAAAATCACTTTCTTTTTGCACATCGTTTTTTAGCAAATTAATAATATCTTCAATGTTTTCTTTTCGCTGAAATTCTCGTATCTTATCCGCTATATTATGTACATTTTGCTCGATTCGCGGAAAGTCTTTTGTTATTTTCGCAAGCTCCTGCTGCCCGAGCAAGATGCCACTCGCTGTTTTAGACAGCACATTCGAAACATCCGGCATGCTTTTATTGGCTTCCTCAAGCAGTGAGTTTGCGCTTGCCGTTTTATCTTTTGCCTCTTTGATTGCTTGTTCAACAGCGGGCACAATCGTAGAAGAATACGAATTCGTTAACGTATTTAATCTTGAAACCGCTTGGTCGGTGCGTGAGCTGAATCTATCAAGCACGCTTTGATTTGGAGCATCTCCATTTTGTGTTTGTTGCTGCAGACTGTTTACATCCGACAGCTGCTGCTGTAAAAGCGTGTTTACATCTTTTACGTCATTAATAACAGGTGAAAGAACTTCTTGTTGAGATAACGCATTTAAATCTGTAAGAAGCGTAAGAACCTCTCCTGTGTCAGCAATTTGTTTTGTTAACTGCACTTTTAGCTGTTCCGCTGCTGCGCTGACTTCAGCCGGTGCGATGTCTTTTTCCATCAGCTGATTCTTCAATTCTTGAACTCCGAGAGCTCGCTGTTGAACACGATGCAGCGTTTCGTTGATCGTCGGTTCTGCTGTTTTTAACACTTGATCGCTTTTAGTTAAAAAAGTATTTAGCTGCTGAGTCATCTGTGCGCCGTCAGCTGTTAGTCTCTCTACTTCAGGAAGAGCGGCCTGAGCTTTTGAGACAATAGCTCCAGCTTTTTGAGTGGTATCATTCGCTTCATTAATTACTTTTTTGATTTCAGGAAGACGATTTTCAAGCTCAAAAATTCGTTGTTCAACTTGTTGAATGGTCGGCAAATCCCGCTGCAGGGTAATACCTAGTTCGTTAAACACAGAAAAAATGGCTCCATTCGCTGTTTTGACGAATTTTTCACTAATCTGTTGTGTTAAGCTGCTGGCTCCTTTGCTTGTAATTTTAGGCGCCACGGCGTTTATTTTTTCGTTTACTTTGTAAATAATGACCGGCTTTTCCAAACGATCTTGAAGAACGGTACCAAGCTTTTGTGAAAAATCTTTTGGAATAACAATACTTGCATAATAGTCTCCGTGCTTTACTCCGTGATTAGCTTTTTCTTTTGAAACAAACGTCCATCCAAGCGTTTTATTTTTCTTTAATGTTGCAATAATATCTTTTCCCACGTTCACGTGCTGCCCTCTTATCGTAGAACCTTCGTCTTCGCTTGTTACTGCAATGGCAATACCTTCAGTCCGTCCGTAAGGGTCCCATGATGCTTTTATATTAAACCATGCATAAAAAGACGGCAGAATCATCAGCGTCAGCACAATGATAATCATCGCCCAATTGGTGAAAATTCTTTTTAAATCGCGCGTATAAATATAAACAGTATTTTTCATATGTCCCACCCAGTTTTATTGTTACAAGTTAGCTTATCCATGTTCGAAGAAACATATTTCTGATACTATAGAAAAAGTTAGATATGGTTTTAGTAGAAAGGATGATGAACATGACAGAAAGACTTTATTATAGCAATCCCTACACAAAAACGTGGGAAACAGAAGTGACAGAGACGCGCGCTCTTTCAAATGGCTACGCCTTAACGTTAAAACAAACTGCTTTTTATCCAGAAGGCGGCGGACAGCCTTCTGATTACGGTACTATTGCCGGAATTGAGGTAAAAGATGTTTATGAAGAAAATGGAGAAGTCTATCATCTCGTTGATACGCTCCCTGCACAAACGAACGTCACGTGTGAAATTGACTGGAATCGCCGCTTTGATCATATGCAGCAGCATAGCGGACAGCACTTACTTTCAGCTCTATTAATTGATACATATGATATTCATACCGTTAGCTTTCATTTAGGAAGCGAAGCTGTCTCTATTGATTTAAATGTGCCTCAGTTATTTCATGAGCAGCTATTACACATTGAAAAGTTGTAAACGACGCTATTTACAGCAACCGCCACATTAAAACGTACGAAGTGAAAAAAGAAGATTTGCATACTCTTGCGCTTCGCAAAGTGCCCGAGCTAGAAGACGAAATTGTACGCATCGTAGAAATTGAAGGTATTGATGTTTCTGCCTGCTGCGGCACTCATGTGAACCAAATTGGAGAACTGGGCCTTATTAAACTTACAAAAACAGAAAAGCAGCGCGGCAATACACGCCTCTTTTTTAAATGCGGTATGCGTGCATTAGCTGATTATCAGCAGTCTCAAGAAATCGTAGCGGAACTTAGCAATAAATTCAGTACAAGCCGTGAGTTAGTTGTAGAACGAATTAAAAAATTGGAGACTGAACAAAAAGAACTGCAAAAACAACTAGAAGAATTAAAAAATGAAAATGCAGCTTATTTAGCAAGTGAATTAGAAGCCAAAAAAGAAGGATCATTTCTGTACCATCACTTTGAAAACCGTACATTAAAAGATGTGCAAGCTTTGACAAAGCAGCTGCTTCAAACGCCTGATACAACGCTTCTTTTTGCTTTTTCAAGTGATCAAAAGGTCTTACTTGCCCACAGCGGCAGTGAGGTAAAATGCGGAGAGCTTTATAAAGAGCTTCTTCCTCTTTACGATGGAAAAGGCGGGGGCGGACCAAAACAAGCCCAAGCCAGCTTTTCATCTTCTGAAAATATGAACGCCTTTATTAGCGCAGTAAAAGAAAAAATAACTCATGCATAACAAAAAGCCTGTCTTTTTAAAGACAGGCTTTTTCCACATAATCAGCTTACTAAATAGCCAATTAATAACCCAATTGATAAAGTAAATCCAAAAAACGTATTTGTTTGAGCAGTTGCTTTCATCGCAATAAGCTCTCCGCGTACAAATGCTTGTACGGCTTGAATTGGCTTAGGTGCACTAAGAAACACTAAGAAAATCCAAGGGCTAATATCGAAGAATACCACTAATGCAACGGTCCAAATATACGCAATGCCGAACAAAGCAGCTAAAAATCTAATCGCATTTTTAGAACCTAATAAAATAGCTAGCGTACGTCGTCCGCCTTTTGTGTCTTCTTCTATATCGCGAATGTTGTTAGACAAATTAATCGCCCCTACTAAAATCGCAATCGGAAGTGATACAAAGATGCTTTCAGACGTTACGGTATTTGTTTGAATAAAAAATGAAATTAAAACGAACATGGCACCCATGCAAAGACCTGAAAATAATTCTCCAAACGGCGTATACGCAATCGGAAGCGGTCCGCCCGTATACAAATAACCAATCGCCATACCTACTAACCCAACTAAAGCAAGCCACCAGCTGCTGTTTGCACATATATATACGCCTAAAATAAGAGCAATTCCATAAGAAATCAGTGCTAAATTTAATACCGTTTTCGGTTTCATTCCGTGTCTGACGATAGCTCCTCCGATACCTACGGAGTCTTCTGTGTCTAACCCGCGTTTAAAATCATAGTACTCGTTAAATAAGTTTGTCGCAATTTGAATCCACAAACATGAAAAAAGCATCGCAAGAAACATCCAAACGTTCACATGGCCATAAAACATGGCTAGAACTGTTCCAATCAAAACGGGCACAAACGATGCTGTTAGCGTATGAGGACGGGTTAATTGCCACAAAATCTTCCCTTTGCTATACTGCTCGACTGCAGCTTTGTTTTCTCTGTTATGACTTGTCATCATCCTCTTCCCTTCTATTACGAACCGTATCTCTATTTAAAAGTGCTGCTTTTAACATAACGAATGATAGCAAACTTACTCTAAGACAATACACGTCCGCCCAACAAAAAAATCACGGAACTCTTTAAAATATAAGTTCCACTCTATATCATAATAATTTATCGCTCTTTTTACAAGATGACCGCTTATACATTTCCGGCTTTTTTCTACAAAAATCTGCTTTGACGCAGAAATTCATAGGAAAAAGATTAAAAGCCTGTATGAAAAATCAGATTGAGACATAACTACATCAATCTAAAGAAGCACAAATGGGATACGCGAGCTGAACAGCTTGTGACCCCGCAGCTGATTTCCGTGCAAGACTTCGCTTTCCGCGGACGGCCGCTGAGCCTCCTCGTCGCATACGCTCCTGCGGGGTCTCACCTGTTCCTCTTTTCCAGCAGGAGTCTTCGCCTTGCTCTCCAATCAACAGCTAGAAGCCCCTACATACATGAAACCTACGTTCACTATCACAATGAAAAGATCCGAGCGATTTATCGTTCGGATCTTTCTTCAACTAACATAATTTTGTACAAGCCCCTTTTTTATCTCTATATCTTATTAATTAAAATCGTAGTCGTCCTCATGTCTTCTGCGAAATCTTTTATGAAAACACGAATCGCATATCGCATGATCATGATTCCAAGGAAGGTCTTTAGAACACGCACTGCACGTTCTTTTAAATTTTTTCATATCTTTTCTTAATACGTTATGGATTTTATCTGTAAGCTCTTCTCGAACACGCTCCCAGTAAATAGCTTCTGGCCTTCTGTCCATTCGATATAAAAACAAAAGATGCAGGCCAATCGCCTTATAAGACAGCTCTAATTTTTCCAGTGAACCTTCTATTATCCTTGGTTCAGGTAACTCTTCTCTGTTAACAATCGCATTCATGCTAGCCACCCACTGTTTTTTCAAAGAGCTTTCTTTGGCTGAAAACGGCAGCTGCAAGTAACCGTATAAATCAACAATGGGCATTTTCGCTTCAATCAGCGTGTCTTTCACTTCCTCATAAAGCTCACGTTCTTGTGCCAGATTTGATTTTTGTGTCCCTTTTGGATTTTTAAATTTAGCCCACATGTCAAAAAACGTTCCGAGGTCATGATGATATTCTTTAAATCTTCTGAGCATATCTGAAGTAGGCGCAATTGAAAATTTACTGATTTGCTCGTCTGTTGAAAATAACAGTTCTCTCATTTGCTTTGCATCTTTAGCGAATGCAACTTCTCCAACATTGTAGAGCCCCTTCCTTCCAGCACGACCTGCAATCTGCTTTAACTCCTGGGAAGTCAGTAATCTCCGTTTTTGCCCATCAAATTTCATGTTTTCTAAAAGCACAATTCGTCTAATTGGAAGATTTAATCCCATTCCAATCGCATCCGTAGACACAATGACAGTTGTTTCTCTATTAATGAACTGCTCAATTTGTTTTCTTCTCGTTTCAGGCGGCATACTTCCATAAATCACGCTCACTTTGTGACCATCTTTTTCTAGCTTAGCCGCTGTCTGGAGCACTTTTTTACGCGAGAAAACAATTAAAGCATCTGCGGGTTTCACTTGTTCAATTTTGAACTTTCGAAGATCTACTTTTAAAGGTATATCTCTTTCATACTCATAAATTTCTGAGATCACACCGTCTAACATCTCTTCTAACATACTTCGAATGCTTAAACTTCCGATCACATGAACTTGTTTGGCATTGGCTCGGGTGATGGCTTTATACCATGAAAACCCTCGGTCTCTGTCTTGAATCATCTGTGCTTCATCAATTACGGTTACATCGCCATGTTCTAATTCGCTAAACATCTCTACGGTACCGGCCATATGCTGAGCGTCTTCAACAATCTTTTCTTCTTCACCTGTTTTTAACGAACAAGCAACTCCATCTTTGTTCAGCTTTTCAAAAACTTCTAAAGCTAACAGGCGAAGCGGCGCTAAGTAACTACCCGAAGCAGCTTTTTTTAATGACTTTAATGCTGTATATGTTTTTCCTGTGTTTGTATCACCGAGATGAAGAATGTATTCCGTTTCTTTTCTTGGATCCATTTCGTATTCTGCACCAAAAATATAATTTAACTGTCGCTGTTCTTCTTCAATCAGCTTTTTCTTTTCTTCACGTTCACGTTCTTGTTGTAATCGTCTTTCTTCCAGCTGTTGTGCATATCGCTCTTTATGCTCTTCAATCGTTAAGTTGTCCTCTGAAACTTCTAGTACATCGGAAAGCTTTTCTTCTACGAGCATTTTTTTATATTCATAGACCAAATCCGATAAATTACTTCTGAGTGCTTTTATAATATCCATTCGTGTTACCGAAGCATTTGTATAAGATTTATACTCTTCTTTAAATAAAGCAGGAAGGTCATCCATAATCATAGTTGGAATGATTTCATAAATCTTATCGGTGATAAATACCTCGTATACATCCTCATACGTTTCAAACAAGATAATCGTTGAATATCTGTCTAATTCTGAGCTTACGCTGCCCGTGAGCTCTTGAAAAAAGTCATGAACCGTTTCATAATCATGACGTGTTAAATCACCGTTTTCTATTAATTCATCTTCAAGCTCAGTATGCGGCGCATAGTTTTCAATATACTTTGAGTTTGTTTCAATGTCTTTTGATAGCTGTTGTGAAAGCTTTTCTCTTATATGTAGGTAATACAGCTCTTTATTTACTTCCAAAATAGGAGCCGCTTCTAAATTTAACTGTAATTGATACCTGGCTTTTCGATCATTAATACTTTGCTGTCTTTCTTTCTCTTTTCTTTCTTCTTCTTTTTTGGCAAATTCAGCTCTTGCTTCTCCGTATAGACATAGCCACTCTGCTTTATTGCCATTTCCGTATTGCTCTTTTAACCAAGAAAAAGCATCAAACTCCAGACCTTTTCTCGTTTCTTTAGCAAATAACTTATCTATAGCTTGAGGTTTATACCCTCTTATCTCAAAGCCTCTTTCTGTTAAATACGCTTTTCTGTTTTTCTTAGATACAGAAGAAACAGCTATTTTTCTCCACGCAGTCCCCCAGGCTTTCTTAATAAAAGAATGCCTGTCTGTTAAATACGCCTCTAAATCCAGACATTCGTCTTGTTCACCTAGTACGCTTTTTATATCCTGTAATAATGTATGTTTAGTTTTTTCAATGGCCCTGCCTTGAATAGCCTCTAATTCGAGCATAAAATTCTCCTTTGGAAAGTTTTCCTACATTTATTATAGAAAAGACCCCTTATAGAATCAAATACATTGTTATTACTTTATTTGAGGCTGGATTAATAAACTCTCTTCTTTCTGCTTTTACTTATTTCTCAGCTATTTTATCTACTTGCCTTTTTATCTTCTCTTCAACACAAAAAGCTCCTTTGAATAGAAGCTTTTTGACATTTTTTCAGATAATTCAGTCTACTTTAAATATCTATCAAGTATTTCTGTCAATTCCCTTTGAATAAGGGATTGAGAGCTGTGAAAGCTTGGTTAACGATACATGTAAAACACCTGTAAATAAAAAGGCCAAGATCGTTGCACCTGTGGCTATCGGGTGAACGTACGTGAAATAGTAGGCAAATACAGCACCCACTATGTAAGATACATACACATGAAGGTTAAATCCTTTTGTATACCAGTACAGTTTATTTTGTTTTTCTAAAATAGCTGAAATATCATAGTGTTTTTGGCGAATGATATAATAATCCACAAGAACAATCGCAATAATGGGAATAAATAAGACACCGATCATAAGCAAAAAGCTTTGAAAATTTGTCATTAACCACTCTTTTAGTAAAGAACCTAGGACTGTGACAACTCCCATCGTTAGTGCCGGTACCCAAAAGCGTTGCTTTGGAAAAATAGATAAATAAGACATTGTCGCGCTATACAGTACCATTACATTCGTAGACAGCACCGATAAAAAAATCACGATCGCTGCTACTAATCCTAATAGCGGACTATATGCGCCAATTAAATTTACTGGGTCATACGTTTGCGTCATATTTCCGAGAATCGAAAAACCGGAAACCGTTGCCCCTAAACCCATCGCAATTAAAGTCGCCACGTTATACCCTAAATACGTTCCCGCAATTCCCGTTTTTTCAGATTTACAGTTTCGGTTATAATCGCAAACAATGGGAATCCACGTAAAAGCTGTAGCTACTACAATATCAAAAGCTAACATCCCTGTAATGCCAGGATTTTCGTTCGCTTTCATTTGAATTAATTTGGCTGCATCGAATTCGATAAACAAATAGCTAAACACAACGGTTGCTAAAATGACCATAAGCGTAGCTACTAATTTTTCCGTTGCTTCAATTCCTTTGTGTCCGTATATAGAAATCGCTACTACCAACACTTGAGTAAGAATTGTAAATAGATTGATATTGCTGTAACCGGTCAAAAAAGTAATGGCATGATTTAAACTTAGCCCTGCCATGTAGGCTTGAATCCAGGCCCAGCCGATTAATGTAATAAGATTAACAGCAGCAGGAAGCATAGCTCCTCTTTGTCCAAAAGCAGGTCTCATTAAAACCATGGTTGGAAGACCGGTTCGAGTTCCGATATTTCCCATCAGCACGAGCGGTATAGCACCTACTAAAGAGCCAAGCACGATAATAAATAATGCCTTTAAAAATGTCATATCGGGTACAAACAGCATTCCCGTAAAAACGGTCGTTACTACCACATTGGCTCCTATCCACATGGAAAATGTAGAGAAGAAGCCCATACTTCTTTTATTGACTGCAATCGGCTGCACATCATCATGGGCAAGACCACTTTTTGTTGTCATTTTCTTTCCACCTTTCACTTTTATTGATACCAATTGGATCGAGCTAGCTTGGAATTTGTATTCACATGTTTTATTTCAGTAAAAGCAGCTAAGCCATATGGACCTAGCTCCCGGCCAATGCCACTTTCTTTAAAACCGCCCCACGCCGTTTCAATATGAGGCGTATGGTAGCCGTTGATCCAAATCGTTCCCGCTTGAAGCTGTTCAGCAACTCGCTCTGCTTTCATTAAATCATTCGTTAAAATTCCTGCAGCTAAACCAAATTTTGTGCCGTTAGCAAGGGCTATGGCTTCTTCTTCACTTGAAAAAGATTGAACGGTAATAACCGGACCAAATATTTCTTCTTGGACGACTTTCATATGCTGCTCCACATCAACAAGCACAGCCGGCTTTATATAGTTGCCACCTTCGCAGTCAATTAACGTTCCTCCTGTTAATAAATTCGCGCCTTCTTCTTGACCTAGCTTGATAAAATTCCGTATTTTGTTCAGATGCTCCTTGCTAATAACCGGACCCATCTCCGTTTCTTCTCTTAACGGATTACCAATTTTTATAGCAGCAACAGCCTCCGTAAGAGCAGAAAGAAACGGCTTATAGATAGATTCATGTACGAGTATACGCGATGAAGCTACACACACTTGACCTTGGTTAAAAAATGAGCCAAACATTGTCCAATCTACTGCAATATCAATTTCACTGTCTTCAAAAATAAGAAGCGGAGATTTCCCTCCCAGTTCAAGCGAAACTCTTTTCATCTCTTTTGCGCACTGCTGATAAATACGTTTGCCTGTTTCTGATCCTCCTGTAAAAGAGACTTTGGCTACGTCAGTGTGTTCAACAAGCGCACTTCCCACTTTACCGTCTCCCGTAAGTAAATTAAACACGCCTTCTGGTATACCAGCTTTTTTACATAGTGAAGCTAACTTTAAAAAAGAAAGCGGCGTTAATTCTGACGGCTTAAACACCACCGTATTCCCAGCTGCTAATGCAGGAGCCAGCTTCCACATGCCAAGCAGCAAAGGAAAATTCCAAGGAACGATTAGCGCGCATACCCCAATAGGTTCTTGAATGATTTTACTGTTTGTGCCGTCGAACATGTTCTTTGTCCACGGCTGATTTTCTTCTATTAAATTTGCGTAATATCTTAAACAATTAATCGTATCTTCAATATCTAACTGTGATTCTTTTATTGGTTTTCCTGTATTTAACGTTTCTGTTTCGGCAAATACACTCGCTTCATTTTCTAATAAATTTGCTAGTTTTTTAAGCACCTCTACACGCAGTGACTTATTTTTCTTCCATTCACTCTGCTCAAAAGCCTGCTTTGCTTTACCTACCGCTTCCTCTACTTGTTGAAGCGACGAATCAAACACTTCCGCTATGATCTTATTAGTCGCTGGATTGATAATTTCTCTTTTTAATGTTTTTTCCTGTTTCTTATCTATTTTTACATTTGCTTGCCCGTTCATACCCAAACACTCCCTATAGAGAACTCGTATATAAAAGTGGAAAGATACTAGTACCTTCCCACTTTTACCGTCTTTTTTATATTTAGTCGCGTGCTTTCACTAACAGCGCTTCTTCTTCTTTTGCTTTTTTTCTTAGCGCAATAAGCGTGATAAATTCATAGACAATGTTAGCGGCCGCCGCTGCTGTAATTTGACCATGATCATAAGCTGGCAGTACTTCCACTAAATCAAAACCGACAAAATCAATATTTGTTAAGCCTCGAACAAATTGAAGCGCATCGTCAATACTGGCACCTGAGACTTCAGGTGTTCCTGTTCCCGGCGCGTAAACTGGATCTAAAAAGTCAATGTCAAACGATAAAAACACAGGTCCTTCTCCTACACGCTCATGAATAATATCTAGCATTCTTTCAACGCCGATTTTTTTATATTCATTTGTCGTATACAGAGCCAAACCTAAGTTCTTTGCATCTTCTAAATCTTCAATGCCGTACAGACCGCCTCGCATGCCGATTTGAATCGAACGCGATACGTCTATTAACCCTTCTTCAATTGCTCGTCTGAATACCGTACCGTGATTGTATTTTTGTTCGAAATAACTATCCCACGTATCAGAATGAGCATCAAACTGGATAAGCGCTACCGGTCCGTGCTTTTTCGCAATCGCACGAAGTTCACCAAGCGTCATTGAATGATCGCCTCCTAGTGAAATAGGAATAATTCCTTCATTCACAACCGGCGCTAGCCCTTCTTCAATTTTCTTATATGTTTCTAAAATATATCCGGGAACTACTGATAAATCGCCGTAGTCCACGCCCGAGATGTAATCAAAAATATTAATCTTTTGTTCTGGATTATACGGGCGAAGCAAAATGGAGAAATCTCGAATAGCTTCCGGCCCAAAACGTGCTCCTGTTCGAAAAGATTGACCTGAATCAAATGGAATACCCGTCACAATAAAATCCATATCTGCATTTACTTGTTCTACATACGGAAGTCTCATAAACGTTCGAGGTCCGCAAAAACGCGGAGATTCAAATGAATTTTTCGGCTGATATTTTGGCATGATTTATTCCTCCTAATAGGTTTCATTCATTAGCGCGGCATCATTATTTTAGATACTGACGCTTTTTATTTAGATACTTTTTATTAATGCAAAATGCATGCCAATTTTTATCATCTTATTCCGCGCAATTATGGACGATTTTTAATTCATAATAGAATCAAAACAAAAAAACTGATTCAGTATTGAATCAGTTAATTCATTTTGAATTAAAACTTCATTATTTAATATTGTACTTTCGTAAACGTCTTACGACCGTAGGCTGGCTGATTCCTAATGCATTTGCCATTTCATACGTTGTTTGACACTGACGATAAGCACGAATTAGCCAGTTTTTCTCCACTTCTGCAAGTGCTTGCTGAAGCGTCATTCCCTCAGAGGTTAACGTGTCCAGAGACTCCCATTCTTCTTTTTCACTGCTGCTATTTTCTGAGTAAAACGGGAGGTCTTGAGGCAAGATGCTGTTTTCATCCGTTGTTAACACAAGGCGTTCAATTGTATTTTCAAGCTCGCGCACATTTCCAGGCCACGGATATTCAACTAATATATTTAATGCTTCTGCATAAAAAAATTTCTTCATGTTATATTTTTCATTTTGTTTATGTAAAACATGATAAAGCAGTGCCGCGATGTCTTCTTTTCTCTCACGAAGCGGAGGAATAGTAATTGGAATAACGTGTAAACGATAAAATAAATCTTCGCGAAACGTTCCTTTTCTGACCATTTCTTTAAGCGGCTGATTGGTTGCTACAATCAGCCTGAAGTTTACGTGTTTGGCTCGTTCACTGCCGATTTTGGTGACTGTTTTTTCTTGTAGCACTTTTAACAGCTTTACTTGCATATCAAGAGGAAGTTCCCCTATTTCATCTAAAAAAAGCGTGCCGTTATGAGCTAATTCAAATTTCCCTATTTTCCCTTTTGTACTTGCACCTGTAAAAGATCCTGCTTCGTATCCAAACATTTCAGATTCGAACAAACTAGCTGGAATGGCTCCGCAGTTAATTTCAATAAACGGCTCTTCTTTTCGTTCACTTCCATAGTGTAAAGCACGGGCAAAAGCCGTTTTACCAACACCCGATTCACCTAGTAACACAACCGTTGCATCGCTGTCTGCCACGCGATTAATAACCGACCATACCTTTTTCATCGATTCACTTCGTATGACCATCTCATTTGACTGCTGTTCCCGAAGCTCTTCCACTTCGAGCTGATATGTTTTCATTTTCACTTCGAGCTGCTGATAATCTTCTTTTAAGCGCTGAAGCTCTGTTAAATCATGCGAAAAGCTAATGACTCTTTTCATACACTGATGTTCATCATACACGGGAATACCGGTTGCCATTACAACTTTTCCCGTTTCTGTTTTTTGCATCAGCTGTACTTCTTTCTTTTTCTTTAGCACTTCAATCGTAACGGAAGGTGAAAATATCCCGCGTTTTTGCAGTTCGTATACGGTTTGTCCCACTAACTCTGACACGTCATACCCGTATATATCACGGCAGTTTTGACTTGCTCGTAAAACAAGTCCTTTTTCATCGGTGATCACGATATTGTCGTGAGAAGCATGCAAAATTGCTTCAAGCTCTCGTTCAATCATTCCCATTCAGTCCTCCTTTTTATGTAATCTGATTTTTCTAATATTTCTATCTTTTATTTTATCAGTAAATTCGCTTACTCAACACAAAAAGCTCCTTTAATAGGAGCTTTTTGTTCAAGATATCTGCTTCATTTTTTGTTTAAACAGCGCTACTTTTATCATGAAATAAGTGAGATTTTCAGGTAATTCTTCTTTGATTGGCTTTAACTTTTCATCGCCTACTGAGGAAGCAGCTTCTAAAATAAGCTGTTCGTCCTCCTCTGAAAGAAAAGGTGACCAGTCAATTTCTTTTTCTTCTTCTGCGCATTTAAACAAATGATTTTCAATGGTAATGCGGCTCAATTCACGTTCTTCAGCAATTTCATCTAACGATTTTCCTTGCTGAAATAGCTCATATGTTACTAAATGAGACCCTTCTTTTGATGAAGCTCTTGCTTTTTTCGGAGCAGGCGCTGACACTTCTCGCTTTCGGTCCGGATGTTTCTCACAAAAATGTTTGATTTCAGTCGTAAATCGTTCTCCGTATCGCTCTTGTTTTTGTTCTCCGACTCCTTTTACAGTGGCGAACTGCTGGAGCGTCACCGGAAGTTTTGTACACATATCATGAAGAGTATCGTCTGAGAAAATGACAAAAGGAGGTACGCCGGCTTCGTCTGCGAGCTGCTTTCGAACGGAACGCAAATGAGCAAACAGCTCGTCGTCTTGGACAATTTGCTTCACTTCCATTTGTTCTTTTCTCATCACTTTTTCCGTCCCGAGAAGCACACCTTTTCCTTTGGCCGCTACGGATAAAGTAGGAAATGACCCTTGTCCTACTAAAATAAACTGCTCTGAAATCAAATACTCGATAAAATCGCTCACTTCTTTAGCGGACCGGTCGCTCATGACGCCGTACGTTTTCAGTTTATCAAAACCAAAATCAATTACTTTTTTATTTCGAGAACCCGTTAACACTTGAGCAATCATCATTTTACCGAAACGTTCACCCATACGAATCATACAAGATAACACTTTTTGCGTATCAACCGTTACGTCTATTTCCACGCGATCATCCGTACAGTTGCTGCAGCGTCCGCACTCATGCGCTTCACTTTCTCCAAAATAATGAAGAATATACGCCTGTAAACAGCCTTCTGTATGACAGTAGTTCACCATACTTTGCAGCTTTTCAAGATCTTGAATCTGCTTTTTAGGATTCGACGTTGACTGTTCAATCAAAAAGCGCTGCACGCGAATATCTTGAGGTGAATAAAGCACGATACACTCACTTGGAAGTCCGTCACGACCAGCACGTCCTGCTTCTTGATAATAACTTTCCATATTTTTCGGAAGCTGATAGTGAAGAACAAAGCGAATATTTGATTTATCAATCCCCATTCCGAAGGCAGACGTGGCTATCATTACCTGAACATCATCTTGAAGAAAGCGATTTTGCTCTTCATCACGGCTGCTTGCGTTCATACCAGCATGGTATTTTGATACGTTAACTCCTGACTTTTGCAATCTAGCGTGAAGCTCTTCAACATCTTTACGCGTAGCGGCATAAATGATGCCTGCTTCTTGGTCATTTTTACGGATATACTGATCAATATAGCTGATTCGATCCTGACCTTTCACAACAGCGAACGATAAATTTTCACGTTCAAAGCCAGTCATCACTGTGTATTCTTCATTAATATGAAGAGCTCGGCAAATATCTTCACGCACTTGAGGCGTCGCAGTAGCCGTCAGCCCCATTACAATCGGCGCGTTAGACAGCTTGCTGATTAGGTCGCTGATACGCAAATAACTCGGTCTGAAATCATGGCCCCACTGTGAAATACAGTGCGCTTCATCTACCGCTACAAGCGGAATGGGAAGCATTTGAAGCTGCTCTAAAAACTGCGGAGACTCCAGTCGTTCCGGCGCTACATAAAGTAACTTATATTCACCAAGCGCTACTTCTTCCAAGCGCTGCTGTACCTCTGTGTGCGTCAGCGAGCTGTTAATATACGTGGCCGGAATACCAGCTGCGTTCAGCGTATCCACTTGGTCTTTCATCAAAGAAATCAACGGAGAAATAACCAGTGTCGTACCTTCTAATAGCAATGAAGGAATCTGATAACAAAGCGATTTCCCTCCTCCTGTTGGCATAATACAAGCGGTATTGTGCCCTTCTAAAACATAACGAATCGACTCTTCCTGTCCTTTTCGAAATGAATCATAGCCAAAATAGGACTGTAAATGTGTTAAAGCTTGTTCAAACTGCAAAATTGCGTCCTCCTTTAAAATAAGTAGAAATAGTAGTTGAGGGATTATTAATCGAGGATAAACATTACAACTGCTCTTCCTATTCTAACAAAAAATTAGCTGCTGTGTTATTTCTAGCATAACTTCATGAAGAAATATATGTAATGCAAAAAGCAAGTACCTTACAAAGACACTTGCTTTTTACGGTTTAGAATATTTTTTTTCGAAAAGGTTCTATTAAATACGGCTTATATAAATTTTCACTTTCTTTATACTGACTCAATATATCATCGTAATTGGTTTCAATATATGCTATTCGACTAAGAACATCTTTTTCTAAAGTTAGAGAATCGGGCGACACCACACATTTTTCTAAACCAAGAGAATACGCTAAGTCAAACACTTTAAAGCGATACCCTAGCGCCACACACGGAACACCTGCTGCTAAAGATAAAATATTCGCATGAAGCTTAAAATTAATGGTCATAGTGTAACGGGATAAAATAGTCATCAGCTCTTGTTCTTTATACAGCTTTTCATCAAACACTACATGTTCTGGATCGTTAATTTTATCAAACAGTCTTTGGCACGAAGCTTTATCACTTCCCCACACGAGGTAGATAGCTATTTTGTAGCCTTGTTGAATCAGTTTTTTACAAGCTCTTGCTAGGGCATCTTCGACTGCCAGCTCATTTCCTCCATATAAACGGTTATACGTAGTTCCCCAGTTCACACCAATAATTTTTTCTTTTTTATCTCCTACCCTATTAGCACTTAACAACAAGCCAGGATCTCCGATAATACGTATTTTTTCAGAATCGACTCCTATTGCTTCTAATGCTTTTTTAGCAAGCGGTCCTCTTATTCCTGCAAAAGACGCGCGGTTAAAAACATCTTTCATTAGTTCTCCATCTTTTTCAGTAAAAAGCTTACGTAAAGAAATACTTTCTCCTGCCAGCATTTTATCCAGCTGTTCTTTTTCAACCCAGTCCATTCCGCTTCCCCAAATTAAAATATCTTTTCCTAAATCAGCTGCTTTTTGCAAGACTTGAAGATAACCAGGCAGTAATAGCGACCCTCCTCCTAAAACTACCGTATCGTAAGGCTCTACGTTTTTAAAATCAACTCCTGGAAAAGACGGAGTGACTTCAATTTCATCTTCACTGTAATACTGTTCGCTCAGCTCTTTAAACACATGCCAAAGCAGTTCGTCTCCTAAATTCCCAAACCCAATCCAGCCTATATACAGCACTTTTTTCATGTTGTCTCATCCTTTAGTTTATCAAGATATAACTCTATCAATTCTTCCGTTACTTTTGTGACCTCGAATTTGTTTAAAATCCACTCTCTTGACTGAAGTCCAATATTTTTAAGCTGTTGGGAAGAAGCAATAATAGTACCTAAATCACGAGCTAACGTAAATCGACTGCAGGCGTGGCGAGAGTTATGATCTCCGAAATAATAGTTCCACGCATTGTCATACTCATTTTTATCTACCAATCCAAAATAACCGTGATTGCCAACGGCTAGCACAGGCTTTGTACAAGCCATTGCTTCAAGCGCTACTCGCCCTGTTCCTACAACACAATCTGCTATGGGATAATAGTGTTGCATATCTTGTTTTTCACCTACAAGATGAATAAATGAATCTTTACACGTGCGATGAATTAAGTCAGTTAAATTTTCAAGATCTTTAAAGCGAGGGCCGTCTCCTACTACCACAACATGAAGGTGAGGAGCTTTCGACAGCTTTACATCTTTGCACGCCCGAAGCAGCATCATACAAATATTTGCCTTTGTCCAATTAATGCGGCTGCTGTATAACAAAACAAATGCTTCTTCAGGAATGTTCAATTGAGCTTTTAACTCCGTTACATCCCTTTCACTGTATTCTTTTGTATCAACTCCATTGGCAATTAAAATCGGCTCGACTGATGTTTCTTCTTGAACATATTCGTATACCGGGGGACTAACGCATATGGTGGCTGAAGCAAGTGCTACTACTTTGAGTAATTCACTTTTAGGGTAATATGTGCCGTGGACCGTGAAAATAGTGGGAATTCTTCTTTGTTTTGCAACCGAAAAAGTTAGGTATGCTGAAGGAGTTTGGTGAGCATGAACAAGAGAAATATCTTCTTTTTCAATAATTTGCTCAACTTGGCTGATTAGCTCATTTCTTTTTTCTTCTTCTATATTTAATGTATAAGGAAAATCAACTTCATAAATGGGGCAGCCTAAGTCATAAAATTTATCTATCATTCTGCCTTTATTCCCAGCAATGACTATATGGATGCCTTTTCTAAGCATCTCTTTAGCTAAACTAAATACGTGCGTTTCCGTTCCGCCTACTTCAATACTGTCTAAAACCATTAGTATACGCAGAGATTCATTACTCATCTTTTGTGGCTTCCTTTCTATAAAATTGTTGAGAACGCTGTTTTGAGTGAAAACGATAATAGTATAAAACGTCGGGTAAGTTTTCCACATTCAGCTTTGCATTTAAGCATTTTGCAATAAACTCATAGTCTTCAGCGCCTTTAATTCTGCGCGTCGGACCTCCTATTTTGTCAAACACTTCACCTCGAAACAAAAGTGTCCCATGGCACACGCAGTGTCCGCCTTTTGCATATAATTCGCGAATGCTTTTTCCGTATCGGAGCCAATTCTCTTTTTTTGCCCCTTGAAAGTCTCCATCTGAAAAATATGCATAGCTCGATCCCAGTACATCAATTTCAGGGTGTGCTTGCAGATATAAGAGCTGCTTTTCTAATCGTTCAGGATGAGAAATATCATCACCGTCATGAACTGCAATATATTCTCCTTTGCTTAAAAAATAGCCGATTGTTGATGCACCTGAAAATCCAACGTTGCGGGACAAATCAATGACTTCTACAGGAAAAGGCGGATCATTCTCTGCTATCCATTCTTTTATAACATTACTTGTGTCATCTGAAGATGCATCATTCACTAAAATAACTTCTATATTCTTATACGTTTGCTTTAATAAACCATCTAAACATTCTTTAATGAAAGATGAGATATTATGACAGGTTATTACTACGCTAATTAGTCCTAAAGTCCGTTCATATAACATTTTACATTCACCTCATCTTACTATATGCAACGGGAAATGAAAGGTGAGACAAGTAATTATGAATCTTTTATGATGTGCTTAAAACCCTGCCCTTTTTTTAAGTATAGGAAGTTTGTCCCTGTCATTAGAAAAATTTTTGAATATATTGAAATGTATGATTAAAAATGAAAGGAATGATTTAGAATGGCACAAATTTTATCAGCACAAGAAGGTTCTGAATTTAGGGCATTGCTTACCGAAGCCGTAAATTCAAGCGTAGAAATCATTACAGCTTTTGGTTCTGTGACAGGAAAAGTGGTACAAACCGGGGCATTTTTTAAAATTCCTCTTAATTACGTTGTATTAAAACAGTCAGAAGGCAATTTTGTGTATGTTCCATTAGCTAGTATTAATGCAGTAATTCTTCTAAACGAAGATGGTGATTTACAATGAATTTTTTATTCACGTTAGAAGCTCAGCTTCAACAATCTATTGGACTAACTTTAGAAATTGCTACTGACAGTGCGCTTTTTGAAGGAGTTTTAATAAATTTTGAAAATGGTTTGATTGAATTAGAAGAAACCGTAATAGGGTATGAGAGAGAAAATCGAAGTGTATTTATTGCACTTTCTTCTGTGAATTTTATTAAAGTGCAGTTGTAAATTAAACTTATTTCTCCCACATCACGTATGTATTCAATCCTCTAAGCTTTTTTGATTCAAGCTCGTTTTATTAGGAAAATCAGATAAAAAACACCCCCAATCACTATGAGACCGCTACGCTATTAGTTCTAAGGACTAGCCAAACGCCCTTTTTTATAATTTTAGACGGTAACCTAGTCCACCTTAGTAAGCTTTAGCATTATATATATCAAGAGGCTTAAAAAACCTCTTAAATAACTCGGAGGTGAAAGTTTATGTCATATTATGACAAAAAGTATATTAAAGGCGATCCTAAAAAATATGATTGTAAAGAGGATTGTAAAGAGGAACACAAAGAGCACTGCAAGTTTGATGAGTATAAGGACGAACATCATGAAAAAGAATGCGAACTTGATGTAGATCAAGCTCCGTCGGTACCAGTTACTACAACTGCTCGCCCTAATTTATTAGCTAGCACAATCGCAACGACAAAAGTTTGTGTCGATGATGATTGTGATCAAGTGGTATTAGACGCAACAGTGAATTGGCAGCCTGATCCCTTTGATTTAGGTGCTACTGTAACAGCCATAGTAGCTGCTATCGCTACCTTAATCATAGCTATCCTAGGACTTTTAACAGGAACTGGAATCTTCCTTGCTTTAGCTATACCAGCAACTTTTAGAATTTGGAGAAAAAGCGACAAATCATCGAGACCTGTATTAATTTCTGAAAAATTCGATACAAGTGGAATTTTTGGTTTACAAATTTTAGGTAGCGGTTTCCTTGGCATTGCGTTTAGCCCTATTACTACTTCTATTCATGCAGTAGATACTGATCCGGATTGTGGAGAAAACGAGTACTTTTTAACCATTAATTTAGGTCCTTTCCCAGAGGGTACTATATTCCTTGATCTTTCTACTCCTGCAACTCCTGTAGGTATTCCAGTTGGCACATCTGATGTGACTCTGACTCCTGACAATGTAATAAGCCACACATTCACAGCTTTAGAACTAGACTGTGAATAAAAAAGAGATCGGGATTTATTTTAAAAGTTCTTGTTAATCCCAGCTATAAAATAATATCTAACTATTTTACCCCCGCTTTTTAGCAGGGGTATTTTTTTACAAACAAATAAGATTGTACAAATAGAAAAACCTTTAAATAGAATACCTAGATTATCAATTTAAAGTTTAAATATTTTGAGATAAAGTATATTTAACCTATTTAAATTGTCATTGACTCTATATTGGAAAACACATTTTATATTATTAAACCCTTGTCCATTGCAAACCTCTCACTTCCTGCATTTACTATACTAGAAGGTGAAAACCTTCAAACCCAAGGTGAGGTGAAAGCATGTCATATTATTACAAAAAATATTTAAAAGGTAGTTCTGACGACGAATATAGACACCACTGTGATAATGATTGGCATAAACATCACTGCAAAAGACACTGCGACGATGATTGTGAGAGACCAGATTTTGATGATAGACCTGCGTTTGGCACAGTAACAGGTACAACAACAATAACAGGTGCGGCTGTAAATACTCCATTAACATTTACTAACCTTCTGTCTCCAAGTAAGAATGTACGAGTTGTTTCTAATGGAATAGAAGTTTTAGAAAGCGGAGAGTATTTTATTTCATTTACAGCATTCTCCACTTCTACTCCAGCTACTTCGACTGTTACGTATACAATTAATGCCGGAGGCTTTACCCAAACTGTTACTTCTTCTTCTGGTACAGCCACAATATCACTCCTGCGTCATTTAAGAAGAGGCGATACGGTAACGGTTACAGCAACAACAGCTGGTACAACTACTACCATCAATGCCGCTCTCACAGTCGCAAAAATCTCGTCGCGTTTTTCTGAAAAAGATTTTTATTAATTCCTATCACATTTATTTCCCTCTTATTTAATAAGAGGGCTTTTTTTATTTCTTATGTAACCCCTTCCTAAAATTCTTTTCCCCATTTCCCCCTTTTTTCCTGTATAATAAGTAGTAAGAAAGAGGTGCTTATGACGAGACATCCTGTAGAAACGATTTATTATTTAGAAAATCCTCAGCGTGATATTTCAACGTACGCTTCGACAACACAGTTAACGGTTGAGTCTGTTGTAAAAGATGTGTTTGGT
Source organism: Priestia sp. D3YE.R1 (assembly GCF_049199565.1). Taxonomy (NCBI): domain Bacteria; kingdom Bacillati; phylum Bacillota; class Bacilli; order Caryophanales; family Bacillaceae; genus Priestia; species Priestia sp. D3YE.R1. The sequence continues at coordinate 411,921 of NZ_JBLTHW010000003.1, read as the reverse complement.
GTTGCTTGCGTAGCAGACATTAAAATTATGCTTCAATATAATAAAGAATTCCGCAAAAGCATCAGTCAATTACACAATGCAATGGACGATGATCTTACGTTAGAAATGGTTTTTCGAATTGCGTCAAAAGAAGATTTGATGCGATTCAAAAAAAGATTGCTTGAAAGCAGTTTAGATGACGCAGAAACGTCAATAGACTGTCCATTCAGCGCGACCATTCAGTTGCAAGACGGTCGTTATACGTGGAATGAATCCACTTCCGTGTATGAAAAACAAAAAGAACGTCTTTCATCTTAAGCTTTTATTTTTTATGTATGAAAAAAGCCTGTATCTTAATTCCTTACTTAAGATACAGGCTTTTTGGAATTTGTCCTACATTTTCACTTTTATATTAAAAAACAATTAAGCGGTAATCATTGTCGCAGTGGTCTTCACAATGATGTTTTTTCTCATACCCGTCATGCTTATGGCATTTTTTCTCGCAAGAGCATTTGCTGTGGCCATAGTCGTAGTCGTCATGCTTGTGGCATCTTTTCTTGCAAGAGCATCTGCTGTGACCATAGTCGTCATGCTTGTGACATCTTTTCTTACGAGAGCATCTGCTGTGATGATGGTCCTCACAGTTGTGGAATCTCTTTTTGCAACATCCCATTCTACTATCATCTCCTTCTTTCTTTGTCCCTATCAGTATATGAAAAAGAAAGGAATGTGCACGGGTGCCTGTCCTAGGTTGAAGGATTTTTTTTAAAATGTGCGTACGTCTGTGGCTTAAACTTCATACCGAAAAAGTAGTATTTGGCGTACAAGTAAAAATAATTATGCAAGCGAAATGCTAGGCTTGCTAAAGCCTCTTCCTGCTGATCCTTTCCCAGATTCTCCTTAAAAATAACAGCGCTTTTCCCTCTTTTTCTATGTTAGATTTTTTAACTCAATTTCTGGAAATAGGTTTTATCACTTCTAATAACGTGTATACACAAAGCAAGGAGATAAGTTACTTAAACTTCTCTTCATTACTAAATATATTCTAGAAAGTTGTCTATCATACAAGGAGGTTGTTTGAAATGGTAAATGTAAAAGTAGTTGAAAATGGCGTACAGGCAAAAGATACAATCGAACAATTTTTGCGTGAAGGATTTACAAAGGACGAAGTTTATTTACTTGCACACCATCAAGATCGCTCCGAGGATTTAACAGCTGCAACAAATACAAACAATATCGGTCTTTCTGAACAAGGTGTTTTTGATGCGATTGCGAATGTGTTTCGTTCTCGAGGAGACGAGCTTCGTGCCAAAATGCGTTCATTAGGATTATCACAGCCGGAAGCTGAACGCTATGAAGAAGAATTAGATCACGGTAAAGTAATCGTCGTGGCATCAAAAGTTGCTTGATTTAAAAGCCCTACAGCAGGGCTTTTTTATTTTTGTTTTCTACCCTTCTTCCTCTTTCCTTAAAGAACACTTTGCCTGTTCTCATTTATATTAAAGAGATGGCTAGTCAATTTTTATTGGCTGCCTTTTTTATATGCTGTTTTAATTCGTTGATGAGCGATTAAAAAATGAAATGGATATAATTAAAGAAGTCATCCCTACATATGATTATGAAGATAAGAGTTACTGCGAGGAGTGATATATTTGATTATAGGAATTGAGTACACAAAACGTGTGAAAAATGGATTAGTCGTTAAAAATATTCCTTACAAGATACACGATAAACCTTGTGATGAAGGCTGCTGTAGAAATGATAAAACGATAGGCGCCAGAGACAAATTAAGGGTTAATTGGCTGTTAAATGTTTTTATGCCTAGCAAAAATATAACGGTATTTGATTATAAATATTGGTCAGAAGAACTAACTTCGTTATGGAGAGAGCATCGAAGAAAAACGATATAATACATCTGGTAAAAAAATCTCCTTAATGAGCAAGGAGATTTTTTCTATTAACTTTATCTTCTAGCACCAACCTATTTATCAAGCATTTCAACAATTTTTATACCTTTAGATGCGGTTACAGTAAATGTACCATCACCATTATAAATTGCTGAGTAGGATGCTTTTCCTTCCACTCATGATAACCAATTTCATATGTAACATTTCCTAGCTGTGTTTATCCTTTTCTGCTGAAGGCAATAATGAAAATGCATAAACTATATAAAGGGTGAAAAGTTATGATTAACGTCATTGAGACACTACTTGATTACATAAAGAACTCTTCTACAGATGATACGCCTCCTCGCCCACATATCGGTGAGACTATGGGGTGTTGGCTGTATTTCACTGCTTTAGCGGAAGAAATACCTGCTTTAGAAACTTGCCTTAATACAACAACTAACAGTGAACTGCTTAAGCTTGTTCAAGACTCAAAAAACCTGGCTGAATCTCAGATTGATACACTCAAAAAATTAATGATTAAAGAAGGAATTCCCCTTCCTGAAATACCGGCTACCAAACCGAAATCTGATCCTAACAGTATTCCATTAGGAGCAAAAGCCACGGATTCTGAAATCGCTAACTTAATATCTGTAAAAATTGCCTCTAATATCGTCATGTGCAGCACGAATATGGGACAATCTATTAGAACCGATATTGGATTAATGTGGTTGAAATTCCACACTGAAAAAGTCATATTAGGATCAAAAGTGAAAATTCTAATGCAGCAAAAAGGATGGCTCAAAATTCCTCCTTATTATTATCCACCTGGAGCCCCTCATAACTCTAATTGAAGTGTTCTTAGGTAAGCAGCATAAATAATCTTACATCCAACACATTTAACGAGGTGCTTGAACATGGATTTCCCTACAATTCATACAAATTTTTGGGACGCAGTCATTGGTGTTCCTGTCGTATTAATCGTGACGCAGCTGATCAAATGGCTTTTTCATCCTAAAAAGCAGTATGTTCCGACTATTGCTTTAGCTGTCGGCGTGCTGTTTTCAGTATTTATCAGTCACCCTCATCATATTATTGCCGGATTGTTTATGGGATATTTTTATGGATACGCCGCAATTGGCAGCTATGCCGGTCTTAAAACAACGTGGAGAACAATTAGAAAAGATACGTCCCCTTATTCATCAGATTAAAAACCAGCGACATATTCGCTGGTTTTTAGTTTTCATTACTTATTTCTTCTGCTCCTAGCTCTTTGGCTAAGTGAACAACCGATTGATTGATTTTCCATACGTAATAAATGTTATGCAGCAGCTGCAGATGCTGTAAGTTTCTTGATTGAACGGACGTATCAAAATAATCTAAAGATTGTTCAATTTTTTGTCTGACATCTTCAAGCGTATATACATACGTTCCTCTTTCTCCTCGCAGCGCTTTTTCAAGCTGAGAAAAATTGCTTGCCACTTTCTCTTCCACTTCCTTGACTACACCATGAAATTCTGCTTCCTTATAAAAAGCTTCGTTTCTAGTAGAAGATGCCACCAAATGCTTGGCGTAATAATTAATAGCGGTAAAGACGGTCAAAAATTGCTGAAGGCGTGAACGGCCAACGAAACCTTTGATAATAGGATCTGAGTCAACATGAAGCTGTTTTAGCTTTTTTTCTAATTCCATTCCTTTATCAGCTAAATTGGCAAACGCATACTGATTCGTAAAACGATGCAAATAAGTGTGAACAAATTCTTTTAAAGCCGCTACGTATTCTACTGACGTGTCGGTTATTTTATCTCTTGTTCTTTTAGGAAACACAAGAGCAGATACGGCTAAGCCAATTCCAACTCCTACGACTGTGTCTAATACGCGAGCCAGCAATAAACTCTCTGAAATTCCCCCAAGAAGCATGTCATACATAAAGGCCAGCATCATTGTAATCCAAAAGCTCATAAACGAGTACGTAATGGGAAAGAAATAAAAAGCCATAAACACGCAGATAAAAAGCAGCGTTATTTCAAGTATTCCCGGTGAGACAAAGCTTGCGACAACAAAGCCCACAGCTGCTCCTAAAAGCGTGCCTACACTTCGCTGTACAGCTTTTACAAACGTACTTCCTATCGTTTCTGTACCAAGAAGCACTAAATAGCCTGCTAAGAGCGCCCAATATTGGTGCGATGGAGACAGAAAAGAGCCAAATATTAAGGTCGCAACAGCAGTGATGACCGCTTGAATAGACTTTTTCGTAGACGGTTTTAATCCTGTTTCTTCTTCTTTACTCTCATCGTCTTCTTTTTCTTCCGCTTCTTTTTGAGGCTGTTTTTCTTGCTTCACAATTGCTTGCTGCAGCTCATAGGCTTCATCAATCACGTGATTTGATATCGTTTCGATACGGCGGATTAAGTAAAGCCAGTCTTTATACCTTTTGTCTTGAGGTTCGAGTTCACTTAATTTTTGGCGCAGCTCTTGCAGATGCTGAGCTGCATCTGCTAGTGAATGAGTAGAATTTCCATTTAACACCTCTGCTTCGCGAATCGATTCCACTAGCTTTAACAGCAGCTGCTGAATATCAAAATGATTAAATGCCTTTAATTCACTGAGTTTTCGAATTGCCGGGGAATATGTCTGAAGCAGCATAACTATATCAAATACATAAAGGCGCATTTGTTCAGCTGTGACGCCAGGCCATATGTCGTGAGGATCTGTATTGCCAAGCTCTTCTGATGCCACACGGGCATACTCCGCTAGTTTTTTAATATTGCGGTTGTATTGTTTAATTTGAGCAGGTTCAATTTGTTTCTTTTGAATTAACTCAATAATTAAATCAAGCACCAAATTCACTTGAATATGAAACGATTTCATTGAAGATCTCAGCACGTTGGCAGGTCGGTCTTTAAAGATGACAAAATTATAGATAAATGCACAGCAGGCTCCTACTATAACGCCAGCTAACAGCCACGGCAGCTGAGAAAATGTAACGTGTAAAATAGAAGCAAAATAAAACGACATAAATGCTACCATCGACAGAGAGAAATAGCGAATACCAAATTTCTGTAAATAAAAAGACAAAAACACTAGCAGAACGAGAAAAACATTTTCTGCTTGTCCATATTGTGATAGAAACGAGCCAATGCCGAGAGAAACGGCGCTAGAAAGTGCTACTAAGCCTGTGGTCACTTTTTTTGCTTTTGTTGTTTCATCATTCACAACCAATATACCCATCAGGCCGATTACGCCCGATAAAATAGCAGCGGTAATTTGTGAGCTTCCCGCTGCTTTTAATACGATCAGCATAATAACGACCGCTGTAATTACGCTGATCGTAGCTTTAGAAGCCGTTTTGAGCCTTTTTCGTCCAGGATCTGCAGCGACTAAGCGGCTAAACCAATATGAGAAAATAAACACCCTCTCCTTTCGTGCTGTAGAGTTCTTTGCAGAAAGAGTAATATTATTACTTATACCCTTTTTTATTCTTTTCTATCGTATGTAAGCACGTTTTTCCACTATAACATTGCGAACGGCTAGAGAGCTAAACAAATGCTTAAAAACACATCTGTTTTCTGTCAGATGTGTTTTTAAGAAATAATCGGTCATTACAATGTAAGAGAAGAAATTTCCCATCCGTTTGTTAATGGATTTCTTTTTAAAGTAAAAACCATCGTTGTCTTTTGTGCCCCTTTATCTTCGTAATAAATAAGACAATCTACGGCGATTTTCTCTTTTGTTTTATACTTTTTTGCATGAAATAAGTCCGTTTTATAATAAATAGTGGAGATACTATGCAGTTTTGCCCATAGCTTATGCTCTTGCTTTACGCGCAAAACCGGCTGCATTAAGGCATCGTCATCTTGCTTTAATCCGGTTAAAAACATATTGACGACTTCTGCCGGCTCAGCTTTTAATGCATATTCATCAAGCTTTCCTCCTGCTTTTAATACCATTAACTGATGACCTGGATCCACATTTTGAGACTTGTGAGTCGTACTCCCCGCAAAATGAATGCAAAAATGACCGGGGAACCCATTGTCGAGCGCGCCGGCTCCGTGAGGCATTCCATTCATGGAAGCTGCAAGCATTTGGCCTTTAAACGGAATAAGAACAGCTCTTCGGTTCCAGCTCCATTTTCCATTATATAAGTGCTTCATTACTTTCGTATCTTGACGTGTAAGCGGCTGAACATCTGCGTGGTGCGAGCCTGCTCTTCGCTGCACATAAAAGTAAAAACCGGTTTCTACATCGATCACTTTAAATTTTTTCCCCTTCGGCAGTAAGCTTTCTACACGTTTCCACTTTAATACTTTTCCTGTGTCACTTACTGGAAAGTACGTAAGGTTTTCTTCTGCTTTCATCTTTTGGGGATGCACAAAAAAACTAATAAGCATAAAGACTAAAATCATTAATTTTGTCATTGTCTACCCTCGTTACCTTGTAGTTTCTCTATGTAATATGCGAAAGTACACATACAATTATAAATAGAAATTTTTACACGCTCGGCTCATGGAAAATAATACAAAAAAAGAGCTTGTGAATCCTATACATTAAACGGTTCATTTTATTCATACTAACAGGTGAAAGCGAGGTATATGATATGAATTTCACTTGGATGGTTGGACTTTTAATGCTCATTCAACCTCTTTCTACACAAGACCACCTATCTATTACTCATGACGGTAAACCAATTGAACGGATTGAACGGGACAAAGTGGCAGTACCTCTTCTTCCTGTACCTATGGTTGATCATGATCGATACAATCTTCTTCTAAAAGAATTGGATAAAAAAACATATAGAGAGCCCCTAAATGCCCGCATTGATAAAAGCGGACAAATTGTTCCTGAGCAAGCGGGTGTCAAACTATATCATAAAGATTTTGCGGAGAAATTTTATACTTATTTTTTTAACGGCGGTACGTCAACACTAGAAATCCCGACGCTTCCTGTTCCGCCTCGCGTGGATAAGGAGCTGCTTGCAACAATTCGCATTAAGCAAATCGGTCATTATCATACGGTATTTAATCCTCATAATAAAAATCGTTCTCACAATATTTCTCTCGCGGCTGAATCACTAGACAGCAGCGTCATATTTCCTGGGGAAGTTTTCTCTTTTAATCAAACCGTTGGAAAAAGAACGGCATCAAAAGGGTATATGCGTGCGCCAATCATTGTAAAAGGAGAGTATTCTGAAGGAGTTGGAGGAGGAATTTGCCAAGTTTCTTCTACCTTATTTAACGCCGTCGATAACGCTGGTGTCACAATTACGCAGCGCTACTCACACAGCCGCAGTGTTTCCTACGTACCTCCTGGGCGAGACGCTACCGTCAGCTGGTATGGACCTGACTTTCATTTTAAAAATACGTACAGTGATCCTTTGTTGATTCGAGCGCAGGTACACGGGGGAGTCGTAAGCGTGGCCGTTTACTCTACTGATGCGATTGAATATAAGCCTCGCCGCGTGCCTTGGGCTTCTATTGATCAATTGCCGAAAGAGAAAAAAATTGAATCGCATGTTGATACTGAGCCTGCTGATTAATCATCTCTTCCAGCTTTTTATAACGAACACAAAAAAGCCTAAAGGGTATCCTTTAGGCTATTCAGTGATATAATTAGCAGCCGTAGTAGCCACCGTAACCACCGCTATAACAACTACATCCGATAATTACTAATAGAATAAATAATACAACTAATAAAGCGAAACCAGAACCAAATCCACATCCAGCATTAGACATATAAGCACTCCCTTTCAACGTGATTTTCTGTTGCTAAAACAAAGAAGGTTCAAACATGGGGTGTTTCTCATGGATAGCTTATTGTATGTCTGCCTAGACGTTTTGGTTTGCTTTTTTGCTCATTTTTTAAAAATTGGGCTTGTTTTCGTCTTTACAACTCGGAAAATGCAATTTCGTAAAAGTAAAGCTCATTTCCACTCTTCCTTTAAAACCGCGTAATAATATTCATCCCACCATCCTTTTTCAGTTGGAATACATTTTTTAAAATACCCTTCTCTTCTCATCCCGATCTTTTCCATAACACGATAAGAAGACGTATTCTCAGGTTGACAAGTAGCAATAATCCGATGGAGGTTCATTGTATTAAAGGCGTAGTCCACGATTGCTTTTGCCGCTTCTGACGCATATCCTTTCTGATGATAGAGAGAATTAAATACCCAGCCAATTTCATAAGTATGGTCCCCAAAATAGTTGAAAAAGACGATATGACCAATTAGGATTTTTTCGTTTTTTAATACAACTGGAAAATTTTTAATATTTTCTTCCATATTTTCATTTACAAATTTCTTCGCATCATCCTTACTAAAAACACCTTCTGGTATGTACTTCATGACATGAACATCAGATGTATATGCGTAGACATCTTGCCAATCTTCATAGTTAAATTTGCGTATTAGTAATCTGTTAGTCTCAATATTCATGTCGATCTCCCCTATCTCAAAGCTATCTTTCTATACGTTTGTTTCGATAGTAAAGAGATAAACACCTCTTTGCACCAAGTTACTGTTGTTTTTGTTGCCGCTTCTTTAAAAGAAGATAAAGGGACTCTGCGAAAAAGAAAAATAAAAGAGAAAAAAGGACAAATAATTCGGCCACTTCCATTACACGAAACGGGCTTAATGCATTGTATAGTGCCTGCAGTACGTTCGTTCCTTGAAAAAGATCAATTCCTACAGAAAGAGCGATCACAGATCCAAATAGCAGCAGGCTAACTCCAATAATTTTCATTCCTTTCACTCCTCACCTAATCGTTACTTACCTCATAGGTTCGTCATTTTCATTTACCGTCATGCAAAAGATGATTTGTTAAAAATTACATAATTATACGGTTTTTGGTCAAATTAATAAAAAATACAGTAAGGGTGCTTTCATTTATGCCTTCGTTCTTTAAAAATCAAAAATCTACAAATAATCTTCGCTCTCAGGCAAATCAAACAAGCAGTGAACAAGCAGAGTCTTCTTTTAAGAATTTGCTTTCTGAGAACCTTACCTTTATTAATAGGTACAGCTACTTTATTTAAAATTAAATCGCCTTCACGTCTAGCGTATCCTTTAGGTATCATTGTGTTATTTTTGTCGATTACAATCGCTAGTAATTTTCAAGAACACCTTTATGAAGGGCTGCACGTAGCGAGATTTCTTTTACATATGCCGCTATTTTCTATCGTACCTATACTGCTTCTGATTATCGCCTTTTTGAAAAAATAGGAAGAAGCAGCACAGATAGTATATCTCTAATAAATAGAAAAAATAGCGTTAAAATTATCGAGGTGATGTTCGTGTATATATGGTTTTATGATCATTTTGTTAATACCATCTTATTTCCGCTTACTTGTATCATGCTAGTGTGCCTATCACTAGGGCTGTATGCATACGTTAAGCTAAAAAAAATGAAAAGTGAAGAATAGATAGCTACTCCCTCATTTAAAACAAGAAAGATACAACAAGATAGAAAGCAACTGTTATTCCCGCTGCAATTAAAGCTGGCTTTAATTTATATTTGGCATATTCAATAACAGATAAATCTAATATTTTGGCGATGGTATTCGTATCGTCGCTCAAAGGTGAAGAAAATGCTCCAAAGGAACCGCTTGCAAACACCGCACCGATAATTAATGGCAAAGAAAGATCTGCAGAACTTGCAAGCGATACGCCAAGCGGCATTAAAATTCCCCACGTTCCCCAAGCAGATCCGATAAAGTAAGAAATAGCAGCTCCAAAGATAAACATAAAAGGAGTGACAAACATTTGAGGAATCCACTTAGAATGTGCCGTCACAAAATTTGAAAAACCTAAGTCTTCTGTAACAGCGGATAATCCCCATACTACCGATAACAGCAGAATAACGGACATTAAGTCATTACCTCCTGTGATAAAACCATTAAGCAAATTCTGTAATGTAAAGCGCTGAAACAAGAAAAAAATGAGGGTAATTAACGTAGTGATAATTAAAGCTACTACCATCGCTTCTAACACGTCTGCTTTAATAAATGCTTCAAAAAAGCTGTGGCTCTTATGATGTCCACTCCACCATGTTAAAAGTAAGGTAAGTGAAATCACAACAAGTAAAGGTACTAACAAATTCCAAGGCTTAGAAGGCAAATCCTTCGACACGCAAGGATGACAATCATGCCAATCTTTTTCGTCTTCTTCCTCGAGCTTCATAGGAGCGGTAGATGTTGAATGATGAAAAAAGCTGAAATAAATCCCTACTAAAATAATCACAATCGAAAAGAAATTATAAGGAATGCTTTGAATGAATAAAGAATAAGCGTCTTGTTTTATGCCTTGATGATCAATTGCCATTTGAATGATTGATACCATATATCCTACAAATGCCGTTGCCACGGGAATTAAGACGATAACAGGGGTAGCAGTTGTTTCAATAACAAACCCTAGCTCTGCTGTCGTCATTTTCACTTTTTTCAGCAGCGCTCTCATGATGGGCGCAATCGTCACAAAACGAAATGTGGGAGCACTAAATGTTCCAATAGTTGAAACATAGGTTAAAATAAGTGCTTTTTTTCTTGTATCAATTCTTTCTGCAGCTGTTTCCACAAAACCTTTAACTCCTCCAGCAATCTTAATCATTCCGATAAGCCCTGAAAACGCGTATAAAAAGACGACGATTTCTATATTACTTTTATTTCTAAGAGCTTGTACAACGTAGTGAAGTAGCTTTTCAACACCTCCGACAATCGAATGATCAATCAAATAAGCACCTACTAATAAGCCTAAAAACAACCCTGGCAACACTTGTTTGGTGAAAATAGCTATTGGAATAACAATTAAAAACGGTATAATTGAAAACCAACTAGATTCCATAGGACTCTCCCCTATCTTAAAAACCATATTAGATGTCTTCACGTATCGTTCATTAGCTTTTAATGTAACCCCAATAATATGTGTATATTCATGAAAACAATGCGTATAAACAGCACTGCTTTAATAAACTATTTCTGATTAAAAACAGCATCGTAAAAATCTTTATTTCTACAACAAAAAAAGCAGTTTGCACATGCAAACTGCTTTTGAAAATAAGCGGAAGACGAGGTTCGAACTCGCGACCCCCACCTTGGCAAGGTGGTGTTCTACCACTGAACTACTTCCGCGCATATATGAAACTAAAGATGCGGGTGAAGGGACTTGAACCCCCACGTCATAAGACACTAGATCCTAAGTCTAGCGCGTCTGCCAATTCCGCCACACCCGCGTGTGAATTAAAAGATAACTCTAAAATGGCAGGGGCAGTAGGAATCGAACCCACACTGACGGTTTTGGAGACCGTAGTTCTACCTTTAAACTATGCCCCTAGAAATGATTTCTTCAAAAGAACCTCGTTTCGTTTATTGACGACGCTATATTATAATAAAACATATATGGAATTTCGTCAATAGGTCTTTTTATGAATCACGACTAGTACTAGCCATTTCAAAAAACTGTGAGGCATATCACAGCTTTTTACACTCCCCTCCTCCAGTTGCAGTAGCTTTTAATCTCTACCATTGATTTTCAGTAAAAGCCTTTTTTAGGCACAGTGCGGAACTATACAAAATGTCTCCAAAATCGCGTGAAGACTGAAAGGATATGTAGGAGTGCAGATTTCATAGGAGGCACGTTTTTTTGAGAATCCGTATTAAAATCCACAGGTTCTCCCTCATTTCCCACAAGCGTACTGTGAGAAATCTTAGTTTCAATAGCTCCTGTTAGCTCGGATGCAAATTCTTCACTATCTATCATAACCATGGATTCAGTATTTAAAAATACTGAACGTGAATCTAAGTTAAAAGAACCAACTGCACTTAAACGCTGATCATAAACAACAGATTTCCCGTGAATTGAATAAGGCTTTTGATATTCATAAAGCTTTGAACCAGCTTTTATAACGCAATTCTTCACTCCCAAGTATGCAGAAAAAGCCATAGCATTTGGAGTGGATGTAATCGAATTAGTTAAAATAATTCTTTGCACTTTAGATTTTACTGACTTATCTATATACTGTTCCATCTCTTTTGTTGGTACAATATAAGGACTTTGAACGACAATGGATTTTTCAGCTTGCTGGGAAAGCTTAATAAACGTTCTCCATATAAAAGGGCTTTTATTCATTCGTTGAATAGGATTTGTAATAAAAGAAACCTTTCTTGTAGGCATCGTTGATTCTCTCCATACAATATAAGGATGGACAAAAGGTTCATTTGCTTTTTTGGCCTCTTCGTATTGATCTATTAACAATTTCTTTCCTGAAAGGCCACGAAATTGTTTAGTTTTCTTGAGCTTCGGAAAAGCTTTTCGGGTATACGGGTGGTTCCATAATTTCTCTACATACTTCTCCATGGAGACAATAACACTATTACTTTCTTGCTTTGTGTTATAAATCAGCACATCGCGGTCATAGACAAAATTTTTATCTGGTTGACTGGCCAAGTATTTATCTCCAATATTTCGTCCTCCACTAATACCTAATTGACCATCGACTACTATTATTTTATCGTGAAGACGGTTATGCCATGTCCAAGGTTTAAACATAGCAAAGGGTTCATAGTACTTTAATTCAATATTATGATGGGAAGCTAGAGCATAAAGAACATTTTTTCTCTTGCCTTTTAATCCGTGAGAGATCCCGTCTAACAGCACTCGAATACGTATACCTCGATCTGCAGCTTCGAATAAAGCGCCCATAAGTAAATCTGAAGAACGCCCTTTACCAATGGAAAAATATGCAATATCGATTGTGTGCCTCGCTTCTTGAATCATCTGCATCCGAACAAGCCCTGAAAAATAACCGTTTTCCAAAAGCATAACGCGGTCTGTGGATTCTTTCTTTCCATAAAAATTCTCAGTATTCATTACTTTTAAGTCTTTTCCCTTGTGCGAAGGGACATAAAACAGTACCACTGCAGTTACAAATACATATATGAAGTACAATACGACAATCATTATTAGTATATTTATTAGCATATTTCCTGTCACAATCCCTTTCCATTCTTATCGTTCTGTTTTTATTAGGATTCTTACTTTTTTAACTTCTATACCTTTTAAAATAAGAATGGAATGATGGATTATTTGTTACACCACTGTTGATTTCCGTGCAAAATTCCGCTTTCCGCAGGCGGCCGTTGAGCCTCCTCTTCGCATACGCTCCTGCGGGGTCTCACCTCTTCCGCTTTTTCTGCAGGAGTCTTCGCCTTGCCCTCCAAACAACAGCTAGAAGCACCTACATACATGAAATCTACGTTCATCCTACCAATAAAAAATCCGAACGAAGATTCTATGAGAAATTATTTCTGCAGAATCATACTCCCTATCTGTAATTTTTTTAAATAATTCTGGCATGTAATGAATTACTGGAAAATGAGCGTAAATACTTCTTACGCAAAAAAAAGCAGAAGTTCATTATCTTCTGCTTTTGCAATTTATACCCTATTGTGAACCTGCTCTAAGTAAAACAGCGGCTCTTTTATTGATTAAGGTCGTTTTCCATATCTTTTATATCTTGCTGAAATTCGTTTAAACGCTGACGCTGGGTTTCAGAAGCATTTTCAAGCGCGTTCTCAATTTGCTGAGAGGCTTCATTTACTTCACCTATCGCTTGCTTCGCTTCATGTCCATACGATGCATCATTTTTAGCTTCATTTGCCTGTTCATATGCATCTACTGCTTCTTTATGCCCCTGCTGTGCTGCTTGAAACGATTGTTGTTTATCTTTATTATATGGGAATTTTTTCATCATAGTGCTCCTTTCCATTTGTTCACTCTTTAGTGTGGCATTTTTCTACTTATTCATACGACGCTTCAATAAGTTAAAGCTAAGTGACTACTCCTCATAACAAATCACTCAATCATTTAAGGGCTCTATAAAATATCTTCTATCTCCTGAAATACTTTCTATATTTTACAGAAATGTATAATCACTTTCTTTAGCGGACATCATACGAATAGCTTATCTGAACGAAAAATGTATTGGGGTTGACTGCATGCACTTGTTTCTTTCCTTTTTGATCATTTGTGCAGGGATTATACGGATGGAAATGAAAAGATTACCTCAACACTCTCATAAAAAGGAACGGAACATTTTTATGGTGTTCATGACAATCAGTATCATAATCGCTCTTGCAAAAATCTTTCGGCTGCCTCTACCGAACCCTTCTGATTGGGTAGAAGTAATGTTTCAACCTTTAAGTCACTTATTATTCCGTTGGATCACTTAATTCGTGTATATGGCAAAAGGATGTGCTCATTTTGCTTAATGAAATCAATATTTCAGCTGCACAGTTTCGCAAATTAGTAACTTTATATAGCATCGGAAGCACAATTATTGTTGTACCTGCCGCTATTACAGCTGATGCTCATCAAGATGCCTGGATTGCAGCACTCTTCGGCGTAGCATCAGGAATTGGCTTAGTTTTGCTTTTTACCTCACTAGGAAAAATGTTTCCCACGCTTACGCTGATGGAAATGAACGAAAAAATTTTAGGCAAACTATTTGGAAAGATTGTTTCTGCTGTTTTTGTGTTATCTAATTTATTTATCAGCAGTCAAGTTCTTTACTATGTAGGAAATTTTCTTACCACTCAAATCCTTCCCTACACGCCGCTCACAGCCATCCACATTGCATTTATGGGTGTCGTCATCGTAGGAGTGCGTCTAGGAATAGAAGTGATTGCACGAAGTGCCGAGATTTTATTCCCTTGGTTTGTCGGATTGTTTGGACTTCTTATTTTGTCTATGATTCCGCAAATTAAAATAGAGTATATTCAGCCTGTGTTGGAAATACATCCAAAAGCTTTTATTCGTGCTGTTTTAACGTTTTTAAGCATGAGTTCTTTGACTTATACTATCCTGCTTATGATTTTCCCTTCACACACACCAGACACGAAAAAGGCAACTCAATCTTTTTATGCAGGTAATATAGCCGGTGGACTAGTGATGGTGACGTTAATCTTACTCGGGATTTTAGTACTTGGTCCTTATTACTCCCAAATCACCATGTTTCCAAGCTATGAATTAGGAAGAAGAATTGATGTAGGAAACTTTCTTCAAGGAATTGAAGTAGTCATTGCTATTTTGTGGTTCATTACTCTCTTTTTTAAGCTTTGCATTTACTTTTACGCTACTCTTTTGGGGTTTGCCAATGTATTTCATATAAAGGACTACAAGCTATTTTCTTTTCCAGTCGCACTCATCATGATTACACTTTCCCTTATTGTGTATCCAAGCGTTTCTTATCAAAAGGATTGGGATACAAAAACGTGGATTCCCTACAGCTTACTTGTAGGCATCCTATATCCACTTTTCCTTTTAATTGCAGGGTTTATTCAAAACAAAAAGCGGCGTTCTAGCAATGGATAAAAAGCCAAAAACCTTTCATAAAAAATGCTCCTTCAGTATAAGTAATTATTTTTCAGGAAAATATAACACTAATTATTTTCATGCTTCCATCGCTGGACTGTGTCAAATTTTCAACATTGCTGAAACCCGCTTTTTAACGTTACCGATGGGATTAATCGTTGCGACTTTTTCCATTATTGTGTACCCAAGCATTACTTATCAAAAAACATGGTTAGCCGAAACGTGGATTCCTTATAGTTTTTTGATAGGAGCTTTATATCCTTTTATTCTTCTTATCATAGGATGGATCCGCTTTAAACCTGCTAAAATAAAAATCAAAAAGATAATAAAATCCACATAAAAAAAAGCAGGTAGTCACCTGCTTTTTTATGCTTTAAGCGCTTGAAGCCCTGCTTGGTTTAAGAAATGCCAAGGCTTATTAAAGTGGGGTTGAAAGAAAAAGTCCATAAAGCCAAGCTCATCGATGGTCATTTCTTGCTGTACGCATACAGACAATGTATTGATTGCTTGAGTGGCATCAATTTTAGAAATAACCTGCGCTCCTACAATTCGTCTTGTTTCTTCTTCGTATACTACTTTTAACGTGATATTTTCGTACGTTGGCATGAATTCTGGTCGGTTATTTTCAGAGATTGTGATACTTTTCACATTCATATCAAAAAGAGAAGCCGCTGTTTCAGTTATGCCGGTAGACGCAACATTGTAATCATAAATATGCAACCCTGATGTCCCTTGTGTTCCCATATACTTAATCGTCGGCTTAACAAGGTTTTGAGCTACTAATGTTCCCATTCTAACCGCATTTGTAGCAAGCGGAATATAGGTATGTTTCTTAATCGGATTGTAGTAAATCGCACAGCTATCTCCGGCAGCAAATATATCTTTTTTGCTTGTTTGCATATATTCATCAACCACAATTGCGCCGTTTGGAAGCATGTCGACCTGTCCTTTTACTAAGTCTGTGTTTGGACGGAAGCCAACACACAAAATCACAAGATCCGCTTCGTATTCACCTTCAGTTGTCACTACTTTTTCAACACGTCCATCGCTGCCTGCAAATTTAGTAACCGCTTGGTTTAATGCTAATGTAACTCCGCGATTTTCAAACTCAGTTTCCATTAGGTTCGTAAATTCTGGATCAAGATATTTATTTAAAATGCGATCCGCACTATCAATAAACGTGACTTCTTTTCCATACACTTCGAAGGCTTCTACTAATTCTGCACCGATATAACCAGCACCAATTACGGCGATTTTTTTTGCTTGTTTTGCTTTTTCAATAATGTGATTGGCATGCTGATAATTTTTACAAAGCACAACATTATTTAGATCGATGCCTTCAAGGTTTGGAATAATCGGCCATGATCCAGTTGTCATTACTAATTTATCAAATGTATCTTCAAATTCTTCGTTTGTTTCTAAGTTTCGCACTGCTATTTTTTTGTCTTCTGTATCAATATTCGTCACTTCATGTTTCATTTTCATATTTACACCCATCTCCTGCAATTCAGACGGTGAAGAGTAAAATAAGCCATTTGCATCTTTTACGATCCCGCCTACATAGAGCGCAATTCCACAAGACAAAAATGAAACATTATCATTTCGCTCATAAACTGTAATTTTAGCTTCTGGATAAAGTTCTGCCATATTTTTTACTGCTGCTGTTCCTGCATGTGTACACCCTACTACTGCAATTTTCATAGATGATATCCCCCTTAGGATTATAGAAAATATGATATTGTGAAGTTATTCACATATATTGTGAAATGTTTCACATATCTTTTACAATTCTTATTATACAAACATGTTTGTCCTTTTTCAAGAGATATGTGAAAAAAATCACATACTTTTTTAAAAAAATATGTTACAGAGTTCTTTAAATAGCGTTGAAGCTTGATATGATGCGCTTTTTTTGTTGATGCGTTGCTGATGAAAAACTTCATCAGCTTTTTTTTTCACGTAGAAACTCACTATCCAATGCACTCTCCATACAAAAGAATAAGACGGATAAAAGAGTCACCGCTAAAATAGATACAGTGATTCCGCTCACAAGCAAGTCTGCTATATAAACTGATAGAAAAGTAAAAAAGATATCCACAAAAGCTGCAGATGTTATAAATAGTACTCTGTTCATCCTAGCATTCTTCATTAAAAAAATAAGTGCCTTTGAAAAAAGCTCTGTGACAGAGCCAAACACAAAAATAAAAAATAGAAATAAACATATAGCCCAGTAAGAGTCATATTCCACTCCCATCACTTTAAGGAAGCCTATAAAACCAAAAAAGTAGCTTCCCATTAAGATAGCTAAAATGATTAGCACCATCGTTCCTGCTATAAAGAACGCAATTAAACGATCCATTCCCTTGCTTTTTCTTTTCATTGTTCCACGCCACCTTGCTTACTCATCTCTTAATCCATACTATACCAAAAAAGTGCGATACCATGGTATCGCACTTTTCTACGTTACTTATCTTTTTTATCTTGAAGAGCTTGTTTTAAAGCATCCCCCAAGCTTGAACCAAATGCTCCGTCATCGTTGTATTTGTTAAGAAGCTTTCGTTCTTCTCGCTTTGAAATCTTTTTCTTTTTGTCCTCAGCTTTTTCCACTACTTGACATGAACGGCATTGGAAGTACGTCCCTGCTTTTCCTGAGTGAATTTCCATTCGTTTATGACATTGCGGACAGCGTCGGTTCGATAGTTTAGGGTCTTTTGCGCGTCTATAGCTGCACTCAAGGCTTGAACAAACGAGCACTCTGCCTTGCTTTGTTTTCTTTTCTTTTAAGAACGAACCGCATTCTGGACATTTAGAGCCCGTTAAATTATGGGGTTTGTACGTTTGATTACTTGTTTTTACTTGTTTAACCAGCTTTTCCGTTTGCTCACGAATATTTGTTAGAAACTCTTTTGCATTTCCTTTTCCTTTAGCAATGGCTTCTAAGTCACGTTCCCATTTAGCCGTAAGCTCAGGAGACTTTAACTCGTCCGCTACTAAGTCAATCAACTGCTTTCCTTTTTTGGTTGCATGCAGACGATTGTTTTGGCGATCAATAGATTCATTTTGCAGAAGCTTTTCAATAATATCTGCACGTGTTGCCGGCGTACCTAAATTATGTTTTTCCATTTGTCCAAGAAGATCTGCTTCTGTATAGCGCTGCGGCGGCTCTGTAAATGCACTTTTCATCTTTACATCCTGAATGAGCAGCTTGCTGCCTTCTTCCATATCAGGCAGCTTCACCGTTACTTCTGAGTCTCCGCCAGAAACTTTTTTGAAGCCTACATTCACGACTTGCTTTCCGCTTGCTACTAACTGTTCCCCGTTTACTTCAAGCTCTGCTTTAACCACTTCATACTCATATGCGGGATAAAATAATGAAATAAATCGCTTTGCAATTAAGTCATACAGCTTTCGTTCATCAGCTGATAGGTCTTGTAAAAACACAGGCTGATCCGTCACGATAATAGCATGGTGATCACTTACTTTTTCGTTATTAACCACTCGCTTTGGCAGCTGTGCATTTCTTAAAATTGGACGAACCTCTTCTTTATATACAGCAGAGATGCTTTCCAAACGCTCTTTCATAGTAGAAACCATATCTGTTGTTAAATAACGGGAATCAGTACGTGGATAGGTGACTAACTTATGCTGTTCATATAGCTTTTGAAGTACATTTAATGTCTTCTTAGCAGAGAAGTTAAAGCGTTTGTTAGCATCTCGCTGCAGTTCGTTTAAGTCATAAGGAAGCGGCTGCGCTTCTTTATGCATTTTGCGCTTAATTGTTTTTACAACTGCCTCACCTGATAATTTTGAGTGCAGCTCTTTTGCGCGTTTTTCATCAAAAATGCGCTTTTCACTGCCCTTTTGCCAAGCTGCTTCAAAAGATGAAAACTGAGCTGTAAGCGTCCAATATTCACTAGGTTTGAATGTGTTAATCACTTGTTCACGCTCAATTATCATCGCAAGCGTCGGTGTTTGGACCCTTCCTGCCGACAATGGTTCTTCGTATTTAGTCGTTAACGCTCTCGTTACATTTAAACCGATAAGCCAATCGGCTTCTGAACGGCAAACGGCTGAATCATACAATCGATTAAACTCTTTTCCTGGCTTTAACTGTTTAAACCCGTCACGAATTGCTTTATCCGTTTGAGACGAAATCCAAAGGCGTTTAAACGGCTTGTTCCAGCGTACCTTGTCCATAATCCAGCGTGCTACAAGCTCTCCTTCACGCCCTGCATCAGTCGCAATAATTAACTCTCCAATATCCTTTCTTTTTGCTAGATCGGATACTGTGCGAAACTGAGAGCTCACTTTACGAATTACTTTTAATTTCATTTTCTCAGGCATGATTGGCAGATCTTCTAATCGCCATGTTTTATATTGGTTATCATAATCCTCTGGTGTTTGTAATTCAACTAAATGACCAAGTGCCCATGTTACGACATACTTTGGCCCTTCAATATACCCTTTTTTTGTTTGTGTGCTGCCAAGTACGCGCGCAAGATCACGTGCTACACTTGGCTTTTCTGCTAATACAAGTGATTTCATTTTATGTATACCTCCAATTCACTTGTTCCATTATACATGATTGTATACTTTTTGTACGACTTCAAGGTTAAGTTTACATAATACTATTATAATAAATAAAGCTGAAGAATTTCTCTTCAGCTTCTGGCTACTTCTTTTTATAAAATAGTCGCGAAATAATTAAACCGATAGCTCCTAAGACGATAAATAACAGGGCCCGGATAGCTATTGGGATAAAAGGTAAATCATATAAAATGAGTTTAAAAAGTGTTAAGAACAAAATGCCCACGCCGACATACGTTGCTGTTTTAAACGTTTTAAGTGATCCTATCACGAATGCAGCAATGGACAGCACTAGCCAAACGGCCGTCATAATAAGCGTTTGTGTATTAGCGGAAAAATCATTGGTGCCAGCGACCGTCACTTCCGTTGCAAAAATTAAAGAAAGAATAGAAAAAACAATACTTCCTCCAATTTTGAACGTATCATGCTCATCTTTTTCTGTTTTTTGAATGCTGATCCATATAAATACTAGAATAGACGCTAACACAACAAGCCAATTTAATGTAGGAAAAGACAGCACTTCTTCGATTGGCGTAACTAAGATATACGTGGCGCTCAATATATAAATCGTATAAGAAAACAGTTGATGAAGAAGATTTTTATACGTCATGGCTATATAGTAAACAGCCAGCCCTTGAATCACATATAAAATCACTCCTTCTCTTAAATCGACGAGCTGATGAATAAAAAACGCTACTGCAACAATTAAATAGGTAATAAAAAATTCAAATTTCTCTTTAGAACTTCTTGCTGCGTAAGCACCGAATGCGTAAATAATAACTAACGCAAGCAGCACCAGTGTAGTCGTGCCATCGTTGAAAACGGCGAGCAGCCAGCCGTACGTAACTGCTAAACTTGATAAAAGAGTAAACGCATATATTTGCAGTACGGACTTTGATAGAAAAAAACTAGAAAGTAAGCATAAATGCTGAATAAGAATCGCCATACCTAATAACTCTTTTACACCATTATCGCCAACAAACGAATAGTAAATCAGCAGGGTAAGATTTAATAGTACCGCAGAAAGCACATATAAAATAGAATATTTTTGTTTGACTGCCACATATAAAAAGGCTATATACAGAAGCGTTTCATAGCCGACGAAAACGAGCGCATTAGGCGAATTACTTTCAATTAGAAACGGAACTAGTACGCCTCCCACTGCGCTAATAATCCCTAATGCCTGCGAACGATAAAAGACTGTCGCAATAATCCCTAGGATAATCCAGCTCGCATTTAGGATAAAAGCAAGCGTTGGTCCCGTTAAATGATACAGGCTATGCATCGCAAACGTCGTTAACATGAGAATAGGAACGGCTCCTCCTACAAGTACTTGCCCGAGCACCAGCCTGCCCTTTTTAATTTGGAAATGACCTGTCACAGCAAAACCTATCGAAACAACAAAGCCGAGAACAACTTTTGCTTTTTCATTCATTAACCCATAGTCAGAGGCTGCTTTAAATCCCCATAGCACGCCAATGATAAACACAAAAATAAAAATTCTCGGCAGCCATGTTTGAAAAAGAACTTTTTCCCAATCAACGGGTTCTTCTATTGCCTGTGAGCTTTTAGCAGCTGTTTGAGCAGGACGTTTAATCGTCTCCTGGCGCTGCTTGGGAGGAGCGTGAACTGCTGGTCTAGGAGAATTTGTTTTATATACGAGCGACTTTAGCGTGGCTACGTCTTCTTCTAAACTGCTTATTTTTCGTTCAAGCTCTTCTATCCTTTCTTTTTCCATATTTCCTCACCCTTTCTCTTTAAAGTATTTGTGATTTTTATATGTATATCTTACAGAACTTAACTATTATACCATTAAAAGGAATATCACTTAGAAACATTCTATTTTTAGCAAAAAAAAATACAGCGCCCTTTTCAAAAGAAAAGTTCGTTGTATAGGATGGGCCGCATTTTTTTATGTCACTTTCTCGCTGTATGTACTATGAAACCCCGCTTCGATGTGGGCTACTTGAAAACTATGGTGACCAATTAAATATTTAACAATATCCACACGATCAATTTTACCAGGCTTATTGTTCATTGCTTCTCGCACCATAGATTGAAATGTTTCTTTGCAAAACTTCTTTTCATGAAGCAGAATCGTTTCACAATACTCTTCATGGTCTCCTTCTGAAATACGATAATAATGCATTTCTTTCACCCCTTTTTAATGTTATACCTATTACATACCCCAAATATTGCTATTTTAACAAATTAATTTTATTATTCTTTATTTTTCCATTGGTATATGGTTTACAGAGCAACGTTTCGAAACTCATCGTTATAAATGCTAATTTGAAGACGCTGAGAAAAACGTTCTTCTTCAATGTAGGTCTCAGGCATTAATCCGACAGGATATACCTTCGGGTTTTCGCCACTTCCTAATATGTATACATACATCTTTCCTTCGTTTGTATATCGAACCTTCGTCGAAATACCTCCTTGCCTTTGAAGAGGCGCATAAACAGCTCTTACATTATCTCTGATTTCTTGTACAAACCCATGGAGTTCAACATCTGAATCATAATAGTGGTTTGCTTCATACAAGCCGTAAATACGAGACTTATCGATATCACATAATATGTTCCAAAATTCAGATAAATCTTCTTGGAACAACACTTGAATAAAATTTCGTGCAGCTTCTTGCTGTTCTTTTGTTAGTTCTTTTGTTAGCGCAAACTCTTCGTTTTTTAACATCTCAGTCACCTCCCTTATGTATGTAATACGACAAGAGATACAAATAACCTCTTTTTTCAGCTTATTAGCAACCAATTTATTTTTTGCATTTAAAAGTGAAAAGCTATCTCGACTAAGATGCCAAAATAACTTTTCAATTACTGTAGAATAATTACGTAAAATACTCGATTTTCGCATTTGGAAAATACTGATCAATGTAATATTCCAACGTCTCTCTTAATTCTTGTTCTTCATCTTTTGCGTATACATACTTTCCAATTCCGTAACGTCCCCATTTGTAGCGGCGCTCTTCTTCATTCATCTCAAGCTTTGTTTTCGGATAGTTTTTCTCAATCACTCGTTTGGCTGGCTTGGTAAAGCGATGCTGAATCATTTCAAATGTAATATCATCTCTTGACTCTTCAGGTATAGAAGCATCAAGCTTTTCAAACAACTGACGGTATCCCTCTTGCCAACCTTCATGAATGTAAATAGGCGCCACAATAAAGCCAAGTGGATATCCGGCTTTTGCAACTTTATTAGCAGCCTCAAGCCGGTAATCGAGAGGAGATGTACCAGGTTCAAAATTTTTAATGACATAATCCGCATTTATGCTAAAACGAAAGCGCGTGCGGCCATTATGTTTAGCATCCAATAAATGATCCACGTGATGAAACTTAGTCACAAAGCGCAATTGACCTAGTTCACTTTCCCCAAAATATTCAATCGCACGCTTTAATGAATGTGTTAAATGGTCAATTCCTACGATATCAGATGTACAGGCCGCTTCAAATCGCGTTATTTGAGGGGCTCTTTCCCGCATATATTGCTCTGCTTGACCTAATATTTCTTCAACATTCACGTACGTGCGAATATATGGTTTGCTTCCCATTGTTGTTTGTAAGTAACAATAGTGACAGTGTCCCATACACCCTGTTGCAAACGGTATTGCATATTCAGCTGATGGTTTAGATGTATCAAATTTTAAGGTTTTACGCACACCAACTACTAAAGTGGACTTGGCATTGCGGTATTTTTGCAAATCATTTTTTCCCGGTATATTACGCACTTGATTATGAGAAGTTGTTTGACGAATCTCAATTCCCATCTTCTCAAACTTTTCTTTTAATTGAACACCAAGCGGGTACTCCATTGCCCCCGGCTCAATGTATACTAATTGAGGTACAAAAGGTTTTATCATCATGTACACTTCCTTTTTTCTAATACTAATAGCGTTTGAAAAACAAAAAGACTCTATCCGTGGTAATTATTTTTCAAACAAAAAAGACTCTCTGTTTAAGGAGAGCCTTGCGTCAATTATATTGTTCATAATCAAATATCTTGTTATACATTTTCTCTGCTTCTTCATACGTTGAATACACGGCATCATCTTCAGCTAACAAATGATAAGACTCATGCAGAAACAGCGCTTTTTCACCTTTGTTTTCAGGATGTTCAACAATTTCAGCTTGATTAATATTGGCAACGTTCGCCGTATGAGGATTTCGGTAAATAACAAATACTTGATCTCCCACTTGATATTCTTTTTTCTCCACGATCATCATCCTTTTCTTCTTTCTTTACTCGTATGATGTCCGCTTTTGCTCATTTTATCCGGTAAACACACCTCATGGCATCATCAAGAATTCATACGCTTTTACGCTCAATAAACCGAAAAGGGAGCTCAATTTTTTGAGTCGCCTTGTTTCCGACTAATGTAAAAAGCGTTTCTCCCATCTCTTTAAGAGGAAGTTCGATCGTTGTGATTTGTAAATATGAAGAAAGCGGATGATTATCAAAACCAATGATAGCTAAATCCCCTGGAACTAATATACCGGCTTGTTCGCACTGAGCTTTTATTCCGATAGCGACTTGATCGTTTGTTACTAAAAGCGCCTGAGGCCTATCTTTCATCTGCACCAATTTTTTCACCACTTTTTCACCATCTGTCACATTCAAACAGCCTTGAAAAACCCATTCTGAATGATAAGGCTGATTTATTCCTTTTATATATTCTTTGTATGCCTGTTGCCTCTGTTGACTATTTGTACCCGTCATTCTTCCAATACAGTAGCCAATATCCGTATATCCTTTTTCTTTTAAATACAGGAGCGCCTGCTTAAAAGCTGCATAATGATCAACGTATACGGAGCGAATAGAACGATTCTGTACATTTTCGCACACGGCTATGGGCCCGTACTGCTGATAATATTCAATGGTGCTCCAGCTGCTGGCTCTAGAACAAATAATGACTCCATCAACCTGCTTTGTTTTTAGCATATGAAGCGCTTCTTCTTCTTTTTTCACATCATAGTTGGTCTGACAAATAACAAGCTGATACTGCTTTTCTAACGCTTGAGATGCCACTCCTTCTAAAAGCAGACTGAAATAAGGATGATTAATAAAAGGCAAAACGACGGCAATCATATTTGTTTTCCCTTTTGATAAGTGAACGGCATTAATGTTTTGTTCATAATTAAGTTCGTGAATAACCTGCTCTACCAGCCGGCGTTTTTCTTCTTTTACATACGGATGATGATTTAGCACCCGGGATACAGTCGAAACAGATACACCAGCTTTTTTGGCGATATCTCGGATATTTGTCATGTTTTCACCTTTTTCTCTTGCGCTGAAACGCGTTTCATACTTTATTCTCATTATAAAGTGAAACAGCAATAAGCTAAACCCGTTACCATCGTGTTTTTATTCATTTACGTAAGGAGGTCATTTCATGGGTATTTTATTATTCATTTTATTATGCGGAATTGAAATTGGAGGAGCGGCTTATGCACTTAAACAAAATGAGACGCTTTGGAAGGAGTTAGATAAAGAAAAGCCAGTTGATTTTTTCAAACAGTAAAAAACCCTTAAAAAGAACATTCTTTTTAAGGGTTTGATATTACGCAGCCTCTTTAGATGATTTTGATTTTTTATTTAAACGAGGAAATCCAATTACAATTGCAATGATGCCGCAAACAGCTGTTAACATTGGATAAAATGTAAATGGAATAATCTCAACTGGTGAAACTTTAGCAAATCCTGCTGCTAGAAGCATTTGTGCACCGTAAGGGATAAGACCTTGAACGCTGCATGAAAACAAGTCAAGCAGACTGGCTGATTTTCGATTATCAATTGAATACTTATCAGAGATTTCTTTTGCTAACGGACCTGCCGTAATAATTGAAATCGTGTTATTAGCCGTGGCCAAATTGGTTAAACTTACTAATCCAGCGATACTGAATTCTCCACCTTTTTTTGTTTGAATACGTCGTGTTAATAAATTCAATAAGAACTGAATACCGCCGTTATAGCGAATGAGTTCAACCATTCCACCAATTAAAAGAGATAAAATAATTAACTCCGACATTCCACCAATACCTTCTGTCACAGTTTTAGCAAGAGAAGAAAGCGTGTAGCTTCCATCAGCTAATCCAATTACGCCGGCTAATACAATTCCTCCAGTTAAAATGCTTAAGACGTTTGCACCAAATATAGCAGCCACTAGTACGCCGATATATGGCAAGATTTTAAACCAGCTGAAATCTTTGATTTCTACTGAAGACGTGTTGCCAAGCGTCATGACAAACAATAGAATCACCGTAACGATCGCTGCAGGAAGGACAATAAAAAAGTTTACTTTTAATTTATCTGACATATTTGTTTTTTGCGTACGAACTGCTGCAATGGTTGTATCAGAGATTATAGATAAATTATCTCCAAACATTGCACCACCAATAACAGCGGCAATTGCTAATGTAATGGATACATGAGCCTGCTCACTGATTCCTACAGCGATAGGCCCCAATGCAGCGATGGTTCCCATTGACGTTCCCATCGAAATTGAAATGAATGCGCCAATAACAAAGATTCCGACTACTACTAAGCTTTGCGGAAGTACAGAAAGCGCTAAGTTTACCGTTGAATCAACAGCTCCCATGCCTTTAGCAACTTGAGAAAAAGCACCTGCTAAAATAAAAATAAGTACCATAATAATAATATCAGGATGCCCTGCTCCTTTAGCAAAACGTTCAACTTTTACATTAAGTGAATCTTTACGATTCATAGCCAGCGCCACAATGGCTGCAATGATAATGGCCACTAATACAGGGAGCTTATAAAAATCTCCCGTTATAATTCCTGATCCGACAAACAGGACTAAAAAGACGCCCAGCGGTAACAGCGCCCAGCCGTTTCCTTTTTGTTGTTCCATTCTTAACACCTCTTGTTTACGTAATAAAAAAAGACCTCTTCTTATTGATAAGAAGAGGTCTCTTATTTGTATCATAAGATTACCCTTCTCATCTTCCAAACGAAACATCGTCTGCTGGATTTGGCACCGCACTGCGTACAGCCAGTTGCCGAGACATCTCAGGGCCAGTCCCTCCGTCTCTCTTGATAAGAAGTTTATAGTTGTTTTAAAAATAGTCTTTCACTACTGTAATCTCTTTTTATATAATTGTCAAATGCTATTTCAGAAAAATATATAGTGAGAAAATTCTCACATCAATTAGCTACGTCACGTTTTAAAAACGCTGCCCAAGCTACGCCCATAAAAAAGACAAAGTGTGCAACTAAGATGAAGATTGAAAATGAAATCGTCATGCCCTCAAACATCGTCTTCATGCCGTCCATATACTGCACAAAGTTCGTGTTGGCGAACAGTAAAAATTTCCCCCACCATAAACCAAACTGTGATACTATTCCAGTTACTGCTTTCGCCCCGATACTTACAACAATAGCTAGACTTGAAGCAAGCGCGCTGTTTCTGAATAAAGACGACAGCATAAATGCGAACGTCATCATCATAAACGTTTCCATATACGCACTGTCATACGTAAGCGTAATGTTTTTAAGCAGCTGCGCATCTCCTTCTAGACTGGCAAATCCAAAGAACAATGCTCCCCATACAAATGAAAAAAGCAAATAGCTCAGTAAGTAATATAAGCTAATTAAAATGAGCGTTATGTATTTGGATGCTAAAATCGTTGAACGTCTAGCCGGACGAATTAACAGAAGCTTAATGGTACCTGCTTCAAACTCTTTTGCAACCATTGACCCTCCGACAGCAAGAGCGAAAAATTGAACAAGAATGAGCATACCTGAACTAAATGACAGGAAGTTCAAAACGTTTTCTTCTGTTCCTGCACTGTTTGACACTTTCTTCATTAAAAGAGCCATACAAAGAGTTAAAATGCCTATTGTGATAAACGTGATTTTTGTACTTCTTTTGTGAAACCATTTCATGTGTTCATTTTGAATTAACTTAAGCATGGTGCTCTCCTTCCGTAACGGACATAAACGAATCTTCAAGCGTCTCATACACAGGGGTAATTCGGTAGACTAAAATATCGCTGTCCACTAATTTTTCATTCACAGCTGGAATTTGCTCTTTCACAATCGCTACGTCGATAATATGCGATCTCATCGTTACTTCAAATTCTTTTGATAAAAGTTCCGCTGCTTTTTGCGCGTCAGACACTTCAAATTCTACGTACATTCCTTGATCTTGACGATTTGGAGATAGATCTTGAACGGCTTTTAACTCACCGTCTTGAATGATGCCAACGCGGTCACATAATGCTTCTACTTCTTTTAATAAGTGGCTCGCGATTAAGATTGAAATGCCTTCTTCCCTGCAAAGTGTTTGTAAATATGTACGAAACTCTCTCATTCCCGCTGGGTCTAGACCATTTGTTGGTTCGTCTAGTAAAAGCAATGCAGGCTTATGTAAAATAGCTTGAGCTACTCCTAAACGCTGTCTCATCCCAAGAGAATACGTCTTCACTTTTGCATGGATGCTGTTTTCAAGCTTTACTAGCGCAATCACTTCATCCAAGCGTTCTGCTGTGATTCCTTCATGCATATTAGCAAAGTGTTTTAAATTTTGATAGCCCGTTAGATAATCATAAAACTCAGGGTTTTCAATAATCGCTCCAATTGATTTCATAGCTGATGTAAACTGTTCCTTTAATGGAAACCCATTGACGGTAATTGTCCCTTTTGTTTCTTTAATGAGTCCTACTACGGTACGAATTAGCGTTGTTTTTCCAGATCCGTTTGGACCAAGCAATCCGAAAATCTCACCGCGCTCAACCGATAAGGATACATCATGCAAAATGGTTTTCTTCCCAATTACTTTACTGACATGATCTACTTGTAGCACTGTTTCTGTCATCATGTACATCCTTTCTTTAATTAGCAATACGCCTTCTATTGTTTCTCTTTTTTAACTATTTGTCTACTATAACCTTATTTTTGGAAAAGTAGCCCATTCAAATCATTCGTATTATCCGCTTACATTTGATAAAATAAAACAAATCTTAGTTAGAGGAGGACTTCTACATAATGAACTTAACCATATACCTTGCCGGGCAAATTCACGATAACTGGCGAGACGAAATTAAAAACCAAGCGGAACAATTAAACCTTCCCCTTACCTTTGTCGGTCCCATGACAGACCATGACCGCTCCGATAATATTGGAGAAGAAATTTTAGGAAAACAGCCTAATGCTGTCTTAAAAGATGAAGCTGCTTCCCAAATTAATAATTTACGCACGCAGGTGCTCCTTAAAAAATCTGATGTGGTCATTGCTTTATTTGGTGAAAAATACAAGCAGTGGAACAGCGCAATGGATGCGGCGACAGCCATCGCATTAGATAAACCGCTAATTTTGGTTCGTCCTGAAAAACTGCACCACCCGCTTAAAGAACTGTCAAACAAAGCGCAAGTTGTAGTCGAAACGCCAGAACAGGCTCTTCAAGCACTAGCTTATATTTTTGAATAACAACAAATAAGAGCTGTCGAAAACCGGCAGCTCTTATTTGTTGTTTATTGAAGGCTCCGTACGAAGCATGCGATGAGTATTTCGTGGGAAGTTCTGAGATTATTATTCTTGTGGGAGTTTCATTTTTGACATAACGATAAGCAAAGTTACAGTCGGGTGCTTACTTTTTTGACCCGGATGCTCCATAATCTTTAATCTTTAACTTCACATCATAGTTAATTGGCACTTCACTAAATGTTTGATCCCAATTTTCTTTGACCCTCATCCATGTTCTAGGCTGCTTAATTCTCAATTGATTTCCGAAGCCTGCAACATCAACTTTATATTTTGTTTGCATTTTTTCTAGTACGTTTCTTACCAGGTACTTTACTTTTTTTTCTGAAGTTTTTTGCGCATTCTGTAAAAATTGATTATTAAAAGAGCTCCCTGAAGTCATCCAACTTTCAGATAGCCTTCCCACTGATTCAATGTGTACATCAAAAGAGATATTATTTCCTTTAACATGGGGTTGAATATGACTTTTCATAGACTCTATTTCGTATACAATCAGCTGACCAGTCTTTTTATCAAAGCTTTTCACTAGCCCGCCTTTCCCTTTGCCTGTGATCCAAGCCAAACCATCTAGTTCTTCTTCATTCAAAAAACCAATCATTTTGCTTGTTTTCCCTTTAATTATACCAGCACCCGCAAATTTGATTTCTCCATTTGCTGACAATACATTTTGCAGCAGAAAACTAGACCCAGTTTGAATCTTGCTTGCTAATTTAATAAGCGGCATGGGCGGTAAAATTCGCGTCGTTCGATACGTATTGTCTATCATTCCATACAGGTGAAAAGCCGGGATCTCTCCTGCTGTTTTTGATTCTAACGTGTCGCTAGCTCTTCCTTTACTAATAAACACAAGGCAACTAGGTCTAAAATCATTGTCCCGAAGAGTTTGGTCCACTAATTGCTCTAAACTATACGCTCGTGCAAGAGCCTCACTTATAACCATTACTTTCATATGGGGACTAGTTAAAGGAGTATCACTTCTTAAAGATAATTCACGAAGCATTTGAAAAGGAGAATCTCCTGTTTCCGAGATATTTACGTAAGATTTTTGCTGCGATCCTCCTTGTTTAGTCGTTGAACTTGCGACTTGAGGAGTGATCAGTTGATAAGTTGACGTAATCAGGTTCTTTTTAGTATACCCTTCTCCTTGTTCATCAAATTCTTTTTCAGCTATAGACTCCTTACCTTTATCATAGGCCACACCCACTCCAAAACTTTGCTCTTCAATTTCATGACTGCTCCAGCAGCCTGCCAGAGGAAAGAGCAAAAAAACAGAAAACAAAACCAATAGGAACTGGAAATGATTAAAGGTTTGTTTCATACTTTACTCCCTTTACTTTTGAAATAATGAGAAGAAGCAGCGGCAAAAAGCCAAATAAAACTAAGGCGATATTGCCAATCACATCTCCCAATTTAAATACATCATTAATATTTTTAGGAATCATGGAAATAAGATATATAACCGGAAGCAAACCATACATAAATGGATGAATGTTTTTTTGGAAAAGCTGAGACAGTCCTAATGAAGCGGCGTAATGGTTAATAGTAAAAGAAGCAAACATCTGCATGATCCATACAACTAGCAGCAAGGAATCAAATCGTTCAAAAATCAAGCCTGTCAGCTCAAAACTTCTTATTAAATCAAGCGTTGGCCACGTTCTTATTACTACTCCATCAATCGATAACGCTCCGATAACCATTACAACCGTAATCACATAAATAAATATAGGAATAGTAATTCCAACTAGCACAGCTTTTCCTGCTTTGTGAGGTTCTTTCATAAAAGCTAAAATGATTAACATAATTTCAGGACCCGTGAATGCAAGAGCAGTTGTTTTTACTCCTTTTAGTACAGGAAGGACTCCTGATCCAAGTACTGGACGCAGATTATCTATTTCAAATATTTTCATACTCATAAAAGCTACCAGTAAAAAAAGAATAACGGTAATAGGGAATATAATTTCAAACAGTCGAGCGATTGGATTAATGCCCCCTCTAATTAAATAGAGGCTTATCCACATAAATGGCATAATAATAGCCCACGTCGGCGTTTCTTCCAGCAAGAGATATCCGGTTACTTCTGCCAATGAACGGGCGTGAAAACCACCAAGCAGTAAAAAATAACCTATCATGAGCAAGCTAATTAACTTACTCAACCATTTCCCTGTAATTTCTTTACTGTATTGATAAAACGTCTTTCCAGGGAATTTCCGGCTTAACTTCACCATGATTATCGCTGCTATTATGGTGACTATTCCTCCTAGAATAACAGTTAACCACACATCTGGTGTTTTCACTTGTTCCGCAGCTGTTCGCGGCAACGTCAGAATACCAGTTCCAAGTATAAAATTGATGACAATAATAGCTGTTTGTGGCGTCGTAATACGATCGTTTGAATTTATCATTACCACTGATTCACTTCCTTTTTTCATAAGCTCCTATCCTTTTCGTAGAGAATCTTTGGTGTGCATCATCTTTGGACGTCTTTTCATCATCATAAGAGGCATACGGACCATCAAGTCTTTCCATTCACTTAAACGATAGGGTACCGCTGGACTCATGTAAGATACGCCAAAACTTTTTAGTTTCACCAAATGACTGGTCATAAAAAGGAAAAATAAAACGACGCCGTATAATCCAAGTATGGCAGCACATAGCATAGCTATGAAGCGAAGAATACGCAATGAAATCCCGACGCTATATTGCGGAATAGCAAACGATGAAATGGCAGTTAACGCTACAATAATCACTAAAATAGGGCTAACAATCCCTGCCTGCACAGCAGCTTCTCCAATAATTAATCCACCGACAATTCCCATTGCTGGACCAATTGGTTTTGGTAACCTGAGTCCAGCTTCTCTCAAGATTTCGATAGCTATTTCCATGAATAAGGCTTCTATAAGCGCTGGAAATGGCACTCCAGACTTCGTTCCTATAATTGAAATAGCCAATTTAGTCGGAATCATCCCTGGGTGAAACGAAATAAAAGCAATATACAAAGCCGGTGTAAAAAGGGAAAGAACTACTGCGATGTAACGAAGAAAACGAATGAATGTACCGGGAATCCACCTTTCATAATAATCTTCCGGCGACTGTAGCATCATGCTAAACGTAACGGGGGCAATCAAAGCAAAAGGCGTCCCGTCTAATAAAATGGCTACTCTCCCTTCCATCAAAGCAGCAATTACACGATCCGGACGCTCCGTATTCTGCACCTGAGGAAATAGGCTAAGGTAATTATCTTCAATGAGTTGTTCCACATATCCTGACTCCGGTACATTATCAAGATCAATTTTTTTAATTCGTTTTTCTACTTCTTCAACTAGTTCTGGATCAACAATCTCCTTTATGTAAGCAACAACTAAGTCTTTTTTGGAACGCTTTCCTACTTGAAATTTCACCAGCGACAAATTTTCAATGTCTCCGCTTCCTCTTAATAAAGAAGTATTATCACTTAAAGATTCGGTGAAGCCTACTCTTGGCCCTCTCACTAATGCTTCTGATACGGGCTCTTCAATCGTCCTTGTTTTCACTTTGCTTGTACCAAGAATTAAGGCAGATGATAACCCGTCAATTAAAAGCGCCGTAGATCCTGTTAAGACTTTTGATGTTACTTCTTTAATGAAATGAACCTCTTCTACATCACCGATTGATAATACTTGGCTTTTAATAAACTGTTTTGAAAGGCTTCCCTTTACGTAAAGCTGATCCTGTTGGTATTCTTTTGAAAAATCAGCCATCAATGATGACAAAATATGTTTTTCAATAAGATCTTTATCTGAGAGCCCTTCTACAAAAATAATAGCTGCCTGAATGCCGGTGCGTCCTATAATAAACTCTCGAAAATGAACGTCGGAGTTATGACCAATTTCATTTTTAACTGCTTTTAGAGTTAAAGCTACATGCTCCGTAACATGATCAGGTGAATTTTGAGGTGTAAATTCCTGTTTATTTTCCTTTTCATTCGCATGGTTCCCTATTTTTTTTATTGTCGATTTCCATTTTTTCACTTTCATCACTCTTCCTCTGAATTACGAATCCCGCTTAATAATTTGTAGATTATATACGGGATGAAAAAAACCAGAACTGCTTGTATAAAAACTGGCCCTTCTGGAAGATAGGAAACAATTAATTCCCACATGTTAATCACCCTATTTATGTCTCTAACAAAACAATTCTAGAAATAAGCATCCGTAAAATATCAGTGTTTACTTCGTAGAAATTCTTTTATTTACCAGGTAGTATTATTCTTCTTTTTGTTTCTTATACAAAGGAATACAACATCCATCGTAAAAATGAAAAATAGCTTACTACTGAAGGCTTAGACATGCTGGTTTGCCGCTCAATGTTTTGGTGAATGCTAGAATAATCAAGTTTTACCGCTCAAAAAACCCCTTAAATGGTTGACGAGTGCTTAAAGTGTCGGTTACACTTTATGTTTGAAATATTGTATTCATATCGCTCTTATATAAAAAGAATGGTATAATTTTATAGATATTGAATTTGGAGGACTGCTCATACATGATTACAGTTAGTAATGTAAGTTTACGATTTGGCGACCGAAAGTTATTTGAAGATGTGAATATTAAATTCACGCCTGGTAACTGCTATGGATTAATCGGCGCAAACGGTGCTGGAAAATCAACGTTTTTAAAAATTTTATCTGGTGAAATTGAATCTCAAACTGGTGATGTACATATGGGCCCTGGCGAACGCCTTGCTGTCTTAAAACAGAACCACTTCGAATATGAAGATCAAGAAGTTATGAAAACCGTTATTATGGGGCACGCTCGCCTTTATGAAGTAATGCAAGAAAAAGATGCTATTTATATGAAAGCAGACTTCACAGATGAAGACGGAATGAAAGCAGCTGAGCTTGAAGGTGAATTTGCGGAATTAAACGGTTGGGAAGCAGAATCAGAAGCAGCTATTCTTTTAAAAGGATTAGGTATTTCTGAAGATCTTCACGCCAAAAAAATGGCTGAACTAACGGGTAGTGAAAAAGTAAAAGTGCTTCTTGCACAGGCTTTATTCGGAAAACCTGATGTATTACTTTTAGATGAGCCTACGAATAACTTGGATATTCAAGCAATTCAATGGTTAGAAGAGTTCTTAATTAATTTTGAAAACACAGTCATTGTTGTATCTCATGACCGTCACTTCTTAAACAAAGTATGTACGCACATTGCTGACCTTGACTTCAGTAAAATCCAAGTCTACGTTGGTAACTATGATTTCTGGTATGAATCAAGCCAATTGGCACAAAAAATGGCGTCAGATGCGAACAAGAAAAAAGAAGAAAAAATTAAAGAGCTTCAAGCCTTTATCGCTCGCTTTAGCGCAAATGCATCGAAATCAA
This sequence comes from Priestia sp. D3YE.R1, assembly GCF_049199565.1. Lineage (NCBI taxonomy): Bacteria > Bacillati > Bacillota > Bacilli > Caryophanales > Bacillaceae > Priestia > Priestia sp. D3YE.R1. Next base: position 377,236 of record NZ_JBLTHW010000003.1, on the reverse strand, counting down.
AACAAGCAACGTCTCGTAAAAAATTGCTTGATAAAATTTCATTAGATGACATCCGTCCTTCTTCTCGTCGTTACCCATACGTGAACTTCACGCCGGAACGTGAGATTGGAAATGACGTACTTCGCGTTGAAGGTCTAACAAAAACAATTGACGGCGTAAAAGTTCTTGATAACGTAAGCTTTATTATGAATAAAGATGACAAAATTGCTCTTGTAGGCCGCAACGAACTTGCAAATTCAACATTAATGAAGATTTTAATGGGTGAAATGGAAGCAGACAGCGGTACGTACAAATGGGGTGTCACAACGTCTCAAGCCTTCTTCCCTAAAGATAACTCCGAGTACTTCGAAAACGGAGATTTAAACTTAGTAGACTGGCTGCGCCAGTATTCACCTAATGATCAAAGCGAAAGCTTCTTACGCGGTTTCTTAGGTAGAATGCTATTCTCTGGTGAAGAAGTGTTGAAAAAAGCAAACGTTCTTTCCGGAGGAGAAAAAGTTCGCTGTATGCTTTCTAAAATGATGCTAAGCGGTTCAAACGTTCTTTTACTAGACGATCCTACGAATCACCTTGACTTAGAATCAATCACAGCACTAAACAATGGACTTATCAGCTACAAAGGTTCAATGATTTTCACATCTCATGACCATCAGTTCGTTGAAACGATTGCAAATCGTGTAATTGAAATTACGCCAAATGGAGTAATTGACAAGCAAATGACGTACGATGAGTATTTAGAAGACAGCAACCTGCAAAAACAAGTAGCAGGCATGTACGCTTAATAAGAAATCCCCTTTCTATAGAGAAAGGGGGATTTTTTTATATACGCACCTCTTGATTTAGCGATGACTTCGGAGAATACGTTAAAATCGCTAAGCTAGCAAATACTAATGTTGCACCGCATATGTTTACCAAAGTCAGGGATTCTCCCAGCAAAAAAACGCCAAGTAAAAAGGCTGTAACAGGCTCTGCTAGGGATAACGTGACGGCGGTAGACGCATGCACCGACTTGAGTGCTGTAGAAAATAATACATAAGCAAGAGCGGTCGTAAGTATTCCTAAGTGAAGAGCAATCCCTATGCCATCTAAAGAGACTAGCCAGCTCATATCGTACATAAACCAGCATGGTATCAGTAAAACGGCGGCGGCTGTGAACACAAGAGCAGCGCCCACTTGCGGATCAACATGCCCAACAATGCTTTTATTAACAGTCGTGTAGCAAGCAAAAGATGCCCCTGCTCCTATGGCCATACCCAAACCTATCACGTCGATTTGACTATCTTTTTTTAACAACAAGCAGCAGCACCCTATAATACCCGTAAACGTGGCAAGCAACCATTTTTTTGTAGGTTTCTTACGGTAAACTATGTAATCTAGCACTCCTGACAAAAGCGGCGCACTGCCAATTGCCACCATTGTTCCTACTGCAACGCCGGTTTTGATAACGGCTGAAAAAAACAGCGGCTGATAAGCGGTCATACTTGCTGCGGCAACCGCAAGAGGCAGGATAGGAAGACGTCTTAAGTCCATATTCTTTCTTTGTATAAGACAAGCTGCAAGAAGCGACAGTCCCCCTACAGCTAAACGCACGGCTCCAATCGCCACAGAATGCGCTTCAGCAGATGCTAAAGCTTGGGCAGTTCCTGTAGTTCCCCATAGTACAGCAGCACATAAAATAAGTATTTTTGATAATGAAGTATTCATCGTTCCATCTCCTTTCTTTTATCATAGCTAAAAGAAAGAAAAAAGTTTTTCCGCTTTTATGATGTTACTTGTCTGTTTTTAAGATACTTCGATATTGCGTCGGTGAGATTCCTTCTTGTTTTGCAAACCATTTTGTAAATGAAGACAAGCTGTGATAGCCAACTTCATGCGCAATATACGTTACCGAGTAGCTCGTCTCTTTTAACAGTTCTTTTGCTTTATTTAAACGTATATGCGCTACATAACTTTGAGGCGAATAACCCGTTTTTTGTTTAAACCAAGCGGAAAAATAGGCGGGATGATAATTTTCCAGCTTGGCAAGACTTTCTATGTTTAACTCTTGATTAAAGTTAGCATGAAGGTAATCAATGGATTTAAACGTTTGTGTCTTTGGCAAATAATGCTGAACGTAACGGACCAAATCTTCAAGCGCCCCCCTGTCAGTGCTTTTTTGAAGCTCATCAAGTAAAAGGTAGCGAATGGCTTTCCACGTTGAATCCCATTGAATAAAAGCTGCTTGTTGAGAAAGATGCGCACTTTCTGTAAGCTTCAACGGAATATCAACGACCAAACATTCATTTGTATTTTTAGCTTGATACGTATGCAGCTGACGAGGCGGAATGTAAAAGCATCCTTCTTTCAGCGTTAAGTGCTGTTCGCTTGCTTGAATATCAAGAGCACCTGCTAGCGGAAACAGAAGCTGGCTGTAGTTATGATCATGGGTATGAGGTGAATAGCTGTAGGCTCTTTTTTCGCAAATAATTTCACGTAGCGTATCCATTTCGTTCTCCTTTCCTTATTTCATATCTCACAAAAGCTGTTCTATGCCGTTCAAAACGGTTTCCAGCGCCCTTAACGATTCTGCTGGAGAATACAAAACATCCAATGAATGATCGGCATTTTCGATGACTGCGATATTCATTTTGTTTGTTTTTAGTTGATGGACTGCTTCAGTATAATAGTGATCACGAGTTCCTATTGCAATAAGACCTTTATGAGTGCTTTCTAGTAAACTTTCAAACAGTTCCGATCTGGTTAAAAGCGGCGTCAGTAAAAGCATCACTGCATCTTTGTAAGCATCATCTTTCATCATTCGCTGAATCAGCGGAATTGTGCCAATCGATTTTCCTGCAAATATGATATTTTTATAGTCGTCGTGAGATAAAACGTCTTGCAGCACGAGATCAATATCTTGCATCATAACACCTGCAATCTCATCTGTAGACTTTGTCATCAGCTCTTTTGGGTATGTATAGTGAATATGAACCACGTCAATTCCGTGTTTTATCATCAGCATCGTTACATAATACAACAGCGGTTTTTCGTACGTATAGCCTAGCCCTGAAAACATAAAGCAAATGCGAGGCCCTCCTGTTTTAATATGTGTATAGGTAATTCTATGAGTTTGGCTGTTTACACTTTTTTGATCTACGTGCATGTCACTCCTCCTTTTTAAATATTCTAACATTTAATTCCGTAAAAAAACCCCATCTTTTTCTTAAAAAAATGAGGATTGAGGAAATAGCTCTGCAAGCAGTTCGTAAGACTTCTTTTTCGCTTCATAATCATGGATATTTGTAATAATTAAAAATTCGTCGTTATCGTATTTTTGCTGCAGCTGAGTTAGTCCTTTTTTTACTTCAGCAGGATTTCCTATAATCATACGCGGACGATTAGTGCTTATTTTTTTAAGCTCTTCTTCTGAATAAGAACGTTTGTGCACTTCTTCTATCGATGAAATCGTCGTATCTCCGCCTTTGGCTACTTTCAACAGCCAATCATCCAACGTTTTGGCATGCGCCTCCGCTTCTTCTGTTGTTTCAGCACATACAACAAATACGCATACATTGGTGTTAGGCTTTGATTGATAGGAAGAAGGGATAAATTCTTGTTTATAATGACGAATGGCTTCTTGTCCACCAACTGAATAAATAAAGTGTCCAAACGTAAAAGAGATGCCCAGCTCAGCAGCTGATCTTGCTCCTCTTTTATTGATACCAAGATGCCACAGTTCTGGTTTTGTTTCACTTAACGGATAAGCTGTCACCCCGTAATACGGATGGTCAGACGGCAAATTATGCTCAAGATGTCCTTTTAACGCCTTAATTTGACGCGGAAATTCATTAAGGCTTTTACGGACTCCATCTGTGAGTGCTAGCCGCGTCAGCGCATCTCCTCCCGGCGAGCGTCCCAGACCTAAATCAATTCGATTCGGAAACAGATTTTCAAGCAGCTGAGCATCTTCTGCTACTTTATACGGACTGTATTGAGGAAGAAGGACTCCTCCAGATCCAATTCGGATTCGGCTCGTGTGAGATGCCAAGTGAGTCATTAAAAGTGTCGGAGATGAGCCTGCAAGACCGTTCGTATTATGATGTTCCGCTACCCAAAAGCGATGGTAGCCTAACTCTTCGGTTAATTTAGCCAGCTCCACCGTGCGTTCTAACGCTTCCTTTGGTGTTGATCCGCTTGAAACAGGAGACTGATCCAATACGCTTAGCTTAATCATAGCTGATTCTTCCTTTCGATTTTCAATTTCTATTGTATCTATTGTAGGAGAAAAATATGAATTCGTCTTGAAATTTGCTTCACGCCCATAGAAAAAAGCAAACGCTACCCTGCGCTTGCTTTTTCTTTTCCTTATTTTGCTTCGTGCATTTCTTTCACACGCTTATCGCTCGGTAACAGCCACGTTAAGAATCCTAGGATTGGAAGATAGCTGCAAAACAGCATGATAAACTGAAGGCTGAAGACATCGGCTAATTTACCGAACACAACAGCTCCTAAAGCTCCCATTCCAAAAGCAAGCCCTACAATCAAGCCGGAAACCAAGCCAATTTTCCCCGGCATCAGCTCCTGAGCATAGACGACCGTGACGCTGAAACTTGACTGAAGAATAAAGCCGATTAGTACTAAAAGAGGTGCTGCAACTCCGAGAGAAACGTGAGGAAGTAATAAAGTAAATGGTACTGACCCTAACATAGAAAACAATAAAATATTTCGTTTTCCGAAACGATCGGCAAGCGGCCCTCCAAAGAATGTTCCAAATACCCCTGCAATCATAAATAAAAAAACGTAAAGTTGAGCGCTTTTGATAGGCAAATTAAATTTTTCAATGATATAAAACTGAAAGAAATTAAGGATGCCTGCTCCGTACCATGAACGTGCAAAAACAAGAAAAATTAAAAGTCCAACCGCAAAAATAATTTGCTTGTTCATCGTAAATGAAGTATCTGACTGCTTTTTCTTCAAGCGTTGGCGAGTAGCTAATTCTGATTTATACCATTTAGACACGCTGTATAAAACCACTACGCCTATCCCTGCAATTAATGTAAACCAAATCGTTCCAAACTGACCAAGTCCGATAAAGATAAATGCCGTAAACAGCGGAGCCATCGACTGTCCGGTATTTCCGCCAACTTGATAAATAGATTGCGCCAGCCCCCGTTTTCCTCCTGCTGCCATATACGCTACGCGAGAACCTTCCGGATGAAAAATAGCGGATCCGAATCCTACAAATAAAACAGATATAATCACAAAATAAAAATTTGGCGCTAAAGCGAGCCCAACCATACCAATCATGCTTAAACACATTGCAATTGGCAATAAAAATGGCGAGGGACGCTTATCGGCAAATACGCCGAACACCGGCTGCATAATCGATGACGTCATGTTTAAAGCAAAAGCAATCCAGCCGATTTGCGTGTAGTTTAAATTCATCGATTTTTCAAGGACAGGAAAAAGTGCCGGTATAACGGACTGCATACAATCATTTAGGAAATGTCCTAAACTAATCGCAAATAAAATACGGTAAATCGTTGCCGGCTGCGCTTGCTGCGTTCGTGCTGCTGCTTGCATTCGTAACCCTTCTTTCTTATTTAATCTACATTATAATTGTTAAAGTCTTACAATGTCTTTTTCTATTATACAGTGAAAAGTAAGATTGTAGTTGTTTTCTTTTTTATAAAAAAGGGAAAATTGCCTGTGAGGTGAGAACAGTGAAAAAACATGTGCATATGATTGTAGACGGACGCGTTCAAGGGGTTGGGTTCCGTCACTACACGCAGCTAAAAGCAATGGAATGCTCCATTAACGGATGGGTACGAAATCGAGACGATCAAAAAGTGGAAATTGATGCTGAAGGGGAAGAAAGTAACATCCAAAAATTTATTGAAGAAATAAAAAAGGGTCCCTCTCCGTTCGCTTCTGTTAGCAATGTGGAAGTAAAGATAGTAAACACTCCTTCCCACACCCATTCTTTTCGCGTGAAGTACAGTTAAAAAACTCGCTAAATCAAGATAATTTTTGATAAAATGGAAAAGTAAGCGATTTTATTTTTTCTACATATAAGGGGGAAAAAACGATGGTTGAAAACAAAATTGTGTTAATTACAGGTGCAGCTCAAGGTATTGGTTATCAAATTGGTGAACGCTTTGCTGAAGACGGAGCCACTGTTGTCTTAACTGACTTGAATGAAGATGGAGTTAAGAAAGCAGCAGACAAATTGAAGACAAAAGGCTACGAAGCATTAGGCATTAAAGCAGATGTGACAAATGAAAGTGACATTGAACAAATGATTGCTCAAACGGTTGAAACATACGGCCGCCTTGATGTATTAATTAACAATGCCGGCATGCAGTTTGTTTCCCCGCTCGAAGAATTCCCTACTGAAAAATTTGAACTTTTAACGAAAATTATGCTTGTTGCACCTTTTGTTGCGACTAAGCATGCGTTTCCTATTATGAAAAAGCAAAAATTCGGCCGCATTTTGAACATGTCTTCCATTAACGGATTGATTGGTTTCTCAGGAAAAGCGGCATACAACAGTGCTAAGCACGGCGTGATTGGCTTAACGAAAGTGGCTGCTCTTGAAGGTGCGGAGCACGGCATTACGGTAAATGCGATTTGCCCTGGTTATGTTGATACGCCGCTTGTTCAAAATCAATTAAAAGATTTGGCACGTACGCGAAATGTAGCGCTTGAAAAAGTACTAGAAGAAGTCATTTATCCTCTTGTTCCTCAAAAACGCTTGCTTGCTGTCGATGAAATTGCAGATTATGCAATGTTTTTAGCAAGTAATTTAGCAAAAGGCGTAACCGGCCAAGCTGCTGTGATCGATGGAGGATATACAGCTCAATAAAAAAAGAGTGTCAGTTACCCTGACACTCTTTTTTATTTATTTAATTTCAAATTCCCCTAAAGAACCAGTCGTCTGACCTGCTTTTACTGCTTCTGCGTATAAATAATACGTTCCAGCTGGAAGAGCTTCACCGTTAATTTTCCCGTCCCACGTTGCGCTAGAGAATCCTTTTTCTACATTCGTATACGAACTTAACAATTCCCCTTTTTCTAGGGCTGCATCGTAAATGTAATAGCTAAGCTTCTCTGCTCCTCCTGGTAAATAACTGCCGTATTCAAATGAGCCATTTCCAAGTACATCTACATAAGCAGAAGTAACGCGAGGATAGTCCGGCTCTTTTACAAATAAGATCGTTGGAACATCGTACGTTTCTTTATTGTTACTTACCGTAATTGTGCCTTCATAATAGCCAGGAGATAATTTTCCTGCATCTACTTTTACATTGAGATTTACTTTTTGCGTTTTTCCTGCATTAACAACTAAATCGTTTGTTGATTTAACGTCAATTGCTTGATGGCTTTTCTTAAATTTTACTTTGACCGAGTATTTTTGACTGTGATTTGATAGATTTTTAATCTTAAAGCTTTGTTTTTCTACTTGTTTCCCTTTATCTTTATAAAAGACACCGTACGAGTGACTTCCTGGGGTAATAAGCGTCTTCGCTTTAATTGCATCTACTACGCGCATGCTTCCTGCACCTTGCGTATTATGAGGATAAATGAGCCCATTGCGGTCACGAAGAAGTTCCGTTGTGTTCATTAAAGATGCTTTTACGTCTTCTACTTTATAATTTGGATGTGCCTGTAAAATTAACGCTGCTGCTCCTGCTACGTGCGGTGCGGCCATACTTGTTCCTTGTTTTGATCCATATCCATGAGGGTTACTTGGATCATTGGTTGGCACTGTACTGATAATATCTACTCCTGGTGCCGAAATGTCCGGCTTAATCATCCATGTATCCACAACCGGTCCGCGAGATGAAAAGTCAGCCATTATTTCGTCGACTGTCTGATCAAATGTTGCGTTAAAAGAGCCCGTGACGGATCCTTTTGCTAAAGAAGCTACCAAAGCTTGTCCATCGGCTTTTGATAGGCGAATACTCGGCAGAGATGTACCTGGAATATCAGGAATTGTTCCTTCTACGTTGTTGTAAATAACCGTTGCAGCAGCACCGGCTTTTTTCGCATTGTCAACTTTATCTACAAACGCAATGTCACCGCGAGAAATAACCGCTACTTTTCCTTTTACATCTTTTCCTTCAAAGTCTTCTGGCTTTCCGAGTCCGACAGGTACAAAGTCATACGTTTTACCGCTTGCATCCAGTAACGCCTTGTCATTTGGAAAGCCCATTACTTCAGCTGACGCATAGCTTGCATTATCTACAGTTAACGTCGTTTTATACAAATTGTAAGGAAGCTGAGTCGCACCGACTGAAATAGCTTCACGAGACGTTCCCGGAGAACCTACTGTCCAGTTGGCTGGTCCGCTGTTTCCATTTGATGTAACAGCTACGACTCCCTCTTCCATTGCCCAATCTAATGCAATACTCGTTGCCAAGTCCGGATTATTAATCGTATCTCCAAGCGACAGGTTCATTACATCCGCTCCGTCTTCTACCGCACGTTCAATACCGGCGATCACGTCTTCGGTTGTACCCGTTCCTCCTGGACCTAGTACACGATATGCAAGTAAATGAGCATCAGGAGCTACCCCTTTAATTTTCCCGTCTGCTGCAATTGTTCCCGCTACGTGCGTACCGTGCGTTGTCGCTTCTCCTTTTGGATCTCCAGCTGGCGTTTCTTGAGGGTCTTTGTCATCGTCAACAAAATCCCATCCTTTATATTTCTCAAACGCTGATTTTAAATCCGGATGGTCGTAATCAACGCCTGTATCAATAACGGCTACGGTCATATTTTTACCTGTATACCCTGATTTCCACGCTTGATCTGCTCCCACATAGTAAATGCTTTTATCCATTTCAGAACCGTATTCTTCTGCGCTCACTTCTTTGGATTTCACTTCCGTTGTATGATATTCAACGCTTGGATAAATAGCTTTTACTCCCGGTAAACTTGCTACTTTTTCAAGGTCATTAGCCGGAAGTTCCGCTGAAAACCCGGAAAACACTTGATCGTATTCTCGCTTTACTTTTGAAGTTTTCGAAGCTTTTGAAAGCTCTTTTTTCACTTCGTCACGCGCTTTTTTAATCTTTCCTTTACTTTGTGCTACTCCTTTTTTCTTTGCTTCCGCTACAGACTCTTCATTTAACTCCACAATAACTTTTACTTTTTTAGCCGACTTTAAGTTATAGTCTCCTTGAATTTTAACTAAAGACGGTTCAAGCGCCGGCTTTGAATTTCCGTTAGCAGATGCTCCCATTGCAAAAGAAGATAAAGCAACCGAAAATGCTACTGTACTCAATACAGCCTGAATTGATACTTTTTTCATCGTTTTCCCTCTCCATTTCTCTCTATAATTCGTGCAACTATGTATGCCTTCATCCCCAGAACATACGCATCTTTTACTGAGCTAATGAGCTAAAAACTAGAATAGTATGGAAGTTCTATATATTACTATAAAATCCTTGAGTCTATAGAATCATTTTGCATTCTCTTATAAACTAAGCACTACTGCTCAAAAAACGAAGAATTTTGTCTGTTTTTTGCTTTTTCAGCACTTTTTTATTCCTAAAATTATGAATGAATTAGATGAATATACAAGAATACTGACGAATTTCTGTTAATTTAGCTATTTCTATCAAGGACTCATTGCTACTTTCTCTTCGTTTACTTATAAGGTTTTTTTATTATTTTAAGAAAATTGTTCTTATAAGCGTTTTTTATCTTATAACTTATTATTTAGAACATAGTTTAATTTAATATAAAATATTACACTTAATTAAATGAAATTTTTAAAAATTACGAATAATAAAAGTAGTTCGTGCAGATACTAACGTCAACGCTCGCAAAAAGGGAGGCATGATTATGATAGATTTAAATTTCATCCTACTCATCCTTGATCTTCTCTCATCGCTTGTCACGATTGGCATCTACTTTACAACTAAGTAAGTACCTAACCTTCTCTTTACTCTTCTAGCGCATGTACGTAAGCTATCACAAAAAAGAAGCAAGCCAATTTTTACTGGCTTGCTTCAACTATATAATAAAGTAGTTAAAGTGGAAGGGATTTATCCGCGTCTTCCGCCTCTGCCACCTCGTTTTGATTCAGTGCTGCGTTTTAGTGTAGATAAATTATCTTCACTATCTTTTAAGAAACGCGCCATTTTTTGTTCGAAGTTTTCCTTTGGTTGGAAGTTGCTTTTAGAACGATTATCATTATTTCTTGCCTGACGTGGCGGGCGTTGTGAATAAGAAGATGAGGGTCTTTCAGGTTTATCTATCGCTTTTTTAATCGATAATCCAATTTTTCCGTCTTTCTCATTAACGACTTTCACTTCAATTTCTTGACCAACTTTAAGATGGTCATTAATGTCTTTTACATAGCTGTCAGCTACCTCACTAATATGTACAAGCCCAGTTTGACCTCCAGGTAATTCTACAAATGCTCCAAAATTAGTAATACCTGTTACTTTACCTTGTACCTTGCTACCTACTTCAACTGCCATAAAAAATGTTCCTCCTCAATAATATTAAAAGCACTTCATTATACCAAAGTGCGTAAGAATAACAAAGTGTGTATGAGAAAACAATTCGTTAAATTACACTTTTTCCGCCTCTTTTTTGTTTTTTGAAAGAAATCAGTCAAAATAATGCCCATATTAGATATCCCTAATATGGGCATTTCTCTCATTTCCACCATTCATCAAACATGCTAGCCGGTAACTGACGCTTATGTTCAGTAATACGATAGCGCTGTTCAATTTTTTCAGCAGCTTCTTGTGATACTTCTTTTCCTTCCAAATAATCGTCTAGTTCATCATAAGAAATTCCTAGTTCCGTTTCATCAGATTGACCAGGACTATTATCTAATAAGTCAGCTGTTGGTACTTTTTCGTACAATCGTTTATCTGCACCTAATTCTTTTAGCAATGCTTTTCCTTGACGTTTTGTTAATCCCGTTAGAGGCAGCACGTCTGCTCCGCCATCCCCGTATTTTGTAAAAAAGCCTGTTACTGCTTCTGCTGCATGATCGGTTCCGATAACTAAAAGGCCGTTTTCTCCTCCGATTGCATACTGTACAATCATACGCGTACGTGCTTTGACATTTCCTTTATGAAAATCAGAGAGCGCTATATCTGTAGCACCTGTAAACGAACTTTCAAATGCTTCCACCGTGTTTTTAATATTAAACGTATATGTTTCATTAGGTTTAATAAATTCTAGTGACGCCTTGGCATCCGCTTCATCATGCTGCGTGCCATGAGGCAAGCGAACGGCTACAAATTTTGCTTCATATTCTTCTTTTCGCAGTTCGTCTACAGCAATCTGCGCTAATCGTCCAGCTAAGCTAGAGTCCTGCCCTCCGCTTATACCTAATACAAAGCCTTTTGCATTTGCTGACTTTAGGTAGGTTTTCAGAAAATCAACGCGGGCACGAATTTCTTGTGCTGGATCAATTTCAGATTTCACATGTAACTCTTTCCTTATTTTTTCTTGCATGTCTGACATGATACATGCTCTCCTTTCATTATATGTAGATTTCTTACTGATACAATCCATGTTTTTTACTATAAAAATAACAGAGATCAGGCATTAAATATCTTGGTTCTCCGCCTCGGGCAAATTCTTGACGAATATAAGTAGAGCTGATTTCCATCGCCAGCCCCTTATCAAGAAGCTGAAACCGGCCGTCGTCATAATTTCGAAGCAAAGGAGAATGACTAATAGCTTTCAACATGTCTATTCCCTCTCTTGCCATGATGATAAACTGGTTTTCACTAATAAGTTCATCTGCTTTCTTCCACTTGCCCTCACCAATATCTTGCAGTAAGTCGGCTCCCATAATAAAAAATAAGTCAGCGTGTGGGAGCAATTTTTTAAAGTGCTCCATAGTGTAGTATGTGTAATGATAGCCGGGCAATACGTCTAGCTCATACGTATCGAGCAAAAATTTCGGGTTGTCTTTAATCGCTAAGCTAACCATATTTACACGGTGCTCATCGGACGTTTGAAGCTTTTTATCTGTTCGTTTGTGCGATGAAGGCAAAAAGATAATAGCATCTAACTTCTTTCGATGCGCAACCGTTGATGCCGTCCAAAGATGAACATTGGTAACCGGATCAAAAGAAGAACCATAAATTCCAATTTTCGCTCCTTTTTCTAAAAGCTTATCTATTTTCTTATCAGGGTTTAGCTGTTGAAAATAAGCAAGCGTATCTGACATGTCCCCAGCTCCCTACTATTTTTTATTTAGGGCTTCCGCTACTTTTTGTTTGACGTACGCAATTTGACGCGTTTTATTTTCCCAACACTTTTCGCTTAAATCTACTGGATATTCTTCTGGATTACGCGTGCGCTTATATTCATCCCAAAGCAGCTCTAAATTATCTTTTACGTACTGCTGAATTTCCTGAAGTTCTTCTGTTTCATACACAAGCTTTCCGTTTACAAAGATATCATGATGGAGTTCTTTTGCCTCAAAATTTGTGACGAATTTACTGATAAACGTATGAACAGGATGGAACATTTTTAAACGTTCTTCGCTTTGAGGATCTTCGTCTTCCATCGTGATATAATCCCCTTCAGATTTTCCATTCAAATTATTAATAATACGATATACGCGTTTCAACCCTGGTGTACTCACTTTTTCAGGATTTGCGCTAATTTTAATCGTATCCATCATCTCGCCATTTTCTCCTTCAATAGAGACGAGTTTATACACTGCTCCAAGCGCCGGCTGATCATATGCAGTGATGAGCTTCGTACCAATTCCCCACATGTCTATTTGTGCACCTTGCGACTTTAAATGCATAATCGTATCTTCATCTAAATCGTTGGAAGCAACAATTTTTGTCTCTGTAAACCCTGCTTCATCCAACATTTGACGAGCTTTTTTAGACAAATAAGTTAAATCGCCGCTGTCTAAACGAATCGCTGTAAAATTAATTTTATCGCCCAATTCTTTTGCTACTTTAATCGCATTGGGAACTCCTGATTTTAACGTATCGTACGTATCAACTAGAAACACGCAGTTTTTATGGCGACGAGCGTATTTATGAAATGCAATATATTCGTCTTTATAAGCTTGCACCATTGCATGGGCATGCGTTCCTGCAACTGGAATTCCAAATTTCTTTCCTGCACGCACGTTAGAAGTAGCACCAAATCCGCCAATATAGGCTGCTCTTGTTCCCCAAATAGCAGCATCCATTTCTTGAGCGCGTCGTGTTCCAAACTCCATTGCCACTTGATCTCCTACTACATGTTTGATTCGAGCTGCTTTTGTTGCAATCAGCGTTTGGTAATTCACAATATTTAAAATGGCTGTTTCTACGAGCTGAGCTTCAATTAACGGTGCCTCTACACGTAAAATTGGTTCATTATGAAACACAAGCTCACCTTCACGCATACATCGAATTGTCCCAGTAAATGTAAGGTCTTTTAAGTAAGCTAAATAATCCTCTTTAAAACCTAATTCTTCGTGCAAGTAGGTTAAATCAGATTCGCTAAATTTAAATGCTTTAATATATTCAATAATTCTTTCTAATCCAGCAAAAACAGCATACCCATTTCCAAAAGGAAGTTTGCGGAAGAAAACTTCAAAAACAGCCTTCTTTTGATGAATGTTATCTTCCCAATACGTTTCTCCCATATTAATTTGATATAAATCGGTGTGTAGCATTACGCTGTCATCTGTAAACATATTCATTGATTTCCTCCACTTTTATGTCCTTAAATAATTTCTGCTCCGAGGCAAGATCTAAAGTGTTCAAGCGCCCACTCATGGCCTTTTTGATTAAAGCTCGCTACGGCTTTTTCATAGATATAAATAGCAAATCCTTTATTATAGGCATCTACTGCTGTATGAAGTACACAGATATCCGTACATACACCTGCTAAGTAGACATCGGTAATTTGTCTTTCTCGCAGTTTAATCTCCAGATCTGTTCCAGCAAATGCACTGTATCTCGTTTTATTCATCCATTCTACATTTGCCTTTGATTGATACACATTATATAAATCATTTAACTTTCCGTATAGCTTTCTTCCTGCAGAACCTTCAATATTATGAGGCGGAAACAGCGTTGATTCTGGATGCAAGGAATCATTTTCTTTATGAAAATCAATGGCAAACACGACATACTCGTCTTGCTCAATAAATTGACGCGTGATATCGCTTATAGATGTTTCAATGTGCCGCCCTGGTTCTCCGCATGTCAAAGCTCCGTTTTCAGCTACAAAATCATTTGTATAATCGATGTTAATCAGTGCTTTTTTCATTATGTCTCCCCCTCATAAGTAAAAATTAACAGTTAACATATTGTTAATTATTTGAATTGAAAGTTTTTTCTTTTAATAGCGTGCTGTATAGATTGGCTTCATCACATTCATCTCAACAAACCGGTAGAGCTTTGTTGGCTTTTTAGACGTTCTCGTCGTTGTTTTTCCGTCTACTTCTTCAATAAATGGCAGCATTCTTATTTTTCGTGCAAATGCCTGATCACTTTTAATTGCCGCATCATCCGTTACGGTAAGCAGCACAGCCTGCAGTTCAGAGTATGTAAACTGAGAAGGCAGAAACTTCTGAGCAATGGTCGTTTGCAATAAATCTTTCTTAATTTCCTTGATTGCATCTCGAATGATGATTTCATGATCAAAAGCTAAAGGCAATGAAAAGATTTCATCTATTTTAAATAATTCAACTCGAGCAGCATCATCATTCGCTTTTCGCTTTATTAGACTATCTTCTGGGACGATTGCATAATGTGCGTTTGTGATGACCCATCCCCTATCGTCTCTTCCGGGCTCATCATAAACACCATAGTGTTTTAAATGGATATCATTCACGCCCGTTTCTTCTTCGAGCTCTCTTTTAGCCGCTTCAAAAGCTGATTCATCAGGATGGACAAATCCGCCGGGAAGCGCCCACTTTCCTGCTTCGCTGTTCTTTTCTCCCTCCGCGTTTAGCATTGCTCGCTGGATAAGCATTAATTTCAAATTCATTTTAGGTGGTTTGTATGGTTCTTTTTCTTCCGTCACAATCGTAAATACAGCAATATCTGACGTATAGCCATAGGGTTTAGGGTATTCTTTTTTCGTTTGATTCGTCATTGCTTTTTTGTTCGACATTCAGCATTTCTCCTGATCACTCTTTTTACAATTAACAATATGATTAATGTTAATTATATTTATTTTATGGAAAATGTCAATACTTTTCCCACTAATTATAAAGAGAAGGTAATTTATGTTGTAAATAACGTTATGTTTCGTATTTTTTAGAGTTTATATGCATAAAAAGCCGAGTGAAGAAGTTCTCATTCCCCTCTTCCCTCAGCTTTTTTCCCTTTTAATTAACGTGCTGCTAAACCAATCATCATTTTACCGTCTTTAAAATATTCAATGACATAGTCAACAGACGGACAGTAAATAAACGCTTCTTCTGTAAGATCAGCTGTTTGTTGAAAAAACGTTAAAGCTTGAGCTAAATCGACGCTTACAGCTTTAGTCGCTCGTTTCCAGAATAAAACAACCTGATGCTCTTTTATATTCATCTCTTGAAGCCATTTTTTGATTTCTTCAATATGCCGAGCGGACTTTTTAATTAATACTTTTCTCCAATTAATTTGCATGATTGTTAAAAAAGGAAAGGTGTTTGAAAGTTTTTCGAAGTAAATGCTTGTCTGCCTTTGCGTTAGCAAATCTGCACTGTTACCTAATGTTTGAATATAATGTTCTATTTTTGTCATAATCATCCTCCAGTTGAAATTGGAGTTTGCTAGAATTTTCAGAGACGATCTCTATACAAACGATACTCTTCTTGCTAAAAATCCTGCAGCTTTCCAACCGTGCTTTTTCTCAACAATTTTGAAGTTTCACCTTTATACAAATTATTCAAAATAATTTGCGTATTTTAGTTTACCATAAAACTTAATCTTTGACTTTGATTATGTAAAACCTTCTTTGTGTTTTGTCCAAAGAGCGAATTCCATAGAAGAAAAGCTATAAAAAAGTTGACATCAGAATTTATAAAAGTTAATATACTTACTAAAAGTAACTTAATTGCATATAACAAACAAGGTGAAGAAAATGAACTATCGAACAGATGTGTGTATAATAGGAGCCGGACCAGGCGGTGCTCTACTGGCCTATCTGCTGGCTAAACAAAATATATCAACTATATTGATAGAGAGATCTGATACGCTTGGAAAAGAATTTCGAGGCGAACATTTAAATGAAGATGGAGAAATGATTCTTAAGAAACATCGTATATTTGAAGAAATTGAAAGCTTAGGCCTCCTTCGAATGTCCAGGGTCGAATACTGGAAGGATGGACATGTATTCAAAACGATAAAATCTGAACTTGGACATGCAGGAATTCATGTTCCACAGCAGCATCTTCTTCAGTCTATAAATAACCAAGCAAGCAGCCATCCCTCCTACAAGCTTATGCTGGGCACAAAAATAACGGAACTCATGCAGAATGAAAAAGGCCGATATACTGGAATAAAAGCTCAGCAAAAAGGCCAAGGTGAAATAATAGTTGAAAGTAAAATCATTATTGGAGCAGATGGTCGATATTCAACTGTTCGCAAACTTGCGCACATAAAAAACAATATCCACAATCATGGATACGATTTGCTTTGGGCGAAAATTCCTGCACCTGCCAATTGGGAGCCTTCTATTAAATTTGCACTTGTAAAACAGCAGCAGGTGGCGCTTTTTTCTCAAGCAAAAGGCTACGTGCAAATCGGATGGAATATTGAAAAAGGTAGCTATCCTGCTCTTCGGAAACAATCGTTTAGACCGTTTATTCAGCGTTTAATAGACGCTTTCCCTAGCTTAAACCTTTCAATAGAAAGGTTTATTACGTCGTGGTCAGACTTTACGCTTCTTTCTGTGCAAAGCAGCATAAGCGAAGTATGGTCAAAGCATCACCTGTTATTATTAGGGGATGCTGCTCATACGATGACCCCCACTGGCGCTTTTGGATTAAACGAGTCATTAAAAGACGCTGACTTACTGTCTGACTTACTGCATCAAGTTTTTTATCAAAACAAAGAGATTTCAGAAACATTGAGACAGTTTGAACAGAAAAGAAAGCCTAAATTAATAACTCTTGAACGTATTCAGTTTCAGCGAGAAAAAGAATTCTCGTCTCATTTTATTTCTTCTTAAACCTAAAAAAGAGATTCCATAGATAAATGGAATCTCTTTTTTGCAATCATGATTTTTTAGCAGTTATTCTACGTAAGTTCTCTTTTATGTATATTCCGCGAAGTTAATCTTGCTTTGCCCGCTGCCATTTTTGAAATTCAAGAAATTGTTTAAACTGCTCTTTGCTTATTCCTGACTCCGCTGCTTCTTTTGCTAACTCAAGCCACTCATCATCAATATCCAACGATTCAGATTTATCCATAGGCTCATGAATCAATCTATCAATACTCACGTTCAATGAGGTAGAAATTTTGTTTAGAAATTGAATGGATGGGTTGAGCTGAATTCCTCTTTCTACTGAAGATATGTACGATTTAGCAACACCCGCTCGGTTTGCAAGTTCTGTTAGCGATATTCCTTGTTTCGTTCTAAGATCTCGAATACGTTGGCCAATTGTCATTTTAATCACCCTTACTAATGCTTACTTATCGATAATAATACCATAATTTCACTTTACCGTGCATTATAAATAAACGTTCTTACCATAAAGGGGTGATTATACATCTAAAAAAGGGTGATTATGCATCTAGTGAAAATAGCTTGAGACTGGTTATAAAGGTTATCTATACTTGGGAACGATTTATTCCCTTATCATTGTATCGGCTAAGCATTTGAACTAATGCTTTGTAAAAATTGTCTAACTTCCTCGATGCTTATACCTGTTTGTTTTGCTTCCATTATGAGCATAACCCATTCTAAGTCTAACGTATTTTCGTCTTTAAAATTCATAATTCTCCTCCTTTCTTCTTTTTTCGAAATTGATAACGTTTTCTTTTTTCTGTTTTTGGGCATTCTCCCTTATTTCTCACTATGGTTTTACAGTATAATGGATATTACTAGAACATTAGACATTTTTTAATTACTAAAAAGCACCTATTTTTTTGAAATTTTTGTCTATTCTTATCATAATAATTTTACCGTTACACAAACGCTACAGTTAGACACTAGGGGGATTGTTTTTATGCCTTTTCTGCATACGGCGACAGAAAAAATTTACTATGAAGTTCATTCGCCCGCGTTCACTGACCAGACAGACACCATTGTGATGATTCATTCTGTTATCACTGATCATACGCTTTTTGATTCTATTACTGCAGAATTAACCCAACATTATTCTGTTATTCAATACGATTTGAGAGAGACAGGAAACAGCGCCTCCGCTACAGGGGAGATATCGTTCGAGGCTCATATTGAAGATCTTTTCCACTTATTACATACGTTACATATAAAAAAATGTTACTTAGTTGGAGTGGGATTTGGGGGACAAATCGCTGTTAAATTTGCCGCCTGCTATGAAGCTCTTATTGAAGGACTGATACTACTGTCTCTTCCTTTTTATTCAGATAGCACCATTCAAAAGATTAAGAGATGTTACAACGAAGAAAGCAAAAATCAAATACCGGTAGATAAAATCCTTGAATTAGGCAAACTGGAAAGTCTCAAATATCCAAACATACAAGAGGTAATTGAAAGACTTAAACAAATGGATCCCAATGTATATTTCCGTTTCGTTAAACTTTCTACTACAGCCAGTCTATTTCAAGAGCTGAGCAGCATTTCACTTCCTGTACTCACTTTATCTGGCCAAAATGATTTGCTGTTTTCATCTCAGTATCTGATTTCAAAAACGATGTTTTTAAAAAACTACAGTCATATGACCATACCTAACGCACATTCTCTATTTCTAGTAAAAGAAAAAGCAGCTTTACTCAGAGAAATTGTCGTAGATTTTATTAAAAGTAATACATATCAGCTGCCTTCTTTAAAGAATGATTCTATGAAAATACTTAAAAACTGGGAAAGTGATACGGCTATAGACATACAAAAAGACTTCCATGCCCACACACCCTCTCTTAAAGTAGATTTCTTATACTCTTTTTCCGTCTATGTAAATGGTCAGCTTATTACAGAAGGCTGGAATAAGCGCTTTGCTCAAGAAATTTTACTATATCTTATTTTTCACCATTCTATCAGCAGGGAACAGCTATGCGAAGCGCTGTGGCCCGAAATGCCTTTAAGCAACGCCAAAAAGAATTTACGCGTCTACTTATCTCATTTAAAAAAATTATTGAACGCAGAACATTCAGAGCCGGTTTTACTTGTTAACAGGCAGCTCATTTCCTTAAATGCCGATGTGTCAAGCGATGGATTAGATTTACTAACTGACCTTCAGTGGATAACCGAACAGTCTGACCCGGCGCTGAAATTCAAGGAAGCTGAACAGCGATTGCATCAATTAGTTCCTCATTATTTAACAACGATTTATGACGATTGGTTCCTTGATATCCGAGTGAAAATAGAGATTATTCTTCTTGACCTATTAATCTGGATGAAAGAATGGCTTTGTGAAAATGGAAAAGTTTCAAAAGCCGTATTTCTACTCATTAAATTTATTGATTTAGTAGAAGAAAAGGAATTCATTTATGATGAAATTGTCGATTGCTATATCAAGCTCGATAACAATGAAAAATCAGAGTACTGGCTCGATCAAAAAATGCGGTATTTAGTTGAATAAAATAGATGGTTTTAACCAGCTAAAAGCGGCCTACTCTTCTTTTGACGAACAAAAGCTATTTTCACTGCAGACATCCTATTGGGGATGCACGTATACACGCTTTGAGTGGCTGCTTGAAATTCAGTCTCATTTATACCACCACCGTGCAGAACTGTATACGCTTTTAACCTGTTACCGCAGAAACGGATTGGATGTAGTGCTTTTTGAGTGATATAATTTTTCACTCTCTATATTTTCGTAGCTTTTTAGAGGCTTAAAGGAAGCTTCTTTTATTTGTTTATCATTTTCCATCTATTATGAAATATAATTTGTATATAGATTTGTATATAGAAAGCATTAAAAGAAGAGGTTAGCAAGCTGTTAAAGCGTAAAATTAGCGGTGATGAGTTAGATTTAGAACCGCGCATCAACGTTATTAATGAATTTTTAAGCTTAGAAATTGACCGTTTAGACAAATACGTCAGAACTTTATCTGTAGAATTAGATGACCCTACATATGAATTAGATCAATTGTTTAGAGATACTTTAGACGAAGTTTGGAACTAAGTATAGAACAAAAAGGCTTATCCCTAATGCAAGTAGCAGCGGATAAGCCTTTTATTTATAATTTCTATTAAAGCGGTATATTATTATTCGTATTTTTTGTTTCATTCAAATAGCTCTCCACATATATTTGTTCTGCATCTGTAGCATTTTTAATTCCATCCTCCGGACTAAATTCAATGTTTCTCCTTATTGCTACACGATCTGCAATGTAACCCATCGCTAACAAAAACACTATACATCCGCCTGCCCACAGCCACATTGTCATTTTAATACCCCCTCTTTCTTCTTTAGTTCACCTAGCGTCGCGTAATACAGCATATATCCTCCGACTGTATATTAAATGTTTTTCCGCAAAAAGGAATTTAAATTAACATTCCCTATACTTACTATACGTTTTAGTACGAAGGAAGATTTCAGAAAATTACATCGATAATTCTTGAATTGATTTTCAGCAAATCTGATTATAGCTTTTTATGTTTCATCCTAAATAATTTCAAAAATACAAAGTTACTGCTACCAATTTATCTACAAAGCATTCGAGGCTTTACGCCGCTTCAATCAGATCTACTATTATTGCCAAGTGCATTAATTATGATGCCGACTGTGACTGAATGTATGAACCAATTACCTCAACATTTAATTTCTCGCGGTACAGCTTTAAATAATACAATTCGTCAAGTTGCAGGTTTGATTGGTACTGCTATATTTGTTACAGTTATGACGCAACAAGCTACGGGACACCTCGCTAAAGCAATAACAACTTCGACTATAGATATGGTAGGAACGATGTATTCTTATTTGCGACGCTATTGGCTCTAATTGCGTTATTACTCTCTTTCTTCTTACGTACATCTAAGATTAATAGAGAAAAATAATCAGAAGCCGTTTCTTTGTATAAGAAACGACTTCTTTTAATAAACAATTGTATTCAAAGTACTTATCTTACATTTGAATATCTAATTTAGATTCAAATGCAGACACTTTTTCTTTAGCATCTAAAAATTGTGTTTCAGCAATTTTCGTATTTTCTTCTAAAGTTGATTTATCCTTACCGCTTTGTTTTTGCAGAACTTCTAACATTTCAACTTGTTTATTTAATGACAAAGATATGCCATTGACTGCGGAAGACAATTGTTTATATTCTTCAGTACTAAAACTAGCTTTATATTTCTCCAATTCTTCCTTAATAAGCTTTATTCTTTTCATAGGAGTGCCTTGTATGGACTTAATAGCCTCAGTTGCGTCCGCATCAATTTTTTCATAATCATAGTTATCTGCATTAAAATCTTTGTCTAACTCAATAGTGTTCACCGCATTAAAGTGCTGAGTAATATCTGCTTTAGTTAATACATAATGTAAGTGAGTACCTATTGCAGCCTCGTACACATCTACTGCTGAACCATAACGCTTCTGAGCTTTTATTGCTTGATCATTACTTAAATTGTCTATCTCAGTTTTTAAGTCTTTTAAGTGTTTGTCTATTTCACCATCATCGCCCTGAAGAATATTCTTGCTTTCAATTGACTTTGCTAGGATGTTAAAGTCTGCTTCAAAAACAAGATAATCATCAGATTCCATATATCCTTTTTCTTTTGTATAGTCTTCATAGTCACTCTCTAATTTAGAGATTTTTTGTTCTAGTTCTTTCTTTTCTTTCCCCATTTGTTTCTGCTCTTGTTTAGCCTCTTCTTGTTTTTTCTCTTCTTTTGTTGACCCACAAGCTACTAAACTAATAGATAACAGTGATGCTACAAGTCCTAGGCCGATTTTTTTTAAATTCTTCATTTTTTCTCCTTTTTTTGGTATGTAGTTTTTTCACCCAACAATGATAGCATATATTATGCACTCCAAAAGAACGATTTTAGAAAAATTATCAAGTTTTCCATAGATGAACCTTTAGAAACAACAATATTTTATCTGTTAATAGCAGCTTTAAAAAAACTCTTATCCGCAGTTTTACTAACAATTGCTTAGTTATTAGATCTTTTATCTTACGCGCATTAAAACTAATTAGAAAAAAAGTAAAAACCGTTTCACTGTTTAGAAAATGGTTATTTACTTTAACATATAATTCTATACTTAGAGTTAATTTGATATTTCAACCTCTAGTTCTGATTCAAAATAATATGGTTGACTTGTTTTTCTAAAATAGAAATCAACCATTTTCTTCATAAAAATAGTACTATTTTCAAGAGGAATCTTTTATTTCTCCTGAAGATAGCACTACACTATATTAATTAGATAACCTTTATTTTTGTTTTAATTGTATAATATGTATCTGCTATGAGTCCTACTGCAAGTCCGCTAATCATCCCGTACGGTAATACACCCGGTACATTTTGATAAAAAGTGCCGATTAACATTGCAGCTAGGATGCCGAAAAGTACGCCTATCACAATATGCGAACCAAACTTCACCTGTTTTGCGGTATACATTCTTCCTCCTCCTCACTTTTTTTCCATTATATCACAACGGAATCGTTTATTTAATGATAACTGAGAGAGGAATGCGAATGTAATAAAATTGTAACCTTATATAACTATTTTAGTACTACTCTTTTAGCGAATAAAATTTCATATGAGGTTTTGTTTCTTGATAATACGTTAAGCGGTCTTGGAGCGTACCGGTGTGAAATTCAAATTTATGGCCGTCTGGGTCCGTAAAATAAATGGAGTTTTTGTCTCTCTCGTCACGGTTCCTTCCCGGTAAGATATTTACATTATGCTGTTTTAACAGCTCTTTTGCCTCGTCAAAGCTTTCAACGGAAATAGAAAATGCTAAATGAGTATAAGAATACTGAATTTCTGATCTAGGAATATTTTCTTCTTCGTTTAACGCCAGCCACAATCCATTTAGACTAAAGTAAGCGGTGGACTTTCCTTTTACTAAAAGTTCCGCTCCTAACACTTTTTGATAAAATGTGATGGATTGCTCTAAATTTGACACAGAAAAGCACATGTGATTAATTCCTTGAATCATCTTTTACCCTCGCTTTCTACAAAAAAAGTATTACATAACTCTCCTTTTAGCACCTATTCTACTTAAAAAACATACTTTTTGCCATGTAAAGAGCCACTCCCCAAATCATGCATGCAGAAGCCTTATTGATCCAGATCATTATTTTTCCATTTGAATCCATTTTCCCTACTGCTTTTCCTGCAAAAGCTAAGGATAAAAACCATATCCATGAAACACATATCGTAACGAGCGTAAAAATCCATTTTTCTTTTCCGCTATACAGCAGAGAATTTGTTCCGATTACGCCCATAATATCCATCAGCGCATGAGGATTTAGCAGAGAGACAGACGCAGCAAATAGAATTTGCGCTTTTACCGTCATTCCTACCTTTACTGACGTTTTTGAAGGTTCGCTCTTCCACGTCACAAAACCCATATACGCTAAAAAAAGAAGACCTATTCCAAAAATAAGCGTTTGGAAAACTGAAAAAGAAGCGGCTACTGCCGAAACTCCCAGCACTGCAACTACAATTAAAATCGTATCACAAACAGAAGCCGTCACCACTACGGGAAGCGCCTGTTTAAAGGTTCGTTGATTTGCTCCTTGATTAAAAACAAATACATTTTGTACTCCTAAAGGTAAAATCAAACCGAATGCTAACAACAAAGCATGCATAACCACTGTAAACATATTACTCTCTCCTTTCTCTTTCATCTTACAATTGACGTACCCTGTTGTCTCCATCCAAGTTTTGATTTATAATACCAACCAAATTACAAAAAGGTGGTATCACATGAATTGGATTCCAAATCCGGCTGATAAAAAGCCAATACACAAACAAATTCAAGAGTATATGAAAGAGAAAATTACAAATGGAGAGTGGCCTATTGGAACTAAAATTCCTTCGCAGCGCCATTTAGCTGCTAGCTTTTCTGTAAATAGAAGCACGGTGGTGACGGCAACCGAAAACTTAATTGCTGAAGGACTTCTCAGTGGAAACAAAGGTGGCGGCACCAAGGTCATCAACAATACGTGGAGCTTACTCGCATCAGCTTCTCAGATGAACTGGAATTCGTATGTAGAAGCAGGAATATACCAACCAAATTCTCCGACTATCCGCCATATTAACGAAGCTGAATTTCAACCGGGCATTATTCGTTTAGGAACCGGAGAGTTAGCACCTGACCTGCTTCCTTCCCATCAGCTTTCCGAGTTGTTCAGGGGAATGAAACATAGAAGCGTACACTTGGGCTATGAGCATCCAAACGGCAACGATGAACTGCGACAAGAGCTAGTGAAGCATGTAAAAAAACGAGGCATTGAAACGTCTCCTTCATCTATTTTAGTTGTATCTGGCTCTCTTCAAGCGCTGCAGCTAATTTCAATCGGCCTGCTGTCTCCAGGTGCCAATATATTAGCTGAAAAGCCTTCTTATCTTTATTCTTTGCCGTTATTTCAGTCCGCACAAATGAAAGTAACGGGCGTTTCGTTAGACGAAGAAGGAATGAAATTATCTTCATTAAAAGACCAGCATAAAAAAGAAAAAGGCACAGCTTTATATACGATACCGAACTTTCATAACCCCACCAATGTGACGATGAGTGAACAAAGGCGCCAAGAGCTGCTTCACCAATGTGAAAGAATGCATTTGCCTATTATTGAAGATGATGCGTACGGAGAGCTTTGGTTCCATTCACCGCCTCCACTTTCATTAAAAGCTCGAGATAAAAATGGAATGGTTCTTTATTTAGGAACGTTCTCTAAAACATTCAGTCCAGGATTTCGAATTGGATGGATTGTCGGGCCTGAACATGTAATTGAGCGATTAGCCGACCTTAAAATGCAAGTTGACTACGGAGCCAGCTCCTTATCTCAATGGGCAGCTGCTGAAGCTCTTAAGACAGGAATCTACGACAAGCACGTTATCAACGTACGCTATAAATTAAAAGAAAAATCTCAACAAGCACAGACTATTTTAGAGAAGCATTTAAAAAGTCTTGCTGCGTGGAATGCTCCGAGCGGAGGTTTTTATTTTTGGCTTACGCTCCATACACCTGTTTCAATGCGGAAATTATTTAAGCACTGTCTCGACGAAGGCGTTCTTTTAAATCCAGGCGCATTGTATGACCATGAGACATCACAGCATATCAGAATATCCTTTTCTTATGCAACGCTTGCAGAATTTGAATACGGCATCAAAATAGTCGCAAAAAGCCTTAAGAATCTTTACACGTGATTCTTAAGGCTTTCTTGTGTTAAGGGCAGCTTTATAAAAAAAGTGAGCTTATTATGCTGAAGATCCGCTCGTATCTCTCCTTGATGCAGCTGAATGATTTGTTTTGCAATAGCCAGTCCTAAACCTGAACCATTTGCGTTCGTTCTTGATTCATCACCTCGATAAAATCGGTCAAATAACTTTTCCACCTCAAGTTTTTCACTGATGCTAATGCTGTTCCTAAAGGAAATTACCAACGAATTCTCATCAATTTCCTGATTCACCTCTAATACGGAAGGCTTTTCGCTGTACTTCTTGGCATTTTCGAGCAAATTTTGAAATACTCTTACCATTTTTTCTACATCAATAAATGCATTCCATTCACAAGTAAAGTTCGTCTGAACGTCAATTCCTTCTCTCGTTAAAATCGGTTCGTACTCTCCTATTACCTGCTGAAGCAAACGTTTCATATCAACCTCATTTCGCTGAAGCTGAAAATCCGGACTCGTTAATTTTGTATAGTCAAACAACTCGTCTATTAAATCCGTTAAATAATTTGCTTTTGAATCCACAATATATAAGTAGCTATCTAACTTTTCATCATCCAACTGTTCTCTTTTTTTGATTAAATCGAGGTACCCGACAATGGAAGTTAAGGGCGTACGCAAATCATGAGACACACTTGAGATTAGCTCATTTTTTACCTGTTCGATTTCTCGTTCGCGATCAAACTTTGTACGAAGCTGCGCAGACATTTTGTTAATGTTTTGACTTAATTCAGCAAGCTCATCTTTTCCTCGCACATGAATGGTTGCCCCTAAATCTCCATGTGAGATTTTTTGAACTTGTTTAGAGATTTCTTTCATATAACGAATATGAGAACGAATAAGTACTAAAAAAACCAAAACAAAAACCACAACGGCGATAAAGAAAAGTCCAAACGCCAATACATTATATGCAGGGACATTCATTTTCTCTTCTTGTATATACCTCCTCAAAACAAGCCTAGCAATTAAAATAAAAATTAAATTGGTAGCCAAAAAACTTATAATGATAGCAAAAAGAAGCTTTACACTTATTCTTCTCATATCCTGTATCCTACGCCCCATATGGTTTTAATATAAATCGGTTTTTTCGGATTATCCTCAATTTTTTCGCGGATTTTTGTGATATGGACCATTACGGTATTATCCGATTTAAACGCGTCTTCTTGCCACACGGATTCATATATTTTCCCCATACTCATCACTGTTCCTTTGTTGCGTGCCAGCAGCTCTAAAATATCAAACTCTTTTGGCGTTAAACGAACTTCTTGGCTGCGCACAAATACAAGGCGAGTGCTGCGGTTAATTTCCAAATCGCCAATTTGAATAACGTCACGCTCAGCGCGTTCATTGTATTTTTTATAGCGTCTAATTTGTGATTTGACTCGTGCGATGAGCTCGAGAGGATTAAATGGTTTTGTTAAGTAATCATCTGCGCCTGCTGTTAGACCAGAAATTTTGTCCATATCTTCTGACTTAGCCGACAGCATAATAATGGGCATGTTTTTTTCTTCACGTATTTTAAAAGCAGCATCAATGCCATTCATCTGCGGCATCATAATATCTAATATAATTAAATCTACTTCTTGTTCCTCTAAAAGCGCTAAGCCAGATACAGCATTAGAAACTTTCAGCGTTTCAAATCCTTCATTTTCTAAGTAAATAGCAATTAGATTACGAATTTGCTCATCGTCATCTATAATTAAAATTCTGTCTTTCATTTACAAACTCCTTATATCTCATTCTTTTCGCATGTAAAAATGTATGCGGGAGGAACGTTTCTCCACTCTTTTTCAACTTTAATATGCGGAAAAAACGAGCGGATCAGCTGTTTTTTTAAATTCGTATACTGAAACGTAATAAATTTCCCTCCATCGGCTAATACGCTGCGCGTGTTTTGCAAGATACAGTCCGACACTTCAGACGTTAAAGAAGCAAAAGGAAGACCTGATAGTACGTAATCCACTTTTGGAATATCATACTGGATCAAGTACTTTTGAACATGTTCAGCGGATCCGTGTATCACATACACATTTTTTTCATCTTTTACTTGTTCCTTTACTTTTTCGTAAAAATGCCGATTGTATTCGATAAGAAGCAAAGTTGTCTGAGCGCTTCGTCTTCTTATTAATTCACGGGTGAAAACTCCGGTTCCTGGCCCGTACTCTACTATACAGGCTGCATGTTCAAAATCAATCCCTTTTACCATTTTTTTCGCTAAGTGCGTAGAGCTTGGCAAAAGTGCTCCTACCGTTCGCGGCTGGTGAAAATATTGATACATAAAAGCTAAATTCATTTTCTATTCCTTCTTTCTACTCTTTCTTTCTAGAATAGAAAAAAAAACTAAAGAAACGTTAAGTAAATTTCTTAAGAATTCTTAAGAAAATAAAAAGGAGGATGTGACAAACGTATTTTAGTTGAAGAAAGGTCCGAACGATGAATTGAGATTCTTTATTGAGAATCAAGTTCGTTCGGATTTTTTATGGTTATGGTGAACGTAGGTTTCAGGTATGTAGCAGCTTCTAGCCGGTGATTGGAGCGCAAGCGACGAGCAGGCTCATCGGCCGCCCGCGGAAAGCGCAGTCTTGCACGGAAATCAACTGCGGTGTAACAAGCGTCATACTATTTATCCCATTTGTACGTCTTTGGATTGATGTAGTTAATGTCTCAATTCCTTTTGAAAGAGTATTCAGCGTAAATAACATCCGCTATTTAAATCAAAGGTGGCTCCTGTATAATGTTTTGATTGAGGACTCAGTAAAAAAAGAACCGTATCTGCCACGTCTTGAGGCGTAACAAAGCTTGGAATCAGCTGATGGGCGATGTATTCATTTTTGCGCCACTCTGGAATACTTTTCATCATATCGGTATTTACCATTGTAGGCGCTACGGCATTCACCCGGATATAAGGAGAAAAATTCATTGCACAGCTCTTGGTTAATCCTAATACCGCTGCTTTAGACATTCCATATATAGCATCGGAGCTTCCTTCCATTCGCGATACGGACGATATATTAATAATCGCTCCTTCTGTTTCCTTTTCCATTAATAATTCGCCAAAGTATTTGGAAAAATAAATATATCCTTTAATATTAATGTCCATCACAACATCTATTTCGCTTTCTTCATAATCCAATAAATTTTTCCCTAAATATACACCCGCATTATTAACTAACCCATACAAACTTTTATCTTTTATTTGATAAAAAAGATCTTTTACATCGTTTCCTTTTTTAACATCTACTACATACGTTTCAATATGGCCCTTTGTATCTTCAGCTAGCTGTCTCAAAGCTCCTTCATTAATATCACAAGCAATAACTGAATAGCCCTTCGACACACATTCTTTTACAATTTCTTTGCCAATTCCAGAACCTGCACCCGTGACGATTATCCATTTTTCTTTCATCTCGACACCTCTTATCTACTTTCTGTTACACATACTTTTTATGTAAATATTCAAACATTTATTATACCATTATTTTCTATATGAACATCCCTTTCTTGCGCTCTTTTTTAGCTTACCTGACAAAGAACGTATAGTTTTTTATACGAGTGATAACGATAAGACAGTACATTATTCCAAATAAGAAAGAGATGATAAGACATGGCAAAAGTACTTTATATTACAGCTCATCCTCACGATGAGTCTCAATCATTCAGTATGGCAACTGGAAAAGCGTTTATCGATGCTTACAAAGAGCACAATGCAAGTGACGAAGTTGCACATATTGACCTTTATAAAGAAAATATCCCTCATATTGATGCAGATGTATTCAGCGGATGGGGCAAACTGCAGTCTGGCTCGGAACTCTCTTCTCACGAACAAGAAAAGGTCAATCGCCTTGCAGAACTGAGCGAACAGTTTGTAGGAGCGGACAAATATGTTTTTGTAACGCCAATGTGGAACTTTTCGTTTCCACCGGTTATGAAAGCTTATTTAGACTCTGTAGCCGTAGCAGGTAAGTCATTTAAATACACGGCAGAAGGTCCTGTTGGGCTATTAACGGATAAAAAAGCGCTTCATATTCAAGCACGCGGAGGCATTTATTCTGAAGGTCCTGCAGCTGAGATGGAAATGGGACATCGTTATATTGGAATTATGATGAATTTCTTTGGAGTCCCTTCATTAGACGGCATTTTTGTCGAAGGGCATAACGCAATGCCAGACAAAGCCCAAGAAATTAAAGAAAAAGGAATAGCAGAAGCAAAAAAACTTGCACAAACTTTTTAATACAAAAACCCGCGTAAAGCGGGTTTTTCTACGCAAAAAAGCTTTCTCTTTCCTTTTCAATCCACCTGTCCATTTCTCGATCACTTTTTTCTACAAGCCTGTTAACGAGAATATCATGCCAAATATAGTTTTCAAGTAAATTAATGTTGACTGCGTTATTTGTATAGTAAGCCATTTCTTTATGACCATAAATCATTTCACTGCTGTCAACAGATATAATAAACCAGTTTTGATTCCCAATGTTTTCGGTATAGCTTGTATGACGGTGCCGGTCAAATTCCTCCATCGCTTCATCTTGTTCAAACACAATTCCTTTTAGTGTTACGCTCTCCCTTAGCTGTAATAAAAGAGGCTTCAACTCATTATAAATATCGGGCCAAAGCGAGATGACAATTTTATTTTTTGCTTTTGACAATAGCGACTCACAAAAAGCAAGAATGGCAGTTTCTCCTTTCATCGTCATAACCCGGCTTTCTTCTATAGACTCTGCAGCTTCAAGACGTTTAAGCGTTTCGCTAACGTCTTCATACGTTTCGTTCCATTTTTTCTGCAGTGAATGCAAAAAAGCATCGACGGGCAGCGACGTGTACTGAGTGCCATCATTACTCTCTTCTTTTAACACCATGCCTTTTTCCTCTAGTGTTTGTAAAATATCGTATACACGCGCTCTTGGCACACCTGAGTGTTTACTAATGCCATAAGCAGTGGAAGATCCTTTTTTGACAAGCGTCACGTACACTTTTGATTCGTACTGATTAAATCCAAGCGACTGCAGCTGCTGAATAATATTTTCCATAAAGGAAACCTCCCTGTTTTTTAAGTTATTTGAAATTTTCATCATTTACATATTTACAACTGCTTTTTATATAGTTACTATTTAAGTAGTCACTATATATTATGACATGAGGAAGGTGCTTTATGGAAGAATTAAGTTTACAGATTGTACTATTGCTTTTACTATTTGGGTTCTTAGCTGCATTCATTGACTCTGTAGTTGGCGGAGGCGGTTTAATTTCAACGCCTGCCCTTTTATTTTTAGGCCTGCCTCCGGCTGCTGCCTTAGCTACAAATAAATTAGCTGGCACGATGGGCGTATTAACGAGTACTATTCGATTTGTCAAATCTGGAAAAGTCGATTTTCCCGTTGTAGGTAAATGGTTTCCTTTCGTATTTATCGGTTCTTTAGGAGGCTCAATCACCGTTCATTTTCTATCCTCTGCTTTTTTAAAACCGGTTATTTTAATTCTCCTTGTTTTGGTCGCTATTTATACGATTTTCAAAAAAAACTGGGGTGCTACGTCCACGTATAAGCCGCTGTCTATCAAAAAGCTTATTTTTTTTACCGCCCTTATTTTTATCATTGGCTTTTACGACGGATTTTTAGGAGCAGGTACAGGTTCATTTATTTTATTTGCTTTTTTATTTATGGGATTTGATTTCCTGCAGTCAGCAGGCAGCGCAAAGTTTTTAAATTTCGGCAGTAATTTAGGTGCTTTGCTTGTGTTTTTATATTTTGATTCTGTTGTATTTTCTTACGGATTAATTATGGGGTTTGCGATGATCGTAGGTTCTTTTGTGGGATCAAACGTCGCTTTATCAAAAGGCGTGACGTACGTCCGAACGCTTTTTATCCTTGTCACTTTAAGTCTTATTAGCAAAAACATATTCGATTATGTGAATCAGTACAAATAGATCAATGGTTTCTTTAGAACCATAACAATGAACCTATATATCTATTAGATTAATAAAACCACCTCTTACTATTTTCTTATTTTTGGGTAAATGTGTAAAAAAACACTAAAATTGTTGTATACTAGTCCATGTTGTTTTACATAATTTAGAAACCTTATACAGAGGTGAACATTTTGTTTAAGAAATTCAGGTTTTTATGGTTTATTTTGCTGATCTTTGTACTTATTTTTGTCAAAAATACGTTCTTTTCTTCTTCAGAGAACGCTACTGAGACGCTAGCAACGTCAGATGTTCCACAAGCTGCGGCTACTTTCAAAGAGGGAAACGATCAGCAGGACGGAGTCATTATTCAAAAATATCGCAAACAGCTAGATGCAGCACAGAAAAAAAGCGACGAAAAAGCTACTAAAGAAATACAAGAAAAAATTTATGAAGATGGCAGGCAAGCATCCTTAAAATTTTTACCGCGCAATAAATTTCAAAGAGCTTTTTCTCAGCCTTCTAAAAAATCGGCCGATGACATTTATAACTTTCTAATTGCCCAAGTGGGGTTTGGAGGATATGATTCTCTTTATCAAGAAGCAATAGCCGCAAAAAAAGAAGCAGCTTCTTCTACTGATGAATTAAATACGAGTGGCATTCAAGCTAAAACCGCTGCACTTACATACGGCACACTAGCACAAAGAGAGCAGCTGCTTGTTACAAGTCTTGCCTATGACTTAAGCAGCGTAGGCGTCATTTCTTCCGATACAGCTAAAGATATTGATAAAAAAGCTACTCATATGCTAGAAGTTAGAAAAGAAGGAATAAATGCCGCGATGGAAGAATAGTTTTGCGAAGTGAAAAGCAGCAGGTAAAAACTGCTGTTTTTTTATTCTGAATAACGTTCAGGTACTTCACTATTTTAATAGCGGATCATTTAATAACGATGGTTATAGCTTTCATATAATAATATAAAAATGGAGGGGATTTTTATGAAAGAAGCGATTGTGTATCAATACGACGCGTTTAGCACGCGCCCTAATAAAGGAAATCCTGCGGGAATTGTGTTTAACGGAGATGATTTTTCAGCTGAAGAAATGCAGAAGATTGCTTATCAAGCACAGTTTAATGAAACGGCTTTTATCATGAACTCTTCCCGTGCTGATTTACGAATTCGATACTTTACGCCTGGACAAGAAGCGGATTTGTGCGGCCATGCGACCGTCGCTTCTCTTTATGCTTTACATAGTAAAAACAAACTTCCAAAAACTACATTTACGGTTGAAACAAATGCTGGAATTTTACCGATGACTGTGCAGAATAGAAACGGACAACCTGTTATCACCATGAGTCAAGCTTCTCCGCAGTTTCATCCGTTTTCAGGTTCAAAAGAAAAGCTGGCAAGAGCTCTTAATCTTCATATTGATGACCTTGATCAAAGACTTCCTATTGTATATGGAAGTACAGGAAACTGGACGCTTATTGTACCGTTAAAAAGTTTAGATGCCTGTAAAAAGATGAAGCCTAATCAAGAAGATTTCCCTCACATTTTAACAGATATGCCAAAAGCATCTATTCATCCCTTTTGTTTTGAAACGATTCACTCAGAAGCTCATATGCACGGAAGACATTTCTCTTCACCATTTTCGGGTACAGTAGAAGATGCTGTAACTGGAACGGCTTCTGGCGTGATGGGCGCCTATTATGCGAGATATGTGGATCAGCAAAAAAACGACCGCTGGCAATTTGTGATTGAGCAAGGACAGGAAATAGATAGAGATGGATTCGTTCATGTAGAAATTACAAAAAAAGAGAATACGTATGGTGTGGTAATCGCAGGAGAAGCTGCCTATGTAACAAAGCAAATCGTTTCTCTTTCCTAATAAAAACGTGTCCGCCTTTTTGGCGAACACGTTTTTTTGTTTAATAAATAATAGCCTGTACGCTCATTATTGTAACGGTTAAAATAAGAATCACGTTCCCTATAATTAACCACGGCTTTGCGCTTCCTCTTCTACCTTTAATAGCCGTGATTAGTCCAGCAATGGGCAACAAAGCCATAATGATGACCCAAATTTTACGAAGAATGCTGGAATCCAAATAAAACCCAAACTGCATCATCGCAAATAACACGACTGTAATAAGGAAGAAAAGTGTAGGCACAGCTAAATGAATGCCTCTTGGTCTCATTGAGTAGTACACAACATCACTTTCTTTCTATGTAAAATCTTACGTAAAATAACGTTATCATTTACACAGAGTTTTGACAACTTTTTGAAGGATTTTGTCAACAAATTTTAATAATCTAGAAGAAATTACTTCTCATTCAGCTGCCCGAAGACTGCCGGAAGTGCAGAAATAACGTCGCTTGCTAAAATATCTATCATTGTATGCCCCTGATCGAGCAGCACATCCGCCGCCTTTCCATGAACATATACCGCATTACTGATTGCTTCTTGAAGAGAATCATGCTGCATGATAAAAGCGAGGATGATCCCCGTTAACGTGTCACCCGTTCCGCCTTTGGCAAGTCCTGCGTTTCCAGTGGTATTTACATATTGTTTCCCGGCAGGTGTTGTAACAATCGTATTTGGACCTTTTAATACAAGGTACACACCATTTTCCACTGCGTATTGTCTAGATATTAAAAATCGATTTTCTTCTACTTCTGAGATTGTTGTATCCACGAGTCTAGCCATTTCTCCCGGATGAGGTGTTAAAATCGTTGCGTGTGCTCTTTCTTTTACTTCTTTCATCAAATCTGGCAGATGAAAAAGAGCATCTGCGTCGATTACAACAGAAACCGGCTGTTGAAGCACTTGCTCGACGACTTTCTTCGTTTCTTTCGTTCTCCCAAGCCCCGGTCCGACTGCAACCGCATCATACTTCGCTTCTTCTAAAGGAATCTCGCCTGCAAAAAAGCCATCTTTGCTTGGGCATGGCTTGTACATCACTTCCAACATGTGAGCAGCTGCAATCGCATGAATATCACTCGGAAGCGCAAGAGTTAAAAGCCCTGCTCCGCTTGTGAGTGCTGCTTTTGACGTTAGCATTGGCGCTCCAGGTGTTTGGAGTGAACCTCCTATTACGATTCCTTTTCCATGCGTACCTTTATTGGACGAAGCATTCCGAATGGGAAAAGATTGTTTAATATGCTGGGTTGACCATATCTCTTTAAGAAATGAGCTTTTTTCAATTGCTAGCGGCGGAATACCGATATCTACTATAATCAATTCACCGTAGCTTTCTTTGCTCGGGTATGTAAATGCCGTGATTTTTGGCTGCTGAAGCGTAATCGTAGCATCTGCACGTATCGTAAGCTCTTGCTTCTGTTCCATTACTCCACTTGGGACATCGATGCTGTATATGTAAGCCTTAGAGTCGTTTATTTTTTTTATAATGTTATCATAAGGTGATTTGATGCTGCCTTTTACGCCTATACCTAATAGACAATCAATAAGGACCGTATACTTTTTCACAGAGAAGTTGTCTCCCGCCGACTGCCACGCGAATCCAGCATTTTCATAGATGATCATTGCTTTTTTGGCTGCGCCTTTTATTTTTTCCCGTGCAGGAACTACCCAGACGTCAACTTCATAGCCTTTTGACTTCAAAGCACGTGCAATGACAAAACCGTCTCCTCCGTTGTTTCCCGTTCCTATAAGCAGCCCTATTTTTTCATATTGTTCGATTCGCTCACTCAGCACGTTTGCAGCAGCCTGCCCGGCATTTTCCATAAGGGACTCTTCACTCATCCCAATTGTATTCATCATATAATCATCTACTTGATACATTTCTTGATTCGTTACAATTCTCATTATGCTGCTCCTTACTGAAACGGAAATGGTTCGTCTGTATTTACCGTTCCTTTTATTTTCGTTATAGTTAATTGTTCTCCTTTCATCCAATCTTCAAACGAGAAAATAAGAGGTTTTGCTTTTCGTCCAATACCGACAATGACTTGCAATGTCTCCGGTACATACGCCACTGTATGAAGCGTTCCAGCAGAATTCCGGTAATCTTCTTTAAAAATACCGTATTCATCTTCATTAAATAAAGTGAAAGCTTCAAGAGGCGATAGCTTTTTTTCAATATGATCTCGAATATGATCGAGCCTTTCCCTTGACTCTACCAAATGATGACGATTTTCTTCGACTAGCTGATTAAAATGGTTCGTACACCCCATCATCGTTCCTCTTTGTACATGAACGCCTCGTCCAGATGCTTCGACTACTGCTCCCTGTCCGCTGCGGTCATAAATGGAATAATTAAACGCATGACGGTGCGGTGCCCTTTCTAAAATAGCAACAGCCTCTTCTGTCGTTTCACATGTTTCTAAAATAAACCGCGCAAGCGTACAGCAAATAAATCCGTTCGTTTGACGGCGGCGATTGACAAAATGATAGCCAATTGCTAATCCCTTTTCGTTCATTCCATCCATTCGCCCTATCATTCTTGTTCCAAACCCGACGCTTGCATATCCTTCATTTGGCTGAAAAAGCAAAAATCGACCTTCGTACGTTTTAGGATGATAATCGTAGTTTCGCACGTACACGCCGTGCTGCATAAGAGCAGAACATCCCGTTTTCTTCCACTCTTGCTGATACCCGCTGTACTCATGTATAACGTCTTCAAGAGACCAATCTAAGCCTTCTGCTAAGCCCACTAGCTCATCCCACAGTCCGGGAGCAAATAAGTCGTAATAATGACGAGCTTCTTTTGCTATCGTTTGATAGCTTCGTAATGAACGTTTTCTTCTTTTTTGATGATTTTCAAACAGCTTTGTCCCTTTATGTAATTCCCCTTGCATTTCACCAAGCTCTCGGTAAGAGCCTCGCCCTTGAATAACTTCTACCTGTATTTCTTTCACTTTTATCACTCCAATTTTCCAGTACCTTTATTGTGCAGCAAGCGCTCTATTCTTTGCAACTTTCTCCTCTCATAGAACTCTCTTCCTTTGAATACAGTTATAAAGAAACAGGTCGAAAGATTGAAAAGCATTATCATAAGAGGTGATCATATTGCTAAAGGAAGTTCAGCTAGAGATTCAGCGAAGAATCGCCTATCTGCGCCCAACACAAAAAAATGACGGGTCATTTCGCTACTGTTTTGAAACAGGCGTTATGCCTGATGCGTTTTTAATTATGCTTCTTCGCACCTTTGATTTAGATAAAGAAGTGTTGATTAAACAATTAACCGAACGGATCGTTTCCCTTCAAAATGAAGATGGCCTTTGGACGTTGTTTGATGATGAAGAACATAACTTATCCGCCACTATTCAAGCTTATACAGCTCTTTTATATTCAGGCTATTACCAAAAAAACGACCGGATTTTACGAAAAGCAGAAAGATATATTATAGATTCAGGAGGCATTTCTCGCGCCCATTTTCTCACAAGATGGATGCTTTGTGTTAACGGCTTATACGAGTGGCCAAAGCTATTTTACCTCCCGCTTTCTCTTTTGCTCGTCCCTACCTATGTACCGCTTAACTTTTATGAATTAAGCACCTATGCCAGAATTCACTTCGTTCCGATGATGGTAGCGGGAAACAAAAAATTTTCACTTACTTCTAGGCATACACCTTCTCTTTCTCATTTAGATGTAAGAGAACAGAAACAGGAATCGGATCAAACTGCTCAGGAATCACGCGCTTCTATTTTTTTAGTCGACCATTTAAAACAGCTGGCTTCTTTACCTTCTTACATCCACAAGCTTGGTTATCAAGCAGCCGAGCGTTACATGCTGGAAAGAATCGAAAAAGATGGTACACTCTACAGCTACGCCACCTCTACTTTTTTTATGATTTACGGTCTTTTGGCTCTTGGCTATAAAAAAGATTCATTTGTGGTTCAAAAAGCAATTGACGGTATTTGTTCACTACTTAGTACATGCAGCGGCCACGTGCACGTAGAAAACTCTACGTCAACCGTTTGGGATACCGCCTTGCTATCTTACGCTCTACAAGAAGCAGGTGTACCGCAGCAAGATCCCATGATTAAAGGCACAACTCGCTACTTAAAGAAAAGACAGCATACAAAGCTTGGAGACTGGCAGTTTCATAACCCAAATACAGCACCTGGAGGCTGGGGATTTTCCGATATTAATACGAATAACCCTGACTTAGACGACACGTCTGCTGCTATCAGAGCTCTTTCTAGAAGAGCGCAAACCGATACAGATTATTTGGAGTCTTGGCAAAGAGGCATTAACTGGCTGTTGTCCATGCAAAACAAAGACGGGGGTTTTGCTGCATTTGAAAAAAATACCGACTCTATTTTATTTACTTATCTGCCGCTTGAAAATGCAAAAGATGCAGCGACGGATCCGGCTACTGCCGATTTAACCGGTCGAGTGCTTGAGTGCCTCGGAAACTTTGCCGGTATGAATAAATCCCATCCTTCGATTAAAGCTGCAGTAAAATGGCTGTTTGATCATCAATTGGATAACGGGAGCTGGTACGGCCGGTGGGGTGTTTGCTACATTTACGGAACGTGGGCCGCTATTACAGGACTCCGTGCTGTAGGAATTTCTGCTTCTGATCCGCGTATCATCAAAGCCATCAATTGGCTCAAAAGCATTCAACAAGAAGACGGCGGATTCGGAGAATCATGCTATAGCGCTTCTTTAAAAAAATATGTGCCTTTACCCTTTAGCACTCCTTCTCAAACGGCTTGGGCTCTCGATGCTTTAATGACAATATGTCCGTTAAAAGATCGAGCCGTTGAAAAAGGAATTAAATTTTTACTGAATCCAAATCTTACAGAGCAGCAAATTCATTATCCCACGGGAATTGGTCTTCCTGGACAATTTTATATTCAGTACCACAGCTACAATGATATTTTTCCTCTTCTTGCACTTGCCCACTACGCAAAAAAACATTCTTCGTAAAGAAACAGCGCCTATAGCTGTTTCTTTTTATATATAAAAGCAGGTTTTTTAGGAGACAAGTGGAATACCTTTTTAATGTTAGGAAAGAAAGGATGCATCAAATGAATAATGTTTCACCACTTTTAAAAGGAAAAAACGTGATACTAAGAAAACCAAAAGACAGCGATGTAAATGACTATTTAGCATGCAAGCAAACAAAAGAACTTATTCGCATGTACGGAGGCGATACCCGAAACTTAAAACCTCTTACATTACAAGATGCCAAGCGGCATGTCGAGTACATAAAGTCTCAAAAGCTGAATTGGTGTATTGAATATCAGCAGCGCTTTGTTGGAGAAGCCCGGCTGACCGTTAACGAATACGACCGGCGCGCACGGTATGCAATTGGTTTATTTGATTCTTCCGTTTGGAATCAAGGGCTCGGCACTGAAGTTACAAAATTGGTACTTGCGTACGCATTTGAACACCTTCACTTGCACAGAGTTGATTTACGAGTGCTTGAGTACAACTATAGAGCCATTGCTTGTTATGAAAAATGCGGTTTTGTAAAAGAAGGAATAGAGCGTGAAGGTGCTTTTATTGAAGAAGCATTTCAGACAGATATTATCATGAGTATACTCGAACAAGAGTATTAT
Source organism: Priestia sp. D3YE.R1 (assembly GCF_049199565.1). Taxonomy (NCBI): domain Bacteria; kingdom Bacillati; phylum Bacillota; class Bacilli; order Caryophanales; family Bacillaceae; genus Priestia; species Priestia sp. D3YE.R1. The sequence goes on along the minus strand of NZ_JBLTHW010000003.1, from coordinate 338,346 downwards.
CAGCTGTAGAGGAGAGAACCAGCTGTCATCATCGTACTTCTTTAAAAGTTCGTATAGCCCAAGCCTTTTGTGAATAAAGTAACATAACGATATAACCAAAGGAGCCAACGATGACAACTTATGATTCCTCCTCTTTTGTATTTGTAACCATTGACAAACATGACATTGCTGCTTTTTTACTAATTGATATTATTTGCAGCACCACTATTTATGTAGCATGTAAACATTATCTCCACAATGAGCTGGTTTCTATTGCAAGCAGCGCTCTTTTTCCCATGGTATGTAAGAAGGTTTCTCGACGCTAGCTCAGCTTTTTACCGGTTCTTTTAATGACAGCCAAGTGCGTTCCTTCTGCTGCTGAATCTCTACGGGGTGATTAAAAAATTCAGAAAGATGCGGCTCAGTGAGCTGGTCTTTCGTTTTTCCAGAAGAAAACACTTCTCCTTGGCGCATACAAAGCGTATGGGTAAAGCAAGGCAAAATTTCTTCTACATGGTGAGTAACATAAATAAGCGTAGGAGCTTTTGGCTGATCTGCCGTTTTTGCAATCAGCTGAAGAAGCTGTTCTCGGGCCATTATATCTAGACCTGTACATGGCTCATCAAGTATTAAAAGCTTTGGTGAAGCCATAAGAGCTCGGGCAATTAGCACTCGCTGGCGCTCTCCTTGAGAAAGTGTTCCGTAGGCCTGATTTTGTAAATCTTCGCAATTTAGCAGCTGCATTAATTCTATGGCTTGGTTCATATCTTTTTGATCCACTTGTTCATATAACCCAATAGATGCAAATTTTCCGCTTAAAATCATTTCTACAACCGTATCGTCATCTCGAAACCGCTGTTGAAGCGAAGAGCTTACCCATCCAATTTCTTTTCTCAGCTCAGACAGATTTGTTTCTCCAAATTTCCTTGAAAGAACTTCTACTTCCCCTTTTGTAGGCCAGATATATCCGTTGATGATATTTAAAAGCGTCGTTTTTCCGGAACCATTTAATCCAAGCAAACACCAATGTTCCCCTTTTTCCACTGACCACGACACGCTTTTTAAAATTTCTTTTTCTGCTCGTTTTACTGAAACGTTCTTAATGTTGATCATGCTAACACTCCTTTACTCTCATTTTTCATTATATATACTATAAAAAAATAATGATTTATCCCATTTGTTAACTTGCTTTTCTTTTTTCATGCCAATTCTTTCAGCCACTTTAATCGATGGGAAATTGTCAGGATCTATTAATGATATAATCTTCTGAAATTTCAGCTTATTAAGTCCGTAATGTAGGCAAGCTTTTGCTGCTTCACTCGCATAGCCTTTTCCCCAGCAGCTGCGTAAAAATAAATAGCCAAGCTCCGGGTCTACCTTTCCGTCTACTTTTTGAAGAACCATGCCGCACTGCCCTAGAAACTCTCCATCCTGTTTATCCTCAGCGACCCACATGCTAATGCCGTATGTTTGATAATGCTGCTTCATCCATTGAATCCAGCGATATGTGTCCTGTTCATTTTTAGTAGAAGAATAATACTTCATGGTTTCAGCATCTTCAAATATTTTCATTAAATTGCCTGCATCGCTTTCAGCCATAGCTCGCAGCGTCATTCGCTCTGTCTCAATAATCGTATAAATCCTCTCCTTTCTTCCATTCCATAGCGTAATATCTTTATTATCCGCTACTATTTTCTTTTCGTAAAGTTTTCCTTTTTTTATTTAAATGAAACAGAAAAAAAGGCTGCTACACACAGCCCTTTAATCTGGATCACACGTTTTCCCGTACCGTAATACGTTATATATAGCACGTCCATCACTTGCAGTTGTCTCTGTATATTGAATTGGAAGCAGTGAGAAAATAACATAATAGACTGAAAAATAAACAAATTGATAGCAAAATATATCTTCAGGCAGAATATTAGCCATAATGAATCCATTTATTATAAAAATAGTAAGTAAATTAAACAGTACGCCGCCCGCATACACCACTGCATGGGAAAAGCGACTGTCGTTCTTAAGATTTTCATATTTACAAAACGAGTCTAGAAAATAGACTGACTTAATTTTAAACTTCCCCATTTTAAGAATCGTTTTCCCCCGCCCAATAGTAAAATCGACCTTCCCTCCGAAAATAATTGCCATGACGGAATGCCCCAGCTGATGAACAAATGATACAAGTGGCAATACAAGACAGAATGACCACACAAACTTTGGAAGATCATTTAACCCAAACACGTTTATCCCTCCTTTTTGTTTCTTCTCTCTACTTTTCCTCCCCGTTTTCACTTAAAACTACATTTAATTTCTTTTTTAAAACTCATACGAAATAACCAGCATACACATCATGTCTTATGACCTAGATAAAACCCGATATATGTAGCTTATGAAAAATACATTTTCCGAAAAACAGTTGGCGTCACGTTTTCCTGTTCTTTGAAGCGCTTGATAAAATAGCTTGGATGTTCATACCCTACTTGTCTTGCTATATCTTGTACGGAGATTTGGTTGTTTTTAAGCAGCAGTTTCTTTGCTTTTTGAATCCGCACGCGCGTTACGTATTCAAACGGCCGGATGCCAAGAGATTGTTGAAAGAGCAAACACGTATACTGCTCCGTTACGTTGAGCTGCTGCGCCAGTACTTCTAGCGTTAACGGCTGATGATAGTATTCCTCGATATAACGAAGGACTGGGTTTAGCTGAGTAATTTGCTGCAGGCGACTTTTACTTTCTATATATACGCTGTCTTGGCGAAGTTTTAAAATGACGCTGTATAGTAGTTCAGAGCACTGCATGGTGCTAGAGGTATGATTTTCTTCTAACCGATTCATTAGTTCTTGAAGCATCCTGTAAAGACTTTCAGCATTTGTAAGGACGATTTTTCCCGAATTAATAAATTGAAGAGAAAGCATGATATCATCAATCAAACTTCCGCTAAAAGAAACCCAGCATACTTGCCATTCGCTCGTAACGGGATAGTATTCGTGCGGAACGTGCGGCGTCAGAAACATCCCTTCATTTTCTTTTATAATATAAACCTCGTCGTTTACACGAAGCTCTCCCCTTCCTTTTAGGCATTGAATCCATTGGTAATCAGGAAACTCTCCCTGACGCTTAATATGCGTTTGGTGTCTCCAGCTTCCAGCGCTTGTAACATAGAATGGCAGTTTCATATCTTCATCTGAAAGAGCCGGAAAGTACATACGGTCCACATTACTTCCCCCTTTTTATGTGAATATAGTTATATTATCATGAAAATAATTAGATTGATAAGGTTTTCAGAAAACGTTATCATTTTCATATAAACTAATAACCTAGTACTTTAGAAATGAGGGATCGACATGTTAAAAACCGGCAAGAAATTTCATTATACAGCACCTGCAAACGGATACCCTGAATGGAATAACAACCCTGAAATTTTTCAATTGAACCGTGCAAAAGCACACGCTTTACTTATGCCTTATCAAACGGTCGAAGAGGCTTTAAAAAATGATAGAAAATCTTCTGTTTACTATCAAAGCTTAAATGGCAGCTGGTATTTTCATTTTGCTGAAAATGCAGATGGCCGCGTCAAAAACTTTTTCGCTCCTGAATTTTCATATAAGAAATGGGACTCTATTTCAGTTCCTTCACACTGGCAGCTGCAAGGATATGATTATCCTCAATATACAAACGTGACGTACCCTTGGGTTGAAAACGAAAACCTCGAACCTCCTTTTGCACCGACTAAATATAACCCTGTCGGTCAGTACGTCCGTACTTTTACACCTAAATCCGAATGGAAAGATCAGCCGGTGTACGTCAGCTTCCAAGGCGTCGAATCTGCTTTTTACGTATGGGTTAACGGTGAGTTTGTTGGATACAGCGAAGATAGCTTTACTCCAGCTGAATTTGATATAACTTCTTACCTTCAAGAAGGTGAAAATACAATAGCAGTAGAAGTATATCGCTGGAGTGACGCAAGCTGGCTTGAAGACCAAGATTTTTGGCGAATGAGCGGCATCTTCCGAGATGTGTATCTTTACTCTACTCCACCGGTTCACATCTATGACTTTAGCGTTCGTTCGTCGCTTGATAACAACTACGAAGATGGTGAACTTAGCGTTTCAGCTGATATTTTAAATTACTTTCAGCACGATACTCAAGATCTAACATTTGAAGTCATGCTGTATGACGCGAATGGCCAAGAAGTACTACAAGCTCCGCTGCAAACAAATGTAAGTGTAAGCGATCAATATACAGCGTCCTTACGTACGCACATTAAAAGCCCTGCAAAATGGAGCGCGGAAAGCCCTAATTTGTATACACTTGTACTCAGCTTAAAGAATTCTGCTGGTTCTATTATCGAAACAGAAAGCTGTAAAGTTGGCTTCCGTACGTTTGAACTAAAGAATGGCCTTATGACAATCAACGGCAAGCGCATTGTACTTCGAGGAGTGAACCGCCACGAATTTGATTCAGTAAAGGGCCGGGCAGGCATCACACGCGAAGACATGATTCACGATATTTTGCTGATGAAACAGCATAATATTAACGCGGTGCGTACATCCCATTATCCTAACGATTCAGTATGGTATGAACTATGTGATGAATACGGGCTGTATGTTATTGACGAAACCAATTTAGAAACGCACGGAACGTGGACTTATTTACAAGAAGGTGAGCAAAAAGCCGTTCCAGGAAGCAAGCCAGAATGGAAAGAAAACGTATTAGATCGCTGTCGTTCGATGTACGAACGTGACAAAAACCACCCTTCTATCATTATTTGGTCGCTTGGAAATGAATCATTTGGCGGAGAAAATTTTCAGCATATGTATACCTTTTTTAAAGAAAAAGATTCCACTCGACTTGTTCATTATGAAGGAATCTTCCATCACCGCGACTATGATGCTTCTGATATAGAAAGCACGATGTATGTTAAGCCAGCAGATGTAGAACGCTATGCATTAATGAATCCAAAAAAACCTTACATCTTATGTGAATACAGTCATGCTATGGGCAATTCTTGCGGAAATCTGTACAAATACTGGGACCTGTTCGATCAATATCCAGTCTTGCAAGGCGGTTTTATATGGGACTGGAAAGATCAAGCTCTTCAAACAACAGCAGAAGACGGTACTTCTTACTTAGCTTACGGCGGAGATTTTGGTGATACGCCTAACGACGGTAACTTCTGCGGAAACGGCTTAATCTTTGCTGATGGGACAGCTAGCCCCAAAATTGCAGAAGTAAAAAAATGCTATCAGCCCGTAAAGTGGACAGCAGTCGACGCTTCTAAAGGAAAATTTGCCGTTCAAAACAAACACCTGTTTACAAACTTGAACGCCTTTGATTTTGTTTGGACGGTTGAAAAAAACGGTGAACTACTTGAAAAACATGCGTCTCTTTTAAATGTAGCTCCTGATAGTACAAACGAACTGACGCTTTCTTATCCTCTTTACGAGCAGGAAAACGAAACTGATGAATTTATTTTGACTCTTTCTCTCAGATTATCCAAAGATACAGCTTGGGCTTCAGCTGGATATGAAGTGGCGTACGAACAGTTTGTGCTGCCTGCCAAAACCGCTGTACCTTCAGTAAAAGCTGCTTATCCTGCTTTATCAGTTGACCAAAACGAACAAACGCTTACGGTTACAGGAACTAACTTCACGGCTATTTTTGACAAGCGAAAAGGACAGTTTATCTCTTACAACTATGAGCACACCGAGCTGCTTGCGTCGGGTTTCCGTCCGAATTTTTGGCGTGCAGTCACCGATAATGACCTTGGAAATAAGTTGCATGAAAGATGTCAAACGTGGCGTCAAGCAAGCTTAGAGCAGCATGTGCAAAAAGTAACTGTTCAGCCGCAAATTGACTTTGTTATCATTTCGGTTGAACTAGCTTTAGATAACTCTGTTGCTTCTTGCTATGTAACGTATACGCTATATAACGATGGTGAAATGAAGATTGAACAATCTTTAGCACCTTCTCAGACAATGCCTGAAATCCCTGAAATCGGCATGCTGTTTACGATGGATGCGGCTTTTGATTCTTTAACATGGTACGGCAGAGGCCCTCATGAAAATTATTGGGATCGTAAAACTGGCGCTAAGCTTGGCCTTCATAATGGCAGTGTAAAAGAGCAAGTTACACCGTATTTACGCCCTCAAGAATGCGGAAACAAAACGGACGTTAGATGGGCAACTATTACAAACGATCAAGGACGCGGCTTTTTACTAAAAGGTTTGCCAACAGTCGAGCTGAACGCTTTACCTTACTCACCTTTTGAACTGGAGGCTTACGATCATTTTTACAAATTGCCGTCAAGCGATTCAGTAACCGTGCGGGTTAACTACAAGCAAATGGGCGTTGGCGGAGACGACAGCTGGGGAGCTAAAACACATCCTGATTACACACTGTATGCCAACCGCTCGTATACAAACACGTTTACGCTAAAACCTCTATAAAAGTAAAAAGGACTTTCATTTGAAAGTCCTTTTTACTTATGATGTCACCTCCGGCTTTCGCTGAGAAAGCAAAAATACCGTAGCGATAATAAGAATTGTACCTAACCACTCTGTCCACCCAAAGGTCACATGAAGCCATAGAACAGAGAGCGCCGCCGCTGATAAAGGCTCTGCTGACGCAAGAACAATAGCTTCAGAAGCGCTAATATGCTTCAAGCTTTCCAAATAGCAATAAAATGCAATGAGCGTTCCGAAGATAATCACAAATAGCACCGCACACAGCGACAATAACGACCACTCACCAGCTATATGCCACGGCGGATGAATAAATGAAAAACTTACACCGCCTATTACCATTCCCCAGCCTACTACTTCAACTGAGCTCCATTTCGCAAGAAGGCGTTTAGGCTGAATCGTATAAAAAGCAGACGTCACAGCTGCCCCAATCCCCCAAAACAACGCCCATCCTGTAATAGACAGCTCGTTAAAATTTCCGCTTGTTGCAAGAAAAAATGTCCCCGTTATGACGAGCGCAACAGAAATCATTTCTACCTTCACCGGCCACTTTCTTGCTTGCAGGGCTAAATAGCCAATAATAAATATTGGCGACGTATATTGAAGTATTGTAGCTGTAGCAGCGTTTCCTGCTTCAATAGCTGCAAAATATGTATACTGTACGCCGAGCATACCGATTACACCAAACAAAAGCAGCGAAGTCCTCTCTTCTTTTGTTTTCCAAATCGCAAAAATATTGCGCTGCTTAGAGGCTATTGCCAAAAGCAGCAATCCGGATACTAGCATACGGACGACGACCAGCCACTCTGCGTTAAAACCTTTATGCTGAAATAAATATTGTGCTACCGTGCCAGATACCCCCCACATCGTAGCGCCAATGATTACAAGCAGCAGCCCCCATGCTCTTTTAGATGATGTTTGAACTCCTTCCACTTGCCATTCCTTCTCTCTTTTTCATATATATTTAACTTACCTCTCTCCTCTTTAACGGTCAATAGCAAAAAAAGTCGAAGCAATATGCTTCGACTTTTTTAAATACTTTTGTGAAGTAATTTCTTGAGTAAAGGAAATAGCACATCGGGAAGTTCTTCGATGTTTGGTACTAGAATACTATATTTCCCGTACATATTTTGAATGGTTTTCTTTTGTCCTTCATCAATTTCACCGTTCGATAAAAAGACGTTGATGACTTCAATTCCATGTTTTCGTGCTTCTAATACCGCTTCGTGCGTATCTACAATACCATTTTGTTCATATCCCATAGCCGCTGGTTCCCCGTCTGAAAACACAAGTAAAAACTTCTGCTGCTCAGAACGCTGAAGCAAGCGACGTGTCATATGGCGAATGGCAAATCCATCACGGTTATCTTCTTCAGGCTCAAGCTGCATAATTTCAGGACCGCTTTTACGCTTTAATGATGCTTGAAAGTCCATAACCGTCTGCAGGTAGTTAGGCTGGCTTGTTTCGGTAGCATCATTTGTATCTTCCCAAAATCCTACAATTTGATGAGGCACCATAACAGATTTTAATGCTTCATGAAATAGCGTAATTCCGAGCTTCGTTTCATCCATTTTGTCGTACATCGATGCGGAACAGTCAACTAAAAGAGAGAAGACAGCATCAATTTGTGCAGAATCTTCATCTTTTTTATAAAACAAACGAGGATTATCATCCGTCCATAGTTTTAGAAGTTTTTTATTTAATCGGCCAAAGTGCAGCTCGCTTCTAGGAAGCGTTTTTTTATGTTCAAGCGTTTTTTCAATCATTTGCTTTAATTTCTTTTGATACGATGCAATGATTTTTTTATTCTCATCATACTGAACAACATGATCTTCGTTCGGAAGTTTAGAATCTATAAAAACAGCATAGGCATGCTTATTTTCTTTCCCATACTCATAATCTGCTTCTCCGTCTTTTTCCGGATGCGTTTGCTCCATGGCTTCGATTTGAGAGTAATCGTTCCTCGATGTTTTTTGAGAAGATCCTTGCACCATTCCCATTGCTTGATCTCCATCGTCGCCTTCACGAACACCATCGCCTAGCATATCTGTTTTTGAACCTTGATCCATATCAAACTGCAGAAAACTTTGCGTCGCTTCGCTTGTCTCTCGATGCCACATTTCCATTTTCTCTTCGTGAATGTCTTCATCTCCGTCTTTTTCATGCTCTAAAATATCATCGTTAACTAATGAATCTTTGCGTTTTAAATCTTCAAAGGTTAACCCTTCTTCTAACTGATCATACTGGAGTTCAGCCAAAAAGAAATAAGTATTAAGCATATCTTTTTCGATAATATCATCAAAAATATCTACAAGTTCAAGGCAGATGCGAGACACATCTTTTGTCGTTTTAGCTTCATATACATTTGTTAGCTGTCTGCGAATAAAAGGCATCGCTAAGTTAATCGATTCACTCATTGAAGGAATCTCTTCAAACGGATTTTCAGCCGTCAATAGCAAGTAGATGCCGTTAAAAAGTGCATCCGTATACACGCTTTTTGTTAAATTTGCGCTCATTTGTGTAGCAAAATATTTTCTGTAGAGATTTCTTCTGACTGCGAAGGCTTTTTTCGTTCCAGGACGTTCGCGTTTGCATACTTCTTCTAAACGAATATCTTCAAACAGCATAAACAGCTGCTTAGCTAAGCTAGGTACCGACGTTTTATTTATTTTCTTTAAATATGCATTAATTTCTTTGAAGTTTGAATGCTTATAGCTTCCAATACTCCTTAAAAATACATCACTTTTTAAACCGTGTACTTTGTCTTCTTCTGGACGGTTATCCCAAAAGTGACTGAGATAAATAATGCCGTGTACAGGGTCATAATAAGAAGAAACACGATACTCTACTTCAATTTCATCATTTTTTGTTAATGTTTTCGTTAAATCTGCCAGCTCCATATAGAGAAAGGAATCTACATTTTTGTCGTTAAATTTAATAAATCGCATAGCGCCACTCCTTACTCAAATAATGTTTCAGCAATATTTTGAATGGCGGCTTTTTCCCTTTCATCTTCTAGCTTTTCAATAATACCGCGTTTAATCGCGCGAAGAGGCGGCATATAAAGAGCTAAATCACACGTATCAATAAGCGCACGAATAGACGCAGCTTCTTCTGATACATGGCCGCTTTGAACTTGAGTAATTAAATCTGCAGAGAGCGTGACAAATTTATCAATTAACTTTTCGTCTTTTAACTGAGACTGAGACATTAGAACTTGCTTTAAGCTGCTCCCTTGAATATATGGCACTTCAATGACAACAAAACGATTTTTTAATGCTTCGTTTAATGGAACAGTCCCAACGTACCCTTCGTTAATAGCCGCTACTACGCCGAATGTTTGCTGACCGCGCACTACATCTCCAGTGAATGGGTTTGTAATCATTTTCCGGTAGTCAAGTACCCCGTTTAAAATAGGAAGCGTTTCAGGTTTCGCCATGTTAATTTCATCAATATATAATAAATGGCCTTTTTTCATTGCCTGAATAACAGGTCCTTCTACAAACTCGATACCTGTTTTACCTTCTTGTTCAGAAATTGTTTTAAAGCCAAGCAGCGCTTCTGCATCTAAATCAACCGAGCAGTTAACGCTATGCATCGGCTGAGAAAATAAATGCGACAGCGTTTCAGCTAGCTTTGTTTTACCTGAACCTGTTGGCCCTTTTAAAAGTACGTTTTTCCCTAGTGACAAGGCAATAATGGCATCTTCTAAAATATCTGCTTCTTCTGCTGTATAGCCGCCTTTTCCGATTAATAGCTGATCAGCATGAGATAGATTTTCATATTTACGATTCGCTAAAAGCGAAAGAACCTCTTTTGGTAATGATAATTGTGATAATTGAATTGACATAACAAAAAATCCTTTCTTTCTGCATACTTTCTATAGTTTACTAAAAAACATTCTTCTTCTCAAAGAATTGCTTTACCTATGCGTTTTCCTCAGGTTTCCGATAGAAAAATCGCCGCCTTTAAACATATATTCAGTAAAAAAAAGTAGGTTATTCACCTACTTTTTTACGATTTTATAGTTTTTATGATTAACGACTGTTTTCATGGATTCGCCCGTTTCAGCATCTTTCCCAAAATCGACGATAACCGAATTGTCTCGCACTACCATAACAATTCCTTTAAATCCTTTATAGTCGCCTTTTTTAGGCTGAATCGTATCGCCAACTTTAGCTGCTTTGACTTTAGGTGCTTGTTCTTCTGTACCTTGTGTATTTTCTACGTCCATCATGACCCCACCTTTTCCAATTTACCGTGTTTTTTATAAGTGAAAACACAATTTAATTTACTTTTTGTTGAAAATACTTAGTTTATTTTCCCACAAACATCCATGGTTAAACACCATGTGTTTGTCCATTTTAATTTTGCAAACAAACGCTGTATTTTTTATTATGTATGTAGCTGTTTTTTGTAAGAGCACATCCTTGTTCTATCATAACATTTTCTGTTTCCTTCGAACACCAATTACCCTTTAGTTTTTTAAAAAAATGACAAATTACACGGAATTATGTCGAATTTCATATGATTTTCTTTTTAGTATGATAAGCTATATATCGTATTTTAAGCATCTTTTATCTATTACATACGATTTTTGATAAAAAAACCGAAACTTTTATCCACAAATTGCGTTGATTAAATGAAAGGGGGAGAAAATGGCACAACAGCATAACTTTGAACACATTTATAAACAGCACATGCATGATTTGCTGCGCTATCTTCTCTCTCTTACTCGCAGAAAAGAATCAGCGGAAGATTTAATGCAGGAGACCTTTTACCGGGCACTTTTACACTTAGAAACGTATAAAGGCGAGGAAGTGAAGCCTTGGCTGTTCAAAATTGCTTATCACGCCTTTATTGACTGGTATCGAAAAGAAAAAAAACGCCCTACTGTCGAAATAGAAGAATGGCACTTTACTCCTCAGCCAAGTGCTGAAGAACAAGTGATGATTCAAAGTGAAATCGACGGCTGGCTTTCTGATGTATCTGCTTTGCCTCCGGCTAAGCAGAATATTGTACTGTTACGAGATTATCATGGCTTCACATATGAAGAGATTGCAGAAATGACTGGCTTTACTCTGTCAAAAGTGAAAATGGACTTGTATCGTGGTCGTCAACAATTGAAAAAAAGAAAGGAAGAGGACGGATGAGCTGTCAAGATATGAAGCATCAATGGGAAAAATATAAAAACGGCACTTTGACAGACAAAGAAGCAGAAACACTTGAACAACATACGGAAAATTGTGAAGCATGCTCAGCTCATTTAGAGCACTTGTTAACCGAAGATGAACCGTTATCGCCAACTCCATCAGCTACTTCACTAAGTGACGATACGATGTTGGATAATAAAAAAGTTAAAAAGTCCATCTATATGGCCAAATGGAAGCAGCGTCTTTCAAATGTGACAACTGTCATTAGCTCTGTCGTTCTGCTATGGATTGTCGGCAGCTTTTTATCCATTGTATATTATCATCAATCAAAAACCGAATACATAAACAGCGTCAATCAAGCGGCTATCGAATCTGCTTTTCCGAACGTTCATATACGTGAAACCACTTCTGATACACAGTCCTTTTTCCGAATGCAGTCGAAAATGGAAGCTTATAAGCAAATTGGACGTGAAGAGCAGGCCATTGGGACGTTTACATTTCATCAGCTGTTTGATAAAACGAGCGGTGTAGAAAAAGAATTTTCCGGCGGTAAATACGATCTTAACCTTTCCTTTGTCTATCCTGATCCCAAAAAACTAAAGCAGCATGCACAAGAGTATAAGGAATGGACGAATGAAACATGGAATGCATTAGAAAACCTGCCAAAAGGAACGGTAAGCGAAGTGGCTATTTCTTTTGATGATACGTATTCGCTAAAAGAAGTTCAGCAAAAAATGAACGCCATCGACAGCCGTGATTTTTCTACCTCTTGGTACGCGCTTAATACAGGGAACGAACAAAAAACAAGCACAAAAAATGAGCCATTAATTGACTTAACATCAACATTTGGCTTTCCAGAGTTTTTAGACTTGCCTTACGAGCACAAAGGAAATCAAACGCACTCTACTAGCAAGTCGAACGTTTTAAATATGATGAAACTATTAGCCGATAATGAAGAAACGGTCCAAAAAGTTCGTCAGCTAGACCATTCCGATTTGTTGCTAAAGCAGCGATATTCTTATGTAAAGAAACATGGCGTCGGTGTGTACGGCGTTGTGATTACAGGACCTACCAAAAAGCTTCTGAAATTAAAAAATGATCCGTCTATCACCTACGCGTCACTTGGAGATGTAGAGCTATGGAATTGGTTCAACCGCCCTTCATCCGGCACGTTAATGAATCAGTAACAAGCACTTGAAAGCAAGTGCTTGTTTTTATTTTATTTCTTCGTTAATTCTTCAAACCTTTCTACAGCTTCGCTTTTATCAAATGAACTAAACCATCGATAGTCTTGGTCATCTAAAATACGATAGTGCTGACTAATCATATTTTGCTGCAGACGAAAAGAACCTTCTTTTTGGATCTCTTTCCACCATACTCTTCCACCGAGCGTTTTATCTTTTGGAGAAGATACGCCGTTATGAGCAATGACTTCTACTACTTCTAAGGGGACATCTCCTAAAACCGATTGAAGGATTTCACTGTCACGAAACAAACCGCATACTGCAACAGTGGTCGTCCACCCTGCTTCCGTGCGCCCTTTTTCAATTTGAACCAGTGTTTTTTTTGAAATACCAATGACTTCAGCCATTCTGTCTTGTGAATAGTTTTTTTCTAAACGAATTAATCGTATTTTATCCGATACGGATTTAATCACTTCTTGTTTATTCATTTTTACAGCCCTTTCTTTCCATACACGCACATTTCTTTAGTGTAATATTACACCTAATTTAAGAAGAGTTTCAAGCGTTTCCCTTCATCACAAGACGGGAAATATACTGAAATGGTTTTTGTATACTAAAACAATTAAAAGGAGTTGAGAATATGTATATCATTGTATGGGCTATGCTTGTACTATACGTCTTGCTGCTAGCTCCGGGAGCAGGCGCCGCTGATGATTTGCTGTTTAAAAACCTTATCACAGGAAATTTCCAACAGGTAGATCCGCTCGTGGTTATGGTATTCTCTTTTTTTAGGACTTTTCCCAGTATTGTTCATGGTAATGATCTGTAAAAAAGATACGTACAAACTGCCTGGATGGCCCTTTTCTCTTTCATCATTTGCGCTTGGAGCTTTTTCTCTTTTGTTCTATTATCATTGGAAAGGACAAAAAGTTCGAACTCATTCGCGTATTCCTTCACGTTTCATTGCCATCATTTCTTCTCGTTTGTGGATTGGACTATGCTTAGCACTCACGATTGCAGGTTACGTATACGGACTATCTATAGGTTCAATAAAAGCTTATGGAGATGCTTTTATGCAGTCACAGCTTGTTAGCGTGATGACCGCTGATTTTTTTGTTTTAACGTGGCTTTCTTACTCCGTTATGACAAAAGAAAAAATAGCGTCCTGGCCTTACCCTCTTTTGTGTTTCATTCCAGTTGCCGGCCCTTTTCTTATTTTGTTACTAGATAACCGCCAAGATATTAGAGAAGAAAAACTTTAAATAAAAGTCTTGCGTTCCATTCATTATTCCGTTATAATCATTTCTTGTACGATGAAAGTTGATTAATTAGAAAACATTTATATATCGGCATTTTATTTACATTTGTTATACATACCTGCGCTGTGCGTATACTCATGTTGTCTTAAACCTTTGAGTGTTAAAAGGGAGCTCAAAATTTAGCTGCAGATAGCACGCCCTTCTTGGGACGCTAAACCCGGCTATGAGGGCACCCACCTAGTAGATCTGGGTATTTAAGACACTTAGGGTTACGGCAGTGCGGGCTTATTTTTTAGTTAGCTGTAGCTAGCTTTTTTTATTTTTCAATTTATTAGTTTACATAATTATTTTATTGTTAACTTATATTTTTTTTAGACATGTATGTTTTATTTATCTTCGATTGAGGAACATAAAAAGTAATAAAGGAGATGGATAAAATGAATGAACAAAAAATTGCTAAAAAAGTAAATGAAGTATTAGAAGGAAATCGTGTAGGAACATTAGCAACAGTTGTAAACAACAAACCCCACTCTCGCTATATGACATTTTTCAGCGATGAAGATGGTATCGCTCTTTACACACCAACAAATATCAATACACATAAGGCAGAAGAAATCGAAGCCAATCCGAACGTACACGTACTATTGGGCTACAGCGGCGAAGGATATGGCGATCAATACTTAGAATTATCTGGGACAGCTGTTCTTCGTACTGGCGATCAATTAAAAGGACGTATATGGAACGATCACATGAAAGAATGGTTTGACGGTCCAAATGACCCTGAGTATGTTGTTCTGGAAATTACGCCAAACGAAATTCGCTTTATGAATGAAGGCGAAGAAACTCCTCAAACTGTTCAGCTATAATAAAAAAGCGCACACTGTGCGCTTTTTTATTTTCCTACCGCTTCTTTCAATTGAGCTGCTTTTTCTTTTGGAGACGCTGCTAAGCTAATCGCGGTAATAATAGAAACGCCATCTGCACCTGCTTCTACTACTTGTTTGGCATTTTCAGGCGTGATGCCACCGATTCCTACAATTGGAAAGTCAATATTCTGTTTTCGCACTTCTTCAATTAATTTTGTACCTTGCACTGCTTTTACGTCTTTTTTTGTAGAAGTAGGAAAAACAGGTCCCATTCCTACATAATCCGCCCCGTCTTTTATCGCTTGCTGCAGCTCTTGTATATTATGAACAGAGACCCCCACAATTCCTTTTCCTATTTTTTCTCGAACAATATGAGCTTTTTCATCTTCTTGTCCAATATGAACGCCATCTGCTTGTAAACGGATCGCTAAGTCAAGATCATCATTCACAACAAAAGGAACGTTGTGCTGCTGACAAATTTGCTGAAGTTCCTTCGCCAGCTGATATTTCGCTTCTCCTGTTAGGGCACCTTCGCCTTTTTCACGGAATTGAAACACGGTAACGCCGCCTTCAATTGCTTCTTTCAACACTTCTTTCGGATCTTTTGTACAGTTATTGCTGCCCATTATAAAATAAACTTGCAGCAGCTTTTTGATTTCTTCGTTTGTCATTTTCCGGCTCCTTTTAACGTTGATGTACTCTTGCATATGATTCAATATCCTGCCCAGATAAAAGATGAAGCTGATTTAACAGCTCAATTTGAAAGCTCCCCGGCCCTTCTTCACCTTTTTTCGCTGCGGCGATTTCACCTGCCACTCCGTAAAAACTTAAAGCAGCAACGCTTGCCTCGACATATTCTTTTTCTACAGCGGCGAAAGCTCCTATAATTGATGTTAACAGACATCCAGTACCCGTCACTTTCGTAAATAACGGGTGGCCGTTGTCTACTGTATACGTTGTGTTTCCATCTGTGATTACATCTTGTTTACCTGTAATAACAATCACTGTATCTAATTTGTTCGCTGCTTTCTCAGCAAGTTCAATGACGTCTCCTTGCCCTTCTAATGAATCAACGCCTTTAATGAGCCATGACTCGCCTACTACGTTCGCAACCTCAGCAGCGTTACCGCGAATAACGGCAATATTTAACTCTTCTACAAGCTGACGTGCCACTTCTGTACGAAATGGTGTCGCTCCCGCTCCTACAGGATCGAAAATAACCGGCACGCCGTTTTCATTTGCTGATTTTCCTGCTATTCTCATCGCTTCTACTTCTTGAGCCGTCAGTGTACCCATATTTAAGACAAGCGCTCCGGCGATTCGAGCCATGTCAGCCACTTCTTCCTTCGCATACGCCATAACAGGTGACGCTCCTAGAGCAAGCAGTCCATTTGCTGTAAAATTGGTTACCACAACATTCGTAATATTATGAACAAGCGGACTTGTATCTCTTACTTTTTCTAATTGAGCTGAAATTTTACTAATATCCATGTTCTCTCACTCTTTTCATTTAGTTTTAACACTGCAAAAAAAGACAAAAAAGCACTTTGCGCATGCAAGGTGCTTTGGTATGTACTCACATTCCCTGCGCTGGCATTATCCAACAGGTTCAAATGGTCAACAGGCGCCCCTGTACTCTCAGCCTGCCCCGCGCAAGCTCCCATACTATTCTTGTTACGTTTAAAGTTTACTATTAACTTTTTTTATTTGCAACCATTTCACTGTTTTGCCGATAAAATAAAGCTTCGCTATAGGCTGAGTGGTATTGTAAATCTTATAGCTTTACTAAAAGCAGCAGTAAAAGACCTCCGGTAAGCTACTGGAGGTCTTCTATCCCTTAAAAATTCTATCATTTTTTCCTTTTCGTTATTTCTCTTGAATCGCTTGATTTCTCACAGCTGCTTTTCGGTCCTTCCCTGCTCTTAAAGATAAAAGAAAACAAAGCAGCAGTACAAGTGCAGCTGATACGTACGGATAATTAATGTTTATATCAAAGAGAAAGCCTGCTACAACGGGTCCCATAATATTCCCCAGACTTGTATAAGCAGAGTTTAGTCCGGCTACATACCCTTGGTCGTCTTGTGCCATCATCGACATTTGCGTGCTGATTGCCGGACGTAAAATATCTGTTGCTAAAAAGACGATAAATGTCACAACAATAATAAGCCAGTACGTGTGCACAAATAGCGTAAGTAAAATAAAAAGTCCCGTCATCATCAAGCAAAACGAAATCACTCTTTTTTCACCAAACTTATTTAAAATCCAGCCAAAAATCGTAACCTGCACTACAGCCCCTGCAATAGAGCCAAACGTAATAACAAACGCAATATCTTTTGGCGTAAAGCTAAATTTATGATCCACAAATAGTGAAAAGATCGTTTCATAATTGGATAATCCAAACGATGTCACAAAAACGATAATTAAACTTAAAAAATAAGGTTCTTTATAGGAATTCATAAGCTGCAGCAGCAGCCGATCTTCTTTTGGATTCTCATTATTTGAAACAGCATGATTTTGTACAGGACGAGACTCTGGCAAAACAAAAAGCGTAATCACTGCAGCCAAGCCTCCTGCTACTGCGGCCATATAAAACGGTACGCGCATACCGTATTCAGCTAAAAAGCCTCCGATACCGGGCCCGATAATAAATCCTGTTGTAATCGCCGCCGTCACATAGCCCATTCCTTTAGCGCGTTCTTTAGCAGACGTCACGTCCGCTGTATAGGCCATAACAGCAGGCATAATAAGCGCAGCCCCGACCCCGCCTAGCATTCTGGATACAAATAATAAAAGAGGTGTACTCACTGAACCAAAGAACCATTCAGACAGGGCAAAAACAATCATTCCCGCTACAATAATTTTCTTTCTTCCTAACGAATCTGATAACCGCCCCGCTAAAGGTGAAAACAGAAATTGAGTTAGTGAAAACACCGCTACTAAAAGTCCCATCACGCTGCCGTTGATATGAAGCTCCGTCATATATGTTGGCATAATTGGAATAACGAGACCGATTCCCGTAAAGATAATAAAGATATTTAGCATGAGCAGCAAAATCGCCGCTCGATTTCTTAACAATAATGACATATAAACCTCCTGGTTACAAAAATACTGAACGTTCGGTCTATAAAAACACAAAATAATGAGGGATTACTCATTACCGCAATAAGCATCCCCGATTATTTAAGAAGACCTTGCTATAATTCCGTTTAAAAATACATCGATTGCTGAATGGTAAAGCTGCAGGGCATTTTCCGTACTCGTTTTTCGAGACATGCGGCTCATTCCAACAAACAGCCCTTCTAAAATTACTGCAAGCTGCTCTGCATTTTTATGAGAAAACTCGCCTTCATCGATACCTTGTTGCAAAAGTTCGCGATTAAACTCCACGTGTCGTTTCACCATCTCATCAATTCGCTCTTCGATGTCGCTGCCCTTTTCTTCGTTGTTAAAAAACTCATCGGCAGCTTTCGTAAGAGGGTGATTCAAATCATCTAAAATGATTTGCTCTGCTATTCCAAAAAGCTTATCTCTTGTTGTTTTGTAAAGAGACTCTCTTTCTTTCCAGTTTCGTTCCCACTCAAGATTCCATTCGTCTATTAAATAAAGAAAAAGCCCTTCTTTACTTTTAAAGTGATAATAAATATTCCCTTTGCTGCTTCCCGTAGCTTCTACAATTTCCTCAATAGATGTAGCTTTATAGCCTTTTTGAGAAAACAATGCTTTAGCGGCATCTGCCACTTTTCTTTTGGTTTGTTCACTTTGAAGCTTTTTTTTATTCAAGCTATTTCCACCGCCCCGTACATTTATTATTTATACTGAACATTCGTTTTGTATTATCTGACACCTATACTACATAGGAAAAACCTTTTTGTCTAGTGAGAAAACCTAGTTTATACCTTTTCATATGAATCATGACCAAAACAAAGCCTTTTAAAAAGGCCTTGCCTAAAAAGCTTACTTGCTAACAGGATAAATGACAGCTGCTTGCCCGCACAGTTTGCATACAAATAAAAAAATCATCTGCGCCTTCTTTCCTGCCTTTTAATCAGTCAATTTCTTTGTCATAAATACACTGTATGGATCTTCTTTGTAGGTAGAAAACGGGTCGCACTCGTAAAATCCAAAACTGGCGTATAGCTTTCTAGCCGGTTCAAAAGCGCGTGCGGATCCTGTTTCTAAGCTTAAGCGCCGGTACCCTCGTTTTTTTGCTTCATTTATTATGTACTGCAGCAGCTCTCTAGCAATTCCTTTCCGCAAATGGGCGGTAGCTGTTCGCATCGATTTGATTTCTCCGTGGTGCTCATCTAACTCTTTTACAGCTCCGCACCCTGCTAGCTGACTTCCTTCCCACACGCTCCAAAACGTAATATCACGTTGTTTTAAACTTTCAATACCTAGAGCATGAATACTTTCAGGGGGCGAATGTAAGTTCATTCCTTGAAGGTGAGAACTTACTAGTTCAATAACTTCATTGTTCGTTAAATGGTCTTTTGTTATTTTAATCATCTTCTCTTCCTTCCTGCTACTAAGGGGTAGTCAACTACAAACCGACTTATAAATAAATTCACTGTCGACCTTTAAAAATCCTTTTATACACTCCTTTCTTTTTCTCCAGTTATTAAAACCGACTTTGCCAAGCAGATGTTTCATACATTGTTAAACGGAGGTGAAATTCGTTGAAGAAAGTTTTATTTTGTCTTGTCCCTCTTTTGTTTCTATTATCCGCCTGCTTTAGTGATCCTGTTCAAGATGATTTAATCGACTATAACAATCAAGATTTAAAAAAAGCCGCTCAGCTTGAAAAAGAAGCGATTGACGCATACGATTCTGTTACAGGCGCTAACTACACAAGTGACGCTGTTATGTACGATACGATGACGAGTGAAGTCATTCCTACCTATCGTAAATTTGTTGACGAACTGGAAAACATCGATGTAGAAACCGACGATCTTCGAAAGGTTCATGAAGGCTATATAAAGGCTGCCAACACCCAGTATAATGCTTTCATTAAAATTGTCAGCGCTTTAGAAAAGCAGGATCGCAATCTTATTGCTGAGGCAAACGCTATGCTTGATGAAGCACGAAAAGGCATACGCGATTATAATGCAGCTATTAAAAAGCTGGCTAAAGAACATGATGTGAAAATTGAAGAACCAAAAACACAGCGAGAAAACAGCCTATAGTTTTGATGCAAAAAGAAGGTCTCTAAAAATAGTAAGAGACCTTCTTTCGTATGCTGTTTCAATTTCTCCACGTTCGCTAAATGAAGAAGAATATCAGGAAATATTGCTTAACGATGCATAATAAGAGGCAATAATTTCTTCATCTGAATGCGGAATTTCGTTTCCTTTTACAAGCTGAGCGCCGTTAATACAGCCGCTTGTAAGTAAAATAATATCATTCGGCTTTCCTAAAGAAAGCGACTTTAATACGCCTTCTGTTCGAGTAGGAGCACGGTGAATATTGCTTGCGCTCGGATTTAAAAAACCTGTCATTACTTGATTTACAATTGCGTTCGGATCATGATGACCTGGGTGATCAACCGTTACGATAATTTCATCAGCTTTTCCTTCAATGGTGCGCGCCATTTTAGGCATTTTATTAAAATCTCGAATGCCGATCCCTGCAATCATAACAATCAGCTGGTTATACTCCATCTTTTTTACTTCTTCTACTAAACGAGTAAGGGCAACAGGCGTATGAGCATAGTCTAAAATCACTTTTTGGTTATTCGGACCTTCTATCACTTGAAATCGCCCTTCTGGACTTTCCAATTGAGGAAGCACGCTAATAATATCCTCAATGTGGTATTCAAAGTGAAGAGCTGTACCAATGGCCGCTAGCACGTTAGCAATGTTGTAATCGCCATATACTGGCACTGCTACTTTGTATGATTGTCCTTTATAAAGTAAATCAAAGAAAGAGCCCCCTTCTTTGACAGTAATGTTTTTTGCTTGCAGAGTTGCCTCCGCATTATTTAATAAGCTATACGTGACTTTAGGGCCTTCAAATAGCCTGCTTAAGTCTTTACCCATGTCCTGATCATCTATATTAATAACGGCATGTTTGGCCTGTTGAAATAATTTCATCTTGCATTTTTTATAGTGCTCAAACGTTTTATGATACTCTAAATGCTCTTCCGATAAGTTTGTGTGAATCGCTACATCAAAATAGATATTTTCTACTCGCTGCTGATCAATCGCAATTGAAGATACTTCCATCACTGCCGCTTCATCGCCTCTTGTATACAAATCATAAAAAATCTTATGCAAGTCTACCGATTCAGGTGTTGTAGGCGTACTTTTTTTATAAACTAACTTCTTCTTTGATGACCAAATGCCGGTCGTTCCAATCGATCCTGTTGGCAGTTTTAAAAGAGTTAAAAGCGACCTTACGTAAGCTGCTACGGTTGTTTTGCCATTTGTACCTGTAACGCCAATTGTCTCAATTTTTTCATCCGTATAATCAAAATACATTTTAGAAAAAGACGCCATTACTTTGCGAACGTCGTCAACAGCTAAAAACGTACAGTGAGAATAATGAGTGCTTAAAAGACGCAGCTCCTCAATACTTGTCCCAAAGACTGCTACGGCTCCTCTAGCTATCGCTTCTTTAATATATTGATGTCCGTCTTCGTTTTCACCTTTTATACTAAAAAATACTGATCCGTCGTGAACCTGCTTTGAATGATATGTGAGATGGTTGATCGTTTGAGATGCAGGCCCAAAAATATGTTTAATTGATAAGTTCGTTACTGTATTAAAGTGGATGTTCATAGCTATTCCTCACAGTGTATAAATTTTATTTTTAATATGTTCTAAAATCCCTTAAATACTCTTTGAAGGGTACTTTTTCTTTATCTCCATTTATAAAGAACTTTCTACAATTCAATCTTTTTATTTTGCTTTCATGTGTAGAACGAAAATAAAGAAAAGACGGATCACTATTTTTTAAAACTAAAATCATGTAAAATATGGGTGAACTGTGTATATCATACCAGCAGCAAAAGCGAAGTATTGTAGTAAAATATTCCCCCTACACGTACGAAACGAAACCATTCTTTAAAATAAAATAATTTCATAGAGTAAATTGAACCATGATAAATACTTGAAAGTGGGGTAACAAAGATTACTGTATTAATCGGTCCCTCCCTTTGCAAAATAACAAAGAAAACATCATAATAAAAGATGCGCATCACAGCGTGAATGACTCTGCTTTGAAAGGATGGACTACAGCAAATGACGCGTTCTCTTTTAGCGATTGAACCACTTCCTCTTTCGTTTTATCAACAGCCTACGCTTGAATTAGCTCAGTCGCTGTTAGGATGTCTTCTTGTTCACGAAACGGCAGAAGGAACTGCATCTGGTTTTATTGTAGAAACAGAGGCTTACAAAGGGCCATTGGATCGAGCAGCTCATAGCTTTAACAACCGGCGCACAAAAAGGACGGAGGTAATGTTCGGTCCTCCTGGTCATGCTTATACTCATACGATGCATACGCATTGCTTACTCAATGTCGTAAGCAGCGACATCGATTGTCCAGAAGGCGTCCTCATTCGAGCTATTGAGCCCTTTAGCGGAAAAGATTTGATGAAAACTAGACGTCGAGGGATGGAAAATGAAATAAATTGGACAAACGGTCCTGGGAAACTAACAAAAGCACTAGGGGTTTCAATGGATTTGTACGGTCATGATCTAACCAGCTCTCCTCTTTATATTGCTCGTGGCTTCACTCCTCCAGCGATTTCCGCCGGGCCTCGCGTTGGCATTGATAATTCTGGTGAAGCGAAGGATTACCCTTGGCGCTTCTGGGTTACCAATCACCCTTGTGTATCGAAATTCAGGTGAACAAAAGGCAAATGATTTATTAACGAAAATAAAAGAAGCACCTCTTTTTAGAGATGCTTCTTTTTGCTTACGCCCACCACATTTGTGAGGGAGTTTCTTCAATTAATACACTTTGTAAGTTTGTAACCGCGCGTTTAAATCCTTCTTCAATCGACATGATTGGATCTTCGTGCTCAATGCTGACTACATAATCGTATCCGTATATGCGAAGTGCACTCATCATATCAGACCACTCTTTTACATCATGTCCGCATCCTACGGATCTAAACGTCCATGCACGCGTTTGGACTTCTCCGTATGGCTGCATATCCGTCAGTCCATACATGTTAATATTATCCTGGTCCAAGTACGTATCCTTTGCATGGAAATGATGAATCGCATTTTCTTTTGCTAAAATTTTAATAGCTCCTACCGGATCAATTCCTTGCCACCATAAATGACTTGGATCAAGGTTAGCGCCAATCGCTGGACTTGTTTTTTCGCGAAGCTTTAGGAGCGTATACGGAGTATGAACTAAAAATCCACCGTGAAGTTCTAAACCAATTTTTACATTATGCTCCTCCGCTAGTTCTCCAATTTCTTTCCAATAAGGAACAAGCTTATTTTCCCACTGCCAATTCAATACGTCTCCATACTCGTTAGGCCAAGGAGTAACAGGCCAGTTTGGGTACTTCGCTTCTTCGTGATCTCCTGCTGTTCCAGAGAAGCAGTTAACCACTGGAACATCTACTAATGATGCTAGTTGGATGGTCTTGCGAAGCGTTTCGTCAGATTCTTTTGCAAAACTTGCCTCAGGTGAAATAGGATTGCCGTGGCAGCTAAATGCGCTGATTGTAAGTCCGCGGTCTTTTATCTGTTTCATATATGCTTCTCTTTTTTCTTCATCTTCAAGCAGCTCATCTAGCGGACAATGACTGTTTCCCGGATAGCCGCCCGTTCCGATTTCAACAGCATGAAGGCCTGCTGCTTTTACTTTATCTAACATCTCTTCAAAAGAAAGATCCGCAAATAAGACCGTGAATACTCCAAGTTTCATTTTAATTTCCCCCTGTGCGATATATTTCGTCAATAATAGCTGAGACTTGAAGCGCTTCTTGTGGCTTTACCACTAATTCAGCATTTCCTTTACACGCTTCAACGAAATTTTTAGCCTGACTTAAGCTATAATCATCTTCTCCATCTATCCAAGGTGACGTGCTGTTCATGAGCATACCGTTTTTAGACGTGTATAGTTCAAACGGAAACACGCTTAAACCGCCCTCTACCCCTGATATGCTTACGTGCTCTTCATCATCTTCGATGTTAGCAGCCCAAGAAGTTTCTAAAAGAAGCGACGCTCCATTTTCAAATTTAATATAGGCTGTTACATGATCATCCACGCTGAATGATTCATGATCAAATGTTCCCCATTGATTTACTTGGTTAGGCGTTTTACTCAGGTCATTATATGTACTTCCCAGTACTTCAGTATGCTTTGGGTTTCCCATTAGCCAAAGGGTTAAATCAAGCAAATGGCAGCCGTAATCAATTAAGCTGCCTCCTCCTTGAAGATCTTTGTTCGTAAATACCCCCCAACCGGGAACCTTTCGCCGACGCATTGCTCTGACACGTGCAACTAATGGTCGCCCTACTTCTGTCATCATTTTTTTCGCAGCCTGTGCTTCTTTCATGAATCGGTAATGATACGCAATCGCTAACTGCTTACCTGATTCTCTAGCAGCGGCAAGCATTTCTTCACCTTGCTCTTTAGACATCGCCATTGGCTTTTCACATAGGACGTGAACGCCTGCTTTTAGCGCTTCTACTGCAAACTCGGCGTGAAATTTATTCGGTGTACAAATACATACAGCATCCACTTCTTTAAACATATCTTTGTAATCAACAAATACGTGAGGGATATTATGCTCATTGGCTACCTCTGTGGCTCTTTCACTATTAATATCGCTAAGCCCCCAAATCACACATTCATCACCCAGTTGTTTGAATGCCGGGATATGCCTGCTTACAGCAATCCCTCCTGCTCCGATTATGCCAATTCTCACGTTTTTCACCTCTTACACGCGCGTAATTTGTTTCGTTTGACTTGATTTTAAAGCTGCTAAAATAACAGCAAGTGATTTTAATCCTTCTTCACCAGGAACAGGAGACTCTTTATCTTCTGCAACTGCATCTACAAATTGTTCAATGACGTGAGAATTACTTTGTCCGCCTTCATCGTTCGACTGGATTTTTCCTAATTCATAGTTCACCACTTCACCGGTTGCATATTGTGCAACTAATGAATACGTCGGATCGTCTTCTAAACGAAGAATCCCTTTCTCTCCGTAAACAATCGTGGAGTTATCTTCTTTTCCATTGTAAGCCCAGCTTGCCGCAAGCGTCCCGATAATCCCGCTTTCCGTTTTTAATACGCACACAGCATTGTCGTCTACATTTGCAAAGTCTTTTGCATTGCTTTCCACAAATGCACCGACTTCTACAATTTCTTCACTCAATATGTAGCGAAGCATATCGGTTTTATGAACGCCTAAATCCCCCATAGCTCCAATAAACGCTTCGTCTTTTTTGAAGAACCAGCTGTCTTTTCCGTCCACGCTCCACCCCTCAGGGCCACCGTGGCCAAAAGCCGTACGGAAACTATAAATTTTACCGATTTCCCCTTTTTCAATAAGTTCACGAGCTTTTTGATGAGAAGCTACAAAGCGCTGATTATGTCCGATCATTAGTTTTTTACCGTTTGTTTTTGCTGCTTCAATCATTGCTTTCGCTTCTTCTTCTGATGTTGCCATCGGCTTTTCACACAGAACATGAACTCCGCTGTTTAACGCTGCAACCGAAATAGGCGCATGAAGATAATTGGGCGTACACACGCTCACTGCTTCCACTGTACCGCTTGCTAAAAGTTCCTCATAGTTTGTGTACGCTTTTACACCGTACTGCTGTGCTACGCTGTTTGCACGTTCGGTGTTTATATCGCAAACGGCTACTAATTCTACTAGTTCATTCATCTTATATTCTGGTAAGTGACGGTGTTGCGCAATGCTTCCACACCCAATAACGCCAATTTTTACTTTTGCCATCTTTCCTATCCCCTTTGCTTAAGCATTATTAATTAGTTTTTAACAGCGATTGATTCAAGCGGTTGCGCATTGCCGTAAACAGGACGTTTTCTCTCTGCTGGCTTCGCCCATTTAATAGCATTCATAATGACACGCTGAATGTCTTTGTTATGGTATGTTGGATATGTTTCATGTCCAGGTCTGAAATAAAATACTTTTCCGTTTCCGCGTTTGTACGTGCAGCCGCTTCTGAAAATTTCTCCGCCTTCAAACCAGCTTGTGAAAATCAGTTCATCAGGTGCTGGAATATCAAAGTGCTCTCCGTACATTTCTTCGCGCTCCAGCTCGATAAATTCACCAATACCTTCCACAATCGGATGGCTCGGTTCTACTACCCACAAGCGCTCTTTTTCATCTGCTTCACGCCATTTTAAGTCGCAGCTTGTGCCCATCAACGTTTTAAAAATCTTAGAAAAGTGACCTGAATGTAAGACAATAAGCCCCATACCGTCCAGCACGCGCTGCTTTACTTTCTCAACGATGTCATCTTTTACTTCGTCATGCGCTAAATGACCCCACCATACTAAAACATCCGTTTGATTTAATACTTCTTCTGTCAACCCGTGTTCTACTTCGTCTAATGTTGCTGTGTGCGTGCGAAACCCTCCTTCTTCTAAAAAAGAAGCGATGGCACCGTGGATGCCTTCAGGGTAAATTTCTCTTACAACCGGATTTTTCTGTTCATGACGATTTTCATTCCATACTGTAACGTTAATCATTTTCATATCCCCTTTTTTTGTGAATGCTAACTTATATCCCCTTTTTTGATAAATGCTAAACTTGGGTTAACCGGTTAACTTACTGTGGTTCACTCGCGCTTAGCAGTCGAATCTCGAATAATAAGTTCAACCGATAATTTTACATGTTGCAGCGTGCTGAAACGGTGTTCAATTGCTTGAATAACAGACGTCGCGGCGACGACTCCTTTATTAAATACATCTTGACGAATGGTTGTTAGACTTGGAGATGCATAGCTACTAAAGGTTATGTCATCAAACCCTACGATTGAATATTCCTGCGGAATTTTTTTCCCCTTTTCTTGCAGTGCTTTCATAATTCCAAGCGCCAGCGTATCAGAGGATGCAAAAACTGCCCGAATATCCTTATGATCTTGCAGCAGCTTGTTCCCTAAATTGTAACCGTTATCAAACGAACTTTCGTTCACTTCAAAAACAAACGTCTTTGATGGTGTAATGCCCGCTTCTTTTAATGCTTTCTCGTAGCCTATATACCTCTTTTTATCCACTGGACTATTGACGAGGTGATGAGCAACAAAGGCAATTTCTTTGTGTCCCAAACTCACTAAATGTGTTGTAGCTAGATATCCTCCATACTCATCGTCTACAGAAATATGATGATAATCACGTTCGTACCTTTCGTATGTATCTACTAGCACAATCGGATTCGATAACGCTTTCATTTTTTCATACAATCGATGCGGGAAGGCTCCTAAAAACAGAAGACCATCAATATTTCTCGTCCGAATCCATTTTAGGCAATCAGCTGGGCTACTCACTCCGGATATGACTAGATCATAACCATGCTTACGGATTACATATTCAATTCCACTAATCATTTCACTGTAATAATGGTTATCTTTAAATATAGTAGAAAGTGAATCATCTGTAAGCGGGAACATCACGCCAATCATATTTGACTTTTGTTTCGAAAGACTAACGGCGGTTAAATTGGGTTCGTAGTTTAATTCTTTTACCGCTGTTAAAATTCGCTCTTTTGTTTCATCGGATACTTTGTTAATTCCGTTTAAGACGTAAGATACTGAAGCTGCAGACACTCCTGCATGCTTTGCTACATCACGAATCGTTATCTTTTCTCCCATAAAATCTCTCCAGTTAAACGGTTAACTATTTACTCGTTCATTATAATTCACTCCTTTATTATCAGTCAACGTATTTTTCAAATTATCTGTTAACTATTATAATATCTTCCTAGATTGGTATGTTTTAAGCAGTGACAAGATGTATTGACACCTGTTAATCTTTGAAACGTACATATAAAGTTCGGTGCACAGCACGCACCGATCCGTGATAAAAGGGGCGTTCAAAAGGATTTCAGGAGGTACTTACTTTATGTTTAAGAAACTAGCAATTATTGGAGCACTAGCAGTTCCTATGTTCGGCATGAGTCACGGGGCAAATGCCGCTGAAACAACCCATCGCGTAAAAGCCGGCGAGACTCTTTACAAGATTGGCGCTGAATACGGCGTTACGGTTCAACAGTTAAAAGAAGCGAATCACAAATCTACCGACTCTATTAATGCAAATGAAACATTAACAATCCCTAACTCTATTAGCGAAAGCGATAAAGAATTGTTAGCTCGCCTTGTACAAGCTGAAGCAAAAGGCGAACCTTACGCTGGCAAAGTGGCTGTAGCAACAGTCGTTTTAAACCGCGTGGATAGCGATTCTTTCCCAAACTCTATTCATGATGTTATTTATCAAGGCACACAGTTTACACCTGTACAAAACGGTGAAATTAATAAAGCAGCGGATGCTGAAGCAAAAAAAGCTGTAAATGAAGCACTAGCGTTTAGGGGTCAAGGAAAAGGTTCGTTATTCTTCTTTAATCCAGATAAAACAAGCGACCAATGGCTTCGTCAAAAACAGGTTACGATTACAATCGGAAATCACGTTTTTGCAAAATAAACAAAAAAAGCACTCAGAGGAGTGCTTTTTTTAATATGCAACAAGTAAGCTTAATAGAACAGCTATAATAATAATCGGCAATACGTATTTAACTAGAAAGAACCATGCGTTAAATAATTTAGCACCTTTTGTGCTTCCTGAAATAAACTCTTCGTACACAGCTTCTTTTTTCATTTTAAATGTCACAAAAATCGCAATGGCTAAACTCCCAAGAGGCAGCATTAAGTTGCTCACAAAAAAGTCAGCTACGTCAAATATACTTCTGCCAAAAAGTGAGACATGTTTTAATACACCAAACGAAAGCGCTGATGGGATACCTACTACAAACACAAGAATCCCTGATAGAGAAGCGTAGCGAGTTCGTTTTGTCTGATCGTCTTTGGTTAAAGCAGCTACGATAATTTCCAGCAGTGAAAAAGCAGACGTAAGCGTAGCAAATAGAAATAAAATTAAAAACAGTGCTAAAAAGACGGTGCCAAACGGCATTTTCTCAAATACTGTTGGCAAGACAACAAACAAAAGTCCAGGTCCTTCGGTTGGCTTTAATCCGAATGAAAAAACAGCTGGAAAAATAGCCAAGCCCGCCAGCAGCGAAACAAACAAGTTCAAAATAGCAATGGTGCCTGCAGAACGCGGCAAGCTTACTTTTTTCCCTAAATAAGAGCTATATGTCACCATGCAGGATAATCCCACGCAAAGCGAGAAAAACGACTGACCGAGCGCATAGAGAACAGATGACCCTGTAATGGCTGAAAAATCCGGTTTTAAAAAGAATTTCACCCCGTCCATAGCTCCGTCCAATGTTAAAGAGCGAACCACGATAATGATAAAACAGATAAATAACAGCGGCATCATGTATTTATTAGCACGCTCTATTCCTTTTTGTACGCCTTTTGAAATAACAAACACTGTAATTAATAAAAACAGCGCCTGTGCACCTAATACCACGTAAGGTTGGCTAATGACGGCATTGAACAACGGGCCGTACTCTTTTCCGCTTAGCATACCGGTTACGCTCATAATCGTATATAAAATCACCCAGCCGCCAACGACGCTGTAAAAGGAAAGTAAAATGACACAGCTTAGTACTCCAAGCCGGCCAATCCATACCCAAGCGGACTTTGGGGCAATTGCCTTATAAGCACTAATCGCTTCTTTTCCCGTATGTCTTCCAATGATAAATTCTGCCAACAGAAGCGGCAATCCAATAAAAATTGTAAATAAAATAAACAACGCAAAAAATGCTCCACCGCCACTGGTTCCCGTTACGTATGGAAATTTCCATATCGCTCCTAGACCAATTGCTGCCCCAGCAGATGCTAAAATAAAACCGAGGCGTGAAGACCACTGATTTCCTTTACTCATATAATGTTACTCTCTCCTCTTCTAAACTCAAAACTCACCTGATTAGTACTGTACCATAAATGCAGAAGAAAATCATTCCCGTTTTACTTTTTTCTATAAAACGATATCTATATAGAATAGAAAAAATGAAGAAGCAGCTGCTTCTTCATTTTAGGTTTGATGTTTCTATTCAGACATTATTCTCTGTACGATGATTCGTCTCCGCGGTAGGCTTCTTGATTTGATATTTCTTCAATATGCATATGCCCTTCTCTCTCTAAACGAAGAACCGTACGCTCTGCATCTTCATAGCTCTCGCATGTCACTTGTTTATATTCCATATCATCTTTATCCGTGTAAGCAACTAAATATGTTTCCATTTTAACTCCTCCTATATAACCTATATGTAACGTATTTTGCCTTTTTCGTTTATTTCTAAACATATAGGCTCCAAACATAATGCCTAGCATAGTATAATAGCGGAACTTCAATTTAAAAAGTTGAATTTTTCATTATGCACCGATGCAACATGGAGGTTACGCTTATGACATTTATTTTATCATTCGTACCAATTGTTGTTCCTTTTGGTATTTTAATTATCTTAATTGCTTTTACAGCTGCTTTTTTACAATCAAAAGAGCATCATAAAAAGCTCTAGCTTACAAAAGCTAGAGCTTCTTTTTAAAAACGTCTATAGCGTTTAATCAATCCCACAATAATGGCAATTGCTAATAAAACAACTGAAATGATGACAGTAATGACAATTAGCTGATTTCCACTTTGCTTCACTGCAATGGCAATATAAGCCCAAATAAAAACAAGCGGATAAACAGCGTCTCGGTTTTTTAATGTAAACACAATGCCCAGCGCAGCTCCTACCAGCAGCATAATAATCGTCCATGCTAACTCGTTTAAGCCAAGCAAGTGCTGTATTCCATTTGCTTGAAATACAACAAACACATTGACAATAGTCGCAACAGAAATCCATCCAAGATACAGAGAAATCGGCAGACGCATAAACCATGTCGTCATTCGAGAATGCTGAATAATGGAATACACAATCATTAATGTGCCTAGAATAAAGAGCATAACTAAAAGAGATAACTTATAGTAATCGTTTTGGAAAATAAAGATCCACGCACTATTTAACAAACAGTTTAGAGAAAACCAAATGCCGATACGTGCATATATTTCCTTTTGATCTTCTCTTGCAAAAAATTGGCGTATAACCCAAATGGTTAATAATAAATAAATAACGCCCCAGATAGCAAAGGCATAACCCGCTGGTGTAAACAACGTAGGAACTTGCGCAGAAGCTTCTCCCGTTGTTTTGCCTCCTATTGGAATAGCATTTGCTAAATAATTCACAAGCAGTGTAATAGCCAAGCCTACTGTATTTAATACAGCATACAAACGAAATTTCGCCATTTTGTTCTCTCCTTTCTTCTATTTATATGGGAATGTTTCGGAGACGAAAACGGCTCTTCCCTTCATTAATACCTCTTCTTCCCTAAAAATATGCATTTTTAAACAAAAATGATTAAAAATAGCTTCAAGATGCTACCTCTTTAAGAGATAAAAACCGTTAGGGAACAATTTTCCATAACGCTTTCTATTTTTCAGAATATATGGTAAGTTAAACATAGACTAATAGGAAGTCCACTAGGGGTGCCGACCGGCTGAGACAAGTTTTCTTGATCCCTTTGAACCTGATCTGGCTCATACCAGCGTAGGAAAGTGGCAATGTTCAGTTTTGTACTGTCCTTTGCCACTCCGTTTACAAACGGAGTGTTTTTTATTTCCTTTATGTGCTTGTTTGTGACTTCCTCATATTAAAGGAGGATTTTGATGTCATTTTCGTCTCACTTAAGACAAGAAGCAAATTATATTTACGAAGCAATTTTTAACCATCCTTTTATTACAGGAATTGCTGAAGGAAACGTGCCAAAAGAAGCGCTTATTCACTACGTTTCTCAAGATTACGAATACTTAACAGCATTTGTACGCATTTACGGCGCTGCTTTAACAAAATGCCGCACGCGTACCGAAATGGAAGCCTTTAATGCCGGCATTTCTACGGTATTACATAGTGAAGTACACCCTCACAATAATTTTTGTGAAGTAGCAGGCGTACGCTATGAAGACCTTCACACTGAGGCTCTTTCACCAACGGCCAGCCACTACATTAACCATATGACAAGCGTTGCGCATACAGGCAGCTTAGCGGAAATCATTGCCGTGCTTCTTCCATGTCCATGGACGTACGTTGAAATTGGCCAGCGGATTACAGAACAAGTAAATCCATCTCCTTCTCATCCTTTTTATGAATGGATTCAGTTTTATAATAATGAAGAAATGAATAGCACAACACAATGGTTTTGTAACAAGCTTGATGAACTTGCCGAACAAGCTACTGAAGAAGAACGTAATCGTATGAAAGATCACTTCATCAAAAGCTGTGAACTGGAGTATTTATTTTGGGAAATGGCGTATACGCAGGAAAAATGGCCGCTTTCTCAGCTTTCACTTTCAAAATAACGAAAAAGCCTCCTATCAGGAGGCTTTTTATTTCAATAATTTTTTGATCATTTTCAGGTTTTGTTTCTCCGAAGGATAGCGGAATGACAAATCAAACTTGGTTGTTTGAGACAACATGCTTTTAAAATGAGAAAATGTCTGAAAGCTGTCTTTTCCATGATATTGACCCGTACCGCTTTCTCCTACTCCGCCAAAGGGTAAATATGGCGTAGCGATATGCATAAGTGTATCATTTATGCAGCCTCCTCCAAATGAAAGACGCTCCGTTATGACGTTTTGTACATCTTCACTTTCTGTAAACAAGTAAAGAGCGAGCGGCTTAGCTTTTTCTTGAACTTTATGAATAACTTCGTCTAGCGTTTCGTATTCAATCATAGGAAGAATAGGCCCAAAAATTTCTTCTTGCATAACATCTGATGTCCAGCTTACTTCACTTAACACCGTAGGTTCTATTGTGAGCGTGCTTTTATTGTACCCGCCTCCAACTATAGCGTTTCCGTCTTTTAAAAACTCAATTAGCCGAGTAAAATGGCGCTCACTGACAATACGGCCGTAGCGGTCGCTTTCAAGCGGATTACTACCGTAAAATTGAGAAATTGCTTCGCGAAGTTTTTTCACCAGCTGCGCTTTTACCTTTTTATGCACGAGCAAATAATCAGGAGCAACACACGTTTGGCCTGCATTCATTCCTTTGCCAAACATAATTCGCTTCGCTGCAAGATCTAGGTTTGCATCTTCATGTACAATGCACGGACTTTTCCCTCCTAGCTCAAGCGTGACGGGAATAAGCTGCTTCCCTGCTTCTTGCATAATAATTTTCCCTACATTTACACTTCCCGTAAAAAAAATATAATCAAGCGGCTGTTTTAAAAGCAGGCTTGTGGTTTCTACAGCTCCTTCAATCACCGTCACAAATGCTGGATCAAAAGCCTCAGCTAGTAATTCTTGTATAACGCGAGATACGCTAGGCGTTAATTCAGAAGGCTTAATAATAGCCGTGTTCCCAGCGGCAATCGCTCCTACTAAAGGAGATAGCGCTAATTGAAACGGATAGTTCCACGGAGCAATAATTAACGCGACTCCATACGGTTCAGGAACAATTTTCCCTTTAGAGCCCACATGTGTTAAAGCGGTTTTTACTTTTTTAGGCTTCATCCATTTTGCTAAATGTTTAAGCGTAAACCGAATTTCCTCTAGTAAAATCCCAATTTCCGACGTGTAGGCCTCTACTTCAGATTTATTTAAATCTTGTTTTAAAGCATCCATAATTCTCTGTTCATTTTGTTTGACTACGTCTCTGAGCTTATTCAGCGCTTGAATGCGACTGTTGATACTCTTTGTCTTTTGCGCATAGAAATACTGCTTTTGTGTAGAGACAATATGCTCAATGACCGTTTCATCTGTGATATAGAATTGCTCGTGGTTCATTCCTTTCATCTCCCTATAAACATTCGGCTTCAACTGTAGCAAGCAAGCTTTTTAATAGCTCAACTGCCTCGTTTAAAGCTAATGAATAATATCTCTGCGTTCCTTTTTGCTCAATTTGCACAAGCTTTTGATCGCGTAAAATTTTCAAATGATGAGAAATTGCCGGTCGTGATAGAGTAGACTCGTTTGCAATTTCATTAACGGTTAAAGGCTCTTTTTCCGCGAGCAGCAAAATAATATCTTGTCTTGCTGAATCACTTAGAGCCTGAAAAATAGGAATGCTGGCACGAAATAACTCCACTGCTTTTTCACTCATAAATATTCTCCTTTATTTAATTTCTTGTGTTCTGCGGACAACGGATGAAAGCCACTTTCTTGGTACAAAGCGCGGGATGAACGTAGCAAGACGAAAATGTACGCCTGGTATGATAACCGTCTGCCCTTTCATAAATTTTTTATAGCCAACTTTAACAACTTCTTCTACATCCATTGCACCGCTTTGAAAAAGCTTGGAGTTGCTTAGCTGGGCTCGGTCGCTAAAACCAGTTTTAGTTGGACCCGGGCATAGAGCGCTTACCGTTACATTGGTACCTTTTAATTCATTTTCAAGAGCCTCTGTGAAAGATAATACGTACGCTTTTGTTGCGTAATATACCGTCATAAGCGGACCCGGCATAAATGCAGCAACGGACGCAATGTTTAAAATTTTCCCGTAATTTCTTTTGACCATATCGGGTAAAAATAATTTTGTTAAATGAGTTAATGATCGGATATTTAAGTCAATCATGTTTAACTCTTCGTCTAAAGCTGTTTCAACAAATTTACCGTATAGCCCAAAACCTGCATTGTTCACTAAATAATCAACGTGCATTTCTTTATTTTTAAGTTCTTCATACAGTGACTGTATCTCTTCTTCTCTTGATAAATCCTTTACAACCGTTATCACTTCAATATTGTAAGTAGATTTTAAATTTTCTCGAATAGCTCTTAGTTTATCAGCGCTTCTGGCAACTAAAATTAAAGAATGGCCATCCTTTGCAAATCGATAAGCTAACTCTTTACCTATTCCTCCCGACGCACCGGTGATGAGCGCATAATGCTGTGACATAGTGTTCACTCCTTATGTTTATATGTTCAAGAACTTAAACATTTAAACTTATCTTATAGGATTCATTTTTTCCCGTCAACTGTTTTCTATACTCTCTTGCCCTTCTCTATTTTAATTTTTTCCATTCGCGCATTTCTGTACATTTTTTTACAAAATATGCGTTTTCTTTACATAGAAGGCTAATGTCGTCTAGTTTTGACAACCTTTGTCACCTAGCAGGAAAACAAGTGAAGATATGGTGAATACAACATACAACAAATAATCCATTACATAGTTGGATGAAAATAGATAAGGGAGGAAATGAAAAATGATGGAGACATATACAATTAAAAAAGTAAGTGATCAATTAGAGGTAGAAAAGAAAACGTTAAAACAATGGGAAAAATTATTGGGCAGCTATTTAACAATTGAACGAGTAGATGGGGCCCGTGTCTATACAGAGGAACAAATTGAATTATTTAATGATATTAAACAGCTGTTTGATGAACAATGTACGTTAGATGAAGTGAAAGAATATGTTCAGCTGCTGATAAAGGAACAAGAAGAGCAGGAACATTTAGTGATGGAATCAGAGGCAGCGGTTTCAAAAGAAGAAGAACCAGCAAAGTTGAAAACTGCTAAAAAAGAAAACGTCATTGATTTCCAAGAACACTCCAATAAACAAATGAAGCAAGAAAAGAAAAAAGCTGCTGAAAAGCAGGAAAGCGTTTCAGAGAATAAGCAAGAGAAGACCCCTCCTATACCTGAAGCGCGATTAGCTACTGAAGAAGAAAAGCAGGCTATTTCGGCTTCTATTGAAGAACAAAAGCCAAACGACCTTGTCGTGAATGAAAAAGAGCTGCTTCAAGGGGAACTAGTAGAAGCTGTTCGCCGCTATGAAGATGTGTTTGAAGTACTTGATACGTTTAAAGCTGATTTGTTAAAAGAAATGCGAGAAGGAATGCGAAATGAAGTTCGGGAAGAAATTGTCGGAGAAGTAAAAAAAGAGCTTGAAAAAAGTGCTACTCAAACTGTAGAAATGGTGGAATCGGTCGGGGCATATATCTCTGAGTCTTCAGAACGCAGCGCAAGAGATGTAGAAAATATGTCTAAAAAAATTATCCGTTCTAACGAAAAATCGTTTGATGAGGTCACTTCTTTGATTGAAGATTATTCAACAATTGCGGAAGAAAAAACAGAGGATATGCGCCTGTTCATGAAAGATGTCATGGAGAATGCGGATGAATCCTCTAAAGAAATGCAGTATTTATTAGACCGATTCTCAAGCAATTCTACCGTTGCGATGAATCAAGTAAAATTTATGGTTGAAAAATTAAACAATTCTTCAACTAATACGACAGAAGAGCTTCGTGATCTAATTGATTCGATGAATGAAGAACGAGTCTATTATTTGAAAGAAATGGAGAAAGAACGTAAGCTTCATCGTCAAAGCGTAGCTGAACGCGAAGAAATGTTTAGTGATTTTGTCCAAACCTTTAGACAAACCGCCGCTGCTGATATGAAGCGAAAACGGAAGTGGTGGAAGCTGTTTCTCTCCTGAAAACACCGGCCCTATGGTAATAGGGCCGGTGTTTTTTGATGGTAACACTAGTAGTTTGTCTGTACGAAACGTTAAGGTAACCTATGCTGACGAGACGTTATACTTTGAAAAACATGATAGCCGCTTACCGATACGCCTATAGTTCCCGCTCCCGGAAACACTGTATCTCCGCACAGCCACAGCCCTTGTAAGCCAGATCGATGCGAAATGCTGTTGAACAAAGCATGATCTAACGTTTGCGGAAAGCCTCCCACTCCGCCGTTTGGGCGAGAAGTGAACCTTTCCCATGCTTTAGGAGCTCCTGAAATTTGATGCTCTGCTTCTTCAATGTTAGGAATGATGGTTTTAATTCCTGCCATCATTTTTTTCTCAAGAACTTGTTTTTGAACATCATAGGCTTCTTTGTTACGCCACTTGCTAAGCTCAATGTGAGTAGACGCTGTAATTGTACGCTTGCCTTGAGGCGCGCGAAAACGATCGTCAGGATGAGACACGGAGATAAATAAATGATTTCCTTCCGTCATCTCGCCTTGTTCGGATTGAAGCACTTGCTGAAACAACTCTACCTTCTGCGGCAAATCTCCTTCATCAATCGCAACATACATCGAAAACGTTCCCCACTGCGGAAGCTCGCTTTTTTCTTTGATCCGCTTATGGATATGTTGGTAATCTTCATCATGCAGTAAAGACTTTAAGCTTTGAATTGGCGCGTTGCATACAACGTCTGAAGCACTGTAGCGGTTACCTCTATGATCATGCACTATCCACTCGTCGTTATCACGCTCTATCTTTACTGCTTTCCTTCCTAGAATCGTTTTTCCTCCGTTGGCTTTAATCGATTTTTGCAGGGCTTCTGCGACTTTGTATAAGCCACCCTTCACGTAGAAAGCTCCTTCGTGATAAATATCCAACGCTAGACATCCGATAAGCATTGAACAGTTCTCACTCGTTGTCTGCATGCTGTCTATTAATTGACCATCAACAAAATGAAGAAAGTCCGTTTCGTCTAGCAAGCTGTGTTTTTTTAGTAAATGACTAAACGATCGATGAAAATAAGGTAATAACTTCACAGACCCAAGATTTAACGAACTTACCAGCCGACTCCACTCACCGACTGTCAGAGGAGGAAGAACCGGCAGCGGCCGCATGAGCTTGCGAATTTCTTTTGCAACTCTAAAAATACTTTCATAGAAGCTCCTAATATTCTTCGCTTTATGAGGAAATTGTTTTTGAAGATAGGAAATATGCTGATGCCGGTCTTGATAATAAATCAGTGTACGATGAGGAAGATGAACTTTCATGATTTTCTCAAGAGAAATCTTTTCAATTTCTAGGCCAAGGTACGTGCTGATTCGCTCATGTATCCCTCCGCGCTCAAAGCCCATTCCAAGCGTCGCTCCAACAGGAAATGTATAAAGATGGCGCTGGAATTTCCCGGCACAGCCTCCCCACTCTCGAGAAGCTTCTAAAACCGTCACTTCATAGCCATGCTTAGCTAAAAGCGCTCCGGCTGTTAACCCACCTATTCCTCCGCCTATTACAACAACTTGCTTATGCATATTTTCACCTTCTTTAGCTCTTTCTTCTATTGTGCAAAAAAAAGAAGCTCACCGCAATTTAGAAGCGGCTCGTTACTGAAATAAAAAAGCCGTGAATGATCTCACAGCTTTTTGGCTTATTTTGTAACCACTCCACAAATAATTCGATCTCCTGAGTTTCCTGAAGGATCCGTTGTGTAATCGTCGACTTTGTCATGTATCACTAATGCCGACCCATCCATATCCAAAAGAGAATTCGGCTTTCCTTCTTGCAGCGTGACGAGAGAAGCAAAAATTTCGGTATCTACTTTTCCATTTGGCGCAACTTCTAGGTTGGGCAAGTCACCGGCATGCGGGCCTTTTGTATTTTTAAAGCCGTGTTCACGTTTAAAAGGATTAAAATGGGCCCCTGCTGTTTTAAAATCCGGCACCTCACATTTTCCTATTTCATGAATATGAAATCCATGTCTCCCGGGTGAAAGACCTTGAGCAGTTAATTTAATTTGCACACCGTTCTTTGCTTCTGTCAGCGTAGCCTCTCCTACTTTTTTGCCTGATGTATTCGTTAAATTCACTTTAACAGGTTCTACCGATACTTCGCTTGTTTCTTTCGCTTCCTCTGCTTTCAAATGGTTTTCATGAGCGTTATTTTGCTCTTTTACCATACTGCATGCTCCCAGCATTAATAAGATAAAGACCACGCATCCGTTCATTATCCACTTTTGCATCCGTGATTCCTCCTTTTGCTTATTTATCACCATCCTTTCACTATTCTCCTTTTTTTAGACATAAAAAAAGAGGATGGGACAAAAGTATTTTAGTCGAAGGAAAAT
This sequence comes from Priestia sp. D3YE.R1, assembly GCF_049199565.1. Lineage (NCBI taxonomy): Bacteria > Bacillati > Bacillota > Bacilli > Caryophanales > Bacillaceae > Priestia > Priestia sp. D3YE.R1. Next base: position 299,483 of record NZ_JBLTHW010000003.1, on the reverse strand, counting down.
CTGAACAAGTTGGATTTTTCACGGTGATGATGAATGTAGGTTTCATCTAGATAGGTGCTTCTAGCTGTTGATTGGAGGGCAAGACGAAGACTCCTGCGGGAAAAGCGGAATAGATGAGACCCCGCAGGAGCATAAGCGACAAGAAGACTCAGCGGCCGCCCGCTGAAAGCGAAGTCTTGCAGGGAATTCAACAGCGGTGTCACAAGCGATTCATACTAGCTCATTGATCCTCTTTGTTCGCCTTTAGATTCGATTGATGTAGTTATGTCTCAACCTCTCTCGTGTTTCCACTTTTTTCTTCACTTTAACGTCTTACTTTTGTTTAAAGTTGTATTCTTTTTCCGTTCCGTTTGAAAAACGAACTTCTAATTCAAAAGACTGAAAATCTTTTTTTAGATCAAACGCATCGATTACTTCCTTTTTCACATCTTCATCGGGCGTGCGCTGATCAAAATTTAACTTTTTAAATTTTGAAGATAATTTATTAAAAGCTTTGTCTCCGTTCAAGTGCTCATCGTTAATATTATCATCCACTTTGGCTTCTATCTCATCATTTTCATTTTCATAGTCGGCTTCATAATCATTGTTGAGCCCCTTATAGTCTACTTCTAAATCAAATTTTAAAAAGTTAAAAGATGTGTTTTCACTTTGATTGTCATAGCTCATCGGCGTTCCGCCATTTGTCACGCCTTGTTTATTTTGAGCTTCTCTTGCCGGTGCTGCATCATCATTGTGGCATGCTGAAAGTACGCTAATACCTATAAGGGAAAAGAATATGAAAAAGGGTCGTTTCTTCACTGTGTTTCCTCCTTTTAGTTCACTCTTCCTTCCTTTTATGTCCACAAATTTGATTTTTATACGCCTTCACTAGAAAACCCCGCTCTCTAAAAAGAAAGCGGGATTTTTCGTCTTGTTTATTTTACATTAGAATAAGAAATACTGTACATGCTGTTAAAATACGTATTGTAAAGAGCTTGAACAGCACGGTCTAAAGCGGCTGCTTTCACACCAAACATCATGCTCACCTCAGAAGATCCTTGATTGATCATTTCAAGATTCACTTCAGCACGAGCAAAAGCGTCTGTCGCTTTTGCAGCAATCCCTACTGTGCTATTCATTCCCTCTCCTACTACCATAACCATAGCAAGATCACGCTCAATAAAGATTTCATCTACTTCAAGTTCTTTTTCAATTCGAGCAAATACACGCTTTTCCACATCTGGCGTAAGCTGATGCTCGCGCATGATGACAGAGATATTATCAATTCCTGAAGGAGTATGTTCGTAGGAAATACCTTCATCTTCTAAAATTTCAAGCAATCTTCTGCCAAAACCAATTTCACGGTTTAATAAGTATTTGCTCACATGAATATTGCAAAAACCTTTGTCCCCAGCGATTCCGACCACCGGCGTATCGCCGTGAGGACGCTCAGCTACAATAAATGTACCCTTTGCTTCAGGATTATTTGTATTCTTTACACATACAGGAATGCCTAGTTTATAAACCGGCTCTAGCGCTTCATCATGGAAGACAGAAAAACCTGCATAGGATAGTTCACGCATTTCTCTGTATGTGACTTCTTTCATTTCATGAGGCTTTTCCACAAGTCTTGGATCTACGCTATAAATAGCATCTACGTCGGTAAAGTTTTCATACAAATCAGCTTTTACTCCCGCTGCTACAATCGAGCCTGTGATATCTGACCCACCGCGCGAGAACGTAACCATGTTCCCTTCTTCAGAGTAGCCAAAGAATCCTGGAATCACCAAAATGCCCGAACGCTCTCTTAGCTGAGGTAGTTTTTCATAAGACAGTGGAAGCACTCTTGCTCTTCCGGGTTCATCAGAAACAAAAATACCTGCTTCTTTTGGATTTACATAATGAGCTTCAAACCCTAAATGGTTTAAATAAGCAGCCATTACCTTTGCGTTATTATCTTCTCCGCTTGCTTTTAGACAGTCTAATAAGCGAAACGGATCGTTTTTATGTAAATCAATAAGTGATTGTAAATTCGTAATAATGTCCGTAATAATCGTTTCTGGCATAGACAAGTCCACAACAATTTCACGATAGCGATCAATTACTTGCCCAAACTCATCGACGTAATCTTCTCCAAGCTGTATTTTGGCAGAAAGTGCGATTAGCAAATCTGTCATTTTTGTATCTTCTCCGTATCGCTTGCCCGGAGCTGATACAACTACCAGCTTTCTCTCTTTATCAGACGTTACAATATGCGCAACCTGTTTAAATTTCTCTGCGCTTGCAACTGAACTCCCGCCAAACTTCGCAACCTTCATGTTTGAGACACTTCCTTACTTTGTTTTTAATATTCGATTATTGTATCATATTTTATCAAGTAGAAAAGCTTATCTATCTAACTTTTCTAAAAATTAAAGGAATACTACCGTAATTGTACTCTCATAAAGAACAAATGTCTACCACGAAAACACAAAAAGACTGATTTTACATCATGTAAAATCAGTCTTTATTTGTTATTCTGCTTTTGGCTTTTTTAATACACCTACAAGGACCGCTGTTACAATTGCACCAATTAAAATTGCTAGTGCATATAAAAGAGGATTTCCTTGTACAATTCCGATAACGAATACGCCGCCATGTGGTGCTGGTAAACCGATGTGGAACATCATTGTTAAAGCACCTGCTACTGCAGCACCGATAACCGATGCGGGAATGACACGGCCTGGGTCAGCTGCTGCGAATGGAATCGCACCTTCTGTGATAAATGAAAGACCCATTACATAACACGTTTTACCTGTTTCACGCTCTTGGCGAGTAAATTTGTTTTTGAACAAAGTTGTCGCAATAGCCATACCTAATGGTGGAACCATACCGCCTGCCATAATCGCTGCGTGTGGTGCATAGTTTCCAGCATCAATCATTGCAATACCAAATGTAAAGGCTGCTTTGTTAATAGGGCCACCCATATCAATAGCCATCATACCGCCTAAGATAATACCTAATAATACTAAGTTACCTGTACCAAATCCACTTAACCAGTGCGTTAATCCTTTGTTAATTGCACTAACTGGCTCGTTTACAACATAAAGCATAATCAATCCTGAGATAAAAATCCCAAATAGCGGATAAAGAAGAACTGGCTTAATTCCATCAAGCGCTTGCGGTAAACCGCTGAATAATTTCTTTAATCCCACTACTACATAACCCGCTAAGAAACCAGCGATTAAACCACCTAAGAAACCGCCTCCACCAGAAGCTGCTAGAAGACCTGCCACCATACCAGGAGCTAAACCAGGACGATCAGCAATACTCATTGCAATGAACCCCGCTAGTACCGGTACTAGTAAGAAGAATGCATTATCTCCGCCAATTGTTTTTAGCGCCGCTGCAAATGCATTGTACGTTGGATCTTTCGGTTCTGCTGAGTGAATGCCAAACATAAATGAAATGGCAATTAAGATCCCGCCCCCTACAACAAACGGAAGCATTGCTGATACACCGCTCATTAAATGTTTGTAAAACCCTGTACGCTCTGATCCTTTACTTTCTCCGCCTTCTTTGCTGCCACCACCGCCGCTGTATACAGGAGCGTCTCCTTTTAACGCGCGGTTAATTAATTGTTCAGGCTTGCGAATTCCTTCAGCTACTGGGACTTGAATAACTTTTTTACCTGCAAAACGTTCCATTTCTACTTGCTTGTCCGCTGCAACAATAATAGCGGTAGCGTTTTCAATTTCTTCCTTCGTCAACGCGTTTTTAACACCGCTGGAACCATTTGTTTCAACTTTGAGCGTCACGTTCATATCTTTCGCTTTTGCTTTTAGGCTGTCCGCTGCCATATATGTGTGGGCAATTCCTGTTGGACAAGCCGTTACAGCAAGCACTAATTGATCTGAAGCCGTATCCACTTCTTCTTCCGGCGCTTCATTTTCAGTTTCTTTATCATCAATTGCTTTAATGACTTCATCAATCGATGATGCCGTTAGCAACGTTTTTCGGAACGATTCGTCCATTAATAACGTAGACAAACGAGATAGTGTTTCTAAGTGAGCGTTATTCGCGCCTTCACTCGCTGCAATCATGAAGAATAGGTGTGCAGGCTGTCCGTCTAATGATTCATAATCGATACCTTCTGTTGAGCGTCCAAATGCAATGGCCGGTGTTTTTACCGAGCTTGTTTTCGCATGCGGAATGGCGATGCCTTCCCCAATTCCTGTTGTACTTTGAGATTCACGGTTTAAAATTGCTTCTTTATAGCCAGCTCGGTCGCTTAAGCGACCAGCTTCGTCTAATTTTCCAACTAACTCATCAATAACATCAGCTTTTGACGTGCTTTTTAAATCAAGAATGATTGTATCTTTTTTTAATAGTTCTGTAATTCTCATTCTCGGTTCCCCCTACTCTACCTTTGTGATTGACACTTGTTCACGAAGCGTCTTTACATCTTCTGCTGTACATAATTCAAGTGAGAATGCTGTGGCACTTCCTGAAGCAACTCCTGTTTGAAAGGCTTCTAATAAATCCCCTTGCTTTACATAAGAAGCAATAAATCCAGCTACAAGTGAATCGCCAGCTCCAACAGAATTTTTCACTGTTCCTTTAGGGACTGTGGCACTGTAGACACCGCTTTCGTTAATAAGAAGTGCTCCATCGCCTGCCATGGATACAACGACGTTTTGCGCTCCTTGTTCCACGAGTTTTTTACCATATACTAGCGCATCTTCTGCACTGTTTACTTCTACATCAAACAATTCTGCAAGTTCATGATGATTCGGTTTGATAAAAAACGGCTTGTGAGATACGACGTCTAGCAAGGTTTTTCCACTTGCATCTACTACAACTTTTACTCCGTTCGCTGCTGCTAGTTCAGTTAATGTTTCATACACAGAACTTGGAAGCGTTTTCGGTATACTCCCCGCTAATACGAAGATATCGCCTTCAGTCATTTGCTTTACTTGAGTCAATAAAGACTGAAGCGCTTCGTCTGTAATAGCAGGTCCTTGACCGTTAATTTCTGTTTCTTTTTCGGTTTTTAACTTTACGTTAATGCGGGTATCTCCATCAACTCTTGTAAAAGCTGTTTCAATATTCTCCGCTTTTAAGTAGTCTTCGATATAGGTTCCTGTAAAGCCGGCTACAAAACCGAGAGCTTTATTATCAACACCTAATCGTTTTAAAACGCGAGAGACGTTAATGCCTTTTCCTCCTGGAAACTTGGCTTCATTCGTTGTGCGGTTAAGTCCGCCTTCTTCGAATGCTGAAACATGTACTACGTAATCAACGGATGGGTTCAACGTACATGTATAAATCATGATTTCACAACCTTTATGTCTGTTTTGTTTGCATACTGTGTAAGTACATCGCTAGGTACGTCATTTGTTATAATTTTTGCTTCATGTAAATCGGCTATTTTCGCAAAACTTGTTTCAAAAAACTTAGTAGAATCTGATAAAATATAAGATTCTCTAGACAGCTTCATTGCCGTTTGCTTGATCAATGCTTCTTCTGGATCAGGAGTTGTATATCCATATTGATGATGAATCCCATTCGCTCCCATAAAGCACTTATCAAAACGATACTGCTCAAGACTTAAAAGAGCTCCATTGCCAATTAAAGCACCCGTTTTATGTTTAACGGATCCTCCAATTAAATAGAGGGTGATACCTTGTTCTAGCATCGGGTTTAAATGCATTAAACCATTTGTCACGACAACTACATCTTTTTGCTTTAAAAAAGGAATCATTTCATACGTTGTAGTTCCTGCATCTAAAAAAATACAGTCACCTTCATTTATAATGGAAGCCGCATACTCTGCAATGTTTCGTTTATCTTGAACATTTTTAGCAGATTTTTCGATAACGCTTAGTTCGATTCGTTTACTGCGAATAAGCGAAGCGCCACCGTGAACACGTTTGAGCATTTGCTCTTCTTCTAGTTGACTTAAGTCTCTTCTAATTGTGGATTCCGAAGCGCCTGTAACTTCGATAAACTCTTGTACTTTTACAAGTTCTTTCTCTTTTAAAAGTTTTAAGATTAGTTGATGTCTCTCCGGCGTTAACATGTTCTAGCTCCTTTTTCAAAAAAGCGTTTTCATTTATTTCATGTACTTACTTTATCACGGTTTACATTCAAAATCAATCATAAAAAATCAAAAACATTCATTTTTTTAATTACAAAATAAAGTTTTTTGAACGAATAATTAGATTTGCATTTGTTTTAATAATAGTTTATACAAAAGGAAATAAGCTGGTAATTCAAGAATTTGTCTACTTTTCTCATTATATGTAAAGGTTTTCTTGCACTTAATTAGCTATGACTGTTTTTGACTATTTCTTGACCGATTGAATTTCTCCTGACTGAATTATGTTTAGCTTGTCCTGTTTTAATGAGAGCCTATACATCAAAAAAAGTTGTCCACCTTTTTGGACAACTCGAAGTGACCCATCATTTAAATAAAAACAGAAGCATATATAATATAGAAGCAAGGGCAGAAGAAATAGCTAAACTTGAGATAAAACGAACGAGTCTTTTTTTAATGAACTGCGTTAATTCAATTTCTCTTACTTGAGTTTTTTCATTTTGCATACAATATCCCTTCTTTAATCAAAATTTCCTAGTAGCTAAAAGTTACTACTCGCAGAATATGCTTTTATGTATTGTATGCAAGCGTTAAAAAAAAGATACAAATCGAACAAAAAAGCTACTCTTAGCTAGAGTAGCTTTCATCTTTCCATACATCTGCTTCAATTACTGCATCTGCTCGAATCGAATATGTATAACAAGGCCCTGTCACCATCAGCGTATTCGACTGCAGCGAGACTTTATCGATCGTCACTCGTTCATACCTTTGAATATGTCCTGCTTCATAGACGTGAAGCGTTACTGGATGATGCTCCGAGTAACTGTTCATAATGACATTTTCAATATGCTCAATCTTTTCTTTTTTCAACCCTAAAGACTGCTTATGCGCCTCGGGACTGTACATTTTCTTCATTTTCTCTAAATGCTCAGGCATTACTAACTTCGCATACTGTTTTAATTCATCTTGATACACGTTCATTCTCCCCCTTGACTCTTGCTTCTATTTTACCGAACGAACATTCTCATTGCAAAACTTTTTAATCAAAATAAAAGCAAACAATTCATTTTTTCATACTCCATAAAAACTGTCAAAAGATTTTATGTTAATAGTAGAAACTGATTTTTAAAAAAATAATAATATACCATCTTTAATTCATTCTCTAGAGTTGGTATAATACATTGTCATGACTGTGTTTTCGGAGTTTTTGATGATTGGAGGTAACGTTCATGATTAATAAAATAAAAGAAATTATCCTCATTATTCTAGGGAGCCTCATTTTCGCACTGGCCATTAATTATTTTGCTATTCCAAATGAATTAGCAGAAGGCGGCGTAACCGGTGTAACAATGATTACCTATTATGTACTAGGCTGGTCGCCGGGTATCACAAACTTTATATTAAACGGTTTGCTGGTACTGATCGGATACAAATTGCTTCACAAACGTGTGATTGCTTACACAATTATATGTATTATTTTCACATCTCTATTCCTACATATAACTGAAGGACTGGGAAATCCTCTTGACGATACGCTACTGGGGGCTATTTTTGCTGGGATTTTAGCCGGAGTAGGACTCGGACTAGTGTTTAGAGGAGGCGGAACTTCCGGAGGCTCTGCAGTTATCGCCCGCTTAGCTAATCAATATCTAGACTGGAATATTAGCAAAACGATGCTAGCAATTGATTTATTAGTTGTAGCAAGCGCTTATTTTGTCATCGGGGGAGAAAAGACGATGTACACGGTTATTTCTCTTTATATTGGAACAAAGGTGCTTGATTATATCATTGAAGGACTCAACCCCCGCAAAGCAATCACCATTATTTCGCACCGTTCAGCTGAAGTAGCCGAACAAGTCAATAAAAAGATGCAGCGCGGCGTCACTGTCTTTTCTGCTCATGGAAGCTATACAAAAGAAGCAAAAGACGTATTGTACGTAGTTGTGAACAAACAAGAACTGCTAGAGTTAAAGCGCATTATTCATAAAGTCGACGAACAAGCTTTTGTGGTCGTACACGATGTGCGCGACGTCTTTGGAGTAGGTTTTACCATTCCAAAAGCCAGTTGAAAACCCGCTGTATAAAAGCGGGTTTTTTCTATTATATATGTTTGCGCTGAAAATACAGTGAACCTGCTGCTACAAAAAGAAGAAAGCTGCTTATGATAACCACTAAGAAAGTCTGTGTAGTCAGCATCAAATCCCATGATTCTCTTCCCGTTACTCTTAACATTCCATACATCGGCTGAGTCCATGGGTACCACGGGCCAAATCTTTGAGAATTAACAACGAATAAATTCGGTAGTGTGAAAATGACGTTAACTGTTAAAGATGCTCCAAAGCTAGAAAGTGCCATCGACACAACTAGCATAAACGCAAGAATTGGCAACACTGCAATCCAGCCGCCTAGCATATTTCCAGCTATCATTTTTAATGGAATAGCACTCGGGTAGTCTTTCAATATGCTAACCCCTAATAAAGCAACAAATACAAGCACTTGAAGAATTCCCATAAAAGCCGCTGCTGTGATCAATTTTGCTCCGTATACTGCTGTCCTTGTCACAGGAAGAGATAATAATTGTTTCCACCCTCCTGCTTCGTGTTCGTATCGACAAACGAACGAAGTTACTAAACCGCCAATTAGCGGAAAAAGTAATAAGCCGTGAACATTGGCAATGAAGGCACTTGCCATAAGCCATTTCATTTTCCCATTTGGCAACGCCGGATCTCCCACAAAAAGGATAGCAGCGATAAGAATTGGACTAATAAAAAGATATACCCAGGCTTTTGTTTTCAACAATTTAAACCATTCTACCTTACATAATTGCCACAACATTTACGCCACATCCTTTCTGATAAAGTGAAAGGCGCCTGCACCATATAAGAAGATACCGATAATCGCGCCTGTTATCATATACGTATTCCGGTAATCAGAGAATACTAACATCGGCCATTGCCAAATAAACCAGCTTGGCAATTCTCCCATACCACTCATTGTCACACTCATCATAATACCTAGTGCAAGAGAACGGCTTTGATTTTTAAAAAGCATAGATAGCCATATTTGAATAGCCACAAACGGGATGGCTGAAAAGAACGGATAGAAGTTATAAACAAAAAGGGTTTTCCAAGAAGAAGGAAGACCAAATCCTAACCACCACCCCAGCCCGATTATACCAATCGATAGAAAAGCAGAAGCGATGAGTAACATAGCCATAACTACTATAAATTTTGCCGTATAAACACTTAGCCTGGTTACAGGTAAGCTCAGCAGATGCTTCCAGGAGCTTCTATGATATTCAACATGCGCTATATTTGAAGCAAGAATTGTTCCTCCCAGTAAAAAAGCTGTAGGAAGCGTAATGTTTATTTCATGAAAAAGACCTTCCCACACATTTGGATTTTGTTGAATTAAATATTCATATCGAACGCTGTAATCTACAAGTGTTAAGCCTACTACACCTGCTGGACCTAAAAATAATAAAAACCAAAGCCATTTTCTTTTTAATTTCATACACTCAGCCTGCATTATTTTTATGAACATGTTCATTCTCCTCGCTCGTCAGCTTTAAAAAGATATCTTCTAGTGATTTTATTTTTTCTTCGACGCGATAGATAGAGACATTTTCTTGCACGAGTTGATAAACAAGATGTGCCACTTGCTCATGATCAATATAATCTAGAAGGAGGCTGTTTTTATTGACAGTAGGTACAAGTCCGTTTGTTAATAGTATCGTTTTTGCCTTTTCTACCTCCCCTATTGTAAATGCCACTTGATGTTTAGCCTTTTTGCGAAGCGATTCAATTGATCCATTAAATAGCATCTTTCCTTTTGTAATAATGCCTACTTGAGTCGCTAAGTGGTCAATTTCATAAAGTAAATGACTTGAAATCAAAACGGTAACGCCATTTTCCCTTGGCATTTCTTTAATTAATGAGCGAATTTCTTGAATTCCTGCAGGATCTAGTCCATTAGTTGGTTCATCTAGGATTAATAAGCGAGGGTTTCCTAGAAGTGCAGAAGCAATGCCAAGACGCTGTTTCATCCCGAGAGAAAATCCTTTAACTGGACGATTTGCTTCCTTTGTTAACTTTACAATATCTAGTACTTCATCCACTCTATTTCTAGATACGCCTAGTATCTTGCGAAGTACCTCTAGATTTTCTCTTGCAGTTAGATGTGCATAATAAGAAGGACTCTCTACAAGTGAACCTATCTGTTTTAAGGCTCGAATATGCTGCCTATGATTTATTATTCTTTCTCCAAACAGCTCAATTCCGCCACTCGTTGGCTTCATTAGACCGAGCAGCATTCGAATCGTTGTCGTCTTTCCAGCTCCGTTAGGTCCTAAAAAGCCATAGATTTCTCCTTCTTTGATGGAAAGATTCACTTCACTTACAGCTTCTACTCCTTTAAATACTTTTGTCACCTGAGTCGTTTTAACAATTTCCACTTTTATCACCTCTCTATTACTATAAACAGAGAAAGTTAAGGGGAAGGAAAAGAAAGGTTAAAATCCGTTTAAAAAAAGCGAGTGAATTAATCACTCGCTTCATACACAATTTGAATATCCGTTCCATGTTTTGTTGAATGAATTGACCACGTTAACCCCATTTCTTTAATCATCACATCTACAACCGCTAAACCTACACCGTTTTGTTTGGTCTCACTATTCTTTTTAAAGCCTGACCCTTTATCAGAAATGATAAGAGAAGATGAATTATGTTCTTGAACAAGGCGAAAACCAATAAAACGACCTTCTTTAGCATGACGAATTACGTTTTGACATAAGTTATCTATTATTCTCTCTAACCACTGCACGTCTCCATACCAGTATAGAGACTGTGGCGGTAGCTGAATATCCACTTCCATATTTTCTTCTTCAAATAGTGGATACCACTGCGCAATGCTTTTTCTGAAAAATCGAACCATATCAACCTCCTCTTCTCGATACGGATATTTTCCATTTAACAGCAGCGTATAAGAAAATAAATTATCTATTAAACTGCTGACAAATTCTATTTTAGTATCAATTACTTCAAGAGCCTGTTGAACATTCCACGTTACTTCTTCACTTTTCAGCTGATAGATATGGGTTCGAACGGTCGTGAGCGGTGTCCGTAAATCATGGGACAGGCTCATAATTAAGTCTTGCCTCAGCTGTGCTTCTAGCTGCTCTCGGCTCCGACTTTCATGAAGCTGTCTTACCATTTGATTAAATGATTGTTCTAGCTGTCCAATTTCATCCGTGTACTCAGATGCAACAGGCAAGGGAATTCCTTGCTCGTCTTTGTTATTCATAGCGACTTGTAATGCACTTAGCCTCTTTCGAATTCGAAGGAAGAAGAACAGAGAAAGCACAATAAAAGAAAGCACAATGACACAAACAAATCCTAAATAAATATTATAGTAGGCTGGATCTAGCTTCTGAATAGGCAGCTCAACAGCTTCTTCCGGTACTTCAATTACCATAAAACCTTGCTTTTTATCTGTTCCAATAAAGGCAAGAACCGTATACGGATCGTTTCCATACCGCCTTTTTATAAATTCAGCCGTATAAGAAGATGACCATTGCTTCGGGAGTAATTCATGATAAGGAAGCGGGAGCTGTGTTTGTCCAGCTTCGTTTACCCAAAACATTGAAGCTTCAGGATATTTTCCCTTCAATAGTTTGAGCTTTTTATTGATTGTTTCCTCATTTGCTCCGTCTAGCTTTTTGGCTTCTTGATTCCACATTTGTTCATAATAGCTTTTTCCTTTATACTCTTCATTTAATAATCCTTGAATATGCATAAAAGGAACGGTGATCAGCCATGAGCCCGCAAAAAATGATAACGGTATAATCAATACGGCTACAATCATAATTAAGATATACTTCGTAACAAGGGACTGTGCAACGTTCATTGCTTGACCCTGTAGCCAATCCCTCGTATTGTTTCAATAATTTCAGGCTTAGCTGCATTTTTCTCCAATTTTTCTCGCAAATAGCGAATATGTACCATTAACGTTTTATCTCCTTCTATATAACGTTCTTTCCATACCCCTTCATAAATTTGTTCTTTTGTTAAAATTTGATTTAAATGCTGAAGAAAATAAGTGAAAATATGAAATTGCTTACCTGTTAAACTAATTTCTTCACTTGTCTCTCTGTTCATTACACGATAGTCTATCATCGAAATATGCAAATGTTTTAAAATAAGTTCTTCTTTCTTTCTTGAAAACCTTCTTAACAATACTTCGAGCCTTGCCAGCAGCTCTTCTGGATGAAACGGCTTTGTGACATAGTCATCGGCAAACTCTAGCCCAATAATCTTATCTTCTAGAGCTGTACGAGCTGAAAGCATTAAAACAGGGACATCGGGCGCTAACTTTTTAAGCTTTTTCCCTACGGTAAATCCATCTAATCCAGGAAGCATTACATCTAAAATAACAATATCCGCTTGTTTAATAAACTGACTGGCGCTATCTCCTGATTGTAACCAAGTAACTTCATAGTTTTTCTTTTTAAGCTCTTTTTGAATCATTAATCCAATTTCTTCATTATCTTCAATGTATAAAACGTGATTCATGCGCACACCCCTTTACTTCTTTTTCCATTTTACCGAATTCTTCCTAGCGGTAAAAGACAAAAAAGCTAAAAGGCGAGGCCTTTTAGCTTTTTTCTTTACACGTCCACTTAATTAACAAACCGCAGTGCGTTAATCCTCCTCCAAACCCATAGAGAATAAGAAGGTCATTATTCCGTACTTTTCCTGTCACTATCCCTTCGTTTAAAGCAAGCGGAATAGAAGCTGAAGATGTATTTCCGCAGTATTGCACACTCGTTAACGTTTTATCCATTGAAACACCTGTTTTAGCACAAATCGCTTCAATCATTCGAAGATTTGCGCTGTGTGGAATAAACCAATTTACATCAGAAAGAGAAATAGGTGTATTTTGTAATAAGGCTTCTACTCCTTTTGGAACCGTTCGGACGGCAAAACGATACACTTCACGTCCGTTTTGAACCAAATTCCCGCTCGAGTTAATTTCTTTTTCTGAAAGAGTGTCAGATAAATTAGAACGGTATAAATTTACGCCTCCGCTTCCATCCGTTCCGTAATGAGAGCCTAAGAAACTCGGATTACACTCGTCGAACTCTACAAGCATCGCTCCCGCTCCATCACCAAACAGCACGCATGTTGCCCGGTCCGTATAATCTGTAATTTTCGACATCACTTCCGCACCGATAACTAAAATCTTTTTATGCAGTCCCGATGTCACTAAGCCATTGGCCACATGAAGGCCATATGTAAACCCGGCGCATGCAGCGCTTAAGTCAAATGCTGCAGCTTGCTCAATATGAAAGTATTCTTGAATCTGACATGCTACGCTGGGAAAAAAGTGATCAGGCGTTGTTGTCGAAACAATAATTGCATCTACATCTTTTATTTCTACAGCATATCGGTTAAGCAAATTTCCAACTGCTCGAATGGCAAGCGTAGACGTGTATTCGCCTTCACCAGCAATTCGTCGCTCTTTCATTCCCGTACGCTGCACAATCCATTCGTCATTTGTATCAACCATTTCTTTTAAATGGTCGTTCGTTAATTTTTGCTTTGGTGTATACGTCCCCATGCCTGTGATTCTAGCTTTTGATTGTATCATTTCTCCACCTCAAATCAGTTGATACTTAATTATAACATCTACTTTTAATATCTGGTACTAATTTTTAATAGATAAAAAGCGTAAAGGCGCACCCTTCACGCTTTTTATCATATAGAATAATCTTCTGGAATAAATACTTTTAGCTGCTTAGGCTTTACATACACCTGCTCTCCTACTTGAAGGCTGAGCGTTTTATAATGCTCTTTACTTAATTCAGCTTCTAGAAATTCTTCTGCATCTTCTCTTTTTAATTCAATTTGCACGATAGGTCCTATCACATGAATATGGCTAACCGTTGCAGAAACGGCATCTGCGCTTGTTTTTATCTTTTCAAGGTGAATATCATGAGGTCGCACATATCCAACAGCTGCTTCTTCATTTCTTCCGCTAAATTCCGGAACATCCATTTCAAAGCTTCCTTGTTGTAGTTTCCCTTTATGAATGCGGCCCTTGAATAAATTGACGTTTCCTAAAAAATCGTACACAAATGGACTGTTAGGATAATCATACACTTCTTCAGGACTTCCAATCTGCTCAATTTTCCCGTTGTTCATCACAACAATACGATCAGCTACATCCAAGGCTTCTTCTTGATCATGCGTAACGAAAATACTCGTAATATGAAAATCATTATGCAATTTACGCAGCCATCTGCGTAAATCCTTGCGAACTTTTGCATCCAGAGCGCCAAAAGGTTCATCTAATAGTAGTACTTTCGGTTCTACTGCTAACGCTCGTGCAAGCGCTACTCGCTGGCGCTGTCCGCCCGATAATTGAGAAGGATAGCGATCTGCAAGCGGCTCTAATTTAACAAGCTGCAGCAGCTCGGTTACTTTCTTGTTAATGTCTGTTTTAGAAGGTCTTGTTTTTTTAGGTCGTACTTTTAAACCATACGCAATGTTATCAAACACAGTCATATGCCTGAACAAAGCATAGTGTTGAAAAACAAACCCCACATTCCGCTCTTTTGGATTTACGTGCGTAATTTCCTTTCCATCAAATAAAATAGCTCCTTGATCAAGATGTTCAAGACCGGCAATGATGCGAAGCAAAGATGTTTTTCCAGAACCGGACGGACCGAGTAACGCTACTAATTCACCCGTTTGAATATCAATGTTAATAGAATCCAGCGCTTTAAAATCACCAAAGTTCTTTGATACGTGCTTAATATGGATACTCATCTCATAAGCTCCTTCCTGTTTAAATATGTTTGGCTTTCCACTCAATAATATTTTTTATAATTAATGTGAAAATAGCTAAAATTGACATTAAAGATGCTACCGCAAACGCTGCTGCAAATTGATATTCATTGTAGAGAATTTCAATTTGCAGAGGCATCGTATTTGTCATTCCTCGAATGTGTCCAGACACAACGGAAACGGCTCCAAACTCCCCAATTGCACGCGCATTACATAAAATAATGCCATATAATAAGCCCCATTTAATATTCGGTAACGTCACTAGAAAAAAAGTTTTGAAACCACTGGCTCCTAACGTTAACGACGCTTCTTCTTCGGCTGACCCTTGAGCTTGCATGAGTGGAATCAATTCTTTGGCAACAAACGGAAGCGTTACAAAAAGGGTAGCTAATATAATACCGGGAATAGCAAAGACAATTTTAATATCTTGATTAAACAGCCATTCTCCGAATAACCCTTGTGCACCAAATAATAAAATAAAAACCAATCCAGCAATAACAGGCGAAACGGCAAACGGTAAATCAATAAGCGTAATTAAAATATTCTTTCCTTTAAAATCAAACTTCGTAATTAACCATGCAGCTACCACGCCAAAAACGGCATTTAAAGGAACGGTAATAAGCACAACAATTAGCGTTAGTTTAATAGCAGCCAAAGCATCCGGATTCGTAATCGCAGCGAGATACGTTTCCCACCCTTTTTGAAAGGCTGTCATAAAAATGGTGATGAGCGGAAGCACTAAGAATAGAGCTAAAAAAACCAGCGCAATAAATGTAAGCAGCCATTGGACCACTTTGGGCTCTTTTAAACTAGAATGAGTGATTTCAACAGTCGTTTTTGCATGCTGCATTGGAACATGTCCTGCCAATGTCATCCCTCCTTAACTATATACAAATTTACGATTTGTCCACCATTGAATAATATTAATAAGTAATAACAGAAAAAATGATACAACGAGCATGACTGATGCAATAGCAGTAGCGCCCGCATAATCGTACTGCTCGAGTTTTGTCATAATAATAAGCGGCGTAATTTCAGTTTTCATCGGCATATTTCCAGCAATAAAAACAACCGACCCATATTCTCCAAGCGCTCTTGCGAATGAAAGAGAAAAACCTGTTAAAACAGCAGGCACCAGCTCCGGAAAAATAACTTTTCTGAACGTCTGTATTCGGCTAGCTCCTAAACTAGCAGATGCTTCTTCAATCTCTGCATTAAAGTTTTGCAATACCGGCTGCACCATTCGGACTACAAACGGCAGACCGATAAACGTAAGAGCGATAATAATTCCGATAGGCGTAAATGCGATTTTAAACGTAAATAATTGACCAATCCATCCTTTCGGAACGTAAAGAGTGGTCAAGGCAATGCCGGCAACAGCCGTTGGCAAGGCAAACGGCAAATCCACAAGTCCGTCAATAAGCCTCTTTCCAGGAAAATGATACCTCACTAATACCCACGCAATAATGGTTCCAAAAATAACATTAATGATGCCGGCTGCAAATGCTGCTCCAAAGCTTAATTTATACGATGCTACTACTCTAGGGTCTGTAACAGTTTTAATAAAGTCGCTCCACCCCATAGATGCCGTATTGAAAAAAATCATAGATAACGGAAAAAGAACAAGGATGCTTGCATAAAACATCGTAAAACCTAAAGAAAGCCCAAACCCAGGTAAGATGCTTTTCTTTTTCTTCTGTCGTTGTAACACGCTCACGTCTTACACCTCTCTCTGCTTTTCAGATACATGTACACAGAAGATACGAATCACCATTCGTATCTTCCTCTTTCTACTTTTTTAATGCATCATATTACTTTGGCTGATAAATCTGATCGAATGTTCCTCCATCGTTAAAATGCGTTTCTTGAGCTTTTTTCCATCCACCAAAATCTTTAATGGTAACTAGGTTAAGAGAAGGAAATTGATCTTTGTGTTCCTCTAATACTTTTTCATTTCGAGGGCGATAGTAGTTTTCCGCTGCTATTTCCTGACCTTTTTCTGTATATAGGTATTTTAAGTATGCTTTTGCTACCTTTGTCGTGCCTTTCTTTTCAGCTACTTTATCTACTACAGCAACAGGCGGCTCTGCTAAAATACTTAATGACGGTGTGACAATTTCAAATTTATCTTTTCCTAGCTCATTTAACGATAAGTAAGCTTCGTTTTCCCATGCAATTAACACGTCTCCAATGCCTCGTTCTACAAAGGTAGTTGTAGCTCCACGTGCGCCTGAGTCTAACACTTCGACGTTTCCATAAAGCTTACTCATGAAGTCTTCAATCTTTTTATTATCTCCGTTATATTTATCCTTCGCGTATGCCCAAGCCGCTAAATAATTCCAGCGTGCGCCTCCAGAAGTTTTTGGATTTGGCGTAATAACAGATGTACCTTTTTTCGTTAAATCATCCCAATCTTTAATTCCTTTTGGATTTCCTTTACGAACTAAAAAAACAATCGTTGATGTGTATGGTGTAGAATTATGAGCCAATTCTTTTTCCCAGTCTTTGTTTAATAATTGGCGAGTTTGAGCGATTTCATCAATATCGTAAGCAAGCGCCAGCGTTACTACATCCGCTTCTAAACCGTCAATAACTGCTCGGCCTTGCTTACCAGAGCCACCGTGTGATTGCTGGATAGTGACGTCTTGCCCTGTTTTATCTTTCCAATAAGACGCAAAGCTCTTATTGAACTCCTGATAAAGCTCACGTGTAGGATCATATGAAACGTTTAAAAGTTCTACCGGTTTTTTTGAATCGTTTTTACTCGCAGAACTATCTTTCCCTGCTGTTTCAGTAGATTTTCCATTGCCGCAACCTGCTAGCACCACGAGCAGTGCTGTCAGCACCATTAAAAACTGAACTGCTTTTTTCTTCATGTTTTACTCCCCTTTTTATAAAAAAATACAAAAAGGCCGCTATCTCTTTGAAAAGAGAAGCAGCCTTCAGTTAGTCTGATCAGCGTATATGCTCTTAAATTATTCTTATTAAATTTATTAGTAAGAATAAAAAGAAGATACTTTCTGAAAAGACAATTTATTCTTGTTTTTATAATAAACACACTTTACCTATTAGTCAACTAGGTTTTTAATCTTTTTTACACTTATTTTAGTTCTTTTTACGTGTTTTCCTTACTTACTGCGTGCCCGATACTCTTTTTCTAAGTCAGAGAGTGTGAGTTCAAAAAGATGATATTTTTCTTTTTTGTAAATCCCTTTTTTCAGTAACTCTTCAATGAGGTATTGTTTTCTTTGCCGCACCGCTGCTCGTAATAAATTTTCCATCTTTTCTCCTCCTATTATATTAATTTAAGAATAAAAAAAGACTCCTAACACAGGTCAGAAGCCTTCGGTAATCCGATCAGCACAGGAATGAAACTGTCAGACCTTCATAATTTTAAAAAATGTCATACTCATAAAGCTTATAATCCACCTTGAATTTGAAAGATTCTAAATCTTTGTCTCAAAAGAAAGTCAATCCTTTTTCAACCACGCATATTTTCTATATTTAACAAAGCACTTTTTTGCCGCCTACTGTCAAGACGTCGCTAACTAGACCAGTCCTTCTGACTTTCTCAAAAAAATATTCAATTAGGCTTACTTGTGGCTGGCTACTTTGCTTTTAGCTAAAAAGCGGTTTTTTTCCGTGCTGTCCACTTGAGTAATTTGTCCGTCGTGAAGAGTAATTAGTACAGATCCATAGTTAATTTCAGTCAGTAGTTTAACGATATAATCTAATTTTTCTTGTGTAATTGAAGCCATTTTATCATTCTCCTATTCATAAATAATTTTATATTTTAGTTACAATTGAATAAACAACACGAACAACATCTATAAGTACTTGTATAATGAGCAGAAGATAAATGCATGGTAATCCTCCCCATATGTTCATTTGAAAATTGAGATATTAATAGCCACAGTCGCTGTACAGAAAAAGCCCACACTAGTAGCGAACAAGTATGAGCCTTCGGTTGACCGATCAGCTTCTTTAGCATCCCAATTTTTTCAAAAGATTTATACTATCTATATTATTTACACTTTACCTATATGTCAAGTAGGGATTAAAAAAATAAATAGATAGTATTAATTTTTTTTATATCTTTGACCTATTAAAAAAGACTCATCTGCATGAACTTACACAGACGAGTCTTTTTTAGTCCTATTTTTTTGGATAGGTAATGTTACAGTAAAGGTGCTTCCTTGATCACTTTTACTTTCTACATGTATGGCTCCCTCATGCAGTCGAACAATTTTTTTGGTAATAGCTAGACCAAGCCCACTTCCTTTTAACGTTCTCGATTTATCTACTTTATAAAAGCTTTCAAAAATATATTTTTGATCTTCTTGTGAAATACCAATTCCATTATCCTTTACTTTTACGAATATTTCTTCGTTTTTTAGATAAACGGATATTTTCACAAATCCATGTTCAGACGTATATTTAATAGCATTGGTTATCAAATTTAACCAGACTTGCTCTAACAAGTCTTGATCTGCTTCTATTTGAACATTAGATAAATCGAGGTCAATTTCTATGTTCTTTTTTGTCCATTGAGGTTCTAAAGCCATAACCACGTGTCTGATTTGTTCATCCAATCTGTATTGTTTTAGCATCAGCGTTTGATGTTCAGAGTCAAGAGAAGCAAGTTTTAGTAAATTAGAGCTAAGCTGAGAAAGTCTTGTACTTTCTTTTTCAATAATCGTTAAATATTGTCTCTTTTTATTTTCGCTCACGATATCATCTTTAAGTGCCGCTGAAAAACCGCGAATTGAAGTAAGCGGTGATTGAATTTCATGCGAAACGCTAGCAATAAACTCTTGCCTCATCGTTTCTATTTTGTTTAATTCTTTAGTCATTTGATTAAAGTTTTTAGTTAACAGACCGATTTCATCATTCGCTGCGTGCTCGACTTGCACATTGTATTCTCCTTGTCCGACAACTTTCATCGCTGTACTGAGACGCTTAATCGGTTTAATAATAATCGTTGAAACATATGCAAACAATACAATACCTACTAATAAAATCGTAATAAGCTGGATATTTTGAACATCTTGAATAACTGAAAATTGCCGCTGGGGATGAGACTGAATAAATAGAGCATACGACCGTCCATTTTCTTTAAAAGGAAGACCCACTACGTTTGGCTGTGGACGATCCTCTTTTTCCTCGTTTAAATTAGAATAACGCTTTCCGTCTAATACTTGATCTACTTCTTTCGGTGTAATTGGAATAGGCGGTCCTGGCTGTCCTAATACTTTTTCTTTATGCTGATCATCAATAATAATAAACGAAAAATGAATGAATGATGAATTAGATAAAAACCTTGCAGCTTTGTCGGAGTCTTCTGCTCCGTACAAATCGATAAAATCTTCTCCCATCTTCACCATATCCTGACCTAATCGCATTTCAAGCTTCTGCTTGCTAAGAAATGTCGTGACGACAACGGTAATCACAACGCTCAATAAAATCGTAATAATAAACGACAGTACCAGCTTTACATAAATTGATTTCACGTTAACACCCTTCTGCTCTATAGCCTAGTCCGCGAATTGTTTTGATTTCCATACCGACGTTTGCCATATGATTAAGCCTCTCTCGCAGACGTTTTATGTGAACGTCTACCGTGCGCTCATCACCTTCATAATCATATCCCCAAATTAATTGAATAAGCTGATCACGAGTAAAAATCTTTCCTGGAGAACTAACTAACGTGAACAGTAATTCAAACTCTTTTAGCGGCAGCTGTTCGCTTGTTTCTCCTGCACTCATCTCTAATTTGGTACGGTCCAATTTTATATTCCCCATATAAATTACATTGTTAGCTTCTACTCGGTACCTGCGTAAAAGGGCCTTTACACGAGCAACCATTTCCTGAGGATCAAAAGGCTTCACGACATAGTCGTCTGTTCCGATATCAAATCCTTTTAGTTTATCATGCGATTCGCCTCTAGCTGTTACCATCAAAACCGGTATATCAAAATACTCCTTAATTTCCTTTGTTAGTTCCCATCCGTCTTTAAATGGCATCATGATATCAACGACCGCTAGATCAATTCGAAACTCTTCCATTTTCGCCCACGCTTCTTCACCATCTGCTGCTTTTATAATTTTAAATCCTTGATTTTCTAAATATAATGATATCAGCTCTCGAATGTGTTGATCATCATCTGCAACTAATATTTGAATCATACATGTCTCTCCCTATTCCTAAGTTTGTCCAGCTTTTACGCACAGTAAGCTCTCTGTTTATACCAAACAGAGAGCCACATAAGATCATACAATGATTTTATACTTCAAATATGAACTGAATATGAACAAACTGATTAACTCTTATTAGCTGAAGTTGTTTGCTCGTTCTTTTTCTACAATTCCTTCCAAATACGATAAAAACGTTTGACGTAAATCTCTGCGCGTTAACCCCACTTCTACCATTGCTTTCATATAGCCTACCTTATCTCCAATGTCAAAGCGCTGCCCTTCAAGTTCAAGAGCAAACAATCGCTCTTTTTCACATACCACGCGCAGTGCATCTGTTAATTGTAATTCATTTCCTACCCCTCTTTCAATCGTTTTTAGATAAGAAAAAATAGAAGGGTTTAAAATGTAGCGGCCCATAACGGCAATAGTTGACGGAGCTTGTTCTATCGATGGTTTTTCAATCAAGTCATTCACTTCATGAAGGCTGCCGCATTTATTTTTCGGCTGAATAATGCCGTATTTTGATACTTCTTCCACATCCACTTTTTGAACTCCAATAACTGATTGATTAGTCGTTTCATACGCTTGAATCATCTGTTTGAGCGCAGGTTCTTCAGAAGTCATAATATCGTCTCCAAGAAGAACGGCAAACGGCTCATCTCCAATAAACTGCTCAGCACAAAGAATAGCATGACCAAGTCCTAACGGCTCTTTTTGACGAATATAGTGAATACTGGCCATTGATGAAATCGTTTGTACTTCTTTTAACATTTCGAACTTGTGCTTTTCTTCAAGCATTTGCTCTAGTTCAATTGATTTGTCAAAATGGTCTTCAATTGATTTTTTATTTCGACCTGTAATAAAAATAATACTTTCAATACCTGATTTCACAGCTTCTTCTACAATGTATTGTACAGCAGGCTTATCGACAATTGGCAGCATTTCTTTGGGCTGCGCTTTTGTCGCCGGCAAAAATCGAGTTCCTAAACCGCCTACTGGAATAACTGCTTTTTTTATCGTCATATATGAATCCCTCTTTCTTTTTTAGTAGTAAATACAAATAATTTAGTGCCAATAAAATTGATACCGACACTTACGATTGTGATCAAAAGTTTACTGATTAGCAGCGATATACCCCATTTATTATATAGAACAGTCAACAGAAAAGATGTTAGGGATAAAGTGATTAAATTCACGACCACGAATGAAATCACTTCACGCTTACTGCTTTTTTCTTTTTTCTTAAACGTCCACTTACGGTTCATGACATAACTGTTTAAAATCCCCGCGCTGTATGAAATCCACTGCGCTAGTATATAGTTCACACCGATTGTTGTTAAAAGTGCATATACTGCAAAATCAATCAGTGTATTTACAACTCCTACTAACGCAAATTTAATTAAAGGTAGCCATTTGTTAGTCACGAAGTGATACTTCCTTGCGTGTTTCAAGCTGATACTTTTCACGGACGATATAGAGCGGACGATTTTTTGTTTCATCGTAGATGCGGCCAATATATTCTCCAATCATACCAAGAATAATTAAAATGATGCCGCTAAAGAATAGCTGAATGACAATTAACGACGACCACCCGGTGATGGTACTGTCTGTAAATAACTTCAAATACAGCACCACAAAAAGATAAATAAAACCGATACCAGATAGCGTTACACCAGCATAGCTAGCTAGCTTCAGCGGTTTATAGGAGAAAGACGTAATGCCATCCATTGAAAGCTTCAGCATCTTTTTCAAAGGATATTTCGACTCCCCGGCCAAACGCTCGTCTCGCTCATATTCTACTGCTATTTGCTTAAAGCCCACCCAGCTTACTAATCCGCGTACAAAGCGATTTTTTTCTTGAATGCTATTCATTTGATTGCATACTTTACGATCTAGCAAGCGGAAATCCCCTGTATCGAGAGGAATATCAATATCAGTCATTGCACGTAAGAAACGATAAAACATAGCAGCCGTTTGCTTTTTAAAATATGTTTCTCCTTTTCGCTTTGTACGCTTAGCGTATACAACGTCAAACCCTTGCTTCCATTTTTCAATCATCTCTAAAATCAATTCGGGCGGATCTTGCAAATCAGCATCAATCACAACGACCGCCTCTCCTCTTGCATAATCCATACCAGCTGTAATAGCAATTTGATGACCAAAGTTACGAGCAAAATCTAATAAAACAACGGCTGGGTCTTGCTCACTGTACTCTTTAATGATTTCTGCCGTTCGGTCTCTACTGCCGTCGTTCACGAAAAGAAGCTCGTAAGCTTCTTTCGTTGAACGCATCACTTCTGTTAGACGGCGATAGGTTTCATGAATCACTTCTTCTTCGTTGTAGACAGGAACAACAATAGAATATTTAACAATTGAACTCATGTTCATGTCCTCCTTATTTAAGCGTTATTTCGTATAATGTTCCATTTCCAGATGGTCCTTGCTGAGAACTTGATGAAGTAGACTGCCATTTGGAAGAAGGAATCTCTTTACTATTTTCTTTAATCCACGTGATAACGTCAGATTGGCCTCCCTTGCCCATTCCAGACAAGTAGAAATATTTCACTTCACCTTTTTTAATCATGGCTTTTAATTTACTCACCGTTAGAATTGGATCTGAACCGCTAAATCCTCCCATTGCCATGACTGGTTTGCCCGTTTCGATAATGTAAGGCGCAGCTGAAGTTGAATCCGTTGTGGCAAACAAATATTTTTCACCTGTATTATTTTTTGTTAAATAGTTTAGTAGCTTTTTGTTTACTTCTGCGTTCATCCCTCCACTTTTTCGTTTTGAAGATGATGATTTGCTTGAAGAGCTATTTGGCATTTGACTATTATTGGATGAACCGCCTGGCATTTGCATTTGACCATTATTGGACGAACCGCCCGGCATTTGCATTTGACCGCCGTTCGATGAACCGCTTGGCGGCTGCATTTGATTGTTCGATGATGAATTGCCGCTAGAGCTTCCTGGAGGCTGCATGCCGTTAAAGCCAGACTGTTTGCTATTCGTTGCTGTGCTTGGAGGTCCTCCCATACCGCTTGAAGAATCAGGACCTGCTGCTGGAAGCATGCTATTTCCACCATAAATAATTGGTGTCATTGCCCAGTACGCGGGCATTGCTAGCAAGACAACCATTGCTGCTACCCCTAAATAATTCGTTACAGAATTTTTACGCTCTTTACGAACAGCTAAAACAAGAGCTAAAATGACGCCCAGTGCCCCTACACCTGCAATTGGTGCTACGCCGATTGAGCTGATATAAGGAGACATAATATATACTTGAAGCGCTGCCGTTGTTAAAATACCGCCCGGCAACAGCCATGATTTCCAGCCATTACGCTGTTTGTACATGCTCCATAAAGCTACCGCTCCCGCTCCTGCAAATGCGGCGATTGGAGGTGCCAGCATAATTAAATAATACTGATGGAAAAATCCTGCGATACTAAAGAAAACAGCTACTGGCAGCAGCCAAGCTAACCAAAATAAACTTTCTTTTTGTTTTGTTGTGTAAGGTCCTTTAAATTTCACTCCGGCAAATAGACCTACGATTGAGAAGATTACAAATGGCAATAGCCAGCTGATTTGATCTGATAATCCTTTTTGGAACAGTCGGAATGGACCAGGGTTCCCTGTGTTGAACATTCCGTTTTGATTTCCTCCACCTGGAGCCTGCATCTTTTGAGAAGAGCTGCTCTTGCTTTGATTTGAGCTTTGTGAAGACTCAACATTTGAATTACTCGTTTGTTTTGTTTCACTGCTTGCTGTTTGCTGCTGAGCTTGAGCAGGCTGTTTATGACTGCTTCCCATCACGCTTGTATTTCCCGTTAAACGATTGATACCGTTATATCCAAAAGCAAGCTCTAGAACTGAATTTGTTTGACTGCTTCCCATATAAGGCCGTTTATCAGCAGAAGTTGAATCTACTACAACTGCCCATGAGACAGAAACGGCGAGCATCAGTGCAGTTGCTGTTGTTAAAAAAGCTATTTTCTTTTTCCATGTAATTTTAGTTGCCACTACATAGAAAACATAAAATGCTGGTAAAACCATGTATGCCTGAAGCATTTTCATATTAAAGGCAACACCAATCATCGCAAAAGCTGCTAACACCCAGCCAAATTTAGCCGTACGCACAGCACGAAACAACATCCATGTTGCTACTAATAATGTAAACACAAGCATACTATCAATATTATTTGTTCGGCTTACCGCCGGTACAATTGGCGTCAGAGCCATGGCAAGAGCAGCAAACCTCCCAGCCCATACGCCAAACGTACGTTTTACGAGTACGTATAGTAAAAGGACTGAACCGATGCCCGCTAATGCTTGCGGTAAAATGACACTCCATCCGTGAAACCCAAATATTTTGGCACTAATTGTCTGAATCCAAAACACAACCGGCGGCTTATCAATCGTTACATAGCCTCCTGGATCAAAAGATGCGTAAAAGAAATTATGAAAACTTTGAAGCATACTTTTGACAGCTGCCGTGTAATAAGCGTTGGCGTATTCATCTGTCCAAATTTTAAATAAGTTCAAAAACGCTGCAATTAAAACAATTGGAACTAAAAATAAGTCTATTCTTTTCTTGTTTGAAGTCCGTTCTTCTTTCACTTCACTGTTCATGTGTTTCATTTCACTCCTTCGTAATTTCTGACTTTAGTCTAACAAGCTTATGTGAACTGATTATGAACAGTAGAAAATAATTTTTTTATTTTTTAAAAAGCTATTTGACCTCTTACGCTCAGCAATGAAATATTTTACAATTAAAGAATCAAGTACATGAAATGAAAAGCGTCTTTCTTGGATGCTGCAGCTTCTATGAAACATTCTTATCAACACTTCATTCACTTCTTGCTGAGAAAGGAGACAACTTTATGATTCAAGTAAAAGATATATACGGAAATTTACCCACACTAGAAACAGAAAGACTGCGCTTGCGGAAAGTTACCAAAAAAGATGTGCGTGACATGTTTGAATATGCCTCAAATGAAAAGGTAAGCAGATATGTAAATTGGGAAAAGCACCGAAAGCTTCAAGATACAAAAGAGTTTGTTTCCTTTGTTTTAAAGCAGTACAGCAACCAATCCATTTCTCCTTGGGCTATGGAAATCAAAGCCTTGAAAAAATGTATTGGCACCATTGACTTTGTCACTTGGAACCCTACTCATCGCATTGCGGAAATTGGCTATGCGATTTCTGAAGCATATTGGAATAAGGGGTTTGTTACGGAAGCAGCGGAAAAAGTAATTGCGTTTGGATTTGAAGAAATGGATTTAGTCCGTATTCAGGCGAGGTGCTTTGTTGAGAATGCCGCATCTGAGAAAGTGATGAAAAAAATCGGTATGTCTTATGAAGGAACGATTCGAAAAGCCATGTTTATTAAGGGAGCTCATCAAGACTTAAAGTTATATTCAATCTTGCGAGAAGAATATACGCGCAACGTGTAGAAAATGTATAAAATACTTTCCATAACATAGGCTAACTTCAACACTAACTCTTCCTTTTGAGGTGAACAATGTTGGAGCAAGCAATTCAGCATTTAGACTTAGCTGCACATGGTTTGTGGTTTCCTATTACCGTTAGTTTATGTTTATTTATTCTTGCCCTTATTTTATTTAAACGACAGCTAACTTGGCGAGATTTTTATATCACGTTTAGCGTAGTTGGATTTATGGGATGGCTTTGTGATGTGATCATTACGCGTGTTTTTAACGTGATTGATTTGGGAGATCCAAAAGTTACAGGAATTGGAGATATTGTAAGCTATACGTTTATTCCACCTTCCCTTTCCATTTTATTTTTAGCTTACTTAACTGCTAAAAATAAATGGGTTTTATCCCTTCTTTTTTGCGCTGGTTCACTACTTATAGAATACGGAATGATTAAAAGTGGCTATATGCATTTAAACGGCTGGTTTTTTATCTATTCAATAGCGGTATACTTTCTCGTTTATGCCTTTGTGCTGCCATGGCATATCGCATTTATTAAGTAAAAAGCGGATGTTGATTAACATCCGCTTTTTTACTATGCAATTACTTTCTGCCTGCTGAAATGCATATTTACGGCCGGTCATTTTATGCGTTGTGGTGATAAATGCGTGCGGCTATGTTCTTCAGGACGTGTAAACCCAATTTTTAAAAGAGCCGCTTCTAAATTTGCTTCTGTTTTCATTTGGTTAAAATCAATTCCTAATTTGACTACCGTTTGGGCAATTTCCGGTCGTATCCCCGTTATAATAGCTTCTACTCCCACCAATTTGAGAGATCGATGAATTTTAAAAAGATTGTCTGCTACCATTGTATCAATAATCACTACACCTGAAATATCCAAAATAAGATAAGATAATTGAAGGCTTGTCCCTTTTTTCAAGCAGGTTTCCATAATAACTTGCGAGCGGTGGGTATCAATTTCTCCAATAATCGGCATAATAGCGATTCCTTTTGTAACGGGTACGAGCGGAACTGAAAGTTCTTCTAGTGACGTATAAGCTAAATTCATCATATATCGATTATGCTCGTCATAAATTTGTCCAAAAACACATGTTACCGTATCTAAAAGTGGATCAATTCGTTCACTGACATGCAGCATGGTAATTGCAGCAAACTGATGCTCCTCTAGTTCTCTTGTAAATACATCCCAAATAACGCTGCGATAGATTGGAAGGATACCTAGTGCTTTTTCTAAAGGAATATTTTTTCCCACTGCGTATTTACCCGTATCAAGTGCCCATTCTTTAACAAATTTAAGTACAGCCTCCTGTTCTTCAAATAGAGCTCTCCCAAAGTATTCCATAATCGACACTCGCCACTTCAGAATTTTCTTTTCTTTCAATTCCTCTAGACTTAGCGTATGTGTAGCATCTAAACGTTCGGCTAATTTTTCTGACAAGCTATATTTATGTTCAAGAATCTTCTTTCCTATATACACGAGCTCCTCTTTCATAAAATACGTTCAGCTCCTCTTTTCTGCTATTTTTACTGCGTATATAACTTTGACTAAGCCTACTTACCCGTGCGACAATTGACTAGCCTTCCCAAGAATAACAAAAAAGCGGTTATTTTATGAATTTTCTTTCTTTTTATTATAGTGCCAGAGTAAGAGCCGCACAACTTAAAATTTGCTGCGGACAAAACTTATGCTTTCGTATAAAAAAACAATCCTGTTCCAATTGGAACAAGATTGTTTTTTTATATTCACTTTCTTTTATCTCACTTTATACCTGGAATAGCCAGACAACAATCGGTCCAAAAACCGATCCTAGTACAGCACTTAACGTCATTGATACTGAACTCATCGATACCGTTAGTTCACCGTATTCAAATGCTTTGGAAGTTCCTAGCGCATGGGAAGCGCTGCCTAGTGCAATTCCTTTTCCTAAAGAACTCTTGATCCGAATCCATTTTAAAAGTAGCGGTCCAAGAATCACGCCCGAAAAACCTGCGATCATAACAAATACCACGGTCATCGATGGAACGCCCCCTAGTCCTGTGGCAATTTGAATCGCTACCGGAGTAGTAATAGATTTAGGAATAATGGATAAAATCAGGCTTCGATCCACCCCAAATACTTCAGCAAACACAAGTCCGCTGATCATGCCTGCGAATAACCCTACAAATACCCCTCCAATAATAGGAACGCTGTACTTTACTAGCATCTCACGTTGTTTATAGAGTGGATACGCTAATGCAACAACTGCTGGTCCTAGAAGTGAATTAATCCATTTGCCTCCAATCATATACTCATCATAGGAAACATGAAAAGCAAGCAAAAGAAGAATAACGAATATGGTTGTAGTTAAAACAGGAATAAGAATCGGATAGGAGAACCGTACGTATACTTTTGCCATGACTAGATACAAAGCAACTGTAGCTACGATTATAAAGACCGCGATAAAGAATTCTTGCACTGTTGTTTCTCCTTTCGTTTGTTCGCTTTCTTTTCCAAAAGTTGGCTGGCAGTCCCTGCGGCGGCCATCGTAACAATCGTACTAAGCACAATAATTAAAAATAAAACCGCTCCGCTGCTTGAAAGAAGCGAAGGGTAATTCATCACACCAGCCATAGCCGGTATGAATAATAGCGGTAAAAAAGATAACAAGAAACTTGCTCCGTCTTCAATTATTTTGATGGGAACAACTTTGCACGTTAAGCAAATGAGCATTAAAATTAAGCCTATAATACTGCCTGGAATAGGCAGATGAAGCATATGGTGAACAGCTTCGCCAATCATAGAAAAAGCATAAAGAATCGCAATTTGTAAAATGATTCGTATCACTTTCATTGTAGGTCACTGTCCTATAGATAAAGAACAGCTGTCCTCCTCTCTTTATTTTGTCATGTTGTCTAACATTTAACTATATAAACACCTTTACTTTACCTGCTTTTACTTGTACTATACAACTATATATACATTTGTATTATACAAGTATATATTTCTTTGTCAATGAATGATTTTGTAAGGGGCGATTATGATGCAAAAAAAGAATTCAATTGAATTGATTGAATATGAACTTACTACCTTTATTAGACGAGCCGTCTATCTTGATAATTCCGAAAAAAAAATAGGAAACCTAGAAAGATCAGCTTATTTATTACTGCGGCAATTAGATGAATTTGGACCAGCTCGTGTAAAAGAACTGGCAGAAGCATTTAAACTCGACATTTCAACTCTTTCTAGACAGGCTGCTGCTTTAGAAAATAAAAAGCTTATTTCTCGCTCCTCTGACCCTTCGGATGGACGAGTCAGCCTCTTTGACATCACAACACGCGGGAAACAAATGCTGCAAACTGATAAGCAAATGCGTCTTGAACGCTATCATGGTATGTTAAAAAAATGGTCAAGTGAAGAAAAGGAACTGTTTGGCAAACTATTAATGCGGATGAATGACGCATTTATCGATTAAATAGAAACTCATGAAAATTAGGCTGCTGCTGCAAGGTGTTTGTCCCTGTCTCTTTTCTCTTTCTTGCATTTAATGTAAAGAGACTATTGAAAAGGATGTATGATTATGTCTGTTCCGAACAAACGGAAAGCCACACCCTGCCTCTTCCCCGGCTATAAATGGTGTGGTCCCGGATGCAGTGGTCCCGGATGTCCTGTAAATGATGTAGACTGCTGCTGTAAATACCATGATTTATGCTATGAAGATTACGGATCCTGCCGGTCGTGTGATGAGCAATTCCTTGACTGTCTTTGCTCCAAAGCAAATCCGTACAGTTTAAAAGGAAGACAGGCATACGCTATGTATACCTATATGCGGCTGAAGTTAGCTTTAAAACAATATGACTAAGCAGAAAAGAGGTGAATTAAAAAATTCATCTCTTTTTTATGCCTTTTTATTCGTATGAATCCAAAAGCGTTGAACAACAGCTCCGTCCTCTTCTATATAATCCTCGTCTTGTATACCACCGTTTGCCAAAATAGTTCGACGAGAAGCGGTGTTCCAATCATCACACACAACTAATGCCCGTTGAACTCCCAGCTTTTTAATTTCTTGAAGAGATAACCTCAGTAGCAGCTTCGCATATCCTTTTTGTCTTTCACTCGGCCGAATACCATACCCTATATGTCCTCCGCTGTTTCGAAGTATTTCACTTAGCTCATGGCGGATGTTAACTACCCCTATTACTCTTTCGTGATGCATTAGCCAGTAGGTGGAATCGGGTACATATCCTTTTTTTAATCCGATCCCTTTTTCTGCATCTAATAACTCTTGAACCATTTTTTCAAAGTAAGCAGGATCTTTAGCAATTACCCATGGAATCATTTTTTCTCCGCTTGCTTTCCATTCATGATAAAAGCTCATATAAGCCTTTTTATAAGCCGCATC
Organism: Priestia sp. D3YE.R1; assembly: GCF_049199565.1. Lineage (NCBI taxonomy): Bacteria > Bacillati > Bacillota > Bacilli > Caryophanales > Bacillaceae > Priestia > Priestia sp. D3YE.R1. The sequence continues at coordinate 268,548 of NZ_JBLTHW010000003.1, read as the reverse complement.
CGGTTTCATTAAAACAGCAGTTTCCACGTACCTTCCTCCTTTTTGTTTATTATGTTTATACTACCGATTTTTCCCAACAAATGAAAGGGGATAATTTACGTGATGTGATCGTTGTATGAGCTTAGTTATAAGGTATGTAACAAAAAGCACTCAATGAATGTTCATTGAGTGCTTTTTGTTCTACTGCCGGTTGTTTAAATAAACTCCTTAAAGAACCTAGTTACTTTTGCAAGGGTATACAGTAAGGTACGCTTCATAACAGGCTCTTCTTTCTTTTGGATTTCAGGAGGTTTCACCCAGCGCTTGTGATTGGCAACAAGAATACTTTTATCCATTTTGTTTTCCATCGCCGTCGTCAACTCTTTTGCGAATTTTGGACTATCGATAATGACCATTGATTCGTTATTCAAAAATGTAGAACGGGAATCTAAATTAAAAGAGCCTACGGCGCTAAGTCTTTGATCATAAATCACAGACTTTGCATGGATCGAATAAGGTCCTTGGTATTCGTAAAGCTTTACACCTGTGTTCATAATCGTATCACGCATACTGATATACCCGGAAAAAGCCAACACATTGGGCGTAGATGTAACTGAATTTGTGAGTAGCGTCCATTGAACGCCTGGCTTCTTTTTCATGACTGTATACTTTCTCATCGCAGTGGTAGGCACCACATAAGGACTTTGAATAAGAACAGAGCGGTTAGCTCCTTCTGCTAGGTTAATAAACGTTTTCCACATAAAAGGACGTTTATTAAAGCGTTCAATTGGATTATGAATAAAAGAAACACGCTTTGTAGGAACGGTGGAAGCATTCCAATTAATCTTAGGCGTCGCAAATGTTTCTCCTACTTGCTTAGCTTTATCATATTGCTGTAGCAGCAAAGCTTTCATCCTCTTTCCCTGATCGACCTGGTACTGTGTGAGATGATGAAAAGCTTTTTTAGTGTAAGGATGAGTCCATAATTCATTTATATAATTTTGCATTTGAGTGATGACGCTGTCTTGTTTATGTTTGCTGTTTGTAATAAAGACATCACGATCATAGACGAAGTCTGGAGGAGGCTTTTTAGCCAAATATTTGTCTCCTATATTCCGTCCCCCTATTATGCCTAGCTGTCCGTCTACAACCATTATTTTATCATGCATACGATTTTGCCACGCCCAAGGTTTAAACAATTGAAACGGCTCGTAATAGTTCACTTCAATATTAGGATGTGAAGCTAATGCATAGAGCACGCCTCTTCGGTTTCCCCGTAAGCCGTTAGCTATCCCATCTAAAAGAACGCGAGTATGGACGCCTCGATCAGCTGCTTTAAAAAGAGCGGCCATAATTAAATCAGTTGACTCTCCTTTTCCTATTGAGTAATAAGCAATATCAATCGATTTCTCAGCTTCTTGAATCATTTGAATACGAACTCTTCCTGCCTCATAACCATCTTCAAGAAGTCTCACTCGGTCCGTAGACTCACTGTGACCAAAAAAGCTAGCCGATTTAATTGAGGCCGTTTCCTCTCCTGTTTTTAAAGGTACATAAAAGAGAACCACCGCCGTTATAACCACATAAAGAATATATAAAGATAAAATAATAAGTAATCCTTTGAATGCTATTTTTATCATCGCAACTCCAGCTTTTTGTCTTTTTCTGTTATGGTTCACAAATAATGATCATTACATGCAAGAAACTGCTTCCTTGATTGCTTTGCGCTTTGTTCTTTTGACACATTTATTTTTTCTGATTCACTATTTGTATAGTATGCTTGTACATATCATAGAAAAAAGGATGATGTTGATGGAGGAATATTCTTTTCGTTTTCATATTACAGATTCTTACCCTTTGCAAAATGAAAACGATAAAATAGAAGCTGTTGTACGCACCAAAATCAAGCATGGGGAGCGAGGATGCTTGTATGAGGGTTATCTCCGTGTTCATATCACTAAAATCGGGGTGTTTCCTGTAGCAAAAGATATTGCTGAAGCGATTGGCGTTCGTTCGCTTCGTCAGCAATTAGCGGCCGAATTAAAAAGATACGTACGGCCGCACCGCAATTTTTTATAACTTTATCCAAACATTTGTCCAAGTGGACTTTCATCTGCAATAATATCTTGAATAGCATAGATAGAAATTGGAAAGTAAGGAATTCCATATACATAAGGAGCCAGATCATACAGCTGATAAAATAGTACAAGTGATTTATCGGCGATATAAAAATCTTGATCTGGTTTAATTCCTTTATATTCTCCAAGAACCATAATATCACGCTCTTTTATTTGCTCTCCTACTATTTTAGAAAGAACACTCACGTAATCACTGTCTTTTTTAAATAAATCTTTTAGTTGATACGTTTTTCCAGTCAGCACATTAAACGTTAACGGAACTACCACGGTCAATCCGTGCGCTCCCCCGGAATAAGCAAAATTGACGAGCGTTAAGCTGAGCACATTTCGCTCGTTTGTTTTCAACTCATAATAACCCGTTTCTTCTGTATCCGGATTTGCTCCATATCCCTGCTGACGTATTAATTCATTCGTACGCTGCAAGATTTTACTGTTAATGCTGTGCTGAACAGCTGGATTAGTCAAATGAACAGCTGGATAGTAAACGTTTAACTTTTTCTTCACCATTTGTTGAGAATATACCGTTGCAGGTAGCGTAACCATGGCTTCCTCCTCTTTCTATACAGATTGTTACATTCTATTCTTTTAGCTTTCATTCCATTACTGAAGCAAAAAAATCCCGTGCATATACGCACGGGATTTTTAACTTTTTATTATTTTACGCTGTTAATTGTTTTAGCAGCGTCTACCGTATTTTTTAATAGCATTGTGATGGTCATCGGACCAACGCCGCCTGGTACTGGTGTGATATAACCTGCAACTTCTAAAGCCGCTTCGTAATCAACATCACCAACGAGTTTACCATTTTCCATTGTGTTGCCTACATCAATTACAATGGCACCCGGCTTAATATCATCTGCTTTGATAAGTCTAGGTTGTCCTACAGCTGACACAAGAATATCAGCTTGTTTTGTTAAAGCAGATAAATCTTTTGTGCGAGAGTGAGCAATTGTTACCGTTGCACTTTCTTGAAGTAACAGCATGGATACTGGTTTACCAACAATATTGCTTCGTCCAATTACTACCGCATGTTTACCTGAAATTTCTTCACCTGAACGTTTAATTAACTCAACGATACCGTGTGGTGTACATGGTAAATAGCACTCATCGCCAATGACCATATTCCCTACGCTTACTGGATGGAAGCCATCTACATCTTTTTTAGGAGATACAGCATTTAATACTGCCTTTTCATCAATATGTTTTGGTAATGGAAGTTGAATAAGAATACCATGAACAGATGGATTTCCATTTAAGTGATGGATTTCGTTTAAAAGCTCTTCTTCAGTAATCGTTACGTCGCGTTTGATAATTTCAGATGCAACACCGATTTCTTCACAAGCCTTTGCTTTTGCTTTTACATATGATTGCGAAGCAGGATTTTCTCCTACTAAAATCACGGTTAAACCAGGAACGATACCTTTTGTTTTTAATTGAGCTACCTCTTCTTTTAATGCGGCGCGCAGTTCTTGCGCTACTTCTTTTCCTTTAATTACTTTCGCTGTCATGATGCTTTTTGCTCCTTTCAACTGTAGCCATTTAATAAATGTACGAATTATAGTTATTAATCTAACACAAAAGTTCGGTTTTGTTCAATATTTTTATTATTTTTATTTTAAATAGATGAAAATAAATAACAAATAACGTATATTCCTTTCTTATCGTACTATAATATTTTGCATTTACCAAAGCTATTTTTATTCAAATGGTGCTTTTCCAAATTAAAAACCGCACCTTCGGCACGGTTTTCAACGATTTATTTTTCTGTTGATATGCTTTTCTTGGTAGTCAACGGCAGCACGTCTTCCTCTGTTTTTAGATCCTTTACATGCATTTCCTTGAGAGGCACACTTATTTTCTTATTTTTCGGAGGTTCTTCAAAGTTCTCCACCCAATCACATAGCAGTTCAAATCCTTGATACACATAAGGCAGGAGAGGCTGAAGCTTTCGATCTGGGTCAATTTGATGATTCCATACTAAGCTATCAATGTGGTTTCCATTTTCAATTACATAGTGACGATGAAGGTGCTGCTTACCAGCATCTTTTACCAGTTGTTCATAAGGATAAGCATGAATATCCGGAAAAATAAGAGCATCTAACGACCCTGTAATGCTTATCAACGGAACGGAAATATCACCTGTATTTTCAATTTCACGAACTTTTTGCTTAACATCTTGCGGTCTTTCTTGATAATCATACTTTTCAAAAATAGAATCTAATGAACGATCTCTAACTCCGTTTTCAAAAAGCGTCAAGTATTTTTGCCACGGAATGCTTCCAGGTGCTTGACTGTCAAACTCATCTCTATATATATTAAGCGTTAAAAACCAATAATACTGGTCATGATATGGCCATAAAAACTCAGATCCTTTTGGCAACCCTGCTTGATACAACCGGTGCAAAGCTTCTTTTTGCGATTCACCTACCGTATACAGTGCTTCTTCCGCATGATTTACAACAGGTGTTAGGGAAGTAATCAAGTTATCGTGATCAGCTCGCCACATAACCCCTTCCCATTCAACCCCTCCATTAAAAAGCTGAGGCTCTTCATTTTTCCCATCGTTTTCTAAAGCATAGCGAACAACATAACCCCCATTAGAAATACCTAAAGCATACGTTTTTATATCGAAATATTCTGTCACTTCTTTTTGAAGTTTGTGACGATAATTTTCAAACAAAAATCTCTGAGCAATTTTTGTCACTTCCCGGTATTGAATATGCCATTTTCTAATGGAGTCTTCTTCTTTGACTAGAGCGTTCTTTGCTTTAGCAAATGGATCATCTCTCACTTCTTCTCCCTGTGTCCCTTTATCAGAAGCAGCAAACGCAAACCCTTTTGCCAACACATAGTCGCTGAACAGTAAATCCGTTGATTTCTCATCTCTGGTAGCTGGAACTCCCGACATAACTAACTTTCCATTCCAGTCATCAGGAATTCGAATGAGAAATTTACCACCGTCAACTTCACCTTCTACTTGAACGCCCGTTATTTCTTCAGGCTGATACATGTAATACCATCCATTTTTTTCTTCTTTTGTTCCCCAATAGATAGGAGCCAGCCCAATGTTCCCATAGGCAGTCGCTGCTTGAAATTGAAGAGGATTTTTAGTCGTTAACCAGTTTCCATACTTACCGTCAAACGTTGTGATATTCAAGTGATAACCTCCATTCACATTTGCTTTTGAAGACAATCTTCGGGGACTGTACACGCATAATTTTAGTTAAATATTACCATCCATTTCTCAAAAAGTACATTAAAACGCCTTTCTTGCAGAAAGAAAGTAGACATTTATCACATCTGTGCCCATAGTGCCGTATAATATTGAAATTTATTCAAAAAAAGGAGTGTCAATGACTATGAGTTCGTTTAATTCTTCAAAACTCTCTACGACTCTCATTCCCCCTGCTACTTCCTCCTATCCGGTTTCCGGAAGAAAATATACTCTTACTCATTCTGATACAACGGGTCAGCTTTTTTTAAGCATCGGATGCTCATATAACAACAAGGCGATAGATAAAAATATGCGCGATGAAGTACTAGCTGCTCTTCACGTAACAGACCGAAAAGCAGTTATTCAAGGCGAAGTTTTTGTTAGTGGAGGTGAGTTCAGCCGCGAGCAAGCACAGCTTCGTTATCACATTTTCCGCCGGGAGCTTCCGCTTGCTTTAGAAGCAATATTTTACGGAGACCAAGCGTTTTTTCAACATTATCCAGACCTGCTAAATACACCGATTTACATTTATTTTGTATCGACTTATCAAGAATTTAGAGGGTGGTCCTATTATCAAACCCCTAAATTTTATTTAAAACAAACATGCAGCAGCTAGCACTCTAGTGCATAAACTAATGGGAAATGAACGAGGGAGGTGTGAATGTCTCATGTACAATCAATGGGTTTACCCTTATATGCCGCGCTACTACCATCCAGTGGTTCCTACTACGAATGAAAATTATTTAGAACCTTATAGATACAATGAAGACTTATTTTCTTATATCCTGCATGAGGAAGAGGAAGTTAGATCTACACGCGATGTAGACAGAGTGATGAAAATTTTAAAACGCCAGTATCAGTCCATCTACAGAGATGCTCAACGAGGCGGGATGGATAGCAAACTAACAGAATACTTATTTCGTTCCATTGTAAGGTTTGTTGATGATAACTATAACAATTACAGCGGATCTATTAACGAACGCGTCGAAAAAGCCGCGCGACAGCTGAAAAAACGTGATCCCTGGATATTTGAACTTTTTAACTTATACAGCGTTTCCCCCGCTTCACAAGTTCGAATTACTAACACGATTTTAACCGTTTCATTTGAAAATTTACGCAGAGGAAATGACGTATCAAATCCTAGATAAACAAAAAACCGCCACAATTGTGACGGTTTTTTGTTATGGTAATACAGTTGCTCCCATTAGATGGCTATCAACTTGTTTAGCTACTTCACGACCTTCATGAATAGCCCATACGATTAAACTTTGCCCACGACGAGCATCACCAGCAGCAAAAACACCTTCAACATTTGTTTTGTAATTTCCATACGCTGCATCTACGCGACGATTTTTCGTTTCAACACCAAACGCTGATAGAACCGGATGCTCTGGACCTTCAAACCCAATCGCAATAAAGACAAGCTGAGCTGGCCATACTTTTTCTGTTCCTGGAATTTCGGTAAAGATGTACTGTCCATTTTCACCTTTTACTTTTTCCATTTGAACCGTATGAAGTTCTTTCAGATTGCCTTGCTCATCTGCCAAGATTTTTTTCGTTTGAATTGAATATTCACGTGGATCGTCCCCAAATTTCGCCTGTGCTTCTTCATAAGCATATTCAAGATTAAATACATGTGGATATTCAGGCCACATATTATCTGCCGTACGCTCAGCAGGAAGCTGAGGATGTTTACCAAACTGAACAACACTGCGACATTTTTGACGAAGAGCAGTAGCCACACAGTCAGCTCCCGTGTCTCCGCCTCCAATAACAATAACGTCTTTTCCTTCAGCATCAATAAATTGACCATCTTTGAAGTTAGAGTCTAAAAGGCTTTTTGTTGAAGTTGTTAAGTAGTCCATTGCAAAGTGAACTCCTTTTGCTTCACGACCTTCTAATACTAGATCTCTTTGCTTCTGAGCTCCTGTACACAAAATAACAGCATCATATTGTTCTTTTAACTCTTCAGCAGTAATGTCTTTTCCAACTTCCGTATTCGTTACAAAATCAATACCTTCTTGTGTCAATAAGCGAACACGTCTTTCCACTACTTCTTTATCTAGCTTCATATTTGGGATTCCATATGTTAATAAACCGCCGGCACGATCTGCTCTTTCATATACCGTTACTGAATGACCCGCTTGGTTCAGCTGATCTGCGCTCGCTAAGCCTGCTGGCCCAGAGCCAATAACAGCAATTTTTTTGCCTGTTCTTTTCTCCGGAATACGCGGAGTAATCCACCCATTCTCAAAGCCTTTATCAATAATAGCGCGTTCGATATTCTTAATCGAAACCGCTGGATCTGAAATAGCAAGCGTACAGGAACCTTCACACGGAGCAGGACAAACTCGTCCTGTAAACTCCGGGAAGTTGTTCGTTTTCATTAAACGCTCTAAAGCTTCTTTCCAGCGCCCTTTATAAACTAAATCATTCCACTCTGGAATTAAGTTATAGATTGGACATCCAGAAGTAAAAGCATTAATATCCATTCCCATGTGGCAAAAAGGTGTACCGCAATCCATACATCGTGCTCCTTGACGGCTTAGCGCTTCATCAGATAAAGGAGCAGCATACTCTTTCCAATCACCTAAACGTTTTAACGGGTCACGTTCCTTCCCTTTTTCACGTTTGATTTCCATAAATCCTGTTGGTTTTCCCATCGTACTCTCCCCTTTCTTACTGAGCTACCGCTTCTTGTTGTTTTGCCGATGCTTTCTTTTCTTGTTTTGCATTTTCCTCAAACGCACTCATAGCTGCTTCTTCTTCCGTTAATCCAGCTGCTTTTTGCTCTTCAATGCGATTCATCATGCGTTTATAATCATTCGGAATCACTTTTACAAATTTCGAAAGCGATTCTTCCCAATTTTCTAATACAAATGCTGCTTTATGACTGTCAGTATATTTCAAATGATTTGTAATCATCTCTTTTACTTCTTCTGCTTCTTCTCCTTTTAAGCTCTCAAACCCAATCATGTCTTTATTACAAAGGTTTTTGAATACTTCTTGATCATCAGCAAATACGTAAGCAATACCGCCAGACATTCCTGCACCAAAGTTTTTACCTACATCACCTAATACGACAACACGTCCGCCAGTCATATATTCACAGCCATGATCGCCAATTCCTTCAACTACTACGTTCACACCGCTGTTACGAACCGCAAAACGTTCTCCTGCTAGCCCGCTAACATAAGCTTCACCGCTTGTTGCACCGTAAAACGCCACGTTCCCAACGATAACATTTTCACCTGACACAGCTGTTGTTTCCTTAGGTGGAGCAACAATGATTTTACCTCCTGATAATCCTTTTCCGATATAATCATTTGCATCTCCAGTTAGATACATAGACATCCCTTTTGGAACAAATGCACCAAAACTTTGTCCTGCAGAGCCAGTGAATCGAAGAGTAATCGTATCTTCTGGCAGACCTTTCTCACCGTAACGTTTTGTAACTTCACTTCCTACAATTGTTCCAGCTACACGGTTAATATTAGAAATTGGCAGTTCTAACTCAACTTGATACTTGTGCTCGATTGCTTGCTGTACCGCAGGCAAGATTTTTTGCATATCAAGAGATTGGTCAATTTTATGGTTTTGAGGTGTTTTAAAGGTACGTACACCTTCAGCTTGATATAAAAGAGTTGTTAAGTCTAAGTGCTGCGCCTTCCAGTGATTTTTCGCACGTTCGCTAACGCTCAATACGTCTGTACGTCCAACCATTTCATCCACTGTTTTAAATCCAAGTTCAGCCATAATTTCGCGCACTTCTTGTGCAACAAATTTCATATAGTTAACGATGTGATCCGCTTCTCCTAGGAACTTTTTACGAAGTTCTGGGTTTTGTGTCGCCACTCCAACTGGACATGTATCTAAGTGACATGCACGCATCATGATACAGCCTAAAACAATTAAAGGGGCCGTAGCAAAACCAAACTCTTCTGCTCCTAAAAGTGCTGCCATGACTACATCTTTACCCGTCATTAATTTCCCGTCTGTTTCAAGCACTACCTTTTCGCGAAGACCGTTTAACATAAGCGTTTGATGAGCTTCTGCTAAGCCAAGTTCCCACGGTAGTCCCGTATGTTTAATACTTGTTTTTGGAGATGCTCCCGTACCTCCGTCGTAACCGCTAATAACAATAACGTCCGCTACTCCTTTTGCTACTCCGGCAGCAATCGTTCCTACTCCTGCTTTTGAAACGAGTTTGACGCTGATTCGTGCATCACGGTTTATATTTTTTAAGTCATGAATAAGCTGTGCTAAATCTTCAATCGAGTAAATATCGTGGTGTGGAGGAGGTGAAATTAAGCCTACTCCTGGCGTTGATCCACGCACATCTGCTACCCATGGATATACTTTGTTTCCTGGAAGCTGACCGCCTTCTCCGGGTTTTGCACCTTGTGCCATTTTAATTTGAAGCTCATCCGCATTCACAAGGTAATGACTTTTCACTCCAAAACGGCCAGAAGCAATCTGTTTAATCGCACTGCGGCGATTATCTCCATTTTCATCCACAGTGTAGCGGCTAGGATGCTCGCCACCTTCTCCACTGTTACTGCGTGCGCCTAAACGGTTCATCGCAATCGCTAATGTTTCATGAGCTTCTTGACTTAAAGATCCAAACGACATAGCACCTGATTTAAAACGTTTTACAATCGAATCAACTGATTCCACTTCATCAATGGAGATAGATGAGCGCGTTCCATTAAACGAGAATAGGTTGCGCAAGAAACCGATGCGTTCTTCATTAGCCGATTCAGAGAATTTTTTAAATAAGCTGTAATCTCCCTTACGACAAGCCCACTGCAGCGTGTGAATTGTTTTTGGATTAAACGCATGATGCTCGCCCGTATGTCTCCACTGGAAGTCGCTTCCTGACTCTAACGTTTGCTCAATTGTTTCAACATAAGCATTGTCATGACGCGTTTTCGCTTCTTTTGCAATAACATCTAAACCGATACCGCCAAGCTGCGAGGCAGTACCTGTAAAATATTGCTCGATAACCTCTGCACTGATTCCAACTGCTTCAAAAATTTGTGCGCCCCGATAACTTTGCACCGTTGAAATACCCATTTTAGACATTACTTTTACGACACCTTCAGTAACGGCTTTTACATATTTCTCAACAGCATAGTCATACGATACGTTTAGCGTACCTGCGTTAATTTCATTTTGATATGTTGCAAAAGCAAGATATGGATTAATTGCGTCTGCGCCGTAACCAATAAGCGCTGCAAAGTGGTGCACTTCACGCGCTTCTCCTGTTTCCACTACAATGCTCGCCTTTGTACGGTTTCCTTTTCGCACTAGGTGCTGGTGCAGCCCGCTGACCGCTAATAAAGCTGGCATAGCTACAGATTGAGCTCCCACTTCACGGTCTGTCAGAACAAGAATGCTAGCGCCTGCGTTAATTGCCGCTTCAGCTTCAGCAAATATGCGATCAAGATCTGCTTTTAAATCATTTGTAAACACAGCAGATATAACAGCACTTTTGAAATCTGGATGAATGGCAGACTTCAGCTGATGAGTTTGATCGTTTGTTAAAACCGGCGTCTCAAGCTGAATTCGATGAATGTTTTCTTTGGTTGGATGCAGTAAATTCCCTTCTGCACCAAGCAATGTCATTGTCGATGTAACCAACTGTTCACGAATAGCATCAATCGGTGGATTCGTTACTTGAGCAAACAGCTGCTTAAAGTAATTGAACAGCGATTGAGGACGATCGGACAACACGGCTAATGGAGTATCGTTACCCATTGAACCAAGCGGATCTTTTCCTTCTGTAATAACTGGAACTAAATATTTATGAATATCTTCATACGTGTAGCCAAATGACTTCTGGCGAATAACCAAATCATCGAAGTATTCAGATTTTTCTCCCTGCACTTCTGGCAACGTTACCAGCTGTTCATCTAACCACTCTTGATAAGGCTCAGCCTGTGACATTTCAGATTTAATTTCTTCGTCTGAAATAATTCGGCCTTCCTCTAAATCGATTAGAAGCATTTTACCTGGACTTAAACGATCTTTATATAACACATTTTCATCTTCAACATCAATGACGCCTACTTCTGATGAAAGTATGATGTAATCATCTTTTGTAACATAATAGCGAGCTGGACGTAAACCGTTACGGTCTAAAATAGCACCGATTTGCTTTCCATCCGTAAACGAAATAGCAGTCGGACCATCCCATGGCTCCATTAATGCGCTATGATACTCATAGAAAGCACGTTTTTCTTTTGACATGTGCGGATTCTCAGACCAAGGCTCTGGAATAAGCATCATCGCTGCATGCGCTGGCTTGCGGCCGGCCAATACAAAGAACTCTAGCGCATTATCTAACATAGATGAGTCGCTTCCTTCAGCATCTAAAATTGGAAGAACCTTCGGCAAATCCTTACCAAATGCGTCCGAAACAAACTGCTGTTCACGCGCTCTCATCCAGTTTTGATTACCGCGAAGCGTATTGATTTCACCGTTGTGAATTAAATAACGGTTTGGATGTGCTCTTTCCCAGCTTGGGAACGTGTTTGTGCTAAAGCGAGAATGCACTAAAGCAAACGCTGAAGTAAAGTCTTCATCTTGTAGGTCAAGATAAAAAGCATCAACTTGCTCAGGCGTTAATAACCCTTTGTACACAATTGTTCTGCTTGAAAGACTCGTGAAATAAAAACGGTTTTGACGCGCCTGCGCCCAATTTTCCGCTTGCTTGCGAATAACATACAGCTTGCGTTCAAACGCTAAGTCATCTTGAATACTGTCATTTGCCCCAATAAATACTTGTCGTACGTACGGACAGCTTTCTTTTGCAACTTTTCCGATTTTTCCGACATTTACAGGTACAGTTCTCCAACCTAGTAACGTTTGTCCCTCTTCTTCAATTAATTTATTAATATAAGCTTCGATTTCTCGGCGCTCGTCTTCGTTATTTGAGAAAAAGATCATTCCAACTCCATAACGACCTTTTTCTGGCAAGTTCAATTCAACGCATGTCTTTTTAAAGAACGCGTGTGGAATTTGTACCATTAATCCAGCTCCATCTCCTGTTAGCGGATCGCTTCCCTGTCCGCCTCGATGGTCAAGCTGGCAAAGCATATTTAGTCCTTTTTTAACGATATCATGTGACGCTACGCCTTTCAATTGAGCGTATAGTCCGATTCCACATGCATCGTGCTCAAATTCAGGACGGTAGAGACCTTGAGCTTTTGGCATTTGATTGTATGTCATCTTCTTCTCCCCCGTTCGTTTTCTTTATCTTTTTAAGATCACCTGTTTACATTGTAAGTTTTCAAATCAATATAAACAATATATAATTTAGATAAAACTAATCTAATTTTGATATATATAGATGGAGGATGCTTATGGAACTGCGTCAATTACGCTATTTTATGGAAGTTGCAAAAAGAGAACACGTATCTGAGGCGGCAGAATATCTGCATGTAGCTCAATCAGCAATCAGCCGTCAAATCGCGAACCTGGAATCTGAGCTAGGTGTTAGTTTATTCAAACGCGAAGGAAGAAATGTCAAGCTAACAGCAATAGGAAAAGTCTTTCTTGAGCATACGGAGACGGCTATGAAAGCTATTGACTATGCGAAAGAACAAATTGATGAATACTTGGATCCCGAAAGAGGGACGATTAAAATCGGATTTCCAACAAGTCTTGCTAGTCACCTTCTTCCTACTATTATATCAGCCTTTAAAGAAGAACACCCAAATGTTGCTTTTCATCTTAGACAAGGTTCGTACAAATTTTTAATTGAATCGGTTAAAAAAAGAGATATTAATATCGCTTTTTTAGGCCCTGTACCTGTAGAGGACCAGAGTATAGAAGGGCATATTCTATTCACTGAAAATCTTTTAGCCCTTGTTCCTTCTCATCATCCGCTCGCTGAACGGGACAACATCCGGCTGCGGGATTTAAGAAATGAAAATTTTGTGCTGTTTCCAAAAGGATTCATTTTACATAAAATGGCCTTTGATGCTTGCAAACAAGCAGGATTCATGCCTAATATTTCATCTGAAGGAGAAGATTTAGATGCGATTAAAGGTCTTGTATCCGCAGGAATTGGCGTCACGCTTCTTCCTGAAAGCACAGTGTCTGAAACGACTCCTCGTTTCACGACTAAACTTCCTATTCATACGCCGCAGCTTCAGCGTACAGTCGGGATGATTATTCCTAGAAACCGTGATTTAGCACCTTCTGATAAAATTTTTTATAAGTTTGTCAAAACCTTTTTTGAACGGTTGGAGCAGTATAAATAAGAGAGGCCCCCTGCCTCTCTTATTCTTTGCTTTACACACTATTTCTCAGCTGATCAATTCTATAAATAGATCTTCTTTTTCCTTAAAGCTAACAGGCATTGACGCTTACCGGACTCTTTCTTATACTGAAGTAACTGACTAAAAAGAAACAAGGTGACTGCTATGGATTTTAAAATTAATTTTTTATCATTTTACGTAATACAAGTAGAAGGAAAAGAAGAACAGGCCTCTAAACAATATAAGCATTTTCAAACGCTTGATACGGAAGAATATGAAGAAAGTTCCATTAAAGATTTTTTAGACGGTGAATTTAAAAAAATTGTAAAACGCAAAGTAGAGCGACACCCTAAAGCAGAACAAGTGCCTACAAAGCTTGGGTATTTTATAGTTGAACCAGGACACGCACTCGATTCAAACCCTAATTATAATTTATTTCACCGCACTCGTTTTGCCACAACCAAAGAAGAATTTGAAGAAAACAGCGAACAGTTTATCAATGCGTACCTTGATACTGCAGCCGTTCGAGGAGGAGCATTTTTAGTTGTATCTGCTGTTCCAAGAAAATATTTTGATCATGCTTTTGTGTTTATTTTAAAATGTGACTTTGAACCAAAAGTGGCTTCAATTTCAGATGAATCAACCCTTATTCGCCACGTAGAGATGGCGATTACTACTAAAAACATGAAATCCATTCAATACCCCTACATGCCTGAAGAAGGCATGGTGGAAGAAAGTGAACTCGTCATCCACCAAGCGTCTCATGCCCGTTACTTTGAAGACTTCTTGAAATTCATTGACTACAACGAGCCGATGCCTGAGATTATGAAAACACAAGTGATGGATATGGTGCGTGAACACGTCAGCGAAACGTTTGAAGCAGAAAGCGTAGAACTTGAACAGTTTGAATCGGACATGGAACTGTGGGCAACAAGTGAAAAGCGTGAGCTTCAAGAACGTTTAGATACCCATCAAGTCATGGAAGCTGCTGCTCATATCGTCGAGCATACGCCTGATGCGGAGCTTAAAATGAAGCTTGGCGAAACAGAGATTAAAGGGCTGTTAGCTGATTTCGGGGAAAATATTCACTTAGCGAAAGTGAACGGACGCTACGTGGCGTTAATTGAAGCGGAATCGATTCTATTTGAAAAAGGCGCTTCCCCGATTGAGTTTCATAAGCCAGGTGATTTGCACGGGATTATTGAGAAAATTAGCAGTAAGAAATGGGAAGAATAAATAAAAGCCAGAGAGCTGTATTGTGCTCTCTGTCTTTTATTTAACTGAAAAAGCAGCTCTATTTATCCACCTTAATTCTCTACTAATTGGCTCACCGCAACATTTTGTTCATTTTCAGGCTGACCTAGCGGATAAATTCTTGCCGTATCATTTTCTTCGCTTACATGTTGAATATAAACGGCCGTATCGTTTTACGTAACGTTAGCCATAACGGGTGAATCAGCAATTTGGTTTGCTCGCTGCTTGTCCACGTTTCTTCCCCCCTCTATGCTAATATACATATAAGGTTTGCTTAAAGAATGAATGATATTCGCCGTTTAGAATAGTTCTAGCGCTTTTTAGCGGTGCGGTAGCCAAGGTAAAAGATGAAAGAAGTATAGATAATAAATACAGCTCCAGCCAGCAAGATCATTTTGTGATGATGCCAAAGGTTTACGTATGTTTTGATGAAGATCCCTTTTGTAAGTAAAATATATTGATACACAATAAAACCAACCACCAAAGCAAGAAACAGCACTCGAAACAAACGAATGAAATCAATGTTAGATAAAGCGGAAGCAGCTTTTACCCAGGGCGATATAGGAGGCTGCGCTTTTTTGGTGCTGCGGCTCTTCGACTTTTGTTTCTTTGCAGGCGGAGCTTTTGATTCTTCTATTTTAGGTGCTGGTTTTTGTTTCCCTTGAGCCATCGGTCACTTTCCCTCTTTCTTAAATAAAGTGTCTAAAAAAGAAGCTTTTCTATTTTGCATATTCAAGAAAGAGGCAGCTATCTCCTTTTCGCTTTTAAAAATACTTTCCTTTTTAAATACAGAATGTCTTTAGGTATGTGCCTATAGCATTTTTTTTATCTTCGCATACGTTATATCGTGTTTGATTTGAATTTACTATTTAAAAGGAGCGGTGCCCTAATGAACCCTTATTATTTCAACCCTGGATATATTCCTCAGCAAGTTGATTACTCAGTTCAACAATACTATCCCCCTTACGTACCACAGCATGAAGAATACGATGAAAGACAGCAGCTTCAAAATCTTGGAGGATTTGAACGAAGAATTCGTGCCCTTGAGAGACAAAATGAGGAGCAAGTCAGAGAAATCACTCGTTTAAATCGAGTTGTTGAGCGACATACTGACCGTATAAACAGATTAAATCAGCGCTTACGCAATGTAGAAAGAAGACTTAACATTCCATTTACAGCAAGCCAGGACGGATTTTAAACTCACCTTAAGCATTCCCGTTTCTTTTGAACGAGAATGCTTTTTTACATGTCTTCCGTCGTTTTTGATAGCACGAAGGATATTTGATTAAACTTTACATAAAATAAAATTTGACTATGAAAAAGAAAAGGAGAAAATTACATGAAATCCCCTGTTGTTATTTGTCCTAACTGTCATTCTCAAAAAGAGCTTGCTACCGTTTTAACTGCTCAGTCCAATCAAAACGTTATCTATACATGCTCAGCTTGCGGCTATAAGCTGACAAACATTAAAACAAACAAAGGATAACCAGTATCTCTCACCTCACTTAGTACCTATACTCAATATGTTCTTCTGTCCATATACAAAAATTAACGTTTACGTAAATGTTATTAATTTTGTATACTGATAGTATTATGGGAAAGGGAGTTGAAGAAGTTGAAGTTTAAAATGAAGGAACGCGGGCAGCTGCATTTGAGTCCCGAAGGAAAACAATTGATTTTAGACTTATACGAATCAAATATGATGGAATCTGTAAATGAAGCTTTGGATGCTGAAACAAGAAGCTTTCACAGTGGAAAAGCCGATGGGATACAGGCTATTCTACTTCTTTTAGGGGTACAGTTAGAAGAAAACACTTCACAATCATAAATGAATGCCCTATAAAAACCATAAAAGCAGACGCACTCTTCTGGTGAATGCGCCTGCTTTTTATGATTCTTCCTGCTCAAATTTTACAATTGCAGCCTTAGCACGATCTCTCAGTGACAGAAGGTCAGACTCTACTTTTAAGATGTTTTTCTTTTTCTGTTCAATCAGCTTGAGCTGCTCTTCTACCGTATGTAACACTTGCTCTAACTTTTCTTTTTGTTGACTTGTTCCTTTCACTTGCCTATAATCCATCTTTTGTATTTCAAGAGTATCACTTAAAGCAAGAAATTCCTGTAATTCTTGAAGTGAAAAACCCATGACTTCTTTGGCATTGGTAATTTTCTTTAAGAATTCTACATGTTCTTCGGTGTACAGACGAAATCCACCTTCACTTCTTGGAGGTGCTGGCATCAGTCCAATTTGTTCGTAATAACGAATCGTACGTTTTGTTAAACCGCTTTGCTTCGCTACATCATCTATTTTTAGTTCACTCATTTTTAAATCCCCTTTAATCAATTAACAATGTCAACTTTTCGTACTTGTTACTATTATACACTAACGCTAGATATCTCAAAACAAATCTGAACAGCTGTGCACTTATTTAAAAATAAATAAGCAATTTCTTTACCCTTTTTTAGAGTAAAAAAATTGCTTATACAGTATATGCTGGGTTCTTTTCTCTAAAAGCTTATCATAAATGCTGTTTTTGTTAATTTACGATTTAGCATACAAATTAATAAATTTGTTTTTGAGACTTCTTATTTCTATCGACTAAATGTTTATTAACTTGTATGTAGCCTTCTCTTTCTGTACTAGCCCCGCCTGCGCTGAGTACACCGATAGCCACGCATGCTATCCAACCTAATTCCATTATAACAGAAAGCGCTTACATAATAAAGTGTTATGCTTTATTTTCTAAAAAGTTATAAATAAAATCAGCGGGTCTTGTTCTAGCCCCTGCTGATTTGTTAAATAGAACCGGCGACGATACAGTTTTATAAAATAGTAAATAGGTCGTCTTAATAAGCTACTTTATAAATCAAAAACCGTTCATATGGATTTTTACGATCCAACTCTGGCAGCATTACCTCTTCTTTTAAAGTGAAAGAAGGGTGTTTTTCGAGATGATGAAGATAATCCTCTGAACTATAATACAAAATCAAATCAATCTCGCGCTTATTCTCTTCCCACGAAAGCAAAATATTGTTCACTACTTGGATAAAAATTTGAACTGAAAAAGGATTAAAAAAATAAAAGCGGTTGTCTAGTGGATGAATCTTATATTCCTGGGCTAAACAACACTGAAAATGAATATGACGTTTTCGGCCCTTGGCTTTTTTTAAATAGCGCCTCTGATTATCTATGGCCTGCTCATAAAAGTGCTCATTCATTTCTATCCCTACAGCGGTGGCATTACATAGGTAGTTTACATAAAAATTCAGCCTTCCTTTCCCACACCCAAAGTCGACAATTCTATCGCTGCTTGTTAGCTCATACTGAGTGAAAAGTGTTTCTAATGCACGATAAGGTGTGGGTTCATAACGATGGTAATGAAATGAATCATTAAATCCCTTTTGTTCTCCCGTTGTTTTTATATTTAATAAAGCGTCATAATATTGCTCATTCATGGCCAATCTCCTATTTATAGTTGTTGAAAAAGAGAAAGAAGGACAAATGTCCTTCTTTCTCACTCTACTTTCACACGCATTTCTGATATTTTAAGACCAATCTCTTCGATTAACTGCACAGCCTCCGCTCGTTTTTGATTATCTAATGTGCTGATTTCTGATATATCTACGCTTTTTAAATATCGATAAGAGGCTTTAAGTCGTTCTAGGGTATCTTCTTGGTCAAACTTTTTCATGATTATCTCCTCCAGTTTATGTAGTTACTATATGTATACCACAAACATGTCCGTAATAAATCTAACCTGTTTAATAAATACTAAACGTATCTGATTTATCTAAGAGGAAATGCACTTCTAATAGCTGATATATACTCAAAAAATTCCTGGGTTTTAGAATTTTTACGTTCATTTCTCGTGTTAGTTGCAAAAAATGCTTCTCTTTGCGCTTTACTTATCTCAATTTGCACACCCATCCGCCTAGCTGTTTTATTGGTTATATTTCTGGGGCTTGTACCGGAAAAAGGGTCTTGATCTGATAAAATTTCTGTACTAAAGCCTTTGGAAACAAGCGCTTCATGTACTTTGGACCTTAACGCTTTGTCAGCACCGCCGATTTTAGTGTGTTTTTCACTTTTATCATTGTATCCATGAAAAGATACTGCATAGTCTTCTTTCGATATAATAGTTAGCGCATGAGGTTCATCAAAATGAGTGGATGTGATATGAAGGTCGGCATTTCCTGATTTCTTTAACCCTTCAAATATATAGTACGAGTATTCGTTTCCTGCTAGTCCAACAGCAAGTTCGGATGTTCCAGTTTCAATACCTCCACCGTGTATCGCGAGCATAATAATGTTAGAAGGTCTGATTTCAAATTGAATTTTGTAGTCTTGGTTGTATACTTCATAAGAGGCAAGTTCAGAGAAGCTAGCATATTTATCTGGCATCATATATCCTCCTTGTGAATAAGACATAGTAAATAAACTTATTAGTCTTTTCTTTAATGTACCACATCTTTTCTTTCATCACATACTATGTGATTGCAATTACCAATAAATATGGTACGATTAAGTTCGAGTTTCTTGCTCGTTAAAAGTTCACCAGATAGTCAAAATTTTCATTTTTAAGCATTCCATTTTTATCTTATAATAAAGGATGTACTTATTTTCAATTGGTAATTCGACATTATTCTTTGTTTTTTTAAAAAGTTCAAGGAATGTTAACAAATTTTACGAGCAACCTTGATGTAATTACGATATTTTTTTGTTAAAATAGTTTAGTTGATTAATAAAGATTATGTTTATTCATGTAAGAATAAGCTCAAAAAGGAGAATTGCTGTGAAAAATACCGAAGTTATCACAAAGGAATCACTTCCTATCAATCAGTATTTTTCCCGGGAAGTAATCAGTGCTATTATAAAAACTGGGATTATTAAATCGAACTCACTAGGAATGGTTGCTGGGCTTTGTCTCGCAATTGCTGTTAACGACTTAAGCTTTGTGACACAAATTCCTATCATTATTTTGGCTTTAATTGGGACATCTTTTGTCGTAGGAGGAGCTGGGGCAGTTAATAACTTCTATGACCGTGATATTGATGCGATCATGAAACGTACGAAAGACAGACCGACTGTGACAGGAGCGGTCAACCCTAAATTTGCTCTATGGTTAGGACTGGCTTTATTTGTTATCGGTGTAGGTATTTTATTTTTAGTTTCTAACATGGCCGCCATTATGGGTATTTTAGGATTTTTCTTTTATGTAGTGCCTTATACTATGCTTACAAAACGTACAACCATTTATAATACCGAAGTCGGAAGTATTTCTGGAGCTATGCCTCCAATCATTGGCTGGGCCGCTATTTCACCAGACTTATTTCATCCGGTAGCAATTGGATTGTTTGTATTTATGTTTTTATGGCAGCCTCCTCACTTCTACGCTATTGCGATTAGAAGACTTGAGGAATATAAAGCCGCAGGTGTACCAATGCTTCCTGTAGTAAAAGGGATCCGTCGTTCCAAAGTCCAAACGCTTGTATACCTAGTTATTTTACTAGCGGCATCTTTCTTATTTTTATCGTTTAGTAAAATTATCGCATTTACAACGTTCGGTTTAACACTAGTGTGGATGCTTCTTGGGATTGTTGGATTTAAAAAATTAGAAGATACAAAATGGGCTACTTTAATGTTTGTGTTCTCATTGAACCATCTTACGATTATTTTTGCCCTTATGATTATACTGTCGTTTTTTAAATAATAAACGTTCAAAAGCAGGTAGCTATCAGCTACCTGCTTTTATACTAGATACATCTTTTGCTTTCAGTGAAATCATTCCTCCGTACCTCGCTGAAACTGCTTCACCTAACGCGTTGGCAAACATTGTGTACCGCTTCCGTGACTCCTCACTTTCAGGTAACCCTTTTTCATGAATACACCAGAGAATTCCTGCCATAAATGCATCACCCGCTCCCGTCGTGTCTATCGCCTGCACTTCTTTTGCACTCACATGAAGCGTTTGATTTGCAGTAACCGCTACTGCCCCATCTTCTCCTTGAGTGATCCATACGTACGGAATATGATACGATCTCAGTTTTTCTAGGCTTTCTGTCAGATCTGTTGAATTCATCAAAAATAGGAGCTCATCTTGAGAGATTTTCAAAATATCTGTTTCGTACAAAAACGGTGTTACGGTATTTCTACATGCTGCTTCACTTTCCCATCTTTTCATTCGGATATTTGGATCAAATGCTACCAGCATACGATATTTTTTTGCGAGCCTTACAGCTTCTTTCGTAGTTTCCTGGGAAATCCGATGAAACAACGTGCCTGACCCAAAATAAAAAATCGCTGCCTGCTCAAATAAAGGTTCCTGCAGCTCATGTTTATACACTTGCTCATGAGGTGTAGAATCTATGTAGGAATGAAAGTGACGATCTCCTTCTTTACTTTTATGTACATACACTTCACAAACTTTTTTCGTCTTCGATGTTACACAGCCGCTTTGGTTTACTCCTTCAATTAAAAGCTTCTTTCTTACGAAATCACTTGTTTCATCACTGCCTAACTTGCAGATATAATATGCTTTTGCTCCTAGCTTCTGAACTCCAACTGCTACATTAACGGTTGTGCCTCCTAAAAAAGGGGCAAAGTCAGTGTTAGATTCATTTTTGGCGATAAAATCAATAAATGCCTCACCATATGAAATAATTCCTTTTTTCACGTTAATCCCTACCTTCTTTCTTCTGTCTCCCAACGCATTTGACGCATACACACGCTTTTCCTCTGCTGTCTAAAGGAATTTGTTTAAACAGATCAGGGGTAAAAACTTTCTGCATACACCAACACTTTTCTATTTCTCTGCCTTGTACAGAAGCACAGTTATTTCTCTCTCCGCAGATAGGACATGTGCTATCATCACCTGAAAATGCCATAAATTCCTCTCCTTTTTTCTATGCAGTTGTATAGGTTATCCCTATTAGTATACAAGAGGTAGTTAAAATGCGCTTTTTGATATTTTCGTTTTCAACTTCTTCTATTCTTGATATTATACATATAAAGGAAATAACATATCGCGAAAGGAGCCTTTATGACGACACATTTATTTCACCAAAAACCCCTTGCTACATGGATGCATGAATATCCTTTACTAACACCTTTAATCAATAAACAGGAAATACTTTGGATAAATCCTTATATAAAACCTGCTCAAGAAGCACTTTCTTCTCTTTCTTTACATCCCAAAGATATAAAAGAGGCAAAAGAGCGACTTTCTCGCTTTTCTTCTTTTCTTCAAATCGCTTTTCCGGAGCTGAAAGCATCAAAAGGAATCATTGAATCACCTCTTCAAGAAATTGCATACATGAAAGACTATTTAAATCAACAAATGAATAATAAGCTGCAAGGAAAATTATTGATGAAATGCGATCACGATCTTCCCATATCAGGTTCTATTAAAGCAAGAGGCGGCATTTATGAAGTATTAAAGTTTGCTGAAAGTCTTGCTATCAAAAAAGGACTGCTTACCGAGGAAGACAGCTACGCTCTTCTAGCTGAAGAACGATGTAAAAAGTTATTTTCTTCTTATTCTATTTCAGTAGGATCTACCGGTAATTTAGGTTTAAGCATTGGTATTATGAGCGCTACTCTCGGCTTTAATGTCACCGTCCATATGTCAGCGGACGCTAAAAAATGGAAAAAAGATCTGCTTCGTTCTAAAGGTGTAACCGTTATTGAATATCAGTCTGACTACGGAAAAGCCGTGGAAGAAGGACGAAAGCAAGCCGAAGCAGACCCCGCCTGTCATTTTATTGACGATGAGCAGTCTAGAGATTTATTTCTTGGTTATTCCGTTGCGGCTTTACGTTTGAAAAAGCAGCTAGCCGAGCAGCAAATTCAAGTAGACGCCGAACACCCTTTGTTTGTCTATTTACCTTGCGGAGTAGGCGGAGGTCCTGGCGGTATTACGTTTGGATTAAAAGCAATCTACGGTGATCACGTTCACTGCTTTTTTGCTGAACCTACTCACTCCCCTTGCATGCTGCTTGGATTAATGACCGAGCTGCATGATGGCATTTCCGTTACGGATATTGGACTTGATAACGTAACAGCTGCCGATGGACTAGCTGTAGGAAGGCCATCTAGCTTTGTAGGCGAAACGATAAAATCGCTTATTAGCGGAATTTATACTGTAGAAGATGATCAGCTTTTCCGATTTATTTATGAGCTAGCCAATCGTCAAAATATGTATATAGAACCTTCAGCAGCGGCTGGTTTACAAGGACCTCTTCACCTGATGGAAAGCGGGTCTTCATATATACAAGCGCAAGCACTAGAAAGCGATATGTCAAAAGCTACTCACCTTGTCTGGTCAACTGGAGGCAGTATGGTGCCAGTTGAAGTGATGAATAGCTATTACGAGCAAGGAAAAAATTTAATGAATAGATAACGTTAAAAGGCATGGAGAACAATGATGTTCTTCATGCCTTTTTAGAAGAAGTAGCTTGCAGAAAGATAGGATACCAAATTTCAAAGGGAAAATATCCCGACTTATAGCTGCCGCTTGTACCCATAGTTGAAATTTTTATTTTCCTGTATCCTTTTTTCCATAGAAAGGTACCTGCAAACACCTCGATTTGTTCCACTTTCTTTCTTCTAATAATCGTTGTTTTTCGTGTTAAAAACTGCGAGCGAATACTGACAAATACCTCGTCCATCATTAAGCCGCCTTGGCGATATCCTAACCACTGAATAAGTACGTACACAAGGGATAGCACGGCAATAACCCACACGAACATTGATTTCCAAAAGCTGATGCCAATCCCTGCCGCTGCAAGTAACAAGAGCGGTAATAATAATGGGTACCATGCATATTGAATAGCTGTATTTCTTGGACACTTTATATATTCATAGTGCGGGACATATACGTTCATTAATGCTGAAATCTCTTTTTGCTGGATAAACGGGTGTAAATAGACCTTTTCTTTTAAATCAGAGGTTACGACGTTTAACGAAACGGAAGACCATCCAAATAAGCGTCGAACCAACCCTTCTTCTATCGTAACAGCCTGTATTTTATGAAAAGGAATCGTAAGGGATTTCTTATTTAACAGTCCGTATTTAATATGTAGATAATGATCGTAGCGTTCCACTGTAAAACCGCCAAAGCGTATCACATATAAAACGATAGACAGCAAATAAGCAAGCACCACAATTACAGCCACTAATACAAATAAACCAAGCATCGATTGATGAATCACTTCTTCGTAAGCTGTCTTCACCCAGCGGTTGATATACGTATCAATATACTGATAGAGAAAACCAAGAGCAGCAAATATATAGCCAAAATTTCCGGAAAACGCAGCAGCTAACGCCAGCTGTTTCACCGACACTTTCATCATACATTCAGGACTTTTTTCTCTTATTTCCGGCTGACTTCCTGACAGCTTTAACGTATCTTTAAGATGGTGCGCTTCTTTTAGTGAAATACCAGATAAATCAATTTCAGCATCCGTACCGCTGCTGGCCGTGTCAATACGAAGCCGGGCTAAGCAAAGAATTCTAAAAACAAACGGCTGATCTAACTGAATCGATTGAATGCGATTTCGTTGAATAAATCGTTTTTCTTTTTTAAAAATTCCTTTATAAAGACGCACTTCCGTTTCCGTTACTTCATAACGAAATTCCCTCCAAGTAAAAAAAGCAAATAAAGCGACTACGCCTCCCGCTAATAGCGTTGCCCACCAATATGTAAACAACAGGTGCCGATTGACAATAAATACAAATACAAAAGGCAGGATATTATTTTTTACATGTTCAATAAATGCAATTGCAATATATAGCGGATGCAGCCGCTTACTCATCTTCATCATCTACCTCTGCTAGTCTAGCAATATACTCCCGCAGTGCTTCAGCATCTCTTTGCCCGAGTGCAGGAATTTCGACACTTCCAGCTGCTGTGATGATTTTAACAGATGCCAAGTCAAATTTCCGAAAAATCGGCCCTGTCAACGTTTCAACGTGCTGCACTTTCACAAGCGGAATTTTCGTATGATACCAGATGAATAGCCCTCTTTGTACATCAATTTGAGTATCTGTTACTTCATATGAATATACATTCATATATACATTTGGAGCTATAATTGTATATATGATAAAGCTCACGACTAATAGTCCAGCTGATATCCATCCAATAATTGACCACCAATCAAAAAAATGAACGAGTAGAAAATAACCCGCTGTTGCCAGAAGCCACAGGCTATGCGTAAAAATAGATTGCCAGCGCATCGCTTTTTTAGCCTCGAGAGGCAATTTGCCCTTTAAATGTTCAAACTCCATAAAAACTCCTTTCTCTACCTTTTTTACTATTTCTATTACTATATTACGTTAAAAAAGGAAAAAAGTTTCATAGTTTGCTATTTTCTTATTATTTTTTGATAAAAAACAAACAAGACTGCCTATTTCGAGGCAGCCTTGTTTGTTATCGATAAACGCCGTCTTTCTCTCCGTGTACAACAGCCGCTCTTTCAACTGCTTCAGATACTGCTTCATGTACAGCTAGATTAAGAGGATGAGGAACTAAATCGCCTGGACGCGTTGAATTCGCAATGGCTTCAGCTGCAGCTACAAGCATCGTATGTGTAATATCACGCACCCCCGCATTTAACACTCCTCTGAAAATACCTGGGAAGCCGAGTACATTATTCACTGACCTGCCGTCAGTAGCATAAATAGCTCCTGCTTCAAGAGCATCTTCAGGTTCAATTTCTGGCTTTGGGTTAGAAAGTGCTAGAATGATTTGCCCTTTTCGGATCCATTCTTTTTGGATTAAGCCAGGTACACCTGTTGTCGCAACAACAATATCACAGTTCTCCATAAGCTCTTCTAATGAATCCGCTACTTTTCCACCGTAGCTGACTAAGCGCTCATTCGCTTCAGGAGACTTATCAGCTCCTATCACCTGTTTGACACCGTACGCCATGAACATTCTGCAAGTAGCGATACCGGCAGCTCCTAAGCCAATCTGCCCTACTTTTGCTTCTTTCAAATTCACACCTGTGCTGCGACAAGCTGAGATAGCTGCTGCTAGCGTCACAACTGCTGTTCCATGTTGATCATCATGCATAACTGGAATATCGAGCTCTTCTTTTAAACGTTCTTCAATTTCAAAGCAGTGAGGCGACCCTATATCTTCTAGTAAAATACCGCCAAATCCCGGTGAAATATTTTTAACTGTTTGAATAATTTCTTCCGGCTCATTTACATTTAGCAAAATAGGGATAGCGTTTACATTAGCAAGCTGATCAAATAACGCAGCTTTTCCTTCCATAACGGGCATTCCTGCAACTGGACCAATATTTCCTAATCCTAATATAGCGGTGCCATCCGTTACAATCGCAACCGTATTTCCAATGCTCGTATAAATCTTAGCTTTGTCGGGCTGTTCTTGAATAGCACGGCAAACGTTTGCTACACCTGGTGTATACACTCTTCTTAAGTCAGCGATCGATTCAATTTTCATTTTGCTTTTCATTTGAATTTTACCGCCTTCATGCGCATGAAGAACTTCATCGGATACTGTATGTAAAGTAATGCCTTCTAAACTGCGAACCGCTTCAAGCAATTCCTCAAGCTGGTCTTCACTTTCTACTTGAACCGTAATGCTTCTCATGGTGTAGTTATGTCCTACTTTAACGGTTTCAACCTCGCCAATGTCTCCTCCAACATTTCCGATAGCTGTTGCTACTCTTCCTAAGTTTCCCGGTACAGTCGGTGTTTGTACCATTAATGTGCGTATTAAATTATTCATCATATTCCGATATCCCCCTTGTCCTAATCCTGCAAGTACGTATGCTTACTAAATGAAGCGTTTAAAACGGTCTAATCCCCATAAGTTCATGTTATCTACTTATCTTACAAGTAGATCTATGCGTACTCTCTTTTCCATCAAAAGAAATAGATAACGCTTTCAAACAGATGTTTCGCTTTGATTATAAGCAAAGTTTTTAGAATAATCAAGCGATGGCATTGTGAAAATTCATAAATTATTAAGAAGGAATTTGTTCTTCATAAACAGAAAAGACTTATATAGAAAAGAAACAAAGGAGTGAAGCAATTGAAATCAATTTGTGTGTTTGCAGGAGCAAGCGCTGGAATAAAAACAGAATATAAAGAGGCCGCCGTCTCGCTAGGACGCTACATGGCCCAAAAAAACTACCGGCTGATTTACGGAGGCTCACGAATGGGTCTGATGGGAGAAGTTGCAAATGAAATGCTTCAGCATGGAGGCGAAGTCATTGGTATTATGCCCCGCGGTTTGTTTAGCGGTGAAATTGTTCATACCGCGCTGACAGAACTCATCGAAGTAGAGAGCATGCATGAGAGAAAAGCAACTATGCACGAGTTAGCTGATGCTTACATTGCACTTCCTGGAGGTTTCGGAACATTTGAAGAGTTATTTGAAGCTCTTTGCTGGGCTCAAATTGGTATACATAAAAAACCAGTAGGGTTATTAAATGTGAACGGCTACTACAACCCGCTTATGCAAATGGTTCAGCATGCCGTAGATGAAGGATTTTCTACGGATTCTGCTATTCGTCTAATCAACATTTCTGATACTCCCGAACAGCTCATCTCTTCAATGGACACCTACACGTCTCCTTCAGAGGATCAAAAATGGAACACTGAAAGCTAAAAAGCAAGCGCATCATTTGCGCTCGCTTTTCAGATGTTATTAAAAGTAATTTCGTATTTTTTTACACCAAAAACAAAAGGGCTATCTATTGGCTTTAAATACTGATTCTGAACTTTGGAAAATTCCCCTTTTTCTAGTAATTTAGCAAAGGCAATTTTCCCTTCCATTCTTGCTAGCGGTGCTCCTAAGCAAAAATGGATGCCAAATCCAAAGCTTACATGAGGATTCGCTTTACGATGTACGACAAAAGTGTTAGACCTTTCAAACTTAGCTGAATCTCTATTTGCACTTGCTGCCCAGCTAATTACCTGCTGCCCCTTTTTAATTTTACACTCTCCAAGTTCTACATCTTCAGCGGCTATGCGTCCAATCGCTTGAATAGGAGGATAATAACGAAGCGTTTCTTCCACGAGATTCGGAACTAGCGATATATCTTGACGAACTTCATTCTGCACGTCTACGTCTTCTGTCATATACCGGACTCCGTTCGTAATTAAGTTTGTTGTTGTTTCATTGCCTGCTACTAGCAATAGAATACAAAACCCCAGTACTTCCTCTTCTGTTAAATGTTCGCCGTCAATTTCTGCTTCTAAAAGCAGCGAAATAAGATCTTCTTGTTTATTTTTCTGACGCTCGGCGATAATTTCTTTAAAATACCCTTGTAAAAAAAGCACACCGTCATTACGCTTTTGCATCATTTTCGCAAAGGCTTCGTCTGAATTATCTTCAGCACCGCTCACTAAATCATCGGAGTACTTTTTAAACAGTGCTCGGTCTTTTATTGGTACTCCCAGTAGCTCTGCTATTACAATAATCGGCAGTGGTCCAGCAAAGTCTTCTACTATATCAAACTTTTTTTTGCTGCTTACTTCATCTAATAAATAATCTGCAATCTCTTCAATATGACCCTCCAAGTGCTGAATAGCTCTTGGCGTAAAAGCTTTGTTTACTAAGTTTCGTAACTTTGTATGTTTTGGAGGATCCATCATTAAGATACTTTCTTGGCGTTCTTCCATTGCTCGTTTGGATGAAAAAAGCGACGGGTTTTTTAAAATATACTTTACTGTTTCATAATCAAATACATCCCAGCAGTTTCGGCTTTCATCGTAACGAATAGGTGCTTCTTGACGCAGGCTATTATAAATATCAAATGGGTAAAGCTGCTGTTCAACGGATTTAATTTCTTGCATAGGAATTAAATTAGCATAACGATTTTCTCTTTTCACTGCTTTTGGATTCATCTCGTCTTCCTTCTTTCGTTTAAAAGTAAAACTCGGTAAGGTTTTTAATCGCCTATGGATAAAAGAATTTTTTTCCATCTTTTATCTTTTGATAAGCCTATCACAAGGTTTTTTCACTTTCAACGGACATAATCAGAAAATTTTGTAAATTATACCAAAGACGTATTTTTATTCAAGGTCTAAATAAGTGATTTTTCCCCATTTTTTTAGTTCATTTATCTTGTTTCATAATAATCATAGAGATGGTTACACTACAAGTAAGTACGTAAGAAAGTAGGGATCTCATGTGATGGATGCCCTTATGTGGGGTGGTATCTCAGGCTCAGCTGTACTAATTGGCGCCATTATAGCTATTTTTGTACCTTTAAAAAAACAGTTGACTGCTTATATTATGGCTTTTGGCACGGGCGTTTTGTTAGGAGCTGCTGCTTACGAGCTTATTCAAGATTCAGTAAAAGAAGCGGGAATTATTGCTTCTTCTTCAGGCTTCTTAACGGGTGCAGGACTCTTTACTCTTCTTGACATGACCTTAGCTAAAAAAGGCGCTCACAAAAGAAAACGTTCTAACCACCTTGTGCCCTCCAGCTCGGGACTAGCCATTTTTATTGGTACCATTATGGATGCTATACCTGAGTCACTAATGATTGGCGCAAGTTTGATTGAACAGCATCACGTTAGCTGGCTGCTTGTTGTCTCTATTTTTATCAGTAATATACCGGAAGGAATCTCCGGGACAAGCGGACTACTAAAAAGCCAATACAGCCAAAAGAAAATTTTTTCATTATGGCTTTCAGTTTTTTTTATATCAGCTCTTTGCTCTTGGATTGGATACTTATTTCTTCAAGACGCTACCCCAAACATGATGGGTTTTATTGCATCATTCGCCGGGGGTGGAATTGTGGCAATGGTTGCTTCTACGATGTTGCCGGAAGCTTTTGAAGAAGGTGGTCCTGTTATTGGTTTTATTGCTTCATTAGGGTTATTAACTTCTATTATTTTGGATTATCTGTCTTTTTAATGAATAAACTTATATTTTGTATGAAACAAAATATATAGGTCTTTCGTCTTTACAAGTAGATATAAACAAAAGGAGTTACCATTATGAAAAAAACATATGTTTCTCTTACACTTTGTACAGTGTTCACTTGGCTATCAGGGTGTGCCTATGCACCTCATAATAATCTGTCTGCCGAAAGAGTCTCTGCTTCTTCTATTCATCGTACTTCTTCTTTAGAACGTGATACTTCAATAGAAGAAATTACAAATAAACTTCCAGGACACGTTTATTTAAAAGGTATAACTTTTCAAAATGCGCAAAAACCTTACTACTTAGCAATTAACTACGCTGCAACAGGTAATCAGCATACGTTTGAAAAAAGCTGGACGTCTGTTAAAACCAAACGTACACTTTTACATAACGCAACCATTTTACTTTCTGCCGTACAAAATGTCGACAGCGTTCACTTTACTATTAATACGACTATTCCTCAGACAATCACAATTACTCGAAAAGAGTTAACCGACTTCTACGGAACAGATCTGCGGAATTATAATGACGGGAATCAAGTATGGAAAACAAAATATGAAAGGCAGCAAGAAAAAATCGAGAAATTTTATGATGCACATCCAATTACAGAAATGCAATAAAAGCGGCCGGTGGCCGCTTTTTAAAGTTGTTTTTTCATAAACACCTGCTCAAGTTTGATTCCTTCATCTGTATATAAATCTTGAAAGCCAAATAATTTTAACATTTTCACGAGTAAGCTATTCCTTTTTTCAGGTAGATTATATGTATTGTAAGCAATTGGCCCATACATATTAAAAATGGATATCAATAAAAAGTTTAGAACTTCCTCGGAATTTGAGATATGTTCCTTAACGCTTCCTTGATAAAAAGTAACGGAATTCACAATGCCTATGGAAGAAAAGTTCTTTTGAAATAATAGATAGCCAACTTCTTCGTTTTTTTCATTCAACGCAATAAACGATTCTCCATCACGAATACAGTCAAATTGATTTTTCCACGGAACGTCGTATGTATAAAAGGATAGGTTCTGAATATCTTTTACAACTCTTCGTTTTAGCGAATACGTAAACGAATTTTTCTTTTCAAGTAAAGAAGCGCGAAAACTTCCTCTATGTTTTAGAAATAAAAGCGCATCTACAATCTCATATCCGTATTTTTGATAAAGGTAAATGGCTTTTTCATTCACTTTAAATGCTTCCAGACTGGCTTCCACTACTCCTTGCTGTTGATATCTCTCAAGTGTGGCTTTTAGCAAGGCTTCACCAATCCCCATTTTTCGGTAAGGTAAAGCTACGCTTGTACCTCCATTCCAAGCGTGTTTTTTTCCTTTGACTCTTTTTATTCCATTTAACATAATTCCAGCTGGTGTGTCATTATAAAAAGCGACAAAAGAATGATCGACAGATAGCTGATCCAAACCAAACCTACAAATGAATTGATCTAGTGACATCTCAAGTGGAAGATAATAATCTTCAAAACCTTTATTAAATGCTTGTAGCGCATCGGAAAAAGAACACTGGCTTAGGGGCTTAATTATAATCACAGGACATTCCTTCCTTTTTTAAAAAGATCATAAGCTAAAAAAGTATCAATAACATTCTAAATTTTTTTGGTTTTTAAAAGAAAAGAAAGAGACATATCCTTTATACACCCTGTCTCTTCCTTTTTTGTTACCACTCTATTCTAGTGTCTTTTAACCTCTACATCCGAAGCTTTTACAAACGCATAGCGGTGATTAAAATAAATTTGATAATATTCATCTTTTCCAACAATCATTTTGTGATCGTTTGGATTTGTTGTAAAATTGGGTGCATAGTAATAGTCACTCTTTACTTTTTCTACCCCTACGTACACCTGATCCGGAGAGATTGTATACTGAAGTGGGACCATGTCTTTAACCGGGATATCAGAAGGATAAGCCGAAGCTTCCGGGAAAGCTCCTCCGTACACTTGAATGCTTTCTTTTCCTGCTTTTGGCGTTAATAATATGCCCGTACCTTTACTCGTATTTTGATTATGCGGATTATAAAACCACGCTTTTTGTCCTCCGTACCAAATTGCTGTCCATTCTCCTTTTGTCTCAGCCACTGCATACGTTTGTCCAGTTACAGCTTTGCTTCCCCAGTCTAACGTTTGTTTCGTTCCTGGCCCTGAAGCTGCAGGCTCATTCAGTAGCGGCGAATCATTGCTAGGAGCTTGATGCAAATACACAAAGTTGGCCGGCTGCTTTGGTGCATCTGATACCTCCGGCTGATTGTTTTTAAAGACGGGATTAATTGTAACGGCTAGTTTGTTTGTATGCTGGCGCTCGACTGGGTTTCCTACTAAATCCATATAGTGCCCCCAATCCCAAAACGGCCCAGGATCTGAATGCATACCTGATTGAGCCTTAGGAGACAAACCCGGTACCTCGTCATGACCGATAATATGAGCTCGGTCTAATGGAATATTATATTCTTTGGCAAGGTGGCGTACGAGTCTTGCTGAAGAACGGTACATTTCTTCTGTAAACCACGTGGATCCTTCAAGGGCGAACCCTTCATGTTCAATTCCAATACTGTGCGTATTAAAATACCAGTTTCCTGCATGCCATGCTACATCTTTGTTATCAATCATCTGTGCAATGTGGCCATCACTTGAACGTATGACATAGTTTGCAGCTGCTCTATTAGGGTTAGCAAATAAATCAATCGTTCCGTCATAACTTACTTCTGTATCATGAATAACAATATAGCGAACATCTGATTTTTGACGATTTGCAAGATCATAGTTTCCGTAATCTGAAGGACTTTCGCTGAATTTCCCGTAAAAAGCAGGAATGTATTCACATTTTAAAGATGCCGGACAATCCGCTTTATTCGTATTGGAATTTTCAGCGCGAGGAATCGACATATCTATATTTTGAGGAGAAATTTTAAGATGCTGTCCGTCTGATGTTGTACGCTCTGCTCCTTTTTCCAGCGTTTCATATACATCATCGGCAAATACTTGAGCGTTTTCTTTATCCTGAGAAGAACTGTAAGCGGCGACTGCATCGTACCATTTCTGATCAGTAGACGGTACGTTTCCATTTTTGTCTTTTGCCATAAAGGCTAGTACAGCAGCTCCACCGCGAATATTTTGCACAGGATCGTTTTTTAATCTTTCTTTATCGGACTTAAGCAGCTTAGCAGCTAAGGAGAGCGTTTGCTGTTTGTCATATGCTGGTTGTGAAGACGCAGTTCCGTTTCCTTTTCCATCCTCTAAAGAAGGGATGTCTGTTAAATGCATCAGACCGTATCCGCCGGCTGCGCTAGGTTTTCCATTATGACTTTCCCAGCGCGACTTGTTGTAGGAAATTGCTTTTAAAAGCGAAGCTGGCACACCAAATTCTTTAGATGCTTGTACAAATGCCAGCTCCAAAGAATCCGACTGATTCTCTGCAGCCTGAGCGACTGCAGGCGCTTGTAGCGAATGAATAGGCGTATAAGATGTACACATGACCCCAGCCGCAAGCATAGCTCCCCCTATCTTGTTTAGTTTTAATCGTTTTTTTAGTTTCAAACGTATTCCCCCCCCGTAAAGTATGTAAATGAGGTAAATAAAGACATAATATGACTTTACCTCGTTCTCAACCATTTCGTCTTCTTTCTTTCTATTCCCTTGAGACAATAGTCTAGAAGATTCGACAGAGTTACTAGGAGGAAAGATGTGGTACGATGAAAAATTGATAAAAATCATCCCTCTTCTTTAAAGCTGCGCTATCAAAAATGCTTGAGGACAACAGCGGTACATTCATCCCTTTTGCTGCTTTATTAAAAAGGCAGCAATATTGTAGATAATGTCATTCCTTCTATAATTCAACTATTACTAAACCAAATTTCTTAATTTACCAGTTTTTTAACAGACTGTACGTTCGATATTTTAGTAACTTTTCACCATAGTTAACCATGGAAAAGGTTGCTATTATTAAAGACAAGAGAATGTTTACATATGATTGAACGCAGCAAGAACTGCTCTTGAAAGGAGATACCTTATGAGAGGACACAGCATTCCAGCAATTAAGTTAAATGAAGAAGAAAAAGAAAAACTAGAGGAACTTATTGAACACTATAATTTAAAACGAACGTCTCTCATTCGAAAATTTATTATGGATGGAAAAGTTAAGCCGCCTTTAATCGGCAAAGAAGCAGGTGTGGAACTATTAGTTAACCTGCGAAAAATTGAGTCTGAGCTAAGCCGGCTAAGCAATAATATGCATCAAATCGCAAAGTATTTACATAAACCAAAAGATAAGCAAAATCATTCACAGAACCTTGAAGAAATCCTGTTAGAAATGATGAAAAAACAAAAACATGTGCAAGAAGATGTAGAAACTATTTCAGAGCAGCTTAGCGATCATTTATACGTTAAATAGAGAAAAAACGCTCTTTTCATTTCAGAAAAGAGCGTTTTTTATAAAGAAGTAGGGATTTAAATACTTTTTTTCATGCCGCACTTTGCGCATGTACGGATAAAAATAAAGTCTTTTACTAAGCTTTTAAATTTCACATGTCCACAGTTATCGCATCTGCCTGCAACTTTATCCGGAAACTCCTCATAGACATATACTTTTGTTAAGTCAATCGCTTCTTGTTGTTCTTCCATTTCCATCACACCTTTATGCATCTTTACGATTCAGCTCTTTATATTCTATCAAAAATAAGTAAAATTACTAGGGTGAAAGCTTCAAAAAACAAGCAGGTTTTTTTACTATTTTTTTATCCGTTCAGCTTTATACCACCATTTTTCTCTATCTAAAAATGCTTTTACATTCAGTATTTTTTTATCGTGAAGTGTAATGATGGCTACCGAAGCTCCTTCTTCGGAAAAGGTTGCGGCTGTTTCTAATTTTTCTTCCGTCACAAACAATTTTAATGCTTCCACATCTTCTTTTGTTAATTCCGCAGTTGTGATAGTTTCTCCTTCAATCATTGTATCTTTTTTTTCAATAAAATGTTCTCTATCAATTATCCAGGCTGCATGTGTTTCACTATAAACTTGAAAGAGGGTATTCTTTTTTAAAGAACCTGTTCTCCCTGACATATTTGCATCCTTATACGTATAGGTATCCTCGGTTGTTTTTATCCATAAAGGTTTATATAAAGAAGTAGGTTTTGAAAAACTTTCCGCGTCAGAGGCTTCCACAGACTTTGTGGCCGTAGGCTCCAAGTTTAAAAACTGCGCAATCCCTTTTGCATATGCCACCCCCATATCTTTTAGAAATTGAGGGTTTTTTAAGAGCTTTGCATCGTGTTCTGTATCAATAAACCCAATTTCAGTTAGTACAGACGGCATATATGAACGCCTTAACACACTATAATTAGCCAATTTTCTGCCTCGGTTAGAGTGGTTGTATTTGGTGAGAACAAATTTCACATGATCATGAATATCGTTTCGGAACACAATGGTTTGGTTATTTATATTTTTGCTATAAATAAAATCTTCATATCCCGTTTCGCCGCCTGAATTTATATGAATAGATAAGTATACATCAGCACCCCACGCATTGGCATTGTTGACCCGTTCATTTAATGACAAAAACACATCGGCTGTACGCGTTGTATAAAAAGAAAATCCTTGATAGTGAGTAGAAAGAAAAGAGATGATGTGCTGTTGAACAGCTAACACTACGTCTTTTTCATATAATCCGCTGGCTACAGCCCCTAGATCTGCCCCTCCGTGACCTGCATCTAAATAAATTTTTTTCATATAACCTGTCTCCTCCTTATCCGTAGCATATGCATGAATAAGCGAAGACGTTTGTTATACAAAACTACTTTTATGTATAAAACTTTTTGCTATGGCTCATTTAGAAGTCTTTACAACTGATTTACCATAGCTGGTAACATCAAAATATGTATTTGATCCATCGTCTTCATTGATCACAACATCTAAGTCATGAAAATAACGATGAAGTTCTTTTAACAGTGCTTGATCTTTCGTCTGCTCTAGCTGTCCAGCGAGCTTCTCCATATGCTCAAAGTCTTTCTTTAAAACAGAATCTTTTACTTCAATCGTCCCAATCGTATTTTTAATGGCTGTCGCTTCTTCTTGTACGGCAGACCAGTCTGGGTGCTCAATGGCACTCCACCCCGTCAAATCATTTAGTACGTCATGATGTTCAGCTATAAAATCTTTTGCCTGCTGATCGCTGCTTTCCAACTTATCAACTTTTTGTTGATTCACTTTAATGGCACTTGCTTTTATACTTTGCTGTGATAAAAAAGGAATTTTTCCGTTTTGGTACAATATCCATCCTGTCGCTCCTCCACCGACTAAAAAAACGGATAAAGATATCCAAATAATCATATGCTCCTTCTTACTTTTATGTCTTTTTTCCATTTGACTCCTTTCCGGGTATTCAAAACCCTTTAGGCCTTATGAACTGAAACGAATAACCTACAAAAAGAATTTTACCATATTTTTAATATTAAAAATATTAAAAAAGGTCGAGACATAACTAAATTAATTCAATCTAAAGACGAGCAAACGGGAAACATGAGCTCATATGGATGGCTTGTTACACGGCCGTTGATTTCCATGCAAGACTTTGCTTTCGCGGGAGTCTTCACCTTGCCCTCCAATCAACTGCTAAAGGGAATTAAACAGATGAAACCTGCGTTCACCATAACAAAAAAAACGAACTATCAATCAAAAGATTTCGATTAATAGTTCATTTTTCACTTCAGCTAAAATAATTTTTTCC
The DNA here is from genome assembly GCF_049199565.1 of Priestia sp. D3YE.R1. Classification (NCBI taxonomy): domain Bacteria; kingdom Bacillati; phylum Bacillota; class Bacilli; order Caryophanales; family Bacillaceae; genus Priestia; species Priestia sp. D3YE.R1. Next base: position 232,057 of record NZ_JBLTHW010000003.1, on the reverse strand, counting down.
CGGTATCTTTGAATCTACTTCAGTTAACTTTCACCTGTGTGTAGCGATTTTTAGGAACATTCAGCTGCAAGTTACTTCTTAACGTACTCCCTTCGTATTCTGTACGATATAAGCCTCTTTCTTGCAGTATTGGTACAACGTGTTCAACAAAGTCATCTAAGCCATGCGGAACGCTTGAATGAATAATAAAGCCGTCAGCTCCTTTTTCTTCAAACCACTGTTCCATCAAATTAGCGATATGCTCTGGCGTCCCAATAAATTGTGTTTTAGGTGTAGCAATTCGCAGCGCTGCTTCTCGGAGTGTCCACTTATATTTTTTAGCATTTTCTTTAATTTTGTCGGTTGTACTTCGGAAACTATTACTTCCTATATCCCCTAAGTCAGGAAATGCCTCCTCTAATGGAAACTGTGAAAAATCAAAATGATCGAAAAAGCGTCCTAAATAGTTTAGCGCATGTTCAATTGTTACCAATTGAGCAAGTTCTTCATATTTTCTTTCGGCTTCTTCGGTTGTACTACCAATAATAGGACCTATTCCCGGGAAAATTAAAAGTTCGTTTTCATTGCGCCCTTGCGCTGCGGCTCTTGATTTTACATCTTGGTAAAAAGCTTTTGCTTCTTCTAAATTATCTTGTCCCGTAAACACTGCGTCAGCCGTTTTTGCGGCTAGATCTTTGCCGCTTTCAGAAGAGCCTGCTTGAAACACTACGGGCTGCCCCTGAGCTGAGCGGCCAATGTTTAACGGGCCTTCTACAGAAAAAAATTCGCCTTTGTGATGCAATCGGTGCAGCTTTTTCTCCTCAAAAAATTGTCCGGTTTCTTTATTTCGAATAAAAGCATCATCTTCCCAAGAATCCCATAATCCCTTTGTTACTTCTAGAAACTCTTCAGCTATTCTATAGCGTTTGTCATGAGTGGGGTGCTCTTTTCCATAGTTAAGCGCAGATCCTTCTAATGGAGATGTGACAACATTCCATCCCGCTCGGCCGCTGCTAATATGATCAAGTGAAGCAAATTGTCTAGCCACCGTAAACGGTTCGCTATACGAAGTCGATAGAGTGCCGACTAAACCAATATGAGAAGTGACAGAAGCAAGTGCTGATAGAATAGTAAGAGGTTCAAAACGATTCAAAAAATGCGGAAGCGATTTTTCATTAATATATAACCCATCGGCAATGAACACTAAATCAAATTTTCCTTCTTCCGCTTTTTGAGCCTGCTGCTTGTAAAAATCGAAATTTACGCTGGCATCTGACAAAATTTCAGGGTGTCTCCACGCCCCCATATTTCCTCCGACTCCATGAATAATAGCCCCTAGCTTTAATTGTCTTTGATGTGTCATATTACCATTCTCCTTTTTCATACCCATTCATAAATTCTCGTAATTGATTGGTTAAACCGCCTGCTCCAAAGCGAAGGACTCCTTCTTTTTCTATCTTTCTTTCATTTCCTTCTTGTGCAAATTGTAAAAAAGCGATAACGTGAACTCTTCTAGGGTAAATATTTTCAATTCCTTCGTCATAAAACCATTGATCGATTGTATTGTAAATCCCTTTATTGACTCTGAATTGACTGTGGCACCAATTAAAAAACTGTAGATCAGGAAGATTTAAATACCGCGCTTGCCCTAGCTTGGAAGCTGTATGTTCACTAGATACATAGCCCATATGTTGAAATCTTTGCTTAACTTGCAGCGTATCGGCTTTAATTTGATGCTTTAAAAACTCAATAGAAGGGAACTTTTTCTCTCCTCGCACCCGAAAGATCACGTCGCATTGAACTGTCTCTCCATAAATAACGTCGTTAAAATCCAAAATATGAACCTCAAATGTTTTAGATAGTTCCGATCCAAATGTCGGCTTAACGCCTACATTCATAACTCCTATATGTTCAAGTCCCCGCAGATGAACGAGGACACCATACACGCCATTTTTTAATTCCTCATGCTGAGTATCTATATTAGCTGTTGGAAAACCCAAATGTCTTCCTTGCTGCCTTCCAGGTACAACCAGGCCTTTTATAATAAGTTTTTTGCTTGTTTTAGCTTTTAATGCTCCTCTATTCACTACGTTCACCCTTCTTCCCTTAAGTCTAGTTAAAAATAAAAGGTTCTTTGCACAATGCGTGACATTGTGCAAAGAACCTCTAGTGATCTAGTCGGTTTGTTTAATTTGATGATTTTATCATATACTTATTATTCCTATGAGTCAAGTAGGTTTTAAATTAAAATATTAGATTGTTTTTTCATAAACATAAGAGTAAGGAGAATGTGTTGGGTTAATACGCTTGAAAAATTGCTTTGTTCGATCTTCTTTTGGATTTAAAAATATTTCATCAGGATGACCTTGTTCGACAATTTTGCCTCCGTCCATAAACACAACGTGATTAGAGACTTCACGGGCAAAGCTCATTTCGTGCGTAACAATAATCATCGTAATTCCTTCTTCAGCAATTTTACGAATAACAGACAGCACTTCACCAACCAGTTCGGGGTCCAAAGCAGACGTCGGCTCATCAAATAAAATGACTTCAGGATTCAAAGCAAGCGCTCTAGCAATGCCCACTCGCTGCTGTTGACCTCCTGATAACTGACTTGGATATGCATTTGCTTTTTCAACAAGCCCAACTTTTTCAAGAACGTCTAAACTGCGTTGTTTCGCTTCTTCCTTTGGCAGCTTTTGAACAATAACTAGCCCCTCCATAATATTTTCAATAACGGTTTTGTGTTTGAACAAATTGTATTGCTGAAAAACCATCGTTGTTTTTTGGCGAAGAGTTAAAATGTCTTTGCGGTTTGGCTTTTGGCACTGCACCGTAAATTGATCAATCGAAACTTCTCCTTCATCTGCTTTTTCTAAGAAATTAATGCAGCGTAGAAACGTAGTCTTTCCAGAGCCACTCGGCCCTAAAATGGTTACAACATCCCCTTTTTTAACAATTAAATCAATACCGTCCAATACTGTGTGTTGACCAAATGTTTTTTTAATATTTGTTAATGTAATCATACAACCCCTCCTCGATTATAAACCGTTAACTTTCGTTCAAGCAGCGCCGTTATTCCTTCTATTAACATCGTCAGCATCCAATAAATAAGGGCGGCAGCAATATAGGCTTCCAGAAACTTAAGATTATTTGAAGCTACGATATTAGCTGCACCGTTTAACTCTTTTTGCGAGACGATGAATGCGATAGAAGACGTATGCAAAAAGCCGATGAAGATATTACATAAATTCGGTAAAGACAAAGCAAACGCCTGTGGAAAAACAATTCTTTTCATCGATTGAAAACGATTCATTCCAATGGAATACGCACCCTCAATTTGTCCTTTTTCTACAGCTAACAAACCAGAGCGAATGATCTCTGACATATAAGCTCCCGCTGTAAAAGACAAAGCGATTAATACAAATACGACAATAGGAATGCTGTTTGCATTGAAGCCCCATCCATAGTAGCTCGATAATTTATTAATAAATAGCGGGAACCCTAGGTAAATAACCATAATATGAAGAATAGCAGGCGTTCCTCGGAAAAATGATACGTATACGTTAGCAATAGGCGTTATTATTTTCACTGAATTAATTCTTACAGCCGCAACAGCAATACCAATAAGCAATCCGCCTAGTAATGGACCGATGGTAATAAGGAGTGTTAAAGGTAATGCCTTCAAAATTTCTACAAATGCCGTCCATATAAACGGTACGTCAATAATCATGTTTACACCTCTTTTAGTAAGCTCGTTTTATACATGAACAGGCTGATCGTGTTTTTGCAGCTTCTGTTCGGATTTCATAAAAAATTTCTCTAATATAATGGCTACAAAATAATAAATAATGGCAAGTGCAATATATACTTCAACTGCATGAGCCGTTGCAGCGATAATGGTATCTCCTCTTCCCATCATATCCATCACACCAATGGTAAAGGCTAAAGACGTATCTTTTAAGGACCCAATCACAAGGTTTCCAAAGTTAGGAAAGGCTACAACGAGAGCTTGCGGCAGCACAATTCGAGTGAACGTTTGTTTTCCGGTCATTCCTACACTATACGCTGCTTCAGTTTGCCCTTTATCTACACTATTAATGGCACCGCGCATCATTTCAGAAAAAGACGCCGCCGTGCTCAGTGAATACGTGATAATTACAAATACGAGCGGAACCATTCTAGAAACGTCAATATGAATCAATTGTAAAAGGGCAGGTACCCCGTAAAAAACTAAAAATAATTGAATTAAAATAGGCGTCCCCCTCATAAAAGAAATATAAACTGCTGCTAATTGACTTAACACCGGTACTTTATAAATACGAGGCAGCGCAATAAACAATCCCAAGGTACTGCCAATCAAAAGTGAAGCAATCAAAATCCAAATTGTAATATGCAAATAAGATAATAATTGAGGAATAGAGGTGAAAATCAGCTCTATATCAAATGCTTTTCCCATCTTTTTCTCTCCTTTGTTTCCCTCTGCAGGTAGCGAAAGGACCCAATTTCAAGGCTTGGGTCACAGTAAGTGCTTTAGTTATTTCCAGCTGCTTTTGTATAATCTTCTCCTAGCCATTTTTTGCTTAATTTTGTCAATGTTCCGTCTTCTTTTATTTCTTTTAGCGCTTTATCAACATTTTTTTGTAAACCTGTTTCATTTTTTCGAAGCATAAAATATACTTTTGAATTTGAAATAGCAGGTCCTACAACTTTTTGCTCTGCGTCCGCTTGCTTATTGACAAAGTCAACTGCAAACGGCGTACTAATTGTAGCGTCCGCACGTCCTGTTTTTAGCTGCGTTTTTGCATCATCAGATCCTTGGCCTGAATAAACGATATCAATTTTATCTCCATGTTCTTTGTTATACTTATCGATTAAGTTAGCAGAGTTACTCGTTGCTCCTACAATTACCTTTTTACCGCTCAAATCTTTAATTGATTTAATCGACGTATTTTTTTCATTTACAACTACATGCAGCGGAAAGATATTATAAGGTTCTTTATTAAACAAGAACTTTTGTTTTCTTTCTTCATTCACTTCCATCTGATGGGCTACTAAATCAATTTTGTTGGATTCCAAGCTCAAAAGTAAATTAGAAAAATCCATTGTTTTAAATTCAAACTTATAGTTTGGAAGACGTTTGTCTATTTCTTTAACAAGCTCTACGTCATACCCCGTTAGATTTCCTTTGTCATCAAGAAAGCAAATGTTCGGAAATTGCGTACCCGTTCCTACAATAATTTTTTGCACTTTGTCTTTGCTTGCGTTAGCTGCTGTTTCTTTATTGGGTGTTCCGCAAGCGGCTAATAATAAAAGAAGTGATAAAAAGATAGCTGTCAGCTGTAGCTTTTTCATGTGTTTTGTCCCTCACTATGTCTCAAAATAATTTATTGTTTTAACGAATTAATAAAATGGATGTTGCAGCTATTTAACGATTGGTGAATAGTCTTTAATCAACTTTTCTATTTGTTCATAATCTTTTTCAATTACTCCTTTAAACTGCCCCTCGTCTCCAATTTCAACGACCGGTACATAGCGAATACCGTATTTAATTTCAAGTAAATCCCGCAAATAATCTTTTCCTTCTACATCGATACTTTCATATTGATATCCTTTCTCATAAAAATATGCTTTTAGTTCCTCGCAATGATGACAACCTTTTCGATTCCATAATAAAATTTTTACTGACATGGTTTCTCCTCTTTTCTTTTAAATGATTAATTAGCTTGTTTTAACTCCTTATGTTTTTCTAACTCATATCTTTCGGGATGTAAGATCTTCCTTAAGAATACGCCTTTTCCTTCTTTTCCTTCTTTTCCTTCTTCTCCTTGATCGACTTCAAAAAAGCGTTCATACCCTTTTCTTTCATACATAGGAATCAACCATGGGTGTCGGTCAGAAGTAGCTAATGTAACAGCAGGAGCCCCCAGTTGATCTCGAATAATGGTTTCTTCAACCCACGTTAAGAGTTTAGAACCTACTCCTTTCTTTTTAACCAATGGATCTACAGCAAACCACCATAAGAAAGGCCAGTTCGTTATTTCTTTATACGTTCTTGCTGTAATCGTAGCTACGATTTTTTCATCACTTTCCAGCACATAGCAGCGGCTGTTTTGAATGTTTTCTTTTACAAGTTCAATCGTTGCCGTTGCGGCAGGAAACTTAATTCCTAGCTTTCGAATCGGCTCGTATGCTCGAAGCGTTAAATCCAACAGTTCTTTAGCATCTTCTACGGTTGCTAATCGAAATAATTCACTCATTTTCTTCACCTCATTTTATAAATGTTTGAAGAGATAGATCGGCTTTATAAATCAGCTCATCCACAGCTTCCTTTAAACGACTTTTGGCATTCGCATTGTTGATGCCTGTAAAAGAGACGTATTCATGCAGCAAAAAAAGACTGCTGAGCCAATAAGGTCTACCTAAAAAAGACGCTAAAAGTTTTAAATCATACTTGGCTTTTAGTAAAGAATTCACATTTTCACCAATAAGAATTGGCAGAAGTATTTTTTTATGCAATAAATCTTCCGGCACTATTTTTGTTAGCCGTTCAAAAGACTGTACGTATGTTTCATTTACTCCAGATAACAGAACGACAATACTTTTAGCTTGGTTCACTTTTGAGATAAATGCCTTTACTTCTTTCTGTGTTTCCTGCTTCAAAGCGTGTACATCATGATACAAAATAGTTTCTGCGTCCACTCCTTTTGAGGTTAAGCAAGCTTCTAGCTCACCTTTCACTGAGGCTATTTGTTGATAATTATGAGAGCTTCCGTTATATAAAATACATACATCGCTCACTTTCTTCCCCTCCTTTTTACAGCAAAAAGGCTCCTGGAGTTTCCTCAGGAGCCTTTGGTAGACCAATCAGCTTTAACTGTTTCTTTGATAAAACCGGAGAATGAAGTGAAGTGTCTTTGAAACATACTCACTTAATTCTTATTTATCCAAGTTGTTTTATCGGTTTTTCTGTTTGATGATTCAACTATATAGCCTCAAAATGGCAAAGTCAACTTATTTTTCAAAAAATATTTTTCTTTTAAAAAAACTCTTTCCATCTGGAAAATCCTTTGCTAAAATTAATTCCAATTATTCTTACCTTTTTTATCAACTTTAAGGAGTGTTTTCAGTGAAATTAAGTATTTTAGATCAAAGCCCACGTTACGAAGGTGAGCGTGCTGAAGATGCATTTCAGCATACTATACAATTAGCTCAGCTAGCAGAAGAACTTGGCTACCACCGCTTTTGGGTAGCGGAGCATCATGACTCTGAACATGTTGTAGGATCATCACCTGAAGTGTTAATTTCTCACCTACTCGCTAAAACGAATCATATCCGTATCGGCTCAGGCGGTGTTATGCTTCAGCACTACAGCCCTTATAAAGTAGCAGAAAATTTTAATGTTTTAGCCTCATTATCTCCAAATCGCATCGATCTTGGAATCGGTAGAGCACCAGGAGGACTACCTCATTCTACTCAAGCCTTGCAACAAAACTCTCAGCCCACTAAGTCCTTAACAGACAAACTGATAGAACTTAAACAATACCTAAACGATACGCTGCCAAAAGATCACCCTCTTTACGGTTTAAAAGCCTATCCAAGGCCGGAAAAATCAGCAGATATATTTTTACTGGGAGCAAGTGCTTCAAGCGCAGAGCTTGCGGGTTCATTAAACCTTCCTTATGTATTTGCTCAATTCATTAATGGTGATCAAAAAGTGCTAGAAGAAGCGATTTCTGTCTATAATCAGCACGTTTCATCCCATGCACGCTCGCTTGTCGTTGCGCTTTCCGTCATCGTAGCGGACACCGTAGAAGAAGCAAAAACATTAGCATCCAGCACAAAAATATTTAAAGTATACTTACAAAATGGAAAGTCCGCTACACTAGGCTCCAAAGAAAAAGCGGAAGAATTTGGTCAACAGTCCAAAGAAAGCTATCGAATTGAAGAAAAAGAAGCAAACATTATATACGGTACAAAAGAAACCGTTCGTCAAAAACTGCAAGCTTTGAAACAGGCGTTTTCTATTGATGAATTTATCATACTTACTGCTATTCAAAATTTCGAACAAAAAAAGCGATCTTACACGCTCTTAAAAGAAGCTTTCAACAAAGGAAACGCCCAGAAAACGAATCAAACTCTAGCTGCTTACTAATCTAGAAGCTGGTACAAAAGAATTTTAGTCGACGTAAAAAAACGAACAAATAATCAAAATTCTGATTATTTGTTCGTTTTTTTATTATTAAAATGAATGTAGCTTTCATATGTTTAGTTGCTTCTAGCTGTTGATTGGAGGGCAAGACGCAGACTCCTGTGGAAAAAGCGGAAGGATGAGACCCCGCAGGAGCGTATGCGACGAGGGGGCTCAGCTCCCGCCCGCGGAAAGCGAAGTCCTGCATGGAAATCAACAGCGGTGTAACAAGTCATCCATACTAGATCATTTATCCCATTTGTTCGTTTATAAATTCGAGTGACTTCGTTATGTCTCAATTTCTTTGTTTGATCTACTTACAAGGAGTTCAAACAAAGTATACGCATGCTTCTTTTTTTCAAAAAATCATTAAATTGAATCAAACGTTTTTTTATAGTACCATATGAAGATATGAGTCTAGTAGAAGAAGGGAATTTACAAATATGCCTTACAAAATGATTGTTTTAGATTTGGATGATACACTATTATGCGATGATCACACTATTTCTCCGCGCACGAAAGAAGCTTTAATGAAGGCGCAAGAATCAGGAGTGAAAGTTGTACTTGCTTCTGGACGACCAACTTACGGAATGGTTCACATCGCAAAAGAGCTAGAATTAGAAAAGTACGGAAGCTTTATTTTATCGTTTAATGGGGCAAAAATCATTAATTGCCTAACAAATGAAGAGCTATTTAGCAGCACCTTATCTCCGCGTACTGTTGCACGTCTTAACGATATTAGCCGCGAAGAAGGCGTTTTAATTCATACGTACGTTGGAGATGAAATTATAACCGAAGTAGAAAATAAATTTACGGATATTGAAAGTGACATTACTGGTCTGCCGATCCGTGTTGTTTCATCTTTTACTGATGCCGTTACAGAACCTGTTGTAAAAGTACTCATGCTTGCAGAACCGGAAATGCTGGTTCACGTTGAAAAGAAACTTCAAAAGCAGCTTCAAGGAGAGCTAAGCGTAATGCGCTCTAAACCATACTTCCTTGAATTTACAGAAGAAGGCGTCACTAAAGGGACAAGTCTCCACTTATTAATTCAACAGCTTGGCATTACAAGCGATGAAGTGATTGCCATTGGCGACAGTTATAATGATCTTGCCATGATTGAATTTGCTGGACTTGGCGTAGCAATGGGAAATGCTCCTGACGATATTAAAGAAAAAGCCAACCACGTAACAGATACAAACATGAACGACGGTGTGGCAAAAGTTGTGGAAGAATTTATTTTAAAACCTGTTAGCATTTCATAAGACAAAAAAAGCAGCTCGCATGACACGAACTGCTTTTTTGTTTTGATTTTATACTCCTAAAAGTTTCATAAGAAGCGTAGCTAAAATAACTGTGGAAGCGCCTCCAAGTCTTGTTGCTACTTGAGCAAATGGCATAAGTGACATACGGTTGGAAGCTGATAAAATCGCTACGTCTCCCGTACCTCCTAAACCGCTGTGACAGCCGGTTACAATTGCAGCATCCACTGGATGCATTTTCATCATTTTACCTACAAAATAACCCGTTGCTACCATAGCAATGACAACTGCTGCACATACGACTACATAACCTGGTGTCACAATTTTCACTACATCTTCAAGAGGAATATACAAAATTCCTAGCCCTACCATTAACGGCCATGTTAAGCTCGTAGAAATGAATTTGTACATATGGTAAGCACCTTGCTCCATCTTAGCAGGCATTACTTGTAAACATTTGACTAGCGTTGCCGCTACGATCATTAAAACTGGACCTGGAATTCCTAAAAATTTATGTGCCAAGCCTCCGAAAATAAAGAAACTACATGCAATTAAAAGACCTGCGCCCATTAACGAAAAATCTACCGGTTTCTTGATATTTGTATCTTCTGAGATGCCATCTCCGCCTTTTGTCTTCACAAGAACTCCATTACCTGTTAATTCTGGCTTTTTCTCTCCTAGACGTTTCATTAAGCCAGCACATACGATAGCAACGATGTTTCCAATAACAGCAGCTGGAATCATTTGCGACACAAAAGATTCGGCTGAACTACCTAAAATTTGAGAATAAGCAAGTGAGAGCGGTAAAATACCTTCACCAATCCCTCCTCCAATAATCGGTACAACAATATAGAAAAATGTATGTTTTGCTCCATAACCAAATAACATCCCAACAGCTACACCTGCAGCTACAGCGACTAGCGTACCTAATACAAGCGGTACGAACATACGTGTAAAGCCTTGAATTAAAACTTTACGGTTCATACCAAGAATACTTCCGGCTACTAAACAAGAAATATAAAGGTATAAAAAGTTTGATGTTTTCATCAAAGTTGTTACCGCTTCCATAGACGCGGGATTTAAAACATTATAAAAAACTAATACGGAAGGTACAAGCAGTGATAAAATAGCTGGTCCGCCAATATCTTTTAAAATCGGAATTTTTAATCCTAAATCACCAAGCAGCATTCCCATTACCATAATAATCGCAAATCCGCCAATCATATCTGGAGGAAGCTCGTTGTAAACGGCCGCGCCATATACAATTAATGCAAGTAAAACGTATAGTGGCAGAGGAATAACTCCTATTTTAATATTGTTGATTCGGTTCCAAAAACCCTTATTTTCAGGCTGTGAATCTTGAGTAAACGTTTCCAATTTACGTGCTGTATTCATCTCATAACCCCCTGTGGTTCTAATATAGAGAATCATACACAAGTTTTAAAAAACTATATACGTTATGTAACTTAAGAATTCTTTTTGTAACTAAAAAAAGCACAGCTTCTTTTTTCAGAAGCTGTGCTTTTTCTATCTAAAAATTAAGCATTTACTGTTTCTAAAGCTTTAATTTCTTTGTATGTTGGTTCCCACATTGCTGCTTTTACTGCCGCTTTAACATCTGCTGGAATTTCTTTTGCAACGCCATCTTTAATTGCTGCGTTAGCAACCGCTAAAGCAACGTTATATGATACTTCACGTAATTCTTCTACGCGTGGTAGTAATGAAGCGCCTGGTTTGCTGCTGTCTACCATTTGAGCTACAGCGTGTGCACATGCTGCGAACATGCTGTCTGTAATAACTTCTGCTTTTACCACGATTGATCCAAGACCAAGACCTGGGAAGACAAAAGCATTATTAGATTGACCAATTTCATATTCTACACCATCGTAGTTAACTGGTTCAAACGGACTGCCAGTTGCTACAAGTGCTTTTCCTTCTGTCCAATTTAATAGATTTTCAGGAGTAGCTTCCGCAAGCGGAGTTGGATTTGACATTGGTAAAATAGCTGGGCGTTCTACATGCTTCGCCATTTCTTTTACGATTTCTTCTGAGAATGCGCCCGCTACACCAGACGTACCAATTAAGATTGTCGGCTTAACTTGTCTGACAACTTCTAAAAGAGAAATTTTGTCTTCTTCACGGTTCCAGTCCTTCACTTCTTCTGCTTTTCGGGCATAAGGCGTTTGGAAACCTAATAAGTCGTCCATATCATCTGTTAAAAGACCTCGAAAATCGACTGCCCAGAAGTTTTTGTATGCTTCATCTTCTGTGATCCCGTCTAATACCATTGCATCACGTACTTGATCTGCAATACCGATACCTGCTGTACCTGGTCCAAAGATTAAAACACGGTGGTCACGAAGCGGCATTTTAGACACTTGAACTGCTGAGAAAATAGCGGCAAGCGTCACGGCACCTGTTCCTTGAATATCATCATTAAACGTTAGAATTTCTTTTCCGTACTTGTTAATAATGTTACGAGCATTTACGTTACCGAAGTCTTCCCAGTGTAACAGTGCATTAGGGAATATTTCAAGAGATTTTGAAATGAATTGATCTACGAAATGATCATAGCGTTCACCGCGGATACGTTCATGACGGTTTCCGATATATAAAGGATCATTTAATAATTTTTCATTGTTTGTTCCTACATCAAGAACAACTGGAAGTACTCTGCTTGGATCAATTCCTGCTGCAGCTGTGTACACGGCTAATTTACCGATAGCAATATTAATACCGCCAACGCCCCAGTCACCAATTCCTAAAATACTTTCTGAATCTGTAATAACCATTAAATCAATGTCTTCACTATTTGCATCGATATTTTTAAGAGCTTCTTCAATGCCTTCTACATTATCGATTGACAAGTATACGCCCCCCGGACGGCGATATTCATGGCTGTATTCTTGGATTGCTTGTCCAACTGTTGGTGTATAAACAACCGGAAGCATTTCTTTTAAGTGATCTTGCAATAAACGATAAAATAATACAGCATTACGGTTCTGTAAATCGTTTAAATACACATTCTTACCAAGGTTATCTGCCTGAGCTAAAAATTGCTCATATGCACGTTTTGCCTGCTCATCTAAAGTTAAAGTCATTGGAGGAAGTAAACCTTCTAATCCTAACGTTTTACGCTCTTCTTTTGTAAAAGCTACTCCTTTGTTTAACATTGGAGCTCCTAAAATTTCTTTCCCACGTAAAGTCGTTTCAATTGTTTCATTATCTGCAAAAAATACGTTGCGCATACGACGATCTTCCTTTCTGTAGACTTGTATGACAAGCATACAAGTTGGTTAGATTTAAGTAATTGATACCTTATATGGATATTACTCATATTATTCAAATGTCCGTTAACTTTTTATGAATAGCTTGCTAATTCATTTGACAATAGTATATTTTATGCCTATCTATTTCTGCTGTCAACTATTTTAGTAGAGCAATTTTTTAGTTATAAAGAGGTAGAAATTTCTGAATTTAATATCTTTTATCAATTTTCTTTTTATATAGGTACTAAGAACCCTCTTTATTCTATTCATCTCTTTTTGAAAGCCAAAATAATCCTTTAATATGGAAAAAATGTTTAATTATAAAAAATTTATTTTGAAATAATTTTAGTTTGCCTATAAAAGAATATTTTTTATTTTTTTGTCTATGCTGATTAATGAATTACTATGAATATTCTTTCCTTTCTATCTATACATATAAATTACATAGTTCTTTTTTATAATAATGGAGGTTATTGTATGTTAAAACCAGACACAGCTATTATTTTTGGATTTCTTATCGAAGAAGCGGCCAGTCGATTAGACGATCAAGAGATTAAAGAAATTGCGGTTAAAGAGCTAGAAAATGGAGAATTGGTGTTTGAAGAAGCCAGTTATTTTTATAAACGCTTTTTTATCCCTGCTTCTTCTGAATTAAGACAAGCTCTCCGCCGAGAGGTCTTATCGCTTCATTTAACATTAAATCAAATCAAAAATGCTCATGGCAACGGATCTATGTCTAAGATTGCTCATATGCATCAAATTATTGCAGAAACTGAAAAATCAACAAACGAACTTAACAGACTTTTAAATCTTGCGTTCTATGAGGGTGAGGACGATCAGACCTACGCCTCCTTCATGAATATTTTTTCAAATAAATCATAAAAAAACCGTCCTTAAGGACGGTTTTTCTTATTGAACACCTTTCATTAAACGCTGAATTTTTGGCGAAATCATTAGCACGATTACACCTAAAATGACCGACACTCCACCCAATGCAGCAAAATAAACAACTTGCGAAATGTTTTCATAGTATTGAACAAGCTGAGCGTTGATTGCCTGCGCCGCTGCGCTTGTTAAGAACCATAAACTCATCGTTTGAGCAGAAAACGCTGCAGGTGCTAATTTTGTTGTAGTTGATAACCCTACTGGTGATAAACAAAGCTCTCCAACTACAACTAAGAAGAAGCTTAGCACTAACCAAAGCGGGCTCGCTAACGTTTCATTTCCATGAATACTAGCTGGAATAACCATAACAAGGAAAGAAAGTCCTGCAAATAATAGTCCTAATGAAAACTTCTTTGGTGTAGAAGGCTGTCTGTTTCCTAATTTCACCCAAATCGCTGCAAAAACTGGGGCAAATATAATAATGAATAACGGATTTAACGATTGGAACCAGCCAACTGGAATTTTAAAGCCGCCATACGTTAGCTGTGTATGATCTTTTGCATACGTTGCTAAAATTGTTGACCCCTGCTCTTGAATTGCCCAGAACATTACTCCAGAAATAAAAAGAGGGATATAAGCCAATACGCGTGAACGCTCATCAGCTGTTGTCTTGGGACTCTTATACATAACCACAAAGTAAATAATAGGAATAACAATCGCTAAAATACTTACAAATAAAATAACGCCTTCAACTGTTAAAATACCTGCTAAAGAAGTCAGTACAATAAAGATAGCAAGTACAACTACAGCAAATGCAATAGTACCAAATACTTTTTTGCGTTCTTCTGGTTTTAAAGGGTTTGGAACTTGTCTACCTGCACGACCTAAGGTTTTACCTCGTGTAGCCATAAATACAATTAGACCTAAAAGCATTCCTACTGCTGCGATTCCAAAACCTAAGTGATAATTATATTTTTCCCCTACTGTTGAAACAACTAGCGGTGCGATAAATGCACCTGCATTTACACCCATATAGAAGATACTAAATCCAGCATCTCGACGGTTATCAGTCGGGCTATACATATCACCTACAACGCTCGAAACGTTGGGTTTTAATAAACCTGTTCCAATAATAATTAAGAACATTGAAATAAACAGCGCTGTTACACCTGCTGGCAATGCAAGCACTAAATGTCCCAGCATAATAAATATACCGCCGTAAAACACCGTATTAGACGTACCTAAAATGCGGTCTGCAATCCAACCGCCAATAATTCCAGACATATAAACAAGGGAACCATAAATAGAAAAGATCGCTAAAGCGGTTCCTTGTTCCATTCCTAATCCACCATTTGCAATTGTATCGTACATGTACAATACAAGTAGCGCACGCATTCCATAGTATGAAAAACGCTCCCAGAATTCTGTAAAGAACAAGGTAAATAACCCTTTAGGATGTCCGAAGAATCCTTTTTGAGGAACTGTTTCATACACTTTTTCTCTCTCTACCGACATATTCCTTAACCTCTCTTTCAACCGTAAACCATCATAGACAAAACTGTCAAAAAATTATGATGATATAAAAAAATAGAAACAAGAAAATTTTATTCTTATAAAATGATTCTGTCAATATCAGAATTTTACAATGAGTGCATAAAATACGGTTTTCCATTATAAAATTGCACCTATAAAAAGCTTTAAATCAAGATTTCTTTTCTTAAAATATCTTTTTGAATTTTTTTTTATACAAAACCCTTGATTACAAAGCATCTGATTATCTACTTTTCATACAACCAGATAATATTTTTCTTTTTGGGAATTTTTTCTTTATATTAAAAAAGAAGCTTTATTATTTTTTCATTATGCTTCCCTCAACCGGAAATATACTTTTTTAAAATAATAAAACCCTCTTTAAAAATGTCTCTTTTGTTATAGTAGATACTATTTTTTCACCTATGTAATACCTTTAATATAAGTCATCCTCATTTTTCTATGTAAAAAAAGAGATAAAAGGTTTATTTTTTACCTCTTTTTGTACTGTAGCTACATTTTTACGTATTCACCGTTTACCATTTGTCCTTTGTGAAGAGGAAACACACCTTCTTCTTTAGTGTATACAATCGTTCCTCTATTAATGGTAGTTAAAATAACGCTATTAAATACCGTTCCTTCATATATACTGTGCTTATGTTTGAAAAACATTCCTTCTTTTGTCACTTTTTCAGTTTGATCCAGATCAACAATAACCAAATCCGCATCGGATCCTAGCAAAATGCTTCCTTTTTTAGGATATAAACCGAATCGTTTAGCTGGATTGGTTGATACAAGCTTTGAAATGTGTGAAAGAGAAATCCCTCTAGTGATGGCTCCCTCACTAATCATTGCTTGCAAAGAGTACTGACCGCCTGATATTCCACCCCAAACTTTAAATAAATCATTCTGATGAGCTGTCTTTAACTCAATCGGGCAGGGAGAATGATCTGAAGAAATCATATCTACTTCCTCTGATTGAATACAAGCCCATAATTTTTCTTTCTGACTCCTGCTGCGAAGAGGAGGTGCACACTTAGCCGTTACCCCAATTTCTTCAAAGTCTTCCTCTGTAAAAAGCAAATAATGCGGACAAGTTTCCAGCGTAACGTTCACCCCATTCTTCTTTGCTTCCGTAATAAGCTGCACGGCTTCATAGCTGCTAATGTGTACAAAGTGAAGCGGACATCCTGTTTTTCCACCATACTCAAGCGCTTGCTTTACTGCGTTTACTTCTGCTAGAACAGGTCGCGTTTCTAAATAATCCTTAATAGCAGTTTGCTTTTGCTTCTGTTTAGCCTGTTCAAGCTTTTGTATTAAATCATTTCTTTCAGCATGCAGGGCAAGCACCTTGTTTAGTTTCGCAATCTCTTTCATTCCTTCGTATAATGTGAGGTCATCTGAGAAATCAAATTCAGAACCGGCTTCTGACATAAATGCTTTAAAACCTATTACACCCGAATGAGCCATTTTAGCTAATTCTTCTTTATTACCAGGAACCAACCCTCCCCATAGACCATAATCTACTACTGACTTCTGATCAGCCAGCGTTTTCTTTTCCCACAGCGCTGCTTCTGTTACGGTAGGAGGAACGCCGTTTAAAGGCATATCAAAATATGTAGTGCAGCCTCCTGCAGCCATAGATGCTGAACCGTAGTCAAACCCTTCCCAATGGTCTCGGCTCGGTTCATCGAAATGCACGTGAATATCAATCATTCCAGGCAGAACATATTTGCCTTTAGCATCTACGTATTTTTTTGCTGGTGTGCTAACACCTTGCGCTATTTCTGCAATCTTTCCTTTTTTAATACCTATATCCGCTTTTACTATTTCGTCTTCTAATACGACCGAACCATCCCGAATAATTAAATCGTACATGTTATCAAACTCTCCTTTACTTAATTACTTCATCTTTTTATTAAACGAAGTAGTCTGCTATTGTTCTATCATGCACTGTTTCCTTTAAAAAGTCTTTATCATTGTAAAGAACCCTGACACACAGACTGATTATTAAGTCAGGAAATATAACTGAATTATCTGATTTTTTATCCACCATCTTGTCTTAACTTTTTTTCATTTGGTCACTTTCCCTAATTAAAAAGAGGTTGCGACATAACTAAATCAATGGACGAACAAATTGGATAAATGAGCTAGTATAATTGCTTGTGACCCTGCTATTGATTTCCGTGCAACCCTTCGCTTTCTGCGGGGGCTCACCTATTTCGTTTTTCTCGCAGGAGTTTTTCGCCTTGCCCTCCAATCCACAGCTAGAAGCAACTGCATACATGAAGCCTACGTCCACTCTAACCATAAAAAATCCGAACGAGTTTGATTCCCAATCAAGAATCAAGCTCGTTCGGATCTTCCTTCAGCTAATTTTGTCACAGCGTCTTTTAACTCTTTTTTACTTTTTGTGACATTGGCAGCCTTACTGTAAATGTACTTCCTTTTTCTTGTTCGCTTTCTACGTCAATTTTTCCTTTATGTGTTTCTACAATCCATTTAGCGATTGCTAGGCCTAGCCCGTGACCTCCCATTTGACGGGATCGGGATTTATCAGCACGATAAAAGCGGTCAAAGATTCGATCCTTTTCGTCGGGATGAATTCCAACCCCTGTATCACGTACTTTTAATATACATTCACTCCCATGCTGAACCACTTGAATGTTTACACTTCCATGAGGAGTCGTATATTTAATAGCATTGTCTAACAAAATGTAAATCAGCTGAGTTAGACGCTCTTGATCTCCAGTTACGACTAATTTTTCGGGCGTATCTAACTGCAAATCAATATGTTTGGAAATCGCTAGAGTTTCAACCGATTCCATTACCTTTTGTACCGCATCTGTAATATCAAATGGCATCATTGCTTTTTCTACTTTATTAGAATCTGAGCGTGCAAGCGTAAGTAAATCACTGACGAGACTCGTCATCCGCTTCACTTCAGCTTTCATATTATTAATTAATTTTTTAGAGAAAGGATCTTCTGTTACTTCCTCCTGCATTTCTAAAGCGTTAATAGAAGAAAGCATAACGCTAAGCGGCGTTCTTAACTCATGGGATGCATCCGCCACAAACTCTTTTTGCTTTTGGAAAGCTGTTTCAATTGGGACCATCGCACGTTTTGACATTAAGCGGCTGATATAAATGGCTACTCCTACAAACAGTACGGTAAGGCTCAGCATAATAATGAGGAGCCACTTTAACAGCTGATAAAGAAACGAAACGTCTTTTCCAATATAAAGCATCCCTAAAAATTGACCTTTATAAAAAATAGGTTCCCCCGCCATCATTAAATCAATATCTATTTTGCCTTCTCCGTTTTGCCCTTTTACTCCTTCAATGTGTTCAAAACTAGGACGTGGGGCTTTTATTCGTTCTTTTCGCACCTCATTTTCAATAGGGATCCATCCATCAATTAAATCTAACAAGGTAGAGCGAAGACGCTCACTCGCTTCGTTGCCCATAATAAGGTCCCCTTCAGGACTGATGACATAATAAAAAAACTGGTCTTCACCGGCTACGACAATGTTTTTGTACTCTTCTTTCGACTGTTGATTCGAGCTGTTTACCGCTTGTTTAATTAAGATGCTTTGGACAATTCGAGACTCTTGTTTTAACATGCTATTTAAGTTTTGCTGTTGACTATTGGATACAACCACATACACCAATGCATAAACAATAAATACGAATAAAAGCAGAAACAGCATTAGCAATGCGCTGTATCGGAATGTTAAACGATTTTGCGTCTGGCTGAATAAATCTTGTTTTACTTTTTGTTTTACTTTCTGTTTAGCCCTCGTAAGAAGTTTAGCTTTCAATTTTGTAGCCTACTCCACGAATGCTTTGAATAAGATCTTGTTTGTTGAATTTCTCTAGTTTTTTTCGCAAAAGTTTAACCGTCGCATCAATCGTTTTAATCGAAACATCTGATTCATATCCCCATACCCTGTCTAAAATAATATCTCGAGAAAGAACTTGTCCTTTGTTTTTTACTAAAAAATCTAGCAGTTGAAATTCACGAGGACTTAATTGAATAAACTCCTCGTCAAACTGCACGGTTTGACTTGCTCTTTTTAATATCATGCTTGCAATCTCTACTTCTTCTTCTAAGATTGGTGCATAATTACGACGAGCCAAAGCGCGAAGCCTTGCAAGCAGCTCGTCAATTTCAAATGGCTTAATAACGTAATCATCCGCTCCCGCATCTAAGCCTTGTATACGATCTTGAACTGCATCTTTTGCTGTTAACATAAGAATGGCCCCGGCGTATCCTTCTTTTCTTAGACGTTTACATACATCGATTCCGTCCCCATTGGGCATCATCCAGTCAAGAATTAACACATCATAATGTGCTTCAGATGCATAGTCATATGCATCATTCCCTTCCGTCACCCATTCGACGTTATAGCCTCCTTTTTTCTTCAGCATATAACTAACTAATTCACCTAGCTGCAAATCATCTTCTGCTAGCAGTACGTTCATTCTGCGTAACTCCTTCCTTCGTTTGATACATTTCCCTGCATCCTTTTGTTTACTTTATTATACAAAAAGAATCAGCAGAAACAAGCTGCCTCTACTGATCTCTTTTCATTTTAATTTTCCCTACCTGTATTAAGAACGAGAGCAAACTGCTGTTCAGCCGTTCGCGTCTTTTGTACTTTTATGAATGACTAACGATTTGATTTGAATATGAAGGATTTGATCCATTAACAGTTTCTGTGACCTTTACAACACGCCGGCATATTTCAGCTCGTACACCTCTGTGCTTCAATTGTTCGACGATTTTTTCTAATTTGCTATAAGACGCTGTTTGTTTCATATCCATCCCCTCATTTCGTTAAGGTATTATTTATGAATCAAGTTTGTTTGTAATATCATACTTTTTCTTTAGCTTTTGTAACCATGTTGGATACTCTGTTTGGTATTTTTGATCAAGCAGCGTTTGCTTGATTTTTGCTTTGCTGTTTTCATATGTTGCTTTTTGCGCTTCTTTTTTGCCTGTTACTTTAATAATGTGATAACCGTATTCTGTTTTAACAGGATCACTTACTTCATTTACCTTCATTGAAAATGCTTTGTTGGCAAAAGCTTCGACCATATCGCCTTTTTTGAAGTATCCAA
The DNA here is from genome assembly GCF_049199565.1 of Priestia sp. D3YE.R1. Lineage (NCBI taxonomy): Bacteria > Bacillati > Bacillota > Bacilli > Caryophanales > Bacillaceae > Priestia > Priestia sp. D3YE.R1. The sequence goes on along the minus strand of NZ_JBLTHW010000003.1, from coordinate 211,817 downwards.
GGTTTCCGCCATCTGATTTAGAAGCTGTATCCGTTGAATATTCTTTTGCTAGCTTCGCAAAATCTTCTCCTTTATCAAGCTTTGCCTTTACTTCTTTTGCTGTTTTTTCGTCTGCTACTAAGATGTGGCTAGCTTTCACCTGTGCTTCTGTAGCTAGTGAATCTTTATTTTGATTAAAGTACGATTTCATTTCACTATCTTTAATATTAATAGTCGACTCGACCATTTTTTTTGCTTCAATATTCGTCTTTAAATCTTTTTTCAGCTCTGACAATTTTACACCGCTAGATGCTAATGCTTGATTTAGTGCATCCTCTCCCCCGTACTGACTTTTAAGGTTTTCTAATTCAGCATTAATTTCTTTATCGGTTACTTTAATATTTTGTTTAGCTGCTTCTTTTGAAATGACTTTTTGTTCGATTAGTGAATCAAGGACGCTTGATCCTCCTTGAGCAAGAAGAGCATCATACAGCTGATCTTTTGTGATTTTTTCATCACCAACGGTAGCAACTACCTTTGATTTATTCATTGCTACGGCACCAATAGCTACTGCAGCAATAATGACAACGGCTGCAATAATCATAATTATTTTGTTTTTAGACATCATTAAACTCCTTTTCCATTTCTCATTACTTACCTAAACTTAAACTTTTGCGCGTTGGTAACGGTTTAAGCTCAATTAAAGGCCTTGCAATCGTAGATACGTATTTACTCGACAACAACCACGCCACTCCACAAGCTCCAATCAAAAGAATGCTGTATCCTTGTACACTTTCTATCCAGTCTCCAAAAGAAGATAAGCGAATATATTTAATCAGAAATCCATGTAGCAAATACACATAAAAGGTTTGAGCACCTCGAGATGTAAAAGACATCGTCTGTGTAGGGATCAAAGCTAGAAAGGAAACCGTCATTGCTAAGCTGATGCTATAAAATAGCGTACGAATAATCATTCCCTCTACTTGATTTACACCTAAGGAGGCATAAGATTTTGAACCAAATAGCCACTCCTTCTCAAAATCCGGTGCTACATATTGGATCCACAGAGCAATAATCAGCAATGTGCCTCCAGCTACTTTCTTACAAGAAACAGACGTCAATTTTTTAAAATGTTCTTTTTTCATATAAAACCCTGCTAAGAAGAAGGGAAAGAATACAAATGTTCTAGAAAGACTTAACGTTGTTTCTAGCGGTTCACATAAGCCAATCATAATTCCTAACGCTGCCGCGACGGCTAAAGGATATTTGATCTTTGTAAAAATAAACAGCATCGCATTCCAACAAAATAAACTTAGTAAAAACCACAGTGACCAAGCTGGCTGAAATACTGAAACTTCGAATGACGATTCATCATACAGCTTATAATCATATACCGCATAGATAAGTTGAAAGATAATATAAGGAAACAATACTTTCTTCGCCATCTTCCACATATATCCTTTCTTTCGGTATCCCTTTGCAAAATATCCGCTTATTAAAATAAATGCTGGCATATGAAAAGTGTAAATAAATATGTAGAGTGTTCGTAACCACTGTTCATCATTGATGAAGGGAGTTAACAAATGGCCAAACACTACCAGTACAATTAAGATAAATTTTACGTTATCAAAATACGCATCCCGCTTAGCCATTTGACTTCCTCCTTTCTTTTGCGTTCTATGGATTTGTACGACGTGCTGCTGCGAATATCTTTTCTTTACATTCCTTACTATACATAGTGAAAATGAAAAAACAGTGAAAACCTTTCTTTTTTCTATTTTTAAGTAGGGTGCCGCTAAATAAGTTTGACAAATGGCGCCTCTTTCTCTACTATATAGATACGCACCCTATCCAATTCAATTTCGCTTGTTGCGGGACACTTAACCAGTACGGATGGATAGGGTGTTTTTGTATGCAAAAAAAAGCAGAAGACCTAGGTCTTCTGCTTTTTATTTTGCTATAGGCTGACTTTCGTTTTTTCCGTTTCCTTTTTTATTTTTCAAATAATAAAACAAGTAACAAAAAAGGACAAACGGGATACCGCAGTATAATGCAATGCGCTGACTCTTATCAAAAGCCAGTCCTACACAAGCAGCAAAACATAACACAAATGCTAAAATAGGAACAAGAGGATATAAAGGTGCTTTGTAAACAAGCTTTGATACATCATTTCCTTCTTTAATATAGCGTCTTCTAAACATAAAATGAGAAGCTGCAATAGCCATCCATACAGCTACCACCGCAAATCCAGAAATAGAAACTAATACTAAGTAAACAGTAGTTGGTGCAACCACGCTTGACAGCAAGGACAGACATGCCACTCCCATGCTGATAAGCAACGAATTAAATGGAACTCCTTTAGACGTTACTTTCCCTAACCAAGTGCTGACCATTTTTTGATCAGATAATGACCATAGCATTCTCGAACATGCATATAATCCTGCATTAGCGTTTGATAATAAAGCTGTTAAAATAACCAAGTTCATAATATCTGCTGCGTAAGGAATACCTATTTGATCAAATACCGTCACAAAAGGACTTTCTAATACTCCTGCTTGTTTCCACGAAATCAACCCAGATAGTACAAACATGGCGCCAATAAAGAAGAAGAACGTACGCCAAATGATATTTTTAATTGCTCGAGGTATGTTCTTTTCCGGATCCTCTGTTTCTCCTGCCGTAATACCAATTAATTCTGTTCCCGAAAAAGCAAAGCTAACGGAAACCATGGTAATTAATACAGGCATAAGTCCATTTGGAAATAAACCGCCCTCTCCTGTAAAATGAGAAAGCATCGGCGCTTTTTCATGACCGCTAAGAGGAATGAATCCAAACATCGCTGCTGCGCCTAAAATAATAAATACAATAATCGTTAATACTTTAATACTTGAAAACCAAAATTCTGTTTCGCCGAAAAAACGTACAGATGTTGCATTTAAACCAAATAATAAAAGAGCAAACAGCGCGCTCCATATCCAAACCGAAACGTCAGGAAACCATCTTTGCATAAGCAATCCAGACGCTGTAAACTCCGAACCGACAGATACCACCCAAGTCAGCCAGTAGAGCCAGCCAACCGCAAAACCAGTACCTGGCCCGATAAACTTTGTAGCGTATACTTGAAATGATCCTGACACAGGCATTGCTACGCTTAGTTCCCCTAGACATATCATGACTAAATACATAATTAATCCACCGATTAAATAAGCAAGGAGTGTTCCCCCTGGACCTGCTGCATTAATTGTATAGCCTGAATTAAGAAACAACCCCGTACCGATAACACCGCCAAGAGAAATCATAAATAAATGACGGCTTTTCATTTTTCTTTGTAACTGATTCATAGATGTTGTATTCTCTCCCATTGTGTACCTCCTTTTTTGTAGTAAACCCATCCAAAAACTTGGTTTATTTGCATATTCTCTATAGTCTCTTCTCTGCAGGAGTAGGCTCTATTTCTTCGATATGTACAAATTTTGTATATTGTATACAATATACACTTCTTAAATCTTTTTACGATTATATCATTTTTCAGATTTTTTACAACAATCAATAGTAAAAAATATTTCAATAATTCTATTTTTTATATTCTAACTAAGATTAAATGAAGTGATATGATATGATTATTTTTACACCTGTACGTTCTTTCACGCTATTTTTATACTCTTTCATCATCATGACATGAAGAGAAAGAACGGCTGATGCGATATTTATTTTAGGGGGAAACAATGAACAAGGGGCCTATGATTTATCATTCATTAAAAGATCATGTATATAACTACATAGCAAGTCAAATTCAAGAAGGTACACTGCTGCCTAACGACAAAATAAATGAAGCCAGTATTTGTTCTCAGCTGAATGTCAGCCGAACGCCTGTAAGAGAAGCGCTTATTAAATTAGCTTCAGACAACCTATTAGAATACAGACCGCGCAGAGGGTTTACTGTAAAAGAAATTGATACACAAAAAAAACTAGAAGTATTTGAAATCGTCGGTGCTTTAGATGGTCTGGCAGCTGCCCTGTCGATTGATCACTTAACGGAAGAAGATTTTACGAAGATGGATGAGCTTATTAAAAAAATCGATGTTTCGATTGAATTAGAAAATTATCAGGATTATCAAAAATATCAAACGTATTTTCATCGAGTCTATTTGAACCGATGCAATAATGTGGCCTTAAAAGAACAGCTTATGTCTTTACAAGACGGATTCATCAGACAAACGTACTTTAGCGATGACAATAAAGAGCTATACGCCATTTTACATGTAATGAATGAACATCACCGACATATTCTGAAACTTCTGCAGCAGAAAAAAAAGGCGGATGTTCAGCTTTACCTTCAAAATGTTCATTGGAAAATCGAATATCCAGAAATGATTTGATTAAAAAGAGATCGAGACATAACTAAATCAATTCAATCAACAGCTAGAAGCAACGAAATACATGAAACCTACGTTTATCATACCAATAAAAAAATCCGAACGAAGTTGATTCTTCATTGAGAATCTTAATTCATCGTTCGGATTTTTCTTTAACTAAAACACTTTTGTCCCAGCCTCTTTTATTTTGCTATAGCAGAACGCTGCTTTTCTTCTTTTACGTACCAAATGAATTTCCCTGTATATCCGTAAATAATCGCTAAAATAATAGAGACAAAACTGAGCCACATAAACGGCAGATAAGCGAATGTAGAAATTCCAAGCGTTGTAGCTAGAAATACACCGTTATCCGTCCACGGAACCATTCCAGAAGTTAAGGTTCCCCCTACTTCTGAGTTACGGGCAAGCACCAGACGCTGTATTCTTAACTTATCATAACTTTTCTCCATAATTTTCGGTGTTAAAATTAATGAAACATACATCGCACAACCAAATATATTTCCTAATAACCCAACGAAAATAGTAGAAGCCGTAACGTTTCCTGAATTGACAAGAATTTTTTCAAATTTAGATAGCAGGACTTCTAAGACGCCGAGCTCATCTAATAACCCGCCAAATCCTAGTCCAAAAATAATGACAATAATGGAACCTACCATACTTAAAATTCCGCCACGATTTAACAGCTCACTTAAAAATGTGTTGTCGGTATTAATTTTAAATCCTTCATAAGCCGTATTAAATGCGCTCGCCACATCCATATGTTGAAAGACAACTGCCCATATAATTCCTAATAATGAACCAATCGCAATTGCTGGAAGAGAAGGTTTCTTTAAAGCTAAAAGAACAATGACAGCCAATGCCGGAATCAGCATCCACCCGCTGATATGGAATGTATCCAACAGCGAAGATTTTAATTCTTCTACCCGTCCAGCATCAAAATCTTTTCCCCCATACATAAAACCTGTTACCGTAAATAATACTGCTGTAATGAGGTAAGCAGGAATATCCAACACTAACATTGCTTTTACGTGATCAATAACATTCACTCGAGCCATTGACGCAGATAAAATGGTACTGTCAGAAAGAGGAGAAAGCTTGTCTCCAAAATAAGCTCCTGAAATCACAGCTCCAGCTACTAACGGAAGCGGCATACCTAGGCCTTGTCCGATTCCCATCATCGCGATTCCGGCTGTACCAACCGTTCCCCAAGATGTTCCTGTTGAAATCGAGGTAATAGAGCAAATGATAAGTGTAGCAAGTAAAAAGAATGTTGGATTAATAAACTCTAATCCAAAATAAATAAGAGAAGGAACAACTCCTCCGGCAATCCATGTTCCAATTAACGTACCGACGGCTAATAAAATTAAAATAGCTTCTAGGCCGTTTGATATTCCTCTTGTAATGGCCCCTTGCAGCTGATTATACGTATACCCAAGTCGTACTCCTAGCGCCATAACAATAAACCATGAAATAAATAAAGCGAGCTGAATAGGTAAATTAAAAACAGTTGCAAATGAAATAACAACAGCTAAAAATAAAGCAAGCACAATCATTATTTCCCACATAGATGGTAAACGGGTTGTGTTCAAACTAGCTCCTCCTAAACTGGTATGTAGATTCTGGAATGTGGTATCGTTTAAGAGCAAAACGTCCTTATTTTTTAATTGTTCCTCTTACTGCTCCAACATATGTATTTCTATGAGTACTTAAACAATAAACTGCATCTTTTTAAGAACATAAAATAAGGATACTCGCGTAAACAATAAGCCATTTTCTTTTATCCAGTGGTCATAATACCATAAGAATGTGCTTTCTTACAAGACTCATTATAAAGCGCTTTCTGTTTGTTTATACATTTTAATATATAAATATATTTTCATTTATTTTATTCAACGAAAAGAGGAAAGTAATATGAAAGAATATGCAACGTTTGCAGGAGGATGCTTTTGGTGCATGGTCGCTCCTTTTGATCAGCTTACAGGAATAAGCAGTATCCGCTCGGGCTACGCTAGAGATAAACAAATCACTTCTAAAGCTTCTGCTCTTGTAGAAAAGGAAAACGAATACGTAGAGGCCGTGCAAATTGTATGGAATCCTTCTCAAATTACGTTTGAAGATCTGCTTAATCTGTATTGGCAGCAAATTGACCCTACGGATTCCGCCGGACAGTTTTCAGACCGCGGACCATCGTATCGAGCCATCATTTTTTATCATAACGAAAAGCAAAAAGAAGCGGCTCTCGATTCTAAAAGAAAGCTTGCCCAAAGCGGACGTTTTAACAATCCTATCGTCACACCTATTTTACCTTTTTCTTCTTTTTACGAAGCCGAAGAGCAGCATCAGGATTATTATCGAAAAAATGCATTTCACTATAAATTATACAAAGAAGGCTCGGGGCGCACTGATTTTCTGACGCAGCATTGGCCCAAGGACCGCTCTTACCTTAAAAAGATCCTAACGCCTATGCAATATTTTGTTACGCAGGAAAACGGTACCGAACCTCCTTTTACAAATTTATATTGGAATAACAAAAAACAAGGAATTTACGTTGACCTTCTAACTGGAGAAGCACTGTTCAAAACGTCAGATCAGCTTCCTTCTCATACAGGCTGGCCCATTTTTAAGCGCCCTATCTTATACGGAAACATAAAAAGAGTGCCGGCGCAGCATTCAACAGCGCTAAAAAGCAAAGAAGGAGATAACTACCTGGGTTTACTTTTAACAGAAGAAAACAGCGGATACTATCAAGTGAATTCCGCGGCTCTGCGCTTTATTCCAAAAGAGAAGCTTAAAGAAGAAGGCTATGAAGATTTTTTAATTTTGTTTTGATGCCTATACTTTTTTAAAAGGGTAAAAATAAGCGGTTACTTTCTTTGCGTAGTGTACAGTTAAATCATGATGGTCCGGCGGACGCAAAAAAGGCTGAGTGATAGAATCATCTCTTATTTCACACTCTCCTTTTTGCAGTTCCCAAGGGTCATGATAAAGATCTCCTCTGTAGACATTTCCTTGATGAGTGGTAAATAAGCAGTAGCGCTCTGTAAGCCAATGAGCTAGTTCTCCTTTTTTACTGTGATAGGACGGAGAAGTACCTCTATATGTAAGCTTTACTCGCTCTTTTTTTGAGTCTCTGTGCGTTCGAACTGACTGAAAAGAAATATAGTTCTGAGTTTTGTTGAATGTCATAGCAGCGCGGTAATAAGGCAAGTGAAAAAAGTGACGAGCAATCCATACTCCTAGTGGGTTGCTTGCGTCTAAACTAAAAAAGTAAACGCCTTTTTCCCCTTTATATGTAACGTATGTACGCACATTTAGCTCATATAATCGTGAAAAGACGGGCACGGCGGGGGTCCCTTTGAATCGAATGTCTGTCATCGTAAAGGGCACAAGGGCAATCCACGCTTGACCATTATAGGTGTCAGGCTCTAACTGACTCGGCAATAAAGAAGCCAGAAACGCCGGATCTACAGGCCAATGAATAAACAGTAAATCTTTCCACGTTTGCTTCATTATCCAATTGTTTTTCACTTCTTGTTCTCTCCTTTTTCTAGATGTTCTTTTCCATCAATTCAGCGGCTGCCGATTTCCCTGACAAATATGCGCTCTCTAACCGTGAGTGGTTCGTCTTATCTTCCCTTCTTAAAAAAGCATCTCCTGCCACCAGTAGCGACGGCATAATTTCGATAAAGGGCTGGTGAAGAACTTGTTCAACCTCTGCATAGCGCCATTTCTTTAACTGAATGCTTTTAATATGATTTGCACCTATCGATTCTTTTATTTCATTTTTTATCGCCCGCAGCAACTCATGTTCATGTTTATCAAAATGTTTTTCTGACCAGTCTTTATTCATGTATACGCTAAGAACAGGCGTCTTTGATATTCCTTTTTGCTCATGATTCACGATTCTTTGAATGGTGCCAGATGGATTCGTGAGTTGACCATGATCACCATACAGCATCTCTGTATAAAGCTCTACGATAGCAACCAAGCAAGGAGTGAATTTCAGTGTGTTAAGGATAGATCGGTCCGCCTGTAACCTACTGCTATTAAGCACCTCAATAACCTGAGGAGACGGAGGTGTAAGAATGATATCAGTCGCTTCGAAAATCTCGTTTTCTTCTGTATAAAGCTGATACCTCCCGTTTTGAAAATCAATGGTTTGAACTTTTCGATTCATATATACACATAGATCTTTTGCTAAATATTTAGCTAACGCATTCATGCCATTAATACTTTGATAACGAGGGTGATGGTCACCAAACCACTTCTTAACTTCTCTATCGCCTATCCATTTATTTACGGCTTGCTGAAATTCATCGGATCTCACTGTAAAAAATTGAGCTCCGTGATCTGCTTTTCCCTCTCCTACTCTTCGGGTAGCCATTCGTCCCCCTACACTTTTACCCTTATCAAGAAGAAAGACCTCTATTCCTGCTTTTTGTAATTCAGCCGCTGCTGTAAGGCCTGTCATTCCTGCACCTACTATTCCTACTCGTTTCATTTTTTCCTCCTTATTTAACTCATTTACTTACAGTATAAAAAAAGCGGAATGATTGAGCTAATTTAAACTGTCTTTTTCATTTACCTTTGCCCCTGCTTGTCTCAAAAAAGTAGTCTACGATTCCTTTCAGCTGAGTATACTTGTTGTATACAAATATACCTTTACCTGCTAGCACGTCTATAGATAGGAGGACTGTCACATGATGCTCTATGATATTAAGCACAAAGTATATTACGAAGTATTTAATACAGCTCGCCCTAAAATGAAGGACTCTCACCAAGGCCGAAGCTGGGGATATGTTTATAAAAATCTCAATGGACAACCTACAAAATTTTGGATTGACTTTACGCATGGACGTTTTATGTACTTTCAAGTTGAAGACAAGTGGTATCGGGTGCAATATTTGCAGTCCAATGATAAGAAAAAAACAGCGGATGTCTTTAAAGGCGCTCTCATTGACTTGATTTTAGATGGAATGGATCTCAAGTTAGTACGAGGAAACTTTGAGAAGAGAAGACTCTTAGCTTTATAACACATAGAAAAACAGCCGTAAAAGCAGGACTGCTTTTACGGCTGTTTAATTGTACGAGGAGTAATCAATATTTCAACCCTTCTATTTTTCGCTTGCCCCTCTGCTGTATTGTTAGATGTCACCGGTTTGAACTCTCCAAATCCTTTTGCACTGAACATGCTTGGATTAAGCTTATCGTTTTTTAAAATAACTTTCATAAAGTTAACTGCTCTCATCACGCTTAACTCCCAGTTGGATTCAAAACCAGCGTTGCGTATAGGGACGTTATCGGTGTGACCGCTAATAATAATATTACGAGGAGGATCAATCACCAAAAGCTCTGAAATATCATTTGCAATTTTTGTATCTTCACTTCGAACTTGTGCTCTTCCCGAATCAAACAATACATTGTCTCGAATGGAAATTAAGAGACCTTCCTCGGTTAGCGAAGTCTGTAATTGATTTGTTAAGTTTTTCTTTTGAATATACGCATTAATTTTAGATTGAATTTGCTGAAGTTCTTCTTCATCAGCTTCTCGTATGGTTTGCTCCTTTTGTTCGCTCGTTAACGATTGTGAAGAAGCAGAAGACTGATTAGGAGCTGTCTCCACTTCATTTGTTTTTTCCGTACTTTTAGCTGCGGGAGTATTTGAAGGCTGAACCGCTTCTTCAGATTCCTCCAGAGATTGAAATTCCATCACGCCCGTTCCTCCAACAAACGCTTCATTAAATGCGCGAGAAAGGTTCTTAAATTTTTGCGCATCCACTGAGCTCATTGCAAACAATACAATGAATAAAGCAAGTAAAAGTGTAAGCAAATCTGAATAAGGAAGCAGCCAACTTTCGTCAACATGGTCCTCTTCATGCTTTCGTTTTCTGCGTCTACTCATTTATACCCACTTCACTTTCTTGAAGAAGCTTTTTACGTTCCGCTGTGGGCAAATAAGAAGCCAGCTTTTGCTCAATTACTTTTGGTGTTTCTCCTTCTAGGAGTGAAAGCACTCCTTCGATCATCATATACTTTACCTTTACTTCATGTTTCGATTTACGCTTTAGTTTATTTGCAAACGGATGCCATAGTACATACCCAGTAAAAATACCAAGAAGCGTAGCAACAAACGCTGCGCTGATCGCATGTCCTAGCGTATCTGTGTCTTCCATGTTCCCAAGCGCAGCAATTAACCCTATAACAGCTCCAAGTACACCCAGAGTTGGAGCATATGTACCTGCTAAAGCGAAAATACTTGCACCCGTTTGATGTCTTTCTTCCATAGCATCAATTTCTTCAGACAACACGTCTCGTATATAATCCGCACTTTGACCATCAATAGCTAAATTCAAACCATTTTTTAAGAAAGGGTCGTCTACATCAATAATTTGGGCTTCAAGTGATAGTAACCCTTCTTTTCGAACAACTTGTCCCCATTCAGAAAACATGGATACTAAATCAACAGGCTGCAGCATTTTTTGTTCTTTAAACAGGACACCAAACAGTTTTGGGACTCTCTTGATTTCATTTGAAGGAAATGCAATCACTACTGCTCCGACGGTTCCGACAATAATAATTAAAATAGCAGCGGGATTTCCTAACACAGATGGATTAACCCCTTTGAAAAACATGCCTACAATAAGAGAGGCTATTCCTAAAATCAGTCCAATAAAAGATGTTTTATCCATATGTAATTCTCCTATCCTTAACTTCCTGTTCTTTCTTTTTCTATATTTTATCCTCACCTTTTATTTCGACTATTTCATAGAATTTTTAAGCTTTTTATGAAGCATATTTACAATTACATCTTTTCTCTATTATAAAAACACTTTTTTCAACTTTTCATACAGAATATCTGAAGGTCCAGCTATAATTGCTACAATTTGATTTTCCACATAAATAGCAGCCGTCATCTTATTATCAATATCAGCTAAAATTGCAAACCCGACGTTAATGTTCAACTTTATTCACCTCTGTAACGTTCTTGTTTATTCAACATATAAAAAGAACAGTCTTACCATTTATTTTTCCGTGTTTTATTGACATTTGTAAATTTTATATTAAGATTATGTAAATGAGTTGACAAAATGGAGGTGATATTATGCTACTAGAAAAATACTGTAAAAACACTGATTTAATGATTATCCAGTTTACAATCGAACTAACAAAAGACATTCACGCTAAAATCTCCGCACGTACTTTATTTTATGAAGAACAGGTGATACGTTATGCTGAAAAAAGAATACGTTCTTTCTTACACCCTCTTTCCCTTAAACATACGCTAAAATTTGTCTATCAATCTGAAATACTACAAACTATTCTATTCAAATTAAAACCAACTTTTGAGCAGCAGCATGTACTGCGCTGTATTTCATCTTAAAAAGGAGTTCCCTTCAGCGGAAACTCCTTTTTGATTTGATTCTACGATATAGACGATATGCTTTTCTGATAACGTTTAAAAGCGGGTACGGCAAGCGGATATGGTATTTATCAATAAACGGATAAAAGGTGTAATAGGCTTTTACAAGGTCTGTCCATTTTTTATCAATACCCTTCTTATAAAAGTCAGAAATATCCACCACATACCCTCTTCCATCTTTCATCATGACATTTTTGCCATGCACATCATAAGGGTTTAACCCCTGGCTTCTTGCATAGTCCAAAGCTTTGTTCACATCTTTTATGACTTGTTCTGGAATCTTTATTCCCCGCTGTACGGCATCATACAAAGTAACGCCTGTAAGTCTTTTTAAAATCAAGTACGTCTTTCCCTCATGGAAAAGTTGAGAATAAGCTGGGTGAACGCCCAGCTTTCTATACACTTGCGCTTCTTTTTTTACACCATAAACGTCTCTTCCGTACACTTTTACGACAAATTCAGGATAATTCTCGTGCATAAACACACCGGCATAGTTTCCTTTACCAATAAGTACCCACTCTTTTGTTTTGTTCGTAACTTCAACTGGATCATAGTCACTTTCACTTTGAATCATAACTTGCGTTAGTAATGATGTTTCAACTAGCGACACTAACTGTTTAATTGTTTTATCCATAGTCCCCTCTAAAAATCCTTCAGTAATCTCTATCAAATATTACCCTATGATAAATCTCAATGCAGGATGTGTCAATAAATTGACAGCCTGATATAAAGAGGGAAAGTATTCCCGTTCATTCAAGACTGCGTGTGAACTTTGTGAACATTCACATTCAGTTCTTCTTTCATATTCAGCATAACGCCCGCCATCGGAGCAATAGACTCGGGCTTAGTCAGTTGAAATAAAAAGCGCTTTGTCATTTCTGACAGAAAAATAGTTACTATTTCAGTGATATAGTCCATGCCTCTTTCCGCTTGATGCTCAATCCCAAGCGGCATATACATATAGCTTGGGACATCAATGGACCCTCCTTTTTCAAAACGGTCAGGTAAAAATTCACTTGGCTCTAAAAAATAATCTTCATGGCGATGCATCATATAAGGGCTAATTAACATAATCTCCCCTTTTTTAATGCTGTAACCATCTATTTGTATATCTTCACGTGCTTGACGTCCAAATAACCAAAGAGGCGGATACAGCCTCATGCTTTCAGCAATTATTTTGCGCATATAGGTCAGATTTTTGGTTGAAAGTGATTCACCGCTAGCATAGGCTTGAATTTCTTTATGCAGCTGAAGGTGCTCCCTAGTATTTTGAGACAGTAAATGAATAGACCAGCTGCATACGTGCGTAATCATTTCATACATCGAAAGGAATATAGAATTTAGCTGTTCATATATTTCTCTTTCATCGATGTCTTCCCCGTGAGAATTTAATACATACTGCAGTAAATCATTTCCTTCGGTTTTGTTTTGAACACGCATTTGAACGCGTTCAAAAAGGAGTTGTTCTAGCTGCTCATCTGAGTCAGGCTGGTGCAAAGGTAGACGAATATAAATTTTGCCTAACTTTTCTTTTTTTCTCATAAGCGCTTGAACATAGTGAATTTTATCTTCATCCTCAATCGAAATGCCAAATACAAGTTGAAGGAGTACAGCTACGACTATTTGTCTGATGTCTTTTACTATCGTTCGAAGCTGCCCTTCTTCCCACGTTTCCATATGCTTTTCAATTATTTTTGCGATTGCTTCCTTATTATAAGTTAGATGTTGTTTAAGTTGTGAGGGTTGAATGGGGCTCATGTATAATGCTTCATCTGTCCATAACATTTCTTCACCTAGCAGCATTTTAAACATATGCGTTAGTTTAATTTTTTGAAACGCCTTGCTGTTTGTAATGACTACATCTTTAATAAGTTGAGGGTCTCTCGTTACATAAAAGCGTTTGTGCGCAACTCTAAATGTTGCAATTTCTCCATACTGAGTCAAGTTTTCCAAAAAACCCAGTGGGTTCTCTCTAAACTTTTGCAGGTGACCGGTAAGCTTATACGACGAGGGGCCCTGTATAACCGGCAATGTTATCACTCCTTTTCTAAAAATGCGGGACTTAAACAAATAAAAGAGTAGTCCACTAAAGACTACTCTTTTTCACACAAAGATATGCTATTGATTTTCACAAAAAATCTTACTTATTATTCCATATTGATCCATACGCTTTTCACTTCAGTGTAATTATCAAGCGCATAGCTTCCCATTTCACGACCAATTCCCGACTGTTTATAACCTCCAAACGGGCTTGCTGCATCAAATACGTTGTAACAGTTCACCCAAACTGTACCCGCTTTAATACCATGAGCAATATAGTGTGCTTTCTTTAAATCCTGTGTCCAGACGCCTGCTGCTAGACCATATGCTGTATCATTTGCTTTGGCAATCAAATCATCAAGATCGTCAAATGGCATAGCAGCTACAACCGGACCGAAGATTTCTTCACGAGCAATCGTCATCGAATGATCGACATCTGCAAAGATAGTCGGTTCTACGAAATAGCCTTGATCAAACGGTATGTTTCCTCCTGCGAGTACTTCCGCTCCTTCTTCAATTCCTTTATCAATATAGGTTTTCACTCGTTTTTGCTGCTGCGCAGATACAAGCGGACCCATTGTTGTCTCATCAGCTAATCCATTTCCTTGTTTAATAGATTTCGTTTGAGAAACTAAATCAGCTACGACATTATCATATAAGCTTTTTTGGACATACAGACGACTTCCGGCACAACATACTTGTCCCTGGTTAAACATAATACCTGAAAGCGCACCAGGAACAGCTTTTGTTAAGTCTGCATCCGGGAGGATAATGTTTGGTGATTTTCCTCCAAGCTCTAACGTCACACGCTTTAAGGAGTCACTAGCTTGTTTCATAATTGCTTTTCCGACAGCAGTAGATCCCGTAAAAGCAATTTTATCGACAAGATCATGATGAACGAGCGGTTCACCTGCTGTTTTCCCGTAGCCTGGCACAATGTTTAGCACGCCTTTTGGGAACCCTGCTTCATCGGCTAGTCGAGCTAAGTAAAGTGCAGAAAGCGGCGTTTGCTCGGCTGGCTTGAGCACAATTGTACATCCAGTTGCCAAAGCGGCTCCGAGCTTCCAAGCTGCCATTAAAAGCGGAAAGTTCCACGGAATAATTTGGCCAACAACTCCTACTGGTTCATATCTCGTATAGTTAAAATACGCTCCTTGCACAGGAATAGTTTGTCCAACCATTTTAGTTGACCACCCAGCAAAGTAGCGGAAATGTTCAATTGCTAATGGAATGTCTGCATTTGATGTTTCACGAATTGGCTTTCCGTTATCAAGCGTTTCAAGCTGCGCAAGTTCCAATTGATGTGTTTCCATTAAATCAGCTAATTTATAAATGAGTCGACTTCTTTCAGCTGCTGACATCTTTGTCCAAGGTCCATGATCAAACGCTTCTCTAGCCGCTCTGACGGCACGATCAATGTCCTCCGGATTTGCTTCAGCTACATCTGCCAACTTTTCACCCGTTGCTGGATTTACTGTTTCAAACGTTTTTCCTGAAACAGAGTCTACCCATTCACCGTTAATGTATAGCTGTTTAACTCCTTTTAAAAACTCCACTACTTTCGGACTCATTTCAACTTTTTTCGCTCCAAGATTTTGCATCAAATACATACCTCCCCACGAATTTTGAAAACGCTAACAATGAATATTTTACCATGTTATCTAGTAAAATCAACAATTTTGCATACAATATTCTGAATTTTTCTACATGTATTCTAGCTATCTAAAACTTATCTTACTAGTACAAATGTCGAAAGAGGCGAAACGTTTACGGTATTTCCTTTCACCGTACGGAGCGTTTTTGTTCCTGCCTGCTCGCCGTCAACAAGTACCCTCCACGTTCTGTTAGAAGGCAAATGAACCGTTTGAGCTTGTTTATTTGCATTATGAATCACCATTATTTCGTTTGCTTTATCTTTGTTGGCTTTAGCATTTAACGTATAGCCTACTACGTTTGCTGGTGCATCAACAAAGCGTAAATTTTGATGAATAGCCTGTGCACTCGTCATTCTAAATGACGAATATTGCTTTCGAAGCGCAATAAGTCCTTTCATGTAATTTACTTCTTGGCTGAAAGCTGCTCGGCGTTTCCAATCTAGCTGATTGACAGAATCGGGTGACTGATAGCTGTTATGGTCTCCGTCTTTTGTTCTCATAAACTCTTGACCTGCATGTATAAAGTTCATTCCTTGAGATGTTAAAATAATAGAAGAAGCAAGCTTGTGCATTTGCTTTTTCGTTTGCTCGGTGTCAGCAGGGTTCGTCAGCTGAAGTTTATCCCATAACGTATGGTTATCGTGCGCTTCTACATACGTAACAACTTGATCTGGATCTTCATACGTGGCAGTTGAACGATCATAATCAATTCCAGCTGCTATACTTTGCTGTATGAGCTTTTCTTGTCCCTGTTTTCCATTAACAAATCCGGTGTCACGATCAAAAAATACGCTGCCTTTAAGACCATCTCGCATACCGTCATTAAAGTGAGCGATGCGCTTCATATCTTGAGCGTTTTTCTGGTTAGCTTTGAGCTTAGCGTCAAGCTCGGTTCCTAGATCCCAGCCCTCTCCTAAGACGATAATGGAAGGATCAATTTCATCTAACTTCTTTCTCACTTCATTCATTGTCTTTGTATCGTGAATCCCCATTAGATCAAAACGAAACCCGTCAATATGGTACTCTTTTGCCCAATAAGCAACAGAATCTACAATAAACTTCCGGACCATCTTCCGTTCAGAAGCCGTGTCGTTTCCAACACCTGTTCCGTTGGATAGAGTTCCATCTTCTTTATAACGGAAGTAGTAGCCTGGAACTAGTTTATCAAAGCTATGCTCACTCACTGCATACACATGATTATAGACAACGTCCATTACCATACGAAGCTGCTTGTCATGAAGCGTTTGAATCATTTGTTTAAGCTCAATAATTCTAGTATTGGGATTATATGGGTTTGTTGAATAAGAACCTTCTGGGACGTTATAATTTTTTGGATCGTACCCCCAGTTAAACTGCGGCTCATTTAATTTCGTTTCATCCACCGTGCGATAATCGTAAATAGGCAGGAATTGAACATGCGTTACACCTAAGTCTTTAATATGACTGAGTCCTGTTTTTACTCCATTTGGTCCTTTCGTATTCCACTCCGCTACGCCTAAATATTTCCCTTGATTTTTGATACCGCTCTCTTTTTGAGACGATAAATCTCGCACGTGCAGTTCATAGATAATCGCATCTTCTGGATTTTTAAATTTCGGCTTATTTGCACTCCACTTTTTTGGATTTGTCTTAGCCAAATCTACGACAACTCCGCGATCTCCATTCACCGTTGTTGCTCGTACATATGGATCAACCGCTTCGTTCCAGCTGTTTCCAATTTTCACTTTGTACGTGTAAATTAGTTCATCTTGATTTCCTTTTAACTCCGCTTTCCACGTTCCTTTTTCACTTTTATTCATAGAAATTTCTTTTATAGTTTTCGAGTTCCATGACGAATAAGTCACTAGCTTTGCTTCGCTTGCGGTTGGAGCCCACACGCGAAAATTTGTTTGTTTCTTAGAATATGTGTTTCCTAAATCATTTCCGCTATAGGCATACTTTTCATCAAATTCTTTTGTACGAACGACATTTCCATTGACTACGTCAGCTGAGCCGTAGCCTTTTTGCTTAACTCTATATGTTTTTGTAACGTCCAAAGGCTGTTTTGTTATGATTTTAACTTTAGCAGTAACAGCGTCTCCTCCATCTTTATAAGGTATCACTTTCTCAATTTGAGCTCCGTCAATTTCAATGTCTCCTAAGCTCTTAGAAGAGTCAAACGGCACGTTTGTTTCTAAGGTAATTTGATTAAATGTATCCATCGTCGCTTTCATGATTTTCCGAGTGATATCTACTCCATCTCTATCATAGTAAATCCGATTTTGCCCTTGAACAATCCATACTTCTACATTCCCATCTTTACCAATCTTGGTAATAAAACGGTTTCCTCCGTCTTTATTTTCCCAATCGCTGTCACTAGTAGAATGGCGTACAATAAAACCAATTTTGTCAAATAAATTGCCAGTTCCACTGTTAATCGTGTAAGTTGCTTTCTTTCCAAAATTCGTGTCTTCCGTAAATACGATTTGCTTGCCTTCTTTTTCATCACCTGGCCATGTCCAAATGTTCCATCCGCTGTAATCTCCGTCATATCGATGATAGTTTAAGGTAACGTTTACTTTATCAAACTTCGGTAAATCTCGGTATTCACCGTCAGGAGGAGACGTATATGTATATTCATCTCCACTTTTCACCCATACTTCTCCTTCACCGTTCTCTACTGAAACGAAGCGGTCTCCTCCATCTTTTTCCCACGACTCTGTTCGTACAATAAAGCCTACTTTGTCATAAGTACCGGGTAATTCAACTTCCGCTATTTTTCCAAATTGATCTTCCCCTGTAAACGCGTAAGGCTTCCCTTCTCCTCCTTCAGGAAAAACCCATAATCCCCATTCTTTTGTATCGTTCGAAGCAGGCTGATAGTGAATCGTTAGTTTTGTAGTATCCGCTGCAGATGCAAACGATTGCATAAACGGGCTAAAAAAAGAGCTTACCAGTAAGAGCAAAGCCATCAGTACCATTGCATATTTAGTCCAACTACGTTTCAATTAAAACCCTCCCGTAAAATAGAGTACGTACACATTTTTCACTATAACCTTTTTTGAAAGCGTTATCATAAGTATTTTTTCCTATTTTATGCTGATAAAGAAAAAAATCCATAGTTAACAATGTTAACTATGGATGCCTTATCTCTTTTACACTTCTGCTGTTTCAGGCGAGATGGTTTGATCGTTGTATACGTTTGTATCTAGCTCTTTTGTCAGTTTACTAGTTACGACTCCGGCTGTCATGCTTCCACTTACATTAAGTGCCGTACGTCCCATATCAATCAATGGTTCTACTGAAATTAATAACCCGGCTAGCGCTACGGGCAAATTCATAGAAGATAATACAAGTAAAGCCGCAAATGTCGCTCCTCCGCCAACCCCTGCTACGCCAAACGAACTAATTGCTACAATGGCAATCAACGTGAAAATAAATGAAGGTGTTAAAGGATCAATACCTACCGTTGGCGCAATCATAACGGCTAACATAGCTGGATATATTCCAGCACATCCGTTTTGACCAATTGTAAGACCAAATGAACCTGCAAAATTCGCAATTCCTTCTGGAACCCCTAACTGTCTTGTTTGTGTGTTAACATTCAAAGGCAATGCTCCAGCACTTGTACGGGAAGTAAAGGCAAACGCCAATACAGGAAATACTTTCTTAACATATGTGACCGGATTTACACCGATAATTGTTAGAATAACTAAGTGAACAATAAACATAGCTGCCAATGCGACATATGATGCTACAACAAATTTTCCAAGTTTAACAATTGCATCAATATCACTCGTTGCTACTGTTTTGGTCATAATTGCAAGTACCCCATAAGGAGTTAAACGAAGAATTAGCGTCACTACACGCATTACAATTGCATAAAGCGTATCAATAATTTTTGAAAATAACGCTGCTTCCTCAGCCTTTTTACGCTTCACGCCTAAATACGCAATTCCAACAAATGCCGCAAAGATGACAACGCCAATCGTGGAAGTTGAACGTGCGCCTGTTAAATCAAGAAACGGGTTAGCAGGTAATAATTCTACTACTTGCTGCGGGATTGTTTTTGCTTCTAAACTAGATAAATTGTTTTCTAAGTCCTCTCCACGCTGAAGTTCCGCTTCCCCTTTTGTGATTTGGACAGATTCTAAATTAAAGCTCGTTGTTGTAAAAATACCAATTGTAGCTGCTATCGCTGTTGTGACAAGCAAAATCCCAATAATTAAACTACTAATCTTTCCAATATTGCTCGTCAATTTTAAGCGAGTGAATGCCGCTACAATCGATACAAATACAAGCGGCATGACAATCATTTGAAGAAACTTCACATATCCGCTTCCTACAATGCTAAACCAATCAGCGGTCGTTATCGTTACTTCATGAGTCGGCCCATACACCCACTGAAGAGCAAAGCCAAAAATAATCCCCAGTCCAAGCGCTGTAAACACACGCTTTGAGAATGATACATGTTTTTTCTGCATCATAAACAGCCCCGCAAGCAATGCCAGCATAATAAGGATGTTTAGAATGACTAATAAGTTATTCATAGATGTTCCCCCTGTAATTTTTTCCATAAATTATGTCTCTATTACTTATAATACAACAATACCAATAAGTCAACTGGGTTTTAGGTTTTTTCCTAAAGAAAGTTTTTTTGAATAATTTTGACAAAACAAAAAAGCTAAGGATTTTCCTTAGCTTTCTATTTTACGCTTGTATGTACTTCAGTGGTCTTTTGCTCCGTTACCAGAGATGGTCTTTCTTTCATCACACCAAATGTACTACTATTCATATATATAGGATTACATTTCATATAATTCATTTAGCCATTTTACAAACAAATGTCTAGGTAATTCTAGTTCGTGAAGCTCGACATATTGAATATCAGATAGCGTCGTTCCTCTAGCCATATAAAAGTACCACTGCCAGCCAATATCTTTAGCAATGGCATAGGATTTAGCTAGATCTTGCCTATTATCTCCCTGCTGCATATCATTCATCCACTGCGTTTCATCCGCTTCATACTCATAATAATGGAGAGTATATTTATCACACCAATACGTAAGGTCTTGATGGGAAAAAGGATTTTCTCCGTCACATACTTGAAGCAATAGCATTCTTAAATTTTCCGGTGTATACGGTAATATAATTTTTTGATCTGCACGTCTCATTTTGCTACCTTCCTGACATGTTCGTTTCTTTTATTACATCATGTACGGCTGCGTTTAGCAATAAGAAATGGATGACGTTTTCATTACTTTTCGTTTACAACATTTCATTTGCTTGCAAAAGCCGCCGTATCTTCCACATACAGAGGCAGTCGGATTTTCACAATCGTCCCTCTTTTCTGTTCACTCTCAATCTGCAGAGTACCCTGATGATCATGAATAATTTTAGAGCTGATTGTTAATCCAAGCCCCATTCCTTTTTCTTTTAAAGTAAAAAACGGTTCTCCTATATGTTCTAGACGGTCTTTAGAAATTCCTACTCCTTCATCTCTAACTTCTATAAAAACATAGTCATCCTGCGCTGTTTTGATCGTAATGTAGATATTTCCAGGCTTATCCATGGCTTCAATTGCGTTTTTAAAAACATTCAGTAATACTTGGATAAGGTGATTTTTATTTCCATATACGCTCGCGTTATTTGTTTGTTCATCGTATAAGAAGTCAATATTTTTCAATAAAGCTTCATGGGAAGTTAAACTCATTACATACTTAACCGCTTCTGTAAGAGAAAACACGCGAAAATGTTCACTTTCAGGTTTTGACAAAAGGAGCATTTCACTGACAATACCATTAATTCGTTCCAGCTCATCAAGCATGATGTTAGCATACCCTACCGCGGATCGGTCTGTTTCTTTCATGAGCTGAACAAACCCTTTAATACTCGTAAGCGGATTTCTAATTTCATGGGCAATTCCAGCAGCTAATTCGCCTACTACAGAAAGCTTTTCCTTTTTTATCAGAAGCGCTTCTGCAAGCTTTTGCTGAGTGATATCTCGTCCAATCGTGATAAGAGCTTTTCTTGAGCCATCATCGAAAAACACAGGTACTTTAATAACATCAAATGTTTTGACCTCGCCGTTTGGTACTTCAAATGCTTCTTCCATGCGTACCTTTTCCTTTTTTCTCCAAGCTTCTTCATCTGATGAAATACAGTGTAAGAAAGCGGCTTGAAAGAAAGGCACAAGCTCCCCAAGTTCTGCATCAGTTTTCCCCCTGTAATTAATACCCTTTAAATGATAAAGTTCTCTTCCAAAATCATTCACCGCCACCCATTTGCCAGCTCCATCTTTAAAACAAATAAAATCTGGCATTGAGTTTATTAATGTTGCAAGCTGATACTGTTCATCAGACACCTGTGTATGAACGGAACGCTTATGAAGTAAGTAAAACGTGCCAGCCGTTACGCCTACGAGTAAACTATCTTTTATCAAACTGCTAAGAGCATATGCTCCTTTAAAATATGCCATTGTTTGAAAGACGATGTACACCCCTACAAGCAGAAGACCCGCTACCGCCGCTGCTTTTCGTACACCCTCCCTATTTTTTATCAATATTTCCCACCAGCCTTTGTTTTTTACGTTAACACTCTCTATGTCTTATCAATTAAGTTCTGAACATTCTTCTTACTTTTAAACTAGTTTACCTTATTTTTTTATTCTTATCTAATACCTTTTTTCATTACTTTTGACACAGTTTCTTTTATCCCCCTTTATTTGTTTCCGCATTTTCATTTTATTTGAATTATTTTCTCTATCAAAATAGGAATTTAGATACGGAATAAACTGGAACATTTAGGTAATAATGCTCTTTTTTGTATTTTCTTAATATTGTAAATTCGAATAGCACCAACCACATCGATAAATTTAGGGGGATTTTAATGAAAAAAACCGTGATTTCTTTGGCTGTAGCAACCAGTTTGACTTTATCTTTTACAAGTGTACAAGCTTCTACTTCTGCAAATGCTTCTCACAATCAAAGTTCCGAACAAAAAGTATTAAAAAAAGTCAATGCTGAGAAAATTTATCAAGACATTGCGTATCTCTCAAAAAAACCTCGTGTGGCAGGCACTGAATCTGAACGCGAAGCTGCTACATTTGTTCAAAAGCGTTTGTCTAAACTAGGCTATGAGAGCGCAGTAGAGCCTTTTACATTTACCGGTTACACACCAGCAGCTAGTTTTTCACTAAGCGTAAACGGTACCAGCTACTCTCCCACAACTTTTACTTATAGCACCAATGGAAATGTCACAGCTGAAATTGTAGATGGAGGACTGGGTACAAAAGATAATTTAGCAAACAAAGATGTGACAGGTAAAATTGTATTAGTTCAGCGAGGCACTATTACTTTTGGTGAAAAAGTATTAAATGCTGCTGAAAAAGGGGCTGCAGCAGTCATTATTTTTAATAATACAGACGGTGAGCTAAACGGAACGCTTGGCGGCGCTAATGATAACTACATTCCGTCTCTTGCTGTTACCAAAGAAGAAGGTGAAAAGATTCTTACTTCTATTCAAAAAGGCGAAAAGCCTTCAGGTACAGTAAAAATTGAAGGAGCTGTCGTAAGTGAGCGAACATCTTATAATGTAACCGCTACTAAACCTTCTACTTTTAAGAAAAAAGGAACAAATGATATTATTGTAGTAGGTGCTCATCATGATTCTGTGGCCGGAGCACCTGGGGCAAATGACGATGCTTCTGGAACAGCAACGGTGCTTGAATTAGCTCGCGTATTTAAAACTCTTCCTACTGATACAGAACTGCGATTTGTTACATTCGGAGCTGAAGAAGTAGGCTTACTAGGATCCGAGCAATATGTTAGTGAGCTATCTGAAGATGAGAAAAATCGTATTGTTGGAATGTTTAATTTAGACATGGTAGGAAGTCGAGATGCGGGGGATTTGGTGATGAATACAGCTGATGGAACACCAAATCTTGTCACAGAATTAGCTCAAGCTTCAAGTACAAGATTAAATGGATCACCTACGCCATTCCAAGCTGGCGGCCGCAGTGATCACGTTCCATTTGCAGAGGAAGGAATACCGGCTGCTCTATTTATTCATAGTCCGTCTGAACCTTGGTATCATACGCCTGAAGATACCCTTGATAAAATAAGCAAAGAAAAACTTCAAGATGTGGCTGAGATTGTTGGAACAGCTATTTACGATCGTTCCCGTCCCGATCAACAAGGTTCTTCCGTTAAAAAGAGAGCAACATTTAAAGCACCTCATCTTTATCACGAGCAAGATGTCAAATAAGAATCTATCCCTGTTATTCATACATGACAAAAAAGAGATGTTTATGCATCTCTTTTTTTGATAAGCAGATTTCTCAAAGTTTTAAATTCATTATGCTACAATTATTATGGAGGAACCTCACTTATTGTTTACATAAAAATTTTGAACAAAAGAGGTGTATTTTTTGGATTTTACGGTAGACCATTCAATTCTTTTATTATCTATTCTCCTTGTCATAGGGGTACTTACTGCTAAGTTCTCTACTCGCCTTGGCGTCCCTTCGCTTGTACTCTTTATTATTGTAGGAATGGTTGTTAGCCACTACATCTACTTTGACAATGCTCTTTTAACACAAGGATTCGGAATATTAGCGCTTATCATTATTCTTTTTGATGGAGGCGTGCAGACCAAATGGAAAGATGTCAAACGCGTCGTTCGCCCTTCCGTTTCATTAGCTACTTTCGGAGTCCTCATTACGACAGTTTTAACGGGTGTACTTGCCAAATATATTTTGGGTGTTACTTGGCTTGAAGGCTTTTTATTTGGGGCAATCGTTGGCTCTACGGATGCTGCAGCCGTGTTCTCTGTACTAGGGACACAGAACATCCGCCAAAAACTAAACTCCACGCTAGAAGCAGAATCTGGTTCCAATGACCCAATGGCCATTTTCTTAACCGTTTCTATTATTGAATTAATTCAACATCCAGACTCTCCTATTCTCTCATTAATCCTCAATTTCTTTTGGCAAATGGGAATCGGGCTGGTACTTGGTTTAGTACTTGGAAAAGCATCCGTTTGGATTATTAATCGAATTAATTTGGATTCTTCAGGGCTTTACCCTGTGCTTACATTGTCATTGGCCGCCTTAACCTACGGAATTTCCACATTTGTAGAAGCAAGCGGTCTACTTGCTGTATACGTAATGGCAGTGGTAGTAGGAAATGCAGATCTAACTTATCGTCACACAATTGTCCGCTTTAACGAAGGTTTTGCATGGATGATGCAAATTTTAATGTTTATTTTACTCGGCCTTCTTGTCTTTCCTAGTCAACTGCTAGATATCATTTGGCAGGGTATACTGTTATCTCTTTTACTTATGTTTGTCGCTCGTCCACTCGGCGTATTTCTTTCGATGATGTTTGCTAAATACTCATCCAAAGAAAAACTGTTTATTTCTTGGGCCGGTTTAAAAGGAGCTGTTCCAATTGTATTGGCTACTTATCCTATGATGGCAGGTTTGGAGAACAGCACGCTTATTTTTAACGTCGTTTTCTTTGTTGTCTTAACTTCCGCTCTTCTTCAAGGAGCAACAATCGCTCCTTTAGCCAAATTTCTAAACCTTTCTCAAGGTGAAAAAGAGACGGTTCCTCACAGTCTCGAGCTTGTTTCGATGGGCAAAACCAAAAATGAAATGATTGAGTTGAAGCTCGTGGAACATGCAGATATATCAGGAAAATCGCTTGAAGAACTTCACCTCCCTGAAGACATTTTAGTGACTGCTGTTATTCGAGATGATAAATTACTTACACCTAGAGGAAATACACAAATTTTTGCAGGTGATACATTATATATTCTTATTTCGAAGAAAAAACGAGATAAAGTAAAAGCATTTTTCCAAAAAAATACGTCTGATGGGCATGAAAGAAAAGGAAAAACCAGTTAAAAAATTGGCGAAAGCTTTTACTAGAAAAACAGCACCCGCTTATTGAACGGAGTGCTGTTTTTGCTGCTGCATCAAATAAAGAGATTTATAATTGGGGTGATGTTTTAAAAGTTCTGAGACCGTTACAAATTTATACCCCTCTTCCTTTAACTTCGGTAAAATTTGTTTTAATGCTTCAATGGTTTGGGTTCGATCTCCTCCAGTATCATGAAACAATACAATATCTCCTGACCTGGCATGGTTAAGCACTTGACTTACAATTTTACCTACGCCTGGATTTCTCCAATCAAATGTATCTTGATGCCAAGACCAAAGAATAATAGTATACTGCTGATTTTTAGCAGCTTTTACTACCTGATCGTCATAATAGCCAGTAGGTGGACGAAACAGGTAAGGTTTTATTCCTGTAATAGCTTGTATACGTTCATCCGCTTTTTCAATTTCTTGTTCAATTCTCTCTACTTCCTGGCCCCTTACTTTCAAATGGCTATATGTATGATTAGCAAGTTCATGACCTTCACGAACTTCTCTTTGAGCAAGCTTGGGAAAAGACGTTATTCGATCGCCGACTACAAAAAAAGTTGCTTTGGCACCGTACTTTTGCAATAAATTTAAAATGGTCGGCGTATATTTAGGATCTGGTCCATCATCAAATGTAAGCGCAATTAACTTCTCATCTTTCATGGGAACTTCCCACACGATATCTCCTTTTTTTTCATAATAAAATCTGCTCTTCTTTTCAGCATCCGCCTGAATACCATAGAAATTAATGGAAACAATAATGATAATTGACAAGCACCATTTCACTCAATGACCTCCTTTTTTGTCTAGGTGTGATTCATGCGTATTGTCAATAAACGCTTTAATACCAACTGCAAATAATCGTTCATCACCCAAACACACGCGCTGTTGACGGCGATTAGCTGCAGAAGTTGATTTACGGTTTTTCATAGTCTTCTCTCCATTACTAATTGATTGTGTTTTTAGCTTTACCAAAAAGTCAAAAATAAACCTACGGGTTCTAACATGGCGAAAACATTTTTATATAGTAACTACACGCTGTCTAGCGTTTTGAATAGGAGATATATACATGCGAAAATTTTATTTAGCGCTTCTGTTAATGATAAGCGGAACCATGGTTATACTGCCTTCTGTTAAAGCAATCAGTGAAAGCAATGAGAAACATCAGCAGCTCACCGTAAGCGAACAAGGATATTCTCTTTCATTGCCCGGTGAATATACGCTTCAAAAAGAAGAAGATGGAAAAGATATTCTTTTTTCAACCAAGACTCCCTATACCTGGATGCGAATTGAAGTCCTTTCCGGGAAAGAAAGTACAAGCAAATCATATCTAGATCGTTCAAAAAAATTGTTTGATGACCAGTTTGGAAAATCGTTAAAAATTTCTTCTCCATCCCTATTTATTCAACCAACTGTGTTTGCATCTACATCCGGAAGTAAAAAAGAAACGGCAAAGCTGTATGTACTAAGAGAAACAAAGGGGCACCCTGCTTTAAAAATCACGATGGTTACGGCTAGAAATTCTGATGATGAAAAAAAGTTAATTTCAATTGTTAACTCAGTCAAAACGCATGAATGAAAATAGATAAGGAAGCCAGCTATGAAAAAAAAGATATTTCTTGTTTGTTTTATATGTTTGATGAGTGGCTGCTCAACTGCTTTTCGTGAAGAGCTTATCAACACACAAGAAGAAATTCCAAAAGAACGCTTGCCACAGCAAAACTTCACCTACCCTTACAAGGGAAGCAGCAGAACAGATGTGGGTTATCTTAAAAGAAGCAGTAATCAAAATTATACGCTTTACGTATTGGAAGGATACGAGTTTACAGAAGAAGAACCCCGAAAAGATGTCATTTACAATAAAAAAAATGATGCTTTGTGGATGCGGATTGAAGTGTTTCCCTCAAATAAAAGTGCAGAGGAGCTTAAGAAAGAAACAAAAGGAATCTTAAGAGCAGGCTTTTCGGAAGTGGCTTCTCTTGACACGCACATCATTCACCATAGCTTAGAGATAGAAGCTGCGTACAAAGCGTCCGATGATAAAAGTAATGCATACGGCTTTCTTGTTCGAAAGCAAAATCAACACCCTACTTTCCGATTAACGATCTTTGCTCCTAAATCCGAAAGGGATTTAACTCCGTTTTTAGAAATGGCGAGAACACTTCAAAACGCATAGATAGATCTAAAAAAAGTCGGTTTACAAAGTGTAAACCGACTTTTTTTATTTTAAATCTAATAATTTGGTTTTTAAATCTTTTTCCATTTGATACAGCTCTGATTCTGCTTCGGTACGCTTCGTACGTCCTTCTTCTTGTATCTTTAGTACTTCTTCTAACGTGGTAATCAAATCGGACTGCGTTTTTTTCAATGTTTCGATATCAACAATCCCCGCCTCGTTTTCACGAGCTACTTCAATCGTATTCTGCTTGAGCAGCTCTGAATTTTTAGTAAGCAAGTCGTTTGTTGTCTTGGATACTTGCTTTTGGGCTTCCATTGCTTTCTTTTGGCGTAATAAAGTGGTTGCGATTACTACTTGATTTTTCCAAAGTGGAATAGCTGTTAAAATAGAGCTTTGAATTTTTTCAACAAGGGTCTGATTGACTTCTTGAATTAATCGAATCTGCGGTGCACTTTGAATGGCAATTTGACGGCTCAGTTTTAAATCATGCACTCGTTTTTCCAGCCTATTAATAAACTGATTCAAATCATTGACCTCCTGAGCCATCAAGTAGTCATTTTTTTGAGAGGCTGTTTGCTGAAGCTGGGGCAGCGTTTCATTCTGCAGCGCCACTAACTTGTATTCTGCCGCTGCAATGTAGACGTTAAGCGCCTCGTAAAACTGTTTATTTTTATCATATAAGCTATCTAACATTGTAATGTCTCGATACAGCATTTGTTTTGAGCGCTCTAACTTATCTGCAATTTTATCAATTTCAACATTAATGCTTTGATATTTGGTTAATAAATTTTGAATCGGCCTAGAGACTCCTGAAAACAATCGACCGATGACTCCTTTTTTCTTTGCAGAAAAGTCATCAGGATTCACTTGGCGAATCTTACTCATCAAATCTCCTATAACGTCTCCTACTGGTCCCGTATCTTTCGTTTGAACATGCTGTAGTACAGATTGAGAAAACTGAGATAGTTCTGACTGAGCTGCTACCCCGTACTGTAAGATAGCCTGCTGATTTTTATAATCAATTTGATTTGCGATTTTCTGTGCTTTTTCCTGATATTCCGGTGTCAAATCATCGTATGTGCTTCTTTTTGCAGCGCGAGAATCCGGTTGTAACTGCGGGGTAGGCGAAGCAAAAGGATCATCAAGAAGCGCATCTAACGATTTATTTTGATCATATTCTTTCATCATAAAATCCCATCCTTTGCATTTACATTACTTTGTGCGATTGGTAGCTGTCGGTATATACGGCTGCTCTTCTTCAAATGCTTGCTTTAGCACTTTAAGCTCTACATCTAATGTCAGCTTATCTTGTGAAAGAGCATTTGTTAATAAATGCTCATACTTCCCTGATAACCCGCGCAGCATGTCTTCCGCTTCATGAAGACTTTCTTTTACTTCTATGCTTTTCGTTGGTTTTGATAATAAAAACATATACCTTTCAATGACGGTAACCGTTGATTGTAAGTAGTTCGTAAAAAAGGGCTGAACATCTTTATATCGTGCGGGCTCTTTTTCTACCATTTCAATGATGCTTTTGCCTACTTTGTATAGTTTAGAAAGTTCTGTCCACATATGAACAGACCGAATTTTAAAACGATAGCTTCCAATGGTTCTTAATTGCTTTCTTGCCTCTTTTACTTGATGACGAACGTATGCAATTTCTTCTCTATACGGATTTTGATAATGACGTCGAGCACTGCTCATAATAAAAAACAGGCTCATCACGACCACGACTCCTATACTAATGCCAAAGGATTGAATCATCGTGGTACTGAATCCAAAATAGCTGACCGGAACGGCTACTGCTCCTGTTACCCAAATGGCAAGAATCTTTTTTATGATTCGAACGACTTTCATCGCTTTCACTCCTATCTTAAATGTGACCGAACTTTTAAACGTATACATATTATACCATTGTCTTCCCGTCTCTTAAAACGATTACTGTTATAATTTATATACGGATAAATCCCTTAAAAGTTTCACAAAACAAAAAAACAGGCAGCTTTTATGGCTGCCTGTTTTTTTATTGATCTTCGCGCTTGTTGTAATCATACTTCGAGCGTTCAATTGGTTTGAACCCTTCTGGTGTATGAAAGCGGAGTAAGTCTCCGTAAACAAGTTTATCTGATAGTTCTAGCTTTTTCTTAACTAGGTCATCATACTTATCATACTGTTTCGCTTCCTTATCTGAAAGCTGCTTGCCCGTTGCGTTGTCATACACTTTCTGATCAACTTTTGTTACCTTCGGTGTAACAAAGTCACCGTTACGGAAAGGTACAACTTGCTGATGTTCTTTTGATAATAAGTCTGTACCAAAGTCAATATAGTCTTTTGTATCAAGACCTAATAAATGCATCACTGTTGGACGAACATCTACGTCTCCACCATACGTATGATTTACGCCGCCTTTAAGGCCTGGTGAAGTAATAAATAATGGTACGCGCTGCAGTTGAGCTTGTTCAAAATCATTGATGTTTTTACCCATTACTTTGCCCATTGCACGCTTATGGTTTTCAGAAATACCGTAGTGGTCACCGTACATCACAACCATCGTATTGTCTGCTAAACCAGAGGCCTGTAAGTCCTCAAAGAATTGCTTGATTGATTCATCTAAATAACGAGCCGTTTGGAAGTATTGGTCAACTGACTTATCTCCCGTATTGTGAGGTCCAATCGTTTGGTCTTCCTTATCTAGTGGATAAGGGAAGTGGTTTGATAACGTAATGAACTTCGCGCTAAATGGCTGCTTTAAGCCTTTTAGGTACGGCATTGATTCTTTAAAGAATGGTTTATCTTTTAAACCATAGTTCAGCGTATCTTCGTCTGACATATTGTAATAAGCTGAATCAAAGAATTTTTCTACACCCATTGATTTATACATTTCATCACGGTTCCAGAACGATTTTCCATTTCCGTGGAACACAGATGTTGTATAGCCTTGCTGATTTAGAATACCAGATAGCGACTGATAGGTGTTATTTGCTTTTGTTGTAAATACAGAACCTTGAGGTAAGCCGAATAATGAGTTCTCCATCATGAATTCAGCATCTGACGTTTTACCTTGCCCTGTTTGATGGAAGAAGTTATCGAAATACATTGTGTTCTGATCTTTTAATAGTGAATTTAAGAATGGCGTTACTTCTTCACCATTTAACTTATAGCCAATCATAAATGACTGAAGTGACTCTAATGAAATATAGATAACGTTTTTGCCTTTTGCTTGACCGAAATATTCTTTGTTCGGCTCAGCATACGTTGCTTTTGCATAGTTCTCTACCTCAGCCACATCACTGCTATCTGCTAGCGCCCGCTGTGCTGAAGATTTTGAGCTCTGGATAATGTCATAGATTGTATAGTTATACGTTCCTAAATATTTTACTAAATAGTTGCGGTCAAATGTTCTTGTTAATAGTTGAGGACGATCCATTTCCGCTAGTGCGATGTTGGCACTTAAGAATAAAATCCCTGATAAAAATACACCTGTCACAGTACGTCGACTAATTGTTGCTGGTAAGTCAACTTTTTTCCATAATACTAAAACTAAAAGAATAAAGAAATCTGTGAAGTATAAAATATCAGTTGGGCTAATTAAAGCCATAGCACTGCCGCCTAATTGACCAAAGTTGTTTGACTGAGTCAATACAGGAACAGTAATAAAATCATTAAAGAAGCGATAGTATACTACATTTGCGTACAGGATGAATGAAAGTAAAAAATTCATTCCAAGCAGTGCTCGTACTTTTCCGCGCCCTTTAAATAGTAATGCAATGGCAAAAAAGAAAATTGCCGAACCAATTGGGTTTATGAAAAGTAAGAACTTTTGCATAAAATTGTCTAGCCCTAAGTTAAATTCGATACGATAAACGGTATACGTTTTAATCCAAAACAACAAAACTGCAATTAGAAATAACGGCAGCTGTTTCGAAAAAATATTTTTACCGTTTGTCATGAGCTGTTTCATATTCCCACCTCTGTCTCTATTGAAATTTAAGCTCACTTTTATTTTTATAGTAAATGTAAAAAGAAATCTCCCTTACAAAAAATGTAAGAGAGCTAATCTGTTCTTTCACATTTTAACTCTTTAAAAAAAATTGTCAACACCGCTACGTATAATTTTCACCAAACGTGAGAAAATAACTACTTTCTTATTCCCAGCTCTATCGGCTTTCAAACACAAATGTATCCTGCGCTTTTTTCTTCTCACTATTTAATACGGACAGCTTCTCTTTAGGTTTCACTATTTTATATTTATTTTTTATTTTGTCCACTATACATATAAATTTAACACTTGCCTTAGTTTTCCTTCTACTTTACAAGAGAATGCATAAAAGCACTTGTGAATATTTGTTAGATCAACACCTTTTATTTTCTTTTCTTTCTACAGTAAACCACATATTTTGAGTTATTTCTTTCTGTAAATATGAAAAAAATGTGTCAGTTTGCATCGAAAATTTTTATTTTTTTACCTTTTTGTTTATAATATAAATTATAAATATTATTTGAAATTTCAGATCTTTTTAATGACTGATCTAGAAAGTGCATTTTTTATATAAAATCGGAATGAGTACGGGCTATGCATACTTGTATACCAAGAAGTTTAAACGTCTTACATTTTTATAAAGGAGAAAAAATGAAAGAATGTATTGTTTTCATTACAAATATTATTAATGTATTGCACGATGGATTAATTTATATTTTTTATTTACTAGGATTTTCTCTTTCAGATAAAGAACTTCACTTCTGGATTATTGGCATTATTGGACTGCTCACGTTTTTAAGCGTTTATATGATCTTTAAATTATTGTCAAAATGGAAATTTAGTATTACAGCTATTTCCTTTATCTATACTCTTACTGTTATGCTTGTCTTAGTTTTTGCCATTGAAATTCAGCAAGGAATTACCACTCGAGGCAATATGGAATTTGATGATGCCATAGCAGGCTTATGGGGGTTTTTAGTCTTTTTTAGTATTTATATCGCCTTTGCTTCTTTTTTTCTTTTATCCAAGAAATTATTGTCTTCAAATAAGGAGAAAAAAATAAAAAACGAGGCCCCTACTCGGAGCCAAAGGCACGTGAATTAATTTTGTTTGATTTTCAAAACGACCTGTTGAATCCGTATTCGATTATATCGTTGAACCAAAATAAACGGTACGTTTGCAATAATGGCATAAATAACCATCCAAACACCTGTAGAAGGAGAGTTCCATATAAAAAAAAGAATAGAAGGAAGTATGCTGATCCAATGAGTTAACTCGGCTCGATTTATTTCAATTAAAAAAAGCTGTGCATATTCCTTTGTTCTACTCTCCCATTTCTTTTTATAGAATCCTCGTTTAAATAGCTTTCCTGCATCAGGAAGCCACGTTTTCCATCTGTGCACCCCGAATTTTTTATATATTCCCACTGTTTCCCAGCTGTGAACCTTAAACAGCGCAAGATCCTTTTTTAAGTAAAAGGCAGAAATTTTTGTGCATCTGTAGGCGATGAACATGTGAATCACAAACCATGCCATAATATTAATTAAGAGCTGAGCACCTGTCATTTTATCACTTTCTTCTTTTTTTCTTCTTCTATAGATATGCTGCGTTCTTTCCATTTAACTTGCTTTCTCACCGCTGTTTGAATGAAAGACCATACGAATAGACCTAGAAAAAACAGCACATGAATAGGAAATAAGCACAAAGAAAAAAAAGTAAACGAACCTATTTTTCTTAAGCTATTAAATAAGAGACTTACATAGCAAACATAACTGCTAATTGCCAAGCCTGCATGTTGATTCCATAGAGTAGGTAAAAAAAGAACATAATTAATCATGCTAGTAAGCCATAAACTTACTAGAAATAAATAAATGGCTTCCGTTTTCCCCGCACCTGAAGCAAAACTTTTACTCCACCCTCTTATAAGGCTTTTCATACCATTTGGATACATGCGCATGGAAAGAGCTCCTTGTCCACTCATACACGTAATAAATTCACCTTGTTTGTTCATTTTCTCAACCAGCGCCATATTTTCAACCACTTCTTTTTTTATCCCTTCGTGGCCGCCGCTTTGAAAGTAGGAGACTGCGCTGCAAAGCAAGCACTGCCCGAAACCGACGGAAGGACTTTTCCAATTTTTAAAGGGGTGAAAAGCGCCAATCGATGCAAACGTAACATAGTGAAATAAAGCAGAAAGCATTTCATAAGGCCTCTTAACAAGATGATAAGGATGAACCGACAGCACACCCCCTTGCTGTTGATAGTAGAAAAATACTTTTTCAATTCCGTCTTTCTCTACTGTAATATCAGCATCTAAAAATAAAAGCACCGAGCCTTTTGCTTCTCTTGCTCCATTCCAGCATGCCCATGACTTTCCTAGCCATCCAGCTGGAAGTCCCCCCGGGTGCACTACTTTTACGCCGAATGCTTTGGCTACCCGCTCAGTATTATCTGTTGAGTTGTCATCTACAACAATCACTTCAAAGTCAGCGTTCTGTAACTGGAGTGACTGCAATAAAAAGGTAAGGTTTCTTTCTTCATTTCTAGCTGGAATAATAATGGACAAACATGACATATCGTTTCTTACTATTTTTACACGTTTAAATGTAGGGATAGTGATGACAAGTGTACCTGTCAAGGCAAGAGCAACCAGTAAAAAAGACATCCCTTTCTCCTTTCCTTCACGTATGAAAATTAGCGAACTGGACAAAATAAAAAGTTGTAAACCTATTTTTATTTTGCGTGAAGTCATTTTATACACATTGTTGACAACTCGCTTTTGTTTTATAAGGAGGAAAAAGATGAAAAAGAAAGTAATTGTTGTAGGCGCAGGTTTAGGTGGTCTGTCAGCTGCTATCCGTCTTTCAGCTGATGGATATGATGTAACAGTCGTTGAAAAAAGCGAGCGAATTGGCGGTAAGTT
This sequence comes from Priestia sp. D3YE.R1, assembly GCF_049199565.1. Lineage (NCBI taxonomy): Bacteria > Bacillati > Bacillota > Bacilli > Caryophanales > Bacillaceae > Priestia > Priestia sp. D3YE.R1. The sequence continues at coordinate 177,359 of NZ_JBLTHW010000003.1, read as the reverse complement.
AAATATTCGCAGCGGCAAAGGATTTTCTTTCGATACGGGGCCTTCTATTTTAACAATGCCGTGGGTGCTAGAGCAGCTGTTTGAAAGTGCAGGGCGCAATATCCACGACTACTTAACAATAGAACGAATTGAGCCTCAGTGGAGAACTTTTTTCCAAGATGGAACACAAATTGATTTGACCAGTGACCTTCCCCGCATGCTTCAGCAGCTGCAAGAGCTTGCTCCAGAAGACATTGAAGGTTTTTTTGACTATTTATCTTATGCAAATAAAATGTACGAATCGAACTTAAAAAGTTTTTATAAAAAAAGTTTATCTGGACTGCATGATTTACGAACGATGCACACGGTAAAAGAACTGCTCCAAATGGATCCAATGAGATCTATGGATGCTACTACACGCAAATATTTTTCAAATCAACATCTGCGTCAATTGTTTAATTTTTTAATTATGTACATCGGTTCTTCTCCTTATCATGCACCAGCTGTGTTAACACAGCTTGCTCACGTTCAGCTAGGATTAGGTATTTATTACGTAAAAGGCGGAATGTACAAAATTGCTGAAGCGATGGATAAGCTCCTTCAAGAACTTGGCGTCACTGTGCATCTAAATACGCCAGTAAAAGAAATCACAACAAGCGGAGCAAAGGCAACTGGAATTACACTGGAAAACGGTGAGAATCTATCAGCAGATATTGTCGTATCTAATCTAGAAGCAATTCCAACTTACCGCTATTTATTAAAAAATCATGAGCAAGCAGCTAAGCAAACTCAGCAGCTTGCAAAATTTGAACCTACTGTTTCTGGCCTTGTTCTTTTATTAGGAGTTAACAAACAGTATAAGCAGCTTCAACATCATAATTTCTTCTTCTCAAAGGATCAGAAAGAAGAGTTTTATACAATCTTTAACAAAGGTCAAGTAGCCATGGATCCGACAATTTACATTGGCGTATCGTCTAAATCAGACCCTACGCAAGCTCCTGAAGGAAAAGAAAACCTGTTCGTTCTGACTCATGTACCTCCTTTAAAAGAAGGAGACGACTGGACTGTATTAAAAGACCGCTATCGTGATATCGTATTGAAAAAACTTGAAGCAATGGGTTTGGAAGGATTACGTTCAAGCATTGAGTTTGAATATACGTTTACTCCTAACGATATCCAGGAGCTTTACGGTGCTAACGGCGGATCCATTTATGGCGTAGCGACTGACCGCAAGAAAAATGGAGGTTTTAAAATTCCAGCAAGAAGTCAGCTTCTTTCTAACCTTTATTTTGTAGGCGGCTCTACACACCCTGGAGGCGGCGTGCCAATGGTGACATTATCAGGTCAGCTTACAGCGGACGCAATTAATGAAGATTTTCAGATTCCTCGTATGCAAAAAGATATTGGATAATAAAAAAGTGCAGGAAATTCCTGCACTTTTTTTAAAAGTTCATTTTTGACTGTCCACCGTCTACGTTTAACGTCGCACCCACTATCCATGAAGCTCTGGAAGATGCTAAAAAAACAACGGCGTTTGCCACTTCTTCCGGCTCTCCAAAGCGCCCTGCTGGTATTTCATTTTCAACAAACTGCTTGATCTTATCCGGATTTTCCTCCATTCTCTTTTTCCAATTACCCGTCTCGTGCAAAATACTTCCCGGCGCAACTCCGTTTACACGAATTCCTTTAGAAATCATTTCATCTGCAAATGACTTTGTAAAGCTGATAAGTGCTGCTTTTGCGTTATTGTACGTGACTTTCCCTCCACTTTCCCTTCCAAAAATAGAGGTAACGTTAATGATTGACCCATCTTTTGTCATATGCGCCGCTGCTAGTTTACTCAAATGTACGGCTGAAAAGTAGTTTAGCTCCATCGCTTCTTTGAAAAGGGATAGATCTGTTTCCATTGCCTTACTTCCATTACTTCCTCCAGCGTTATTAATTAAAATATCAATGCTTCCGAAGTCTTTAATGAACTTCTCAATTAATGCAACTCTGTCTGATTCGTTTGTTAGGTCTGCTGTATATGTACGTACGTTTTCTAATTCTGACTGTGCATGCTGTAATGCTTCCTCTCCTCTTGCAGCGATTCCAACGTTTGCTCCTTCTTGAATAAACAAAGCAGCAATAGCTTTCCCAATTCCTTTTGATCCACCGGTAATGAGGACATTTTTACTTTGTAACTGTAAATCCACACGTATCCCTCCACGTTAAATGATAATTACTATACTTTCTATCATAGCCCACTGCGTCTCAAAATTAAAATCATATACTACTTTACCTTTTACTTCCTTTCAAAGGGCTGTGCTTTATGGATACATTCTTTGAATTTATTGTCAGAACTCTTAGCAAAAACAAGCCTTTGCGTGATATAATGCTTTTTGGTGTAAATGTTTTCAAATTGGGGGTTTTTTAATGCAACAAACGTTTTCAACGTCACAGAAAGTTAAGCAGTTCGTTTTTATTTTATTTCCGATATTGGTCACCCAGTTTGGAATGTTTTCAATGACTTTCTTTGATACGATGATGTCAGGAAGAGTGAGTGCAGATGACTTGGCAGGGGTAGCAATTGGTTCGAGCTTATGGGTGCCTGTTTTTACAGGGCTAAGCGGAATTTTAATGTCTATTACGCCAATTGTTGCACAGCTTGTCGGAGCTAATCAAAAGAAAAAAGTGCCGTTTTCTGTCATTCAAGGGCTTTACGTCTCCATTTTAATGGCTGCCGTTATCATTTTAATCGGCATTTTTGTTGTTAGCCCTATTTTAAAAGGAATGAATTTAGAAGCAAACGTGATGCGCATTGCCAAACAGTATTTAATTGCTTTATCTTTTGGTATTATTCCGCTTTTTATTTATACGGTTTTACGAAACTTTATTGATGCTTTAGGGCAAACTCGTACGTCTATGCTTATCACCATTTTAGGTCTTCCGATTAATGTGGCTTTAAACTATGTATTAATCTTCGGTAAGCTGGGCTTCCCTCACTTGGGTGGAGTAGGCTCTGGTTATGCAACGGCCATCACATATTGGTGCATACTTGTCATATCAATTTTAATTATTCATAAAAAAGAGCCTTTTTCTAACTTCGGTTTATTTAAAAAATTTCACCGTATCTCTTTTTCTGCTTGGAAAGAAATATTAAAAATTGGTTTACCTATCGGTTTTTCCGTATTTTTCGAAACAAGTATTTTTTCAGCCGTCACGCTGTTTATGAGCTCGTACAACACCATTACGATCGCTTCTCACCAAGCAGCTATTAATTTTGCCTCATTTCTCTATATGATTCCGCTGAGTATTTCTATGGCTTTAACAATTGTTGTAGGATTTGAAGCGGGTGCTAAACGGAATCAAGATGCACGAAGCTATAGCAGAATTGGTATAACAATTGCTGTTGGCATGGCCTTTGTGTGCGCAGGTCTTTTATTTACTCTTAGAGAATCAGTAGCATCTTTATATACAAAAGATGCAGAGGTGCTCGCATTAACTTCTCACTTTTTGATTTATGCAATTTTCTTTCAGCTTTCTGATGCTCTTCAAGCTCCTATTCAAGGCGCTCTGCGAGGATATAAGGATGTAAATGTTACCTTTTTAATGTCCTTGGTATCTTATTGGGTAATTGGTCTACCTTTAGGCGTTGTTTTAGCAAAATACACCGATTTGCAGGCGTTTGGCTATTGGGTTGGACTAATTGCGGGGCTCGCTGCAGGGGCAACAGGACTTGCGTATCGTTTGATAAAAATACAAAAGAAGCAGCTGCTAGAGGAGGATAAATCTTCTCGGACAGCTTAATCAAAAAAAGAACGTTCTCAAAAGAACGTTCTTTTTTGGTTTAAAGATGGATTGATATTCTTCCTTATACTAAGACTTAAAACTTCTTATTTATTTAAGGTACGCTCTAACTCTTGTAAAAGCTGTTCTGCACCTTTTTTACTTAACACAACGTTCCCATTCCCAAAGGTTAAGTTTTCACGCGTAATTTCCCCAGTTACTAAGCAAGCACCATATGGACTATACTTTTGTAAAATAATAATATCTTCATCAACATATATTTCTACTGGATCACCTGTGTTGATATTTAAAATACGGCGCAATTCAATAGGAATTACTACGCGACCCAATTCATCTACTTTTCTTACAATTCCTGTAGACTTCATAAAATCCATTCCTTTCATAGTAAACAAATAATATCTTCTCGATACAAATCTAGTCAAATTCGTCAGAGTTGCTAAAACCAAAATGCTTCAATAATGGTCTGATAACGGTTTATAAGTTCTTAAAATATGGCAAATAACGTATTAAATAGATTTATATACACTTTGTATCATATCAATTCGTACACTATTTATGAATAGTGCATAATCTTTAAAATCGAATTCATCCATATATGTTAAAAGTGTGTATTTTATCCATAATATAACTATATATCCATCTTTTACACTACTTTGTACCCATTTTATAACTTTTATTCCGACATAAGACGACAAAATCAGCTATAGAAAAAACGTGTCTTTTCTAACTAAAGACACGTTCATTTGGACCCGAAGTTGTCACGAATAGCTTTTTGAATCATAGCTTCACACCGCTCCAGCTCTACTTTTAATTGTTTTTTATATAATTTAGCTTTCTCTTCTCCCTCATTTGTAAATGTATAATAAACCACTTCTTGAAGCTTCATTCCTTCTTTTTTACGCTTCACCTGTTTGAGGACACCATCTTCAATCAAGTCATGGAGAGCTTTGTATACCTCAGAATGATTAGGTTTGAACCCAAAAGGGCGAAATTCATCTCTCAACACATCTAACAAACGAAGGCCATACAGACGCTCTTGCTCCGTCATCGTAATCATATATAATTTTAAGAAAGCACGTTGTTTTAATAGAAAACCACTGGATGTACGCTTTTCTCTCATCTCAACTTCCCCCTTCACATACTTGCTTTCATTCAGAATAATAGAAAGCTCTATACGTAATTATACTTTTTTTATTCTACATAATCCTTCTTTTTCACTCAAAATCTCTTTTTTTCCTCACATTTTTTCACTTATTTACGCATTTTTCTCATTCTTTGTAAGCAGGCATTGAATTTTCTTTTTTTCATATATATAGAAGGAATTTACGTGAATATAAGGAGGGGTTCCTTTGAGTAAAAAATATGAAGAGATTGATTGGGGTTCGATTCAGCATAAGGTAGAAGATATGCTTGGAAATCACTTTTGGAGCGATTTAAATCACATCTTGCCAAAGCGATTTCCAAACGTCGACTTATATGAAACCGATAAAGAAGGCATTATCGTCGTTGAAGTTCCTGGACTACAATCCACTAACGACATTCAAATTAAGTTGGACGCAAATATATTAACAGTTGAAGGGAACGTTCCTTATGCTTATGAAGCATCTAAACAAAAGTTAAAGCTGAACGAACGCCATACAGGCGTATTTTCTCGCACGCTCAAACTTCCTTTTCACTACACAGACGAACCAGTTCGCGCTAAGTACAAAAATGGTTTATTGGAAATTCGACTGAATAAGATAGAAAATGATCAAACCATTGCTATACAGTTTGAAGATGATTAACTGCACGTAACAAAAACCCTTCTGTTAGCAGAAGGGTTTTTGTTAGAGCGCTGAACTTAACACAATGTTTCCTTTTGGCGTCTTATTATTCGCGTTCGGTTCTAAAGTAATGGCCATAACATCCCACTTTTCAGTCTGTTCTTTTTGGCTCATCGTATAGACCACTGTCCCGTTTCCATTTTTATCTGTTATAAAAGCACCTGCCGGATGAGGCTTATCACCTTTTATGAGCCACACCTGATAGACTTCATTCCCCTTTACGTTTTTCAAGTTATTCGCTTGAATGACCACATTTAAATTTCCACCTTTTTTCGTAAGAGATGCTGTTGCTTCGCCAGAAACGTTCGGCTCTGCCTGCAGCTTCATTGTTTTTTCAGATGTAAGAGGTTCGTTTTGAGGAGCAACCGAAACATTTGGTTCTTGTTTGCCTTTGTCTTCATCTTTCAACAGTAGGTAGCTGTTTCCTGCAAGGGATAAAAGAAGTGCCGCAGCTAATCCAATAATGATGGATTTTTTATTTGATTTCTTAGACGCAGCATGTTGTTTTTCATTTTTTAAAGCTATTGGTTCTCTCTTTGTCTCACCTTGATCTTCTTCGAATACATTCGCAAGTATTCGCTGCTTCATTTCTGGCGGAGGAGATTGTTCTGGTGTCAAATACGTTAGATCTCCAAGAACTTCCCCCAGTTCTCTTAGTTCTTCTTGACAGCTTTGACAGTTTCTCAAGTGCATTTCAAACTCTTTTTTCTCATGGGAAGTCAACTGATCATTATAGTAATCAATTAGTTTATTGCACATACTCATGAATCAGCTCTCCCTTCTGCATCGGTACCTAAATATGTTTTTAATTTCCGCAACGCTAATCGCACCCTACCCTTTACTGTTCCTAATGGGATTTGCTGCTCTTCTGCTACTTTTTGCTGCGTTAATCCCTTAAAATAAACGGATTGAATAATCTTTTTTTGGTCTTCAGACAATTTTGATACAGCGTGCCGTACTCTCTGCTGTTCTTCTTTCCACTGAAGCTGCTCGTCAATCTTAGGATGATCATCTTCAATGAAATCAAAAATCTCTTCTGAGAAAATAGGATCGGTTTTTCTTTTTCTCACAATATCAATCGCGGTATTTCTTGTAATCGTAAACAGCCATGATGAAAACTTCCCTTTTCCATCGCTGTAAACTCCCTTCCCTCTCCACAGCTTAATAAATACTTCTTGAACAGCTTCTTCAGCAATATCAGAGCTATTTGTTAACCGGTATACAAACGAATAAAGAATTCGCTCATACTTGTCATACAGCAGTTCAAGGGCTTTTTTGTCTCGTTCTTTTATTCTATTGTATAAGACAACGTCGTTTTGCTCTTTCATACCCTTCTCCTTTAACTCTTGTGAGTCCTTATTATATAATCGAATTACCTTTGAATTTGGATCACTTTCACATCTTTTAAACGTACCTTTATTTTTCAAAAATGACAAGCAATTATACTTTTTTATGGAATAGGAGCGAAATTGTTCAATGAAACATTTGATTCTTTTTGATGGCATATGTAATTTATGTAATGGCAGTGTTCAATTTATTATTAAACATGATGAACAAGCTTTGTTTTCTTTCGCTTCTCTTCAATCAGATTTCGGAAAGCAGCAGCTAGCCTCTCACGGCTTACTTCCTGAGCAATTAGACAGCATTGTATATATTCATGGCAAACAAAGATATATAAAATCAACGGCTGCTTTAAAAATTGCCAAGCGCTTAGATGGACCCGTTAAATTGTTATATGCACTTATTATCATTCCTGCGCCTATTCGAGATATAGTATACAACTGGATCGCTCGCAACCGATATAAGTGGTTTGGCAAACAGCAGCACTGCATGCTCCCAACTTCTGATACGAAAAAACGGTTTGTCGATGACTAAAAAGCTTGGCACATAGCGAAAAAAAAGTTCCAAAAAGGAATATTTTTATGTTAAGAAAGTTTATTCATTAAAAAATCCGAACTGATTCAACATTCTAATGAAAGAATGCTGAACTATAGTTCGGATTTTTTAGCTAACATATGGTTGTACGAGCTTTTTTAGCTTCCACCCATTGCTTTTTTATTCGTTGCTTCAATTGCCTGCTTCATTATTAAGGAAAAGTCTTGTTCTTTCATCACTTTTAACCCTTCGGCAGTAGCGCCGCCTGGAGTTGTTACTTGCTCTCTTAAAGACGCAGGATCTTTAGTTTCATGCAGCATTTGTACAGAGCCATACATCATTTGAATAACTAAATCTTTGGCTGTTTTTTCGTCCACACCGTAAGCAGTAGTTGCATCAATTAACGATTCTGCAAAATAATATAAAAACGCAGGTGCACTGCCCGTTACAGCCGTTAGCTCATGTACTTCTTTCTCTGAACACTCATGCGCTTCACCAATTCCTTTTAAAATCATTTGAAGCACTTGTTTATGCTCTTTCGTGGCAGAAGTTCCAAGTGTATACAGAGACATCGATTGTCCAATCATAGCAGCTGTATTTGGCATAATCCAAGCGACAGGCGTATCCTGCGGAAGATGATTTTCTAAGTAACTCGGACCAATTCCTGCCGCTAGCGTTACGACAAATTGTTGATTTAAATGAGTCGAAAGTTCCTTGAGCACGGAAGGATGGGCCTCGGGAGGCATCGCTAAAATAATAACATCCGAATTGTCAACTTCTTGGCGCCAATTTTGCGTCGTTTGTACACCGTACGTTTTTTCAACACGCTGTAACCGCTCAATATCTCTGTTGTTTGACATCACCACTGCCTCAATACTGTCAGCGCTGCTCGTAACCAAACCAGCCGCTACAGCTTCAGCCATTCGTCCTGCTCCAATAAATAAAATTCGCTGTTTTTTCATCTGTTACTCCCAGTTATATGTCCAGAATTCTTCTCTAGTTAATAAACGTTCCATTTGCGGATAGTCAGATAAGCGGTCGAAGTCAATTGCGTTCATCATTCCTTCTGTTTGAGAACGATGGGCTTTTAACGCTTCAATTTTTTTATCTTTCATCGCTGTTACATCAAAAATAATATCTGGTTCTCCAATATGTTCAATACGATCTTTTGAAAACGCATGACACCAAACAACCGGACGCTTTTCTTTTGGCATACGTTTTACCGCTTGAATCGTAGCTGCTCCCGTAGCATTATGATCAGGGTGTACCGCAAAGCCAGGATAATGCGTTAAAATGTGAGTCGGCTTTACATCGTTAATGATTTCTTCAATTTTATCTGCAAAAACATCGATATCAAGAAATTCCAGCGTTTTATCACGAAGCCCTAGCATACGCAAGTCTTGAATATCTAAAACGTTCGCTAAATCTAAAAGTTCTTTTTTTCGGATTTGAGGTAAAGTTTCACGGTTAGCAAACAGCGGTCTACCCATATTTCGTCCCATTTCACCTAGCGTAACACAGGCATATGTAACGGGCGTTCCTTTTTGTCTAGCTTGCGTGATCATTCCTGCTGCTCCATATGCTTCATCGTCAGGATGCGGAAATACAATTAATAATCTTTCTTCCATGTTCTATTCTCCTCTCTTTACTGTTATGAAAACGGATGTTCACTTAATTGAAGGGCAACTGCTAAACGACCTTCAAAGTCATGCCCAGCTAGAAGAAGTCGGCCTTCTTCATCAATTTCCCAATCTGTTAATCCCTCTGCATAAATCCATCCTAAATCAATTTGAAGACCTACACGATAAGGACCTTCTCCAGTTATCTTCCCGTTTGAAATAGTGACTTTACCATTGCGAATAAAAGCCCCAACTGTCATTACTTTTTCATTCACGTGTGAAGCATATGCACCGTTTGTCGTTTCAAGGTGTACATATACGTCTTTATTTAAAAATGTTTGTATTTTTTTTTGGACTGTTTCTTTATGAATTGGTTGCACGCTTGTTACTCCTTTCTCATGTTCATAAATTGTATTGTACTAAAAATCATGAGCGAATCCTAATGTTTAGTTCTAGACTTTGAATTTCTTTATTCCATTGTTCATAATCATACATAAATGTTAATTCTCCCCAAGTCAACATACTGATTTCCTGAATGTCTATAATAATCTCAGCGAGTTCACGACTAAGCATACCTAGTTCTTTTCCTTCGGCCAGCTTTTTTTTATAACGATTAAAAGCTGGATCTAATTGTTCAATTTGTGCATAAATTTCATGGATAGAGCCATATTGTTGAATAAGAGGCAGTGCGGCTTTTTCTCCTACACCTGGAACGCCCGGAATATTGTCAGATTTGTCACCAAGCAATGCTTTTACGTCCACCCATTGACGAGGATGAATATTGTATTCTTCTTGAAAGTGCTTAAAACCATAAACAAGATCGCCAACCTGCTTTTTGGCAATAATTTGCGAAATATGTTGATCTAGGAGCTGAAGCAAGTCTCGGTCATTGCTGTAAATATATCCTGGGCTTTGCTTTTCTTTGCTCCACTTATTTGCAAGTGCACCAATTAAATCATCTGCTTCGTAAGAAGACAATGACATTTGATAAATGCCTACTGTGTCAAAAAATTGCTTTAACGTTTCGTACTGCTGAATCAGCGGCTCAGGCAGCTCTGCTCTTGTTTGCTTATATAAGGCATATGTATCTTTACGTTTTGTATCCTCGCGCTTAACATCCCAAGCGACGAAAATATGGCTTGGCTCATATTGGTGAATCAATGCATGCATTTTTTGAATCGTTACTCTCAGGGCATTCGTAAATTGGCCCTTGCTGTTTCTTGTCAACGCTGCTTCATCTCTACCATAAGAAGTAGCAAAATAACAGCGGCTTAATAAATTAAATCCATCAATTACTAATAGTGTTTCGTTCACATAGTCACGTCCTTTGAAAACTTTGCTCCTTTAGCTTTTAGAGCAAACATACTATAGCACTTGTTCTTTGGACGCGTCAATGAAGTGCACAAAGCTCAAACCCCGCCCATTTTTTTCTCTCAATGTAAATGTAGTATAAAGATGTTAAATTGTTGTTATGATTTATTCGTTTGACTTTTAGAACTTTTGACTATCCTATAAAATGAGGATGAAAGATCAATCCTACAAATGAAGGTGAAAAAAGTGAATAAAAACACGATGATTAAAACATTAAAAGTTATATCTGTTGTGTCGCTGCTCGCTTTGTTATTTATCATTGCTTATGATCGTTCCATGTCTACATCCATGATTATTTTGTTCAGTTCGCTCATTTTCTTTGTATTTGTACTTAGCGACTTTTTTTTCGATCGCAAGCCGTGGGGATTAAAAGGCCTTCAATTATATATATCACTGATGTTATTCATCATTGCCATTTTTGAAATGCATCAAGTTGTCAGTTCACTTTGCGTTATTTCTATTATGGCCTTACCAAAAGTTATTGACGAATTAGCTTAAGTGTAAATGATAAAATCCATGATCATTGTGATCATGGATTTTATTACGCTTTGAGCAATTTTTCAGAAATGCGAAGAGCTTCTTCTATGCCAAATTTACGCACTAAGCTGATGGCTTCCTTTATTTCTCGCTTTTTTAAATCATGAGTTGGATTTAAATTTAACAACACTTGAATAACAACTAAATCTCGCATCGTAAACATCATATTCTTTTTCATATCTCGCTGAAATGTATACTGCTCTTTTAAAAGCCGGTCACTTATTGCTAACACTTTCAACTCCGGAAGATGCAGCTGCGCTCCTGCTTCTTGACAAGACCACAATTTTTTCACTCGATCTTCAGCATTCATATTTGCGACTCGTGCATATGTAATATCGCTGTTTTCTTGGCAGATCTCTATCTCTTTTAACGTTGGCTTTAGCACCGTTTTCCGCTTGGAGACTTTTTTCTTATCAACTCCTGTATCCCTAAGGACTCTGCCGTGAACGGTGTAAATGTCGTATTCATTTTTTCTTTTCACATCTTGTTTATTGTATTTTGGGAAATAACCATTTACAAGCATCGTTCTCAGCATATCTAATTCTTTTTTTAATCCATGAACTTCAATATATCCAACAGCATGAATTTCTTTGTGGAATTTTTTTGTGTTGCTAACACCTTTTCCTGCAACGTGAGCTCTTACTCTTTCTGATAGAGAGCCCGTCGTGGTTCCGATATACAAAAGCCTGCCGGGTTTATCAAAGAAAAAATAAATGCCGGGAGCTGAAGGCAATTGTCCCATTTCTGCTGTACTTAGCAGCTTCTGCAGTACCTGCATGACTGCTAAATCGATTTTTGCTGTCATTATTTCTGATAACCTTTTAACATTTCTTCATATACTTTTAGATGCGTATACACAGTTTGAAGAAGCGGTACGTGTATAGACGATTTTTCAGCTAATGTCAGCAAATATCCTTGAAGGTGGTCTCCTTCAATTTGAGAACTTTTTTCCATGTCACGCTGCATCGATGACTTCATGTCATACGTCATTTTATCCATCGTATTCATATGCTGTTCAATGATTCCTTCTGCTAATGGTGCATCGTAGGCCATCATAATATTTTCAACTTCTTTAAAAAGCTCTTGTACAAATTCACGCCCGCCTTTTGCCGCTAGCACTGGACCAACAGGTGCGCGCATAAGAGTGGTCATACCTGACATAACCGTAATAAATAAATACTTATGCCACATATCCTGTTCAATATATGAACTTTTTACAAACGAAGCTTTTGTACCACTGAACGCTTGCTCAATCAGTTGTAATCGTTCTGTTTCCTTCTGTTTAAATTCACCAAATACAAGTCTGTGCACAGGACTCGTCTGGACGACATCTCCATCTTGGTTTAAAGTCGTTTCAATAAAGCACAGCCCTCCAATGACTTTCTCTTCCCCAAAAGCTTCCTGCAATGGAGCGACGTGAGCCATACCATTTAACAAAGGTATTACAACTGTCTGATTCCCTACAAAAGGACGGACATCCTCAATTGCTTGTTTAAGATGATAAGCCTTCGTCGTGAACAAAATAACATCATAAGGTCCTTTTACCTCAGATTTTGTAATAGCTTGTACAGGTGAAGTGAAGTCACCGTGTGCGCTTTTAATCACAAGTCCGTTTTGTTCCAGCTCTTTTTTTCTGCGTTCTCTGACAAGGAAAGTCACATCTTCCCCTTTTTCCACAAGTCTGCCTCCAAAGTAACCGCCAACGCCGCCTGCGCCTAAAACTAATATTCGCATAACCTTTGCTCCCCTTTTCTTTTTCTTTTATTGTAGCACAGCTAGTTTGAAATTTTATAATATTCTTATTTCATTGTATTTTGAGTTTTCTACAAAAGATAGCCATAGCGCTTTTAAAGTTGTTATAATGAATACAAAAAAGCATAAAAATTTACGTTTAGACTTTTATCCCCTCTTGGATATACTATTTACCAATCCATAATCGGAAAAATTTCGATTTAGACAATGTTATTTACATAGGAGAGACTGAAATGAAAACAGAAATCTACATTTTATCTGGATTTTTAGGCAGCGGAAAAACAACGTTACTTAAACAGCTGCTTCAGCAAGAAAAAGATCGCAATCGCAACATTGCTGTTGTGATGAATGAGCTTGGCCAAGTTTCGATTGACTCAAATGAAGTAGAAAAAGACACGCCTTTAAAAGAATTGCTAAACGGCTGCGTGTGCTGTACTATTCAAGGTCAATTTGAAACGCAGCTTCATTCACTTCTACAGGAGAACACATTGGATGCTATCTATATAGAAACAACCGGAGTTGCACATCCCATTGAAGTATTAGATGCCTGTATGTCTCCTCTTTTTGCGCATCAAGTCACGATTAAAAGTATTATCACCACACTTGATGCAACAAGGTGGAAAGAACGTGGGTCCTTAAGCATTCAACTTCAAAAACTTCTTCAAGAACAAGTAAAACATGGGGATGTAATTTTATTAAACAAAACGGACATGCTGTCTGAGTCGGAAAAGTCTTCCCTGCTTTTTGAAGTTCAATCCATTAACGCTCGTGCAATAACATTATTGACGACATTTTCCCGCGTGAAGCTTGACGTGATTCAAAAAGCTCATCTGTCTCAAAAACAGCCGCATCATAAGGCTCATGTTGAAGATCACCTTCATTTAAAAACATTTGTATATGAGTTTACAAAAAAAGTGGATCTTGAATTATTTGAAAATTGGCTGCGTCAAATGCCAGATACCATTTATCGCATTAAAGGCTATATGCGCTTTACTCATTCGAATGATACGTATTCGTTTCAATATTCATACGGCATGCCTCTATATATGAAAGAAATGATGAAGCTGCCCACCACTCTTGTCTTTATAGGGGAAAACCTCGACCACGCTAAGATGAAACAAGAATTATTTAATCTTGAACAGCAATCTCATTAAAAATCCCGCTCTAGGCGGGATTTTTTTATTACTTATAAACAGGCATTTTGTACTCTGCGCAAAATTTCATATGCACGATTTCCGGCTAACTCTGTCAATTCTTCAAATTTTTCATCTCTTTTCAAATCAAGTTCAATAATTTCTTTTGCCAGCTCAATAATCTCTTCTTTTTTCAATTGTTGCACAGCCATGTAAAACGCCCTTCCCTTTTAGAATTTATGTATATTCTCACATTTATTTTCTATTCATCATTTTGAAAGCAAGTGATTAACCACAAGGCTTTATCCTGTATGGTCAACCACTTGGGATCGAGTTAATCATTAGTTTATAGGACTCTTTTCCCTATTTCATTATTTATGTCACCTTTTCTCACATAGTAATTCAAAAATATAACATATATATGTTAGAATGTATTACATGTTATAATTTTTTGTATTTTTTTCCTTTATAATAATAACATACTACTACGTACTCAGGGGTGAGAGAGATTGTCTACGAATGAAGCGTCATATCGAGATAAAAAAGTCATGTCTATTGGGATTGTAAAAGAATTAACCGGTTTATCAGAAAGGCAAATTCGCTACTACGAGAAAAGAAGCCTGCTCTTTCCGGACCGAACCAATACGGGTATCCGGAAATATTCGTTTTCAGACGTCGAACGATTAATGGATATTGCCGATCGCATAGAAGAAGGAGTTCAAACGAGTGAAATACGCACAGAACTGGCTAAAAAAGATGAAGCGAGAAAAATGAAAGAAGTAAAAAACCAAATGCTTCAAGGTCAGTTGAACGCTCATTTCAAGCGGAAGCTATAAAGTATACATACGGTGACTTTCCCGTCTCCGTTTTTATTTCTTTACGGTAGACAAAAAAGCGCATATCTAAAGATATCCGCTTTTTTGTCCGTTAAGCTGAGCGCCCTTTAAAGAATTTCGGCTGATGAGAACTCATGAACTTAGTTTTAGATAAAATGAACATAACAGATCCGCCCCAAATGAACAAAAAGGCAATCATCTCCACGCTAGAAAACGGTTCATGATACACGAATACCCCTAATAAAAGCGTCATGGTAGGAGCAATGTACTGTAAAAAACCGACCATCGATAGCGGAATAAGCGGGGCCCCTTTAGCGAAATACAATAGTGGCATAGCTGTAGCAACACCGCCTCCAATTAAAAGAGCACTCAGATTAAGCGACTGAAGGGAAAAACTTGAAGATCCTTTCACTAAAAGAAAAATAAAATAAATAACTGCAATAGGTGCAACCATCATCGTTTCAATCGTTAATCCTACTTTTGCTTCTAATTGAATAGTCTTTTTTACAAGACCGTACAAACCAAAGCTAAACGCTAAGCTTAATGATACCCATGGGATATGCCCGTATGTAACTGTCATAACGATAACACCTATAGCAGCCAATCCAACAGAAGCACTCTGCCAAAAATTAAGCTTCTCTTTTAAAACGACTATACCAAGCAAAATACTAACGAGCGGATTGATGTAGTAACCTAAACTTGTTTCAATAATATGATTATGGTTAACCGCCCAAATGTAAACGAACCAGTTGATGCTGATCAGCACTGAAGCCACAAATAAAATGACCGCTTGTTTCGTATTACGAAATAATAAACCAAGGGTCTTCTTTAAAGAACTCATTTGCTTTGTCACAAGCAAAAGTAAAAGCATAAAAACAAATGACCATATAACACGGTGAGCGAGTATTTCATTCGCATTCACCTCGCCAAGAAGCTTCCAGTAAAGCGGAAAAAGCCCCCACATAACGTAAGCGCTGGCCGTATAAACAATACCTGCTCGTTTAGAATCTTGATTCATTTCTCAACCTCTTTTCTTCATCTCTCTGTCTCTTATCATTATAGATGCATTTACCTCTTTTTTATAGCTTTATTTTGCCTATCGAAATAGTTCATAAAAAAACGATCGCTTTTAGCTCGACCGTTTTTTATACCTTATTTTTTAGGCTGTTTAAATACTTTGGCACTGCGAATATACTCTACATCTTGTACGTTTTCTCGCGCGTTAGCGATTCGAGCCGCAGCAAAGAAGTAATCGGATAAACGATTTAAATACTGAAGCACCGCCGCATTAATTTTATGCTCACGCTGCACGCCAACAACAAGCCGTTCTGCGCGGCGTGTAATCGTCCGGCAAATATGAAGCGTTGTCGCTGCAGGTGTGCCCCCTGGTAAAATAAAACGCTCAATGGCCGGCGCTTCTGACATATAGACATCAATGCGCTTTTCAAGTACTGATATCATATCGTTTGTTACTTTGTACGGATGATCATCTTTTGCAAATGCTAAATCACTTCCACAGTCAAAAAGCTCATGTTGAATCGTAATTAGCTCTTCTTTTACATCTTTTAATGTGGTTTCATCCAGCTGATAAATCGCTTGACCTACAAAGCCATTTAGCTCATCAATCGTACCGTATGCTTCCACTCGAATATCATCTTTATTTACTCGTCCTCCAATTAAGCTTGTCTGCCCTTTGTCACCTGTTTTTGTGTAAATGTTCATTGTATGTCCTCCTTCAATCGATTAGCAATTCCGTACCAAATGTGATCTACTTTCCGGGCATGTGTCGCTAAATGCTGATACGCATACCCGCATTCATCTCTCCACTGCCGCTCTGTTGGATCTAAAGGAACAATCCCTTTGCCGACTTCAGTTCCAATCACTATTAACTGTTCCCATACACCGCTGTCTCTCCACTTCTGTATTAACTTTTTAACAACAAGGTGCGGAGCCTCCAGCTCGCTATGTACTAATTCCTTAACATAGTCCTCAAATCCTTCTAGCACAATGTAACTTTCTTCGAATTCAAACGCTGGTAAAACAGGGTCTTCATACAAACAATGCCATTTTACCGACTCACCCGCATAATGCTGCTTCACCCATTTTCTTTTGCCGGTAAATGCACCGCCGAATACGAAATGCATGCTCTTCTCTCCCTTGCCCGTTTGTATGTAGATGTTACTGAAAAGCCTTCTCCATAAGAAAAAGAAACATCCCAAAGCGACGCTGTTTGCTTAAAATGGGATGCAAGTAAACGCAGTGGTCCGCCGTGTGAAACAATAGCAATGTGATGCAATTGCTGACTGGCCGCCAAATCGACCGCTTCTTCCCACGCTTCCCAAACTCGGTTTGAAAAGCCTGAGAAGCTTTCACCATTCGGAGGCGTATGTTCTGTCCAATGATCAATCCAATTTCTATACGCCCGTATGTTTTTTAAATCTTCATACGTCTTCTCTTCCCAATCTCCAAAATGCAGCTCACGCCAATTCTCACTTTTAACCACCTGAGATTTAGGAAAAACAATTGAACTTGTTTCTAGCGCCCTTTTTAAATCACTGGAAATAACGAGCTGAGGTTCTAGAAAAAGCTCTTTTAATTCATTTTTTCCGTCTATACTTAAAGGCGGATCACTCCACCCTATATATTTTTTCTGTTGATTTTCAAGCGTCATGCCGTGACGAATACATGTGATAACCAAAGAATTATCCATAGAAACGTTTCTCCTCCTTCAATGGTTGCCCCTATAACATCTCCCGTTACGCCACCAAACTGCGAACGATAAAATCGTATCCAGAGCCATAAAAAACCGGCAAAGAAAAGGATAATGAATTTATTGTCTATAAAAACAGCGAAAATAGCAACTAAGAATAGGCTCATGATGATAAATCCATAAATAGACCGTTTGGTGACTCCTTTTTGAAAATAAGCAGCAAGACCCGTATCTTTAGCAGGCTTATCTCTCATCAATAAAAAGGCTGCTCCGATTCTTGGAAGTGTAAAGACAATTAAGCATGCCCAAATTGATAAAGAAGAAAGAGACGCTAATTCATAGATCGCACTAAAACGCAGCAGCAGCAGAACCATAAGAGAAAGAATAGCAAAAGACCCAACGTGCGGGTCACTTAAAATCTGCAGTTTTTTTTCCTTTGACTGATGAGAAAAATACGCATCGCTTACGTCCATCCAGCCGTCTAAATGAAGGCCACCCGTTAAGACAAGCGGTAAAAGCAAAACTAAAATACTATCAACAATCGTAGTGATAGGTGAAGATTGAAGCAGCTGTAAAAAGCTATAGAACATCAAGCCTAGTAACATACCAATCCACGGCAGCACAAAAAGTGAGCGTGCCGTTCTTTTTTCAGTCCATTGAACGGTTTTAGCCAGTGGTAAGATCGTAAAAAACTGGAGAGAAATTCGCAGTATGGCTATCCATTCTTTCATATATCTACACATTCCTTTCCTTTTTTAAAACGATAAATTCCTGCTTCTACACAAATAGCCACATCTGCTTTTTCTACAATATACTGATGTAATTTTCCTAACATCTTCATATAGCTATATGTAGGCTCCTGTAACACGCCCGCTTCAAACAGTTCATTAGAGACTAGCACAACCGTCTGAGACTGCGCAAACAGCTTATCGAGCGCTTCTCTCATATGAAGAAAAACCTCTTGTTTGCCTTCTTTTGTTTGCCACCTTTTTTCTGTTAAAAAAAGCTCATTGGCAAGCCAGTTCGTGACACAATCCAAAAGTATAGCATCATCACTTTGAAGATTTGGAAAAATTTGTTGTAAATCTACTGACTGTTCGATCGTTACCCAAGGCGTGTTCGCTGCTTGGCGTTCTTTTTGATGAAGCTGGATGCGTTTTTGCATTTCACTATCTGTTTGCTGGCTTGTGGCAATATAAACAGCGCGCTTTGTACAAAAAGTTTGAACCATGTTCTCCGCTGCACGTGATTTTCCGCTTCGAACGCCTCCGCTAATAAAGATGATCATATTTCATCGAGTCCTTGTTTGATTACTTTAAGCAGATAGTCATTTTCTTCTTTCGTTTTCACAGCCAAACGGATATAGCGCCCATTTAAAAATGGGAAGTTTTCAGTATGCCGAGCTACCACGCCACGGCTTGCTAAATAGACAAGCCAATCGCGCGTATTAATAGGAGACGGAACGCTGCAAAGATAATAGTTTGTTTGAGAAGGAGAAAGCAAAAGCCCCCATTCCTTTAGTTGACTCAAGATTCGTTTTCGTTCTTGTTTAATATAATGTACGGTTTTTTTTACAAAATCTTTTTCATCCACACATATCATCCCTACTTGCTGCGACAATCCATTTACACTCCAAGGAGGCTGCTTTTTAGACATCTTGCTAATGATTTTTTCATTTGCCAAGATATAGCCAAGACGAAGCCCGGCAATATTAAACATCTTTGTCATAGAACGTACAACAATGATATGCTCATAATCCAGAATAAGAGAATCAAATGAAGGCTGATGTTCGACAAAATCAATGAATGCCTCATCAATCATTAAGTATGTACCATGATGAACAGCAGCTTTTACTACTTTCATCCATTCCTCATGACTATACATAACGCCTGTTGGATTATTTGGGTGGCAAATCCAAAGTACTTTTATGTCCGGAAGAATGCTCATAATCAACTCTATATCCCAGCTCCAGCCATTTTCTTCAGCTAAAGGAACGTATCTCACTTCACATCCATAAGCTTTACTTGCCTGTTCATATTCAACGAAAGTCGGCTGTACAATCCCTACTTTCTCTTCTGAAAATAACGAAGCAATAAGAAAAAACGCTTCAGCGGCGCCATTTGTAGGCAGCACTTGAGCAGCTGAAACATGATGATGAGCTGCAAGTTTATTTTTCAGCTCTGTTACTTGAGGATCAGGATAACTAAACGCTGCATCCTTGAATTCGTTCCACTTTTCGTGAAGCACAAGGGGAGCCCCTAAAGGATTTGTGTTCACGCTAAAATCTTTTATATGCGACAAATTCTCGGCCCCTAGTGCTTTTAAAAAGACATTGGGATTAGCTCCATGTGTAGGTAATAGCACTAATAACTCCTCCTAACAAAAGATATAATAACCACGTAGCATAGACCGTCCTCTTCATAATGAAAACAGCTTGTTCAATATGACCGGCTTGCAGGGGAATCAGTGGTTCGCCCATCTTTGCACGATTAGATTCTATGCCTTTATATGTATTAAGCCCGCCGAGTTGAATACCTAAAAGAGCAGCCACTGCGCTTTCCCCGTATCCGCTATTTGGACTTGGATGCTTCTTAGCATCACGCTTAATCAAACTCGTTACATGCCAAAAAGAATACTGGCTTTTTGCTACATTAACAGCCGTCATCACTACTGCAGTTAACCGACTTGGAATATAGTTTAATACGTCATCGGTTTTTGCACTAAAGTAACCGAACAGAAAGTAGCGGTCATTTTTGTACCCCACCATTGAATCACATGTGTTAATAGCTCGGTAAAAAAAGGCTAGGGCTCCTCCTCCTATAAATGCATAAAAAAGCGGAGCTGTGATACCATCACTTGTATTTTCAGCCACGGTCTCTACCGTCGCTCTGGCAATTTCTCCTTCTGACAAACGATCTGTATCTCGTCCCACAATCATGCTTACTTCATATCTAGCTTTCTCCATATCTCCTAGCTGAAGCGGCTTTTGCACCTTATAGGCAGCTTCGCTTAAAGAACGAGTGGATATAGTAGTCGCAATCATTACGCCCTCTACTAAAACACCTGCTATAAAATGAACTCCGTACAAAGCATGGAGGAATAAGAAAGGAACAACTCCTGCAAGCACAGCCATACTGATCACAAGAAGCAATCCTTTGAAACGTTTTCCTGTATCTTTATTTAATCTGGAATCCATCCAATAAATCCACTTGCCAAACCAGCGAACGGGATGAGGCCAATTTTCGGGGTCGCCTATGATTCGGTCAATTAGTAAAGCAATGGTCATGGCCGTCACGTGTGCAATCATTGCTTGTGCAATACTCATTTCTTCACCTCTTTTCCTTAAGTGCCTGCTCTAAGCTTATTTTTACCAGCTTGGCTACCGCTTGACCTAAAGCGGTCATAGAGCCTGCATATTCATATAATGGTCCTTGTTGAGACGCTGCAACTGAGATACTGTCCGTAGATGTTCCTGTAGCAACCGTCTTTGTATAGGGATCTATGACACCCAGCTGTGACAGCGTTTTTGTTTTAGCTTCTGTAGCGGCAATAAAAAGCTGTAAAAACGCAGCATCCGTAAGCGTTCCTTCAACGAAAAAAAACATATTAATTGTACCAGGAGTGGAATAGAACGGAACAGCTTCATCCGCTGTAATATCCACTGCGTTTCCTACTCCAGCCGTTATCACTGAAGCTACTCTTACTCCGTATCCTTCATAACAGTAAACCGCTCTTTCTTTTAACCAGACCGCTGTCATCAACCCTACGATTTGATTATGACGCACATTTTCTTTCATCAAATATTGCTCATACTCCAAAGAAGGAGTATCTGAATAATAGTCTTTGTGAACAAATCGATTGTAAAAGGTGTCCGTTTCCGTAATGCCTGTTCCTAAAACCCCTGAGCTGTATGTTTTATAAGAAGTCTCGGTTTTCATGATTAAAAGCTCAGACCGTTCTTCAATTTTAAGATGTGAAAAGGGACCAATCCCCTTTTCAATTCGAACTGGAATATGGTCCCTCTTTTTATTTATTGTACACCTCAGGGTATACTGCTTTCGCTAAGTCCTCTAAGCCATCTACAATACGAGGTCCTAAGCGGTTGATTTTGTTTTGATCAACCTTCTCGATGTTACCCTCTTTTACAGCAGTCATGCTGCTCCAAGCGGGACGCTTCATAATCTCATTTTTGTCTGCATCATACGTTGCGATAATAACATCAGGGTTTAACTTAACAACTTGCTCTTCAGAAAACTTAACCCAACCCTTTTCACTAGCCGCTACGTTGTCAGCACCGATCATAGTAATCATTTCGTTCATGAACGTACCTTTTCCTGTTGTATAAATCTCAGGAGCTCCTGATACTTCTATCCATACTTTTTTACGATCTTCTTTTGAAATCGTTTTTGCTTTTTTCTCAATTGAAGCTACTTTTTCTTTCATGTCTTTAATTGTTTGATTAGCTTCTTTTGTTTTACCCGTTAATTTACCGATTTGCGTAATAGAATCATAAACCGTATCAAACGTTGTTGAATCTTTTACAACAAATACCGGAATACCCGCACTTTCAATTTGTTTAAATACTTCATCCGAAACGCCCATACTTGAAGCGTGTGCCAGCACTAAATCAGGATTTAAAGCAATAACTTTTTCTGCATTAACGTTCATATCTCCTACCTGCGCTTTTTTCTTTACGCTTTTAGGATAATCGTCGTTGCTTGTGACACCGACTAATTCTTTTTCAAGGCCAAGGGCATATACAATCTCCGTATTACTTGGCATTAATGAAACAATTTTCTTAGGCTGTTTTTTCAACGTAATTTCTTTATCACGCGCGTCTTTTACCTTCACTGGAAACGCAGCTTGTGACGTTTGTGCTGTATCTTGCTTCGTTTTTTTATCACTGTTGCCTTGGCTGCCTGCACCGCATGCAGCAAGTACGATGACTAACAGTGCAATAATGGAATACGAAAGCCATTTTTTCATCTAAATACTCCCCCTATATATTGTTCATTGTGAATACGAAACCTCCACGTTAAAGAAAAAGCAAATGATCATGCAAAAAGCAGCGCTATCCCGTTTTTTCCGCTTTGACTATGTATACTGCTCGCCGGCAGCTTCAAAATAAAAAAAACTTTACTTTCAATTGAAAGCAAAGCAGGTAACGTCAAGGTAGGCAGGAAAAGAACCCGTTCACTATACTTGATATGTATGTTCATTACCCTGCTTCACCCTTCCTCGAAGGTTTCACAGCTAACAATAAGGCAGGTCTCCTGACTTACGCACAAAGCGCTTACAGTGGCGGGACCGTGCTGGTTTTTCACCAGACTTCCCTTTTCACTCAATCTTTAAATTGAGACCTTATTGCTTTACGATTATTCACTTGTCCTAGTATACCCCACTCATCGAAAAATGGAAATAGCCATTCTCACAAAAAAAGCTGCGAGAATGCTCTCGCAGCTTAGGGAATTAAAGAGTTGCTAAAAATTCACGGACCGCTTCAGGCGTTTTAGCATTTGCGCTGTGCAGGTGCGCAATTTTTTCACCATTTTTATATACAAGAAGAGAAGGAATGCCCATTACATTGTTTTCAGCAGAAAGTTCTTCAAACTCATCCTTGTCAATTTTAAACCATGCTTTATCTGTATTTTCGTCAACGATTTCATCAATGAACATATCCAAACGTTTGCAATCAGGACACCACGTTGTCGTAAAGATCCCAACGCTTAGTGTTTCGTTCTTAATTTGTTCGCGAAATTGTTTTTCTTCCATAAATTGTTTCATTGTGTTACCTCCAGCATCTATTCGTTCCTTCTCACTATTCTATGGTAAGAAGTCTGACTTCATTATAAACGATTTTTTTATCGTTGTGCTAATGTTTGAGCTTATTTAGACTATAACGGTTTTAGACGAAAAAAAATGCTAGCTTAAAAAAGCTAACATTTCGAAATTATAGAATGTTGTGTCTATTATCAGCTGAACCACTTAGGCGGCATGTTTCGGTTCCAATAAATTTTTCCTAAATCATAATGCTTTTGAAAATTATCTGCAGCCGCATGATAGTGAAAATTAAACCAGTATCCATCTTTTGGAGGATTTTCACGCCGTACATGAAACCGTATTAAGTCCTGACCGGTTTCCCGGTCATATACATGGAAAATCTTTTCACCGTAGCCAGCAGCAGGGTGCTCGCTTATCTCGAGATTCTGAATTGACTGTTCACGTTCAGTGCCAATGTCGGTCAGCACTTCTTCAATTTTAGGTAACACTGCTTGACGAAATTCATCTTCAATGACGGGCCCAATTTTTGTTCCGAATTTTTCCACTGACTGTTTTTCAGCTGATTCCATTGCATACGTAACAAATGATGAAACGTCTTCATATTTTGGTTCTTCATATGGCAAATGAATATCTTCTATAACAGCTGTGACAGGAGTTGTTTCTCTTACATACCCTGCTTTATGTTGCTTGTCCGCTTTTGCATCATCAACGTATAAATATTCTGGTGGAGTGACAAGCCCAAATGTAAATACTGTAATAAATACAACTAGCATTCTTTTTATCCATCTAGGCATTCGTATCTTTCCTTTCTCATCTTTTCCCATATGGTCTTTTCATATCGTAAAATTTATTATCATAACTCACTAGGTATTGTAACATACTTATTAATTTTTTACCTATATTTGCTTATTCATTTATGCTGTCTACGGGCATTCGACGACTTTTTAGTTAGCACCTTCCTTCTTCTGTTTGAGGTTGTCACACCGAGCGGAAACCTATACAAGATATTCCTTTTTTGCTGGATGCTTAAACACAAAAGTATTTTTATGTTCAAAAATATATCATACTTTTATGAACTTTAGATGAAATTCACAAAAAAAACTTCCAAAACTTTTTAATTCCTAAAAGGTTTTAGAAGTCTTTTCAATGAGTGTGATTCATTTTACTTTTTTGTTTATTTTTGTATATCAATTGTCCCGTAATGAAATTTTGATGTTTTTCGTTTTTGCACGGTAAATCCATGCTCTTCAAAACGACTGCTTTTCCAATGATCTTTTAGCACGACCTTTTGTTTGGCTACTCTTTTTGCTTCTTGTATAGCCATGGACGTCAGCGTGGTATACAGTGCTATTGCTTTAATACCGTTAATTCCATTCGATTCCTCAATTTGCTCTTGAAACATGGGGTCAAAGTATACAACATCAAAAGAATTATCTTCACAACACGCCAAAAACGATTCAAAATTTTGATGAACCACGTTTATACGCTTCATTGCATCATTCAACTCTTGTACGTCACTTTCCCAATTTAAAAGTCCTTGTTTGACTAAATAAGCTACATAGCGGTTGCCTTCTAGTCCGACAACTTTTCCGCTTTTCCCTACCGCTGCGCTCGCCATCATACTATCCGATGCAAGACCAAGTGTACAGTCAAGCACGCTCATTCCGTTTTCCAAACTAGCGGCTTCAATAAACGGATCACGTTCTCCGCGCAGCCATCTCTTCACTCTAAACATAGCGGAATTTGGATGAAAAAAAATAGGTTCTTCTTCATTTTGGACGTGCAATTCTACTCTATTCTTACCCACGACCAGCACGTCTGCCGCTTCAAAATTTTGAAGGTCTGCAACAGATTTCTTCTCTCTTACTACAAAAGGTATACTTAAATCAGCGGCTACTTGTTTAGCTTTTACAATCATCTGTTCATTTGTTCGACCAGCAGTCGTAACAATCACTTTCATAACTCCCCCTACACTGTTTGGCTATTTACATAAAGAAAAAGGATGCCCATAGACATCCTTTTTCTTATAAAGTATATGTGATTTTTCTCTAAAAATCTATATACTAGATGTGACAAAAGCAGGACACTTTACGAACAGTGCTGCTTAAAGCCATTTAAAATGTTTTCAAAAATAACTTCTAAAGGCTGACCTTCAATTTCATGTCGAGGAATAAAATGAACGACTTCTTTTCCTTTTAAAAGCGCCATAGACGGTGATGAAGGCTCAATGTCCCCAAAATATTCACGCATTTTAGCTGTTGCTTCCTTATCTTGACCGGCAAAAACAGTTACCACTTGATCTGGTTTTTGCTCAGACTGTAAGTACGCTTGCGTTGCTGCAGGACGTGCTAAACCAGCAGCGCATCCACAAACTGAGTTAACGACAACAAAAGTTGTTCCTTCTACGTTTTCCATAAAATCAACTACGGCTTCCTCTGTTGTTAATTCTTCATAACCAGCTTGAGTTAATTCTTGACGCATTGGTTTAACTAACTGACGCATATATTCTTCATATGCCATTGACATATTAACATTCCTCCTAACAATCATTCACGCTAAAAGCATACTATAAAAGCCAGGAAAAATCTAGCTACTCACTCTTCAAATCCTTATCGTTGTCCCGTTCTCCTTTTCCATTTGATAAAAAAAGATTAAAACCGAGTCATATTATCTAATTTTTTTCCATAAAAATGTCGATTTTTACTATTAATATTCCATTTTTTGTACTATAGTAGTAAATAGTAGTTTAGTAGAAAGGATTTTCAAATTGAACCAGCGATTTAAGCCGAACAAAAGATTTTATGCATTTTTGTCTTTAGTGTTAGTGATTGTCGCTTCTTTGTTTTTTATTACAGAAGCCAAAGGAAGTGAACCTGCTGCATCTCAGCAAGTCTTAGCATCTACTGCATTGCCGCTGAAAGAAGCTGCATCTTCAGCACAACCTGAGAAGCTGCTTAATACACTTCACCATAATATGTATGTAGCGAATACGTTAAACGATCAAAATCAAGCTCTTACACAGCCTGTTTACCTTACGTTTGACGATGGTCCAACACCTGATACCCTTCATATTTTAGATGCTTTGCGTCAATATAACGTAAAAGCAACTTTCTTTATGTTAAAGTATCAAATTGACGCTCACCCTGAAATTGCTAAAAAAGTAGCACAGGAAGGACATGCCATCGGCTGTCACGGCGTCTCTCATGATATTCATGTCATGTATAGTGAAGACGGCGCCGCGTTAAAAGAAATGCAGGAGTGTCAAGCAACAGTTAAGAAAGTAACCGGTGTTGACAGTAAGTTAATCCGCGTTCCTTACGGCAGCGTTCCTTATTTAAAAGAGCCCCACCGTACAGAGCTGCTAAGCCACTTTAAATTATGGGACTGGAATGTAGACAGTGAAGACTGGGCACTTCGTTCTGCACCTAGAATTATTCAGGGCCTTGAACCTCATATTCAAGGGGTCAACTCCAATGGAAGAACACCAGTCATTTTATTTCATGATAAACCCTTTACGGCACAATCCCTTCCTGCTATTTTAACTTACTTAAAGCAGTCGGGCTATCAGCCTATTAAAATTGATAACACCATGCAACCTATGCAGTTTCCAACTCCCGCTGCAAAACAGTCGTAAAAAAAAGATCATTCAAGTGAATGATCTTTTTTTATGCTTTTCTGCTTTCTGTCATTTGTTTCCAAATAGAACCTTTTGCTTCTTCTCCGCCTTCGATACGTTCGATCGCTAGCTTGATTTGTAAGTCTACCTCAAATTCTTTATCGTTCTCTGCTGCTTTTAATGCAGGAAGAGCCGTCTCGTCCCCTACTTCGTATAAATACATAGCTGCACGCCAGCGCACAAGCTTGTTTTTATCACCAAGAGCTTCACACATTGCCGGAATACCTTCTTCAAAGCCTAAATCTGACATGCAGTCTCCAGCAGTACGGCGCACAGTGACTGATTTATCTTTTAATGCTTTGTATAAATAAGGTAGTACCGTTTTTGATTCAATCATTCCTAAATAGACGGTAGCTAAGCGGCGAATAGATGCTTTTTCATCATCAAGCGCTTTATTTAAAACGTCTAAGTCAGCTTCTGTTGGATCCATTTGTTCTAAATGGGCATAGCGTACTGACCAATCTTTGTCTTCTAGCATCTCTTCTGTAACTTTATAGGTTTTACGCGGCTGTACCGTTTTTCCGCCTTCTTTTTCTTCTTGTGCATTGGCTACAAGGCGAGTTAATCTTTCTTGCGGATATGCCGCTGCTAACTCTTCTACAACTTCGTCTCCGATAGCCGCTAGCTCTCCGTAACGAACGCCTTGTTCTCTCCATTTCCGTTCTAATACCACATTATCTGAAAAACGTTGAAGTTCTGCTACCGCTTTTGCGAATCGTTCGGGCAGACCAAAGCGCTTTTCTTCATTTCCGTCCGTTAGCTTGACTTGCATCGGTACATTTTTGAACATTTGAACTGACACATTTACCTCACCAAAATGCTCATTCATTTTGTGCTGTTCACTGTTGCTTTGCAAATCTTCACCAAACGCTGCACGAACTTGCGGCAAAATTTGCTTCCAGTCATATTTGGCATTTCGCTCTACTGCTAAGAAGTCCGCTACGTGGTAGACTCCTTTTACCCCTTCTACTTTCAAGATGTCTTGAACAACTTCAGGGGCTGCTTCAGCATTTTTTTCCGTATAGTTATTGCTTTTTCCGCCTGATAACACTTCGTCTAAATTAATTTTCATTGTATTCGGACTTGGCGTTGGCTCAATTGATTTAATGTTCATGTCGTATCGTACTCCTCTCATTAAAATTGTAGCATGTGGCTTATACTCAGTCTAACGACTTGTTTACGCGTTTTCAATTTCTTCAATCAGCTCTGAAAGCTCTGCCCAGCGATCAAGCAGTGCACTTAATTCTTCATTTGCTTTTTCTTGTTCTAACGATAGATTATGCGCTTTTGTATAATCGCTGCCTACCTGTTCAATTTCGCTTGTTAAGCGTTCAATTTCTTCTTCTTTTGCTGCAATATTATCTTCGATTTCTTCCCATTCTTTTTGTTCTTTATACGTTAAGCGACGCTTTTTCGTTTTCTCTGGCTGTTTTGGCTTTTCTTCTTTCACTTTAGCCTGCTGAACCATTGCCTGCTTCTTCTTCATCGCTTCTTCCAATTGATCCGTATAAGCGCCAAAATAAGTCGAAATATTCCCTTCTCCTTCAAAGACAAGTAAGTAATCTGCTACTTTATCTAAGAAATAGCGATCATGTGATACGGTGATAACGACACCTGGAAATTCTTCGAGATAGTCTTCAAGCACCGTTAGCGTTTGAGTATCCAAATCATTAGTCGGCTCATCTAGAAGCAATACATTCGGCGATGTCATCAATAATTTTAACAAGTATAAACGACGGCGCTCTCCTCCGGACAACTTTTGAATCGGTGTTCCGTGCGTATGTGAAGGAAATAGAAATCTCTCAAGCATTTGCGACGCAGAGATCATTTTTCCATCCGTCGTATGCACAACTTCTGCGGATTCTTTAATATACTCAAGCATGCGTTGATTCAAGTCCATATCATCGCTTTCTTGAGTATAGTAAGCAATTTTAACCGTTTGTCCTCTGTCAATTTCACCGCTGTCTGGCTCAATACGTCCTGCAATCATATTCAAAAGGGTAGACTTTCCGCTTCCATTTTTTCCGACAATTCCAATTCGATCTTGTTTTTTCACGATGTGCGTAAAGTCTGAAAGAATAATTTTATTTTCATACGTCTTAGACACATCTTTTAATTCAAACACTTTTTTCCCAAGGCGACTGCCTGCTAAACTTAAATCCAGTGATTCTTTTTCAGAGGAATCGATTTTCCCCTCTAATTCATCAAATCGCTGAATACGCGCTTTTTGCTTAGTCGTACGCGCTTTTGCTCCTCTGCGAATCCAAGCCAATTCATTGCGATATAAGTTGCTTAATTTTGCTTGAGTTGCTTTTTCCTGCTCTTCTCGAATCGCTTTTCCTTCTAGAAAAGCAGCATAGTTTCCTTTATAGCTATATAAATTTCCACCGTCTAATTCAAAAATTCGATTTGTGACAGCATCCAAGAAATAACGATCATGAGTAACAAGCAGAACGGCTCCTTGATATTTGGATAAATATTCTTCGAGCCATTTAACGGTCTCATAATCTAAGTGGTTAGTCGGCTCATCTAAGATCAATAAATCAGGTGTTTGAATTAGGCTTTGCGCAATGGACACGCGCTTTTTCTGTCCACCTGAAAGCTCACCGATTTTTGCACTCATATTTGAAATTCCCAGCTTCGTTAAAATCGACTGTGCGTTAGAATTGGCTTCCCACGCGTTCATCGCATCCATTTTCTGCTGTAAATCATACAATGTTTGCTGGTTTTTTTCGTTTGCAGAGTCTTGCTCTAACGCATACAGAGCTAGCTCATAGTTTTTTAATAAGTTAAGAAGAGGCGTATCTCCGCTGAAAACTTGCTCCAAAACAGTTAAGTTTTCATCAAAATCCGGATGCTGCGGTAAATATGTCACGCTGTAGTCTTTAGCATGAACAATATCTCCTTCGTCTCCAAGCTCTAAACCTGCGATAATTTTAAGAAGCGTTGATTTCCCTGTTCCGTTTACACCGATTAAGCCGATTCGCTCATTTTCCGTAATTGTAAATGTTAGTTGATGAAACAGCTCTTTTTCTCCATATGTTTTTGTTAAGTTTTCAACAGTCAGCATTTTCATAATGATAATTCCACTCTTTCTTAAATTGAACTAAAAATTCTTTCATATATGTATGTCGCTCTTGCGCTAGAGACCGTGCTGTTTGAGTATTCATTAACGCAGTCAGCTTTAATAACTTTTCATAAAAATGTGCAATAGCCGTTGATTTCCCGTGTCTATATTCTTCTGCCGTCATCTCGCTTCGTACCGCAATGTTTTCATCATACAAAGCCGTGCCTTTAGAACCTGCATACATAAACGTACGTGCGATTCCAATTGCACCGATCGCATCTAAACGATCTGCATCTTGAACGATTTTGCCTTCAAGCGTAGCCATAGCCGGACGGTTTCCGCCTTTAAATGACATCGTTTGTAAAATGTGAACGATATGCTTGCAGCTCTCTTCTTCTACCTGCTGACTCTTCAGCCACTCCCACACTTCCTCATACGCCTTTTCAACATCTTCCACTAGCTTATCATCTACCACATCGTGTAAAAGCGCGGCTAGTTCGATAACTTCCCGATTGCCGCCTTCTTTTTTATATAAAAGCACTGCATTTCGACGCACGCGATCGATATGCTGCCAGTCATGACCCGTCGTGTCATGTGCAAGCTTTGCTTGAACCCACTTTTCCGTCTCTGCTATTTTATTCATTTACTCACCTCAATTATATCCATCATTATTTTAGCACAAAGTAAGACGCTCGTCTCACTGACAGCTGAGCACCCCTTGAAAACCCTTGCTGAAAAATAAAAAACAGATGGAGATCCACCTGCTTTTACAGCAATTCTTTTATATCTTTTTGAATATCTTTTGGTGCAGTTTGAGGTGCATATCGCTTCACGACTTCACCTTGACGATTCACTAAAAACTTTGTGAAATTCCACTTTATCGCTTTGGAACCTAGCAGACCCGGTGCTTGTTCTGTTAAGTATGTAAATAACGGGTGTGCATGCTCGCCTTTTACATCTACTTTTGCAAACATCGGAAACGAAACGCCGTAGTTTAACTCGCAAAATTGTTCAATATCGTTTGAACTTCCTGGCTCTTGACCACCGAACTGATTACAAGGAAAACCTAGAACCGTTAGGCCGTTTTCTTTTTCTTCTTCGTACAGCGCCTGCAAATCTTTATATTGAGGGGTGAAGCCGCATTTGCTAGCTGTATTCACAATCAACAGCACGTCACCTTGATAGTTAGATAGCGATACGTCTTCGTCTTTAATTGTTTTTGCCGAGTATTCATACACGCTCATCAAAACGCCTCCTTTTCCCTATTGTAATTCACTTTATTTCGGAAGTACAACTGAAACGCTCTTATGATTTGTCGTAAAGAACCTTTAGCTGATCAGTCGTTTGCAGCATGTAATCAATCATCTCAATTAAATCTGCTACTTGATCTTCGTAAATAAATCGGTTAAAGGTTACCTCAATATTGTTTTCATATTCGCTTCCTCCGACTTCATGAGTAATACGCTGCTTCACAACTCTTGTTGTTCCCCAGATCCGCTCACACATTTCCTGTATGTTTTGAAACTCAGCTTCTTCAAACGGTTTTTGTTTTTTTAGCTGAAAGTGAATATAAACTGTACACCCTGGTTTTTCTACACGGGAAGGCGTTAATTCGGCATGAATGTTGTCTAAGTCGGTTGATAAAGTTAGCGACGCGGTACAGCAAAAATGCTGTTGAAAAGAAATGCGGTACGTTCGAGTAAACTGAGCTAAGTCTACAAAATCTTCGCGATTCGTAACAGATACTTGCCCAGACAAGTCAAGATCATAGATCTCTCCTTCTACAACAACTTTTAAATTATCAAATACAATTGGATCAAACATTTCAACTACTTCCTTTTTTATAAAATACGAACAGTCAGCTCTTCTTCTTTCTTGCCAAATTAATTCATAACATACCTGTTATTTTGTTTTATATTGTAAGAAAGAGATTGAGACACAACTAAGTCCATCTAATCTACAGCTTAGAAGCCCCTACACCCATGAAGCCTACTTTTACCATAACTACGAAAAAATCCGAACGAGGTTGATTCTCCATCAAGAATCTTGCTTCACCGTTCGGATTTTCCTTCAACTAAAATACTCTTACCCTAGCCTCTTCTCTTAAAAAATCCCTAGTGCATGTCCATTCTCGTCAATATCCATATTGAGCGCAGCAGGTTTTTTTGGAAGTCCAGGCATTGTCATAATTGAACCTGTTAGCGCAACGAGAAAGCCAGCTCCGAGCGAAGGACGGAATTCCCTCACCGTAATCTTAAAATCAGCTGGTCGCCCAAGCTTCGTCTGATCATCACTTAACGAATACTGTGTTTTGGCCATACAAATTGGCAGGTGATCCCATCCGTTTGCTTCAAATTGCTGTATTTGCTTTAACGCTTTTGGAGCAAAATCTACGCCTTGTGCTCCGTATACGGTTTTAGCAATAGTTTCTACTTTTTCTGGAATCGAAGCTGACACATCGTAAAGAGGAGAAAACTGACTTTCTGTCTTGTTCATGACTTCAAGAATTTTTTCAGCAAGCATGACGCCGCCTTCTCCACCTTTTTCCCATACTTCTGTTAAAGCAACTGGAACATTCATTGAAGCACACCAATTCATAAGCGCTTCTACTTCACCTTTTGAATCTGTTACAAAACGGTTCACGGCTACCACATAAGGAACGCCGAATGCCTGAATCGTTTCAATATGTTTTTCAAGATTTTCAATTCCCGCTTCTAAAGCCTCAATGTTTTCTTCATTTAAACGCTCTTTAGGAACGCCTCCATGCATTTTCAGAGCGCGAATTGTCGCAACGATTACTACCGTTTCTGGTTTAATATCTGCCATACGAGCTTTAATATTTAGGAATTTTTCTGCGCCTAAATCTGCCCCAAATCCCGCTTCTGTTACTACATAGTCGCCTAGTTTTGCAGCCATTTTTGTTGCAATGACGCTATTGCAGCCGTGGGCAATATTAGCAAAAGGACCTCCGTGAATGAGGGCTGGAGTATGTTCCAACGTCTGTACAAGGTTTGGTTTAATCGCATCTTTTAAAAGAAGAGTAAGCGCTCCTTGTGCACCTAAGTCTGCAACCGTTACAGGCTCATTGTCCATGTTATAAGCTACCACAATAGACGCTAAGCGGCGCTTTAAGTCTTGTAAATCTGACGCTAAGCAGAAAATAGCCATAATTTCTGATGCCACCGTAATATCAAATCCATCTTCTCGAGGAACACCTTGCATCGGACCACCTAATCCAATGACGACCTGACGCAACGCGCGGTCGTTTAAATCTACCACTCGTTTCCACGTGATTTTACGTGTATCAATACGCAATTCATTGCCTTGATGTATATGGTTATCTAAAATAGCTGCCAGCGCGTTGTTAGCTGTTGTGATGGCATGCAGGTCTCCAGTAAAGTGCAAGTTAATATCCTCCATTGGAAGCACTTGAGCATAACCGCCGCCAGCGGCGCCTCCTTTAATTCCCATTACCGGACCAAGAGATGGTTCACGCATGGCGACAATCGCTTTTTTACCTAATCTATGTAATGCCTGAGCTAAGCCAACCGTCACTGTCGACTTCCCTTCTCCGGCTGGAGTTGGATTAATAGCTGTAACTAAAATCACTTTTCCATCTTGTTTTGTGTGTAAACGTTCCATAACGGACAAAGAAAGCTTGGCTTTATAATGTCCGTACGGCTCTAGCTCGGCCTCTAAAATATCCAGCTGCTCGGCAATCTCTTTAATCGGTTTAATCGTTGCCTTTTGTGCAATTTGCAAATCACTTTTTATTTGCTTCTTAGTTGTCATATAATAACCCCTTTTCTGCTGAGAATTCTTTTTAAACACTTCATCAAAAAAGGATAAAATCCGTTTTCTGGGGGAGATATGAAGTTTATTAAATACAGGAACGACTGCGCTATAAATTTTAATGAGTTTCAGTCACGCTAAAAAAGCATAGCAACGCTCCAGTTTAACCTTATTGTACCATTTCATTTTAGCCATTACGCATATTAATGCTCTTTTTTTTCAAAATTCAATTGCTTAATATTCTGTATATTCCTATAATAGTATATTGTACATAAATGTTGAACCTCATCTTCACGTGAGAAAGAACATTTATACGCGTCATTACTTCGAAATCGAATAGGAGGAATTTTATTGCCTATTAATATTCCACGTGATCTTCCGGCAAAAGAAATTTTAGAAAAAGAGAGAATTTTCATTATGGACGACGTGCGCGCGGTTAACCAAGAAATTCGCCCGCTTAATATTGTTATCCTAAACTTAATGCCGGAAAAAGAAAAAGCTGAAACGCAATTATTACGTTTACTCGGGAACTCACCGCTGCAAGTGCATATTACACTTCTTTACACGGCAAGCCATAAAGCAAAAACAACGAGTAAAAATCACCTAGATCAGTTTTATAAAACGTTTGAACAAATTAAAGAACGAAAATATGACGGAATGATTATTACAGGAGCACCTGTAGAACATATACCATTTGAAGAAGTAAACTACTGGAAAGAACTTCAAGAAATTATGAATTGGTGTAAAACAAATGTGACTTCTACCCTTCATATCTGTTGGGGAGCTCAAGCCGGACTTTATCATCACTTCGGCATTGACAAGCGACCTCTTTCTGATAAATGCACGGGTGTATTTACACATGTTGTATCGAGTGAAGAACCAATTAAGCTGCTGCGAGGATTTGATGATGTCTTTTATTCTCCTCATTCCCGTCACACTGATGTAGACATGAATGAAGTACAAAATCATCCTGGCCTTGAGCTTCTTTCCTATTCTGAAGAAGCCGGTGTGTATATGGCGATGTCTAAAGACGAAAAGTTTGTTTTCGTTACAGGGCACCCAGAGTACGACGTTCAAACACTGCAAGAAGAATTTCTTCGAGATACAGAAAAAGGACTAGAGCCAAAGCTTCCGGAACACTATTTCCCAAACAATGATCCCGACAAAAAACCTTTAAAAACTTGGCGCTCTCATGCCAACCTATTGTTTATGAATTGGTTGAACTATTATGTTTACCAAGAGACTCCTTATCTGTGGGAATGAAAGAATCGAGCGGCCGTATTTCAAACATAAAAAACGACAAGTCCTTATATGGATTTGTCGTTTTTTATGTCCTGCTGTTCTCTTTTTAACGTGGATAATTATATGTATATTCTTCTCGCAAACCGCTATAAAGAAGTATTTTCCTCCTCCAGATTCAACATTTCTTTTTTGTAAATAGCTATGTTTTTCTTTTAAATTTTCATTTAGAACATAGTTTTATCAAATAAATAAAACACAATCTTCTAACAGATTGTGTTTTACAGTTCTTTAATATATACAATGACCGAATCTGGAAATTCGTTTCGAATTCCGCAATTCCCACAATAAAATCCGCTATATTCGTCTGTCGCAACGTACTGTCTTAAAAGAAACAATGTTAACCTGTTTGGGATACCGCATTCTGTGCAAAACGCCAGGTATTTGCTGCGCTGTCTGTTTGCTGACATACGTTTCATCCTTTCGATTAACCATAGAAAGCGTTTTCTTATTTATATGGAGCTTTCTTATTAGTTTATGACAGCAATTACGGACTATCTCCAATTATTGTCGCGACGAGAAGGGCGGAATAAACGCAGAATTAAATTAATTACAAGTACAATAGCCAAAATGTTAATTAATAATCCAAAAATTCCACCCAGTGCACCCATATGACCAAGCAAACCGCCAAATAACATCCCTGCCAGCCCGCCATACAGCAGTCCACGGGCGAATCCTCCTCGTTTTGAACGGGTAAAGCCTCGATTTACAGTTCCATTTCTGCGGTTTGAAAAATTAGATCTCGGCTCATTTTGTCTAACGCTTGGCTGTCTATTAAACGACCGCTTCCCCGAACGATACGACCTTGCACTTACGTTATAGTCATCGTGATAGGAAATATATTCAGCTAAGGGAGATAAACTTAGCGAAAAAATCAATGCTACAGCAATCATTATTTTTTTCATCTGCTTTTTCCTTTCTTCACCTAATAGTAACTGTTTATTATAGTGCGCTGTTTCATGCATATCATACGTTTTGACACAAAAGGGAAACTCAGTTCATACAAAATTTTTAATCGGGTATCATAACGTTATACTTTGCCCTAGAAAGGAGTGTGCATGTACATGATACGAAGAATTAGTATACTGCTTTTCACACTGTGCTTCTTATTTAATGGAGCCCTTCCTGCACTATGTAAAGCGGAACAAGAAAAAAATGTAGCTGTGCGTGACCGTCTGCTTTATCAAGGTAATAACCACCTAAAGCAAACCGCCCTAACATTTGATGATGGACCGGATCCGCGCTTTACTCCACATGTATTGGACCAATTGAAAAAGCATGGTATTAAAGCAACCTTTTTTCTTATTGGGGCAAAAGCTCACGAACATCCTGAGCTAGTGAAGAGAATGGTAGCTGAAGGTCATGCTGTTGGAATTCATACCTATTGGCACCCCAATTTATTAAAAGAATCGACTGAAAAGTTTCACTGGGAAATTGCCAAAACCCAGGCTATTATTAAAAATATTACCGGTTTTGAAACACAGCTGTTTCGTCCTCCATATGGAAATTTAACGCAAGAAATGATCAGCGAGCTGCCAAATGAAAATGTCTATGCGATTAACTGGTCTTCTGATTCATTAGACTGGAAACAAATACCAGAAACAGAAATCACCAAGAATGTATTTAAGAACATGCACGCCGGAACAATTGTGTTGATGCACGACGGCGGCCATTGGACCATGGATCTTTCCAACACCGCAAAGTCGCTGGATACTATCATTCCTAGACTTAAGCAAGAAGGATATCATTTTGTGACCGTCCCAGAACTTTTGCACATTCCTTACCCAAAAAATTAAGCTCCAACGAGTTTCTGATTTAGAAACTCGTTGGAGCTTTACAATTTTCTTTAATAGAAAGTAAATATGCCTCCCCCTACAAAAAGAGCGTGTCAAAAGATCTAATTCAAATCCATCTTAAAACTCAAAAATATACCTTATTTCTTCAAAACGTTGCCATACTAAAGATACAAAAAGAAGCATTCTTTTCTTGTTCCATCACTCTACAATAGAGGGAATTTACGGATAACCTCTAAAATAGGTTTTAAGTTGCATGATTAGGAGTAAATATTACTATAACTACTCTCATATTTTTAGACAAGCTGCATATGTATAAAATGAGAGAGTCGAACGTATTCCACATATCCCTAAATTTCTTCTTCTCACAAAAAAATTGACGAACTTTTTTTGTCAACAGGTGCGTATAGATATGATAGAATTCCTATATAATGACCTGGATTCATTTCTAAACAAGGAGTTTTGACTATGATTAATGAACAAGAGACGTTGTTATTTATTAAAGAACTTGGCCGCTTGTTGAAAGACTATCAAAACTGTTCAAACGCCTCTGTAAAAAGTGAAATATATAAAGATATCGTGTTGTTGAGCAATGTTATCCAGTTAGATCACGTGAACGTTTCTTACGCTTAGAAAATCTTTTTTATTTCTTTATAAATTTCAGTTTTTCTACTATAACTACAGAAAAGGAAGAAAAGAGAAGATTTCCATCCATCTCTTTTCTTCCTTTTCTCATTTTCGTGTTTTTTATAGTTATTTAGAACATAGTTTTATTAAAATTACTATAGATTTTTTCGAGTGTCTTCGGTCCAACTATTCCATCTACCTGCAGATAAAGTGCTTGTTGAAAAGCTTTGACCGCTTTGAGAGTCGAAGACCCGAATATACCGTCTGCTCCGCTAAAAAGAGAATAGCCTAAGTGAATAAGCATACGTTGAATTAACTGTACTTGATTTCCTCGATCTCCGTATTTAATTAGCACTCTTGAAGCCTTTTCCGTTTGTTTCTCAGATGATTTTCCACTTCGAAGCTCCGACAAAGATAAACCGAATGTATATTGAAAATGAGGATAATCTTTTAAGCTTTTCCAATCTCCTCCCCATTCCAACCCGATCCTTTTTCCTATCTCTCCCGCTTTGTTCCATCTTCGATCAATGGTCCAGTCAACTTCTCCGTTGTTATCAAGCAGCGCAATATCAAAAGCTAGTCCATAATTATGATAAGAATAGCCGCCTTTGGCATTAGTCACGATACTTCCTGGTGTTGTTCGGCCTTGTGAATATAGTTTATGCTGCTGCTCTATCGATCTAAATCCTTCAGTGATCACAACAAATATGCTTTCTTTATATGCTTGCCTAATGAGCTCGTACGATTTTTCTTGCACCATTTCATGTACATTCTGCAACTTATTTTCTGCTTTTTTTAACAGCTTGTCTAATGATAAATCGCTCATACTCCCCACTCCTTAACTAGATGGCTTCTCCTTATATATACGTATAAGACGAACTCTAAGGGAGGCATCCAGTATCAGTTTATGCGGGAAGTAGTTAAGTGGTGCAACAGTGCCGCCTGCTGTGTAGAGCTGCTGTTATTTCAGTACCCAGTGGCTAATAGCCTTCGCTACTCCATTATTGACATTTGTATCTGTCACCCAGTCCGCTGCTTCTTTTACAGCTTCCTGAGCATTTCCCATGGCTATTCCACAACCTGCCGCTTCAATCATAGCCATATCATTTAAGCTGTCTCCCATTGCAATGACTTCATCCATTGAAATGCCCAAACGGTCACATACAGTCATGATCCCTTTTGCTTTGTTAATACCAAGTGCATTAATTTCTAAATTCGTTAAACTAGAGTTGCTGATTTCAAAATCTGAAATGCCTGCTATTTGTTTCAGCACTTCTTCTCGTAAAGCATCATCTGGAATATCGTAGCCAAACTTCAGCCATTCCTGTGAAGCAATATCTTCTGGAAATTCATCTCTCCATACTTTATCCGTAGTCACAGCCCAAAAGGTAAGCTTATGCTCTTGCGTTAAATTCCACATTTTCTCAATGTGTGAAGCATCAATTAACTTTCGTTCTACAAGCTGTCCAGATTCATCCCAAATTTCACTTCCGTTTACTGTAATAAGGTAAGAAGACAGCTGAAGAGATTGCGCGTATTCACGGCATGTTAAAAGAGATCGCCCCGTGCTTAATACCACATGAACACCTTGTTCTTGAGCTTTAGCAATGGCCGCGCGATTTTCTTCAGGAATTTCTTGCTGATTGTTCAGCAGGGTTCCATCCATATCTAGTGCAATCAGTTTAAATTCTTTCTTTTCATTTGTTTGCATCTTTCTCTCTCCTTCTCATCAGTAGTAAGTATGACATTACCCTGAGCATTTGGCTTATACTATGTAACTCTTACTATAACTGTAGCACAGGAGCATTTCACTCTGCATCAGATAAGCGCTAAAATGGTCAATTATTTTATGGGGAATAATTGAAGGAAAGCAGCATACCTTTGCCGTAATTTATATTTAACGCTTTTCATTTTTATTTATTTCAACTAGAATTTTGGTAAAAGGATGTGAATGTTATGAACACTATTATTTCACCGGCTGACTTACATACTGCATTACAACAACCTCAACACTCCATTGTGTTGCTCGACTGCCGATTTACCCTTGGAAAGCCTGAGGCAGGCGCAGATGCTTATCAGAATGAGCACCTCCCGGATACTCATTATTTGGATTTAGAAAAAGATTTGTCCTCTGTGGCTGCTTCTCACGGAGGCAGACACCCGCTGCCCGATGTTCAAAAGCTAGCTCAGAAGCTCGGCCGCTTAGGAATTAATGCTGATTCAAAAGTCGTCGTTTATGATGAACAAAACGGAATGATGGCTTCAAGAGCATGGTGGCTACTGCGATATATAGGAATTGAATACGTCCAAATTTTAAATGGAGGTTTTAATAACTGGAAACAATCGGGATATGAAACAACGAAGAGCGTTCCAGCAGCTTCTCCTCAAACTTTTGTACCTTTCATTCAACAAGATTGGGGACTTGTAGGAGTTGAATACGTAAAAGAGAATCTTCATAATCTTAATGTTGTTCTTGTCGACTCTCGTGAAAAAAAGAGATATCTCGGCTTAGAAGAACCCATTGATTTTGTAGCAGGACATATTCCAGGCGCCATTCATTCTTTTTGGCAAGATGTGTTAACTTCAGAAGGTTTATGGAAAACAGATAAAGAGTGGAAGGAGATGTTTTCAGCTATTGATTCTCACGCTGAAATCATTGTATACTGCGGATCAGGTGTATCTGCCTGCCCTAACGTTTTAGCTTTAAAATCAGCCGGTTTTCCAAATGTAAAATTATATGCCGGCAGCTGGAGCGATTGGATTAGCTATCGTGACAATCCCATTGAGAAAAACAGATAGACAAAGAAGGCTCAGTCTCACCAAAAGTATAGGGACTGAACCTTCTTTTTTTGTACTTTTCTTATTAGTCGCATGCTATTTACTGAGCCTCAACATAAAGTCATGAAGCCGATCTAAGGTAAGTAAATTTTGATTACATGCTTCGCTATCTTGACAAATATAATTTCCTCGTTGGGTAAATGTTCCTTGAACAGTTCCTTTGATTTCAGCAGTGAACATACCGACTTCTTCGTAGCTGTGACAAAGTGTGCATATTCCCTTCTGGTTGATAGGCTTAAACGTTCCTTGAATACCTTTTAGCTTCTGAGTATAGAGATCCTGCGCTACGATAAACTTTCTGTTTGAGCCTTTATCGATCCAGCTAATATAGGAAATGCTCGTTAGATCAATGCTATCAGCAGAAGGAACCTTTAACTTTTTCACTTTCGGAAACAATTTTTTCACGCCAGCTTCTGTAAAAGATTTAAATGGAATCACGTAAGGCTTTATCGTTTCTAAAAAAACTTCTGCTTGTTCCTTAGTTCTAACTTCAGCAACTGGTAGCAGCAATTCTTCCTGTTCCTCGCTAAGAACATCAAACGCATGTAAGACTTTTTCTTTTGCAAGAGCTTTTAAGGCCAGCAGCACATCGGAATTATTCACTGTTCCATACCCATTGATAAGGATTTGCGTTTGGCTTTTGATAAAGTTATATTGATCATTTCTTATAAACGCTTCCACGTTCTTCACTCCTTCTTCATTTAATCAGCTACTTTTTACTTTACCGTATGGACTCCTCTTACGAAATGTAAAAAATAAATCAGAATTAAACTCTACCTAAAAAAGCGCGGGCATTCAGCCGCCAGCGCTTGATTTTTACCGTTGCTTTTTGTATACAATTTTTTTGATGGTTTCGGTTGATAAGAAGTATTCACGGGCTAGTTCTTCAATTGAAGTTCCTTTTTTAAACAACTTCTTAATACGTTCGTTTCGTTCATCGATCAACTTTCTTCCACCAGAGCAAGTTCCCCATTTTCTTTTTGCCTTCTGCGGCTTTGGAATATAAATGGTTTCTCCTTGAATGTATTTTTGAATTTCACTAATCAGCTCTTCAGGTAAAATATTTGTTGCTTTTACATATGTCATTTCTGCCAGCTCCTTATGTGATTTTGCTTATACAATAAGGGGCAAAGCCATATATATATTAGAAATGAGATATCCTTGGTTAGGCGATGTATCTTACTAAACCGTCCACCCCATGCAAAGTATCGCCTTTCTAATATCAGGCTTTGCATGAGACGCTGCAGTATCTGGTAAATATCTTTTATTTACCATTTATTACACCTCCGCTTTACATCGAATGTAAACCAAACTTGTAGAAAATTACAATTATTGGCTCATATTTTATTATAAACTATCTATAATCTTGCACACAACACCTTCTTACTTATAAAGATGACACCATAAATAAAACGAACTTGCAGTGAGCTCGTTGTTTTCCCTGCAAGTTCGTTTTGTTTTTGTTATGAACGCTTCTGTTTTTTGTTAGCTGAACTGCTTTGAACACCTTGTTCAGAAGTGGTCGTCCCTTGTCCTTCTACATTTGGTGAACCTAGCTCTGATTTTGAGCGGTCTTTTTTAATTTTACTCATGTCACTCACCTCCAGTTTGTAGTGTACCCTTTGTACAGCTACATATAAGGAGACGCGTGCTGTTTTTATTGTTTCTTGAGCATAAATAACCATAGAAACGTTAAGGCTTGTTTTAATTCCTGTGGAAGCTGTCCAATCAGCTTATCTGTAACATTTCGCTTATATACACCTTCGCCATCAATTACTTCCCATCCATTTTCTTTTGCAAGCTGTTCAAACTCCCACGGCATCATCGTATTGCAAATAACGTCTTCCCCATATAGTCTTTGATAACTATTGGTACGTGGCTGAGCAGTTGGCCCAAGAATACCTACACATGCATATCCTCCTCTTTTTACAACTCGGTGCAATTCCTTCAGAGCTAATCGCGGGTGCTCCGTCCATTCTAAAGCGTTGATTACCATAACCCCTTCTACTGATTCAGAAGACAGCGGGAGCTTCATAATATCAGCTTGAGCAAACGACAAATTTTCACTTTTATGCAGCTCGGATGCTTTTTGAACCATTTCTTCTGATAAATCAAGACCGATTGCTTTATATCCAGAAGCTGCTAGAAGAGAAGTTCCAAACCCATCACCACAGCCGACGTCTGCTAGCAAAGCGCCTTTTTTAAGATGTTTTTGAATAAATGGAATCACTGTTTTCCGGCTTCCGTTTTTCCACATTTCTTCACTTCGGCTATTCCAAAATGATACTTTTTGATTCCACTCGTCTTGAGCTTGATCATGCCAATTAAATGTTGTCATTTTTTATCCCCTTTGCACTCTTTTCTTTACCTTATCACTTTTTATAATGAATAAAAACGACTATTTCAGCAACCATATAGATGTAAAGGAAGGTGTTTATGTGTATGAAAGAACGTTTCGTTGCAGTACGTAAAAATGCAGACGGTGACCTCTTAGAATTCCAAACGGCTTCAGGAGACGTTTTAACCTATGAAGAAGCGTTAAAGAAAGTAGAAGCCGGGGACGTTGAGCATGTGAGTACCTTTGTAGGGAAAGACGGCGGTACGTATATTCGCAGCATTCCTGATCATGACAAAACAAATAATCTCGATGCATTGCCATCGTTTTAAAGGAGAATGAAGATGACTAAAAAGAATAACAAAGGAAGCGCTAATCAAAGTAATCCAAAAACCCAGCACCACCTTGTAGAAATGGGTGAAGAAATTTCAAGCGGGGATAATTCAAAGGGAAACAAACGCAACAAAGATCAGTCAAGTAAAACACAATAAAAAAAAGCCGTGCGAAAAAGCACGGCTTTTTTATTAATGTTGGCTAGGAAGACCTAATGTTGAAAAATCTCCTGTTGCGACGCTTGTTCCAACTGAAGCAACACCTGCTACTAATGTAAACGCTAATGCCATACCGACTAATACTTTTTTCATAATTATTTCCTCCTCTTTCTTTGATTTGACTCTAGTGTATCACAGGATAAAAGTAGATGAATTCCTTTCTATCAGCATTTATCACCTTAAAACCATGGATTTCCTCCATTTTGATAGAAATTTCTCAAAAATTATAATGATAGGAATATTTTAAACAAATAGAGCTTCAAGTTCTTTTTCTACTAGCTTGACGAATCGCTCGTTTCGTTGCAAGGTGAAAATGGTCATAGACTTTTCCATATATTCTTTACCTTGTTCAATTTTACCTAATTTGATTAAGCTCTCTCCTGCTTGGTAATGAAGTTCTCCAAATAAATACATTGATTCATTACTAATGCACAAATCGATTCCTCGGTTGCTATATATTAATGATTCATCATAGTTACTCATATCTCCAAGCGTTTTGGCAAGTGCATTTAAAATTCTAATTTTTATATTTTCGTCTTTTGTTTGGGGCAGCTCATTTAAGCTTTTGAGTGCTGTTTGATATGTATCTAGAGCCTGTTCATACTCTTTCTCTTCATAAAGAATAATCCCAATGCTATTTAAAATTTCAATTTCTCTTTCTTTATAAAACGTTGCCGATTGCTTAGTAAGCTCGATCGCTTGGTACATTTTAGACAGCGCATCTTCTTTATTATGATGAATGTAATACACGCAAATACCTTCGTGCCACATTAAAAATTGCTTGTTCAGCGGATTTTGAAACAGGGGACTTTCTTTTTCTTTTACAATGATATTATGAATAGCATCATAATCTCTCTGACGAATATATTGACGAATTAACGATTGGACCGCATCTACGTAATCAAGTCGAGGTGATTCTACACTATCAAAAAAGTAGTTAACATCTACGCCAAGGCGCTTAGAAATTTTATAGAGGGTAATGCTTGATGGATATTCTTCACCATTTTCAATTTTGCTGATTTGCGCTTGTGTACAAATGTCTCTTGATAATTCTTGTTGTGTCAACCCTGCCATTTTGCGAAGGTCTCTCATAACACTCCCAATTCTATACTCTCTCATCTCTTTTCTCACCCTTACTTTCACATAATATATTCTCTCTATAAACATATAGTGCTTTTATTTAGATAGTCAACTGTAAACACGTTAAAAATTTATACAATGTTTCGAAATTGACCATTCCCTATAATAGCAAATTAATCTATAAGAGTAAAATAGTGTATTATTCCT
The DNA here is from genome assembly GCF_049199565.1 of Priestia sp. D3YE.R1. Taxonomy (NCBI): domain Bacteria; kingdom Bacillati; phylum Bacillota; class Bacilli; order Caryophanales; family Bacillaceae; genus Priestia; species Priestia sp. D3YE.R1. The sequence goes on along the minus strand of NZ_JBLTHW010000003.1, from coordinate 132,889 downwards.
CTTCTCTAAAAAATCCTGCAAAAAAATGAGATTGAGACATAGCTACATCAATCCAATCTAAAGACGAACAATAGGTTAAATGATCTGAACTACTTATTACACCGCTAAAAGCACCTGTATACATGAAACCTACGTTCATCACACCAATAAAAAAATCCGAGCGAAGCTGATTCTTAATCAAGAATCAGCTTCGCTCGGATTTTCCTTTAACTAAACTACTTTTTTATCCGCCACATTTACATTTTTCATTTATAAACAGGATATCCAACAAACTTAAAATCTTTACCGATTGAAGTAACAGAAAGACGCTCCACGTCCACTGCGTCCCACATTTTTTCTACGCCTTTTCCTTCTAGGAAAGTAGGAGCTTCTTTTCCTCCTGAAAGCTTTGGTGCCATATATAGTACCAATTTGTCAATTAAGCGATTTTCCAAGAATGCGGCATTCACTTCCCCGCCTCCTTCAATTAAAAGAGACGAAACGAATTTCTCACCTAGTACAGAAAGCATATCTTCAAGATTTACTTTGTCCTCACCGCTTGTGACAAATACTTCGACGCCTTGCTTTTCGAGCTGTTCTTTTTTTTCTTTTGAATAGCTTTGACTTGTAAATACCCACGTTGGGGCTAAAGAATCCGTTGCTAACTTGGAATCAAGGGGCATACGCAGCTTCGAATCCATCACAATACGAATTGGGCTTCGGCCACCTTCGATGCGAGTTGTCAGCTCGGGGTTATCCTTAATGACCGTGTTCACCCCTACTAAGATACCCGCCGTTTCATGACGCAGCTGATGTACATCCAAACGAGCTTCCTCAGACGTAATCCACTTGCTGTGAGAAGAGGCAGTTGCTATTTTACCGTCTAACGTAATCGCTGACTTTAATGAAACAAACGGCTTCTTCGTTACAATATACTTATTGAAGACTTCATTCATTTGACGTGACTCTTCTTCACATACACCTGTTATGACCTCAATGCCTGCGTTTTCTAAAATTTTAACTCCATTACCTGCTACTAAAGGATTGGGGTCTAAAGTTGCTATGACCACTTTTTTTACACCGGCTTCAACTAGCGCTTCAGCACAAGGACCTGTACGTCCGTGGTGTGAACAAGGCTCTAGCGTTACGTAAGCAGTCGCCCCTTTTGCTTGTTCACCAGCCATTCGCAGCGCGTGAATTTCAGCGTGCGGTTCGCCAGCTTTTAAATGCGTACCAATTCCAACGATTCGATTATCGTTTACAATGACCGATCCTACAAGCGGATTTGGCTCTGTTTGTCCTTTTGTTGCTTTTGCGTTTTGTAAAGCTATATTCATATAAAATTCGTGATTGATCAAAGAAGAACCTCCTCTTTTAAGTGTCCTGAACGTTTAACTTTAGTATCTAAATACTTTTCATTAAACTGAGATACATCTCCCCAAAGTGGAACGCGCCCTGATAAAAGTGCGCCGTTTTTCTCAAGCGCGATTAGCTTTTTCGGATTATTCGTAATCAGCGTAACCGGTTTTTGACGCAGCACTTTTAACACGCTGATGGCATCACTGTAGCTGCGAGTATCATCTTCAAATCCTAACCCTTCATTCGCCTCTACCGTATCAAATCCGTTTTCTTGAAGCACGTATGCCATTGCTTTGCTGAATAAGCCAATGCCGCGTCCCTCGTGATTTGCTAAATAAAATAGCGCTCCGCTTCCATTTTCGACGATCATTTTCATAGATTGTTTTAATTGAAAACCGCAGTCGCAGCGTTTGCTTCCGAATATATCTCCCGTATGACAGATGCTGTGCATACGAATGAGCGCGTCATGCGACTCTTCAAAATCTCCGTACACAAGAACACTCGATTGCTGCATATCTGCCAAATTAGCTCCTTGCATTTTTTCAATGAGCTGTTCTGTACTTAAGGCTCCTTCTTTTACATTATCAGAACGCAGCCATGAATACCAACTAAATACTTGTGTCTCGCCCTCTAGATTCACAGGAAGCGTGATAGGTCCTACTATATAAATAAAATGATCATCATTTTTTACGACGTTAATTTTATCTTTTAAAATTGAAACAACTTTTTCGTTAATCACAGTCATTTCCTCCTCTTATGTGTCTTTCACTTATCTACTATTTTCACATTGTGCTCAATCTCTCACATGAACAAATATTTTTTCTAGCACTTCACTACATTTATCTTTTTTAATTGATGTATCAGCTTACTAAAAGTAAGTAACTTTACTTGCTTAAAGTATTATATGACGATATATTTATCTTGTAAAGCTTTTATGCTCTTTTGGTTACTTTTAGTAATTAACTTCTATAATTATATAAATTATATAATTAAAATATAAATACGTAAAGTAATTTATATTCTTTAAGTAATTAAATTACACAACACTAGATAAAATAGTGACTTTGCTTTATACTATAGGAAGAGAATGGAGGTAATAACATGGACGGTTTAGCACTCTGCCCGCGTTTTGAAAAGGCTGTTACTATACTAACGAAACGTTGGACGAGTTTGATCATTTTTCAGCTGCTTTCCGGCTCACAACGGTTTTCTCAAATGCAAGAAGCACTTCCAGTAAGCGGAAGGCTCTTATCCGAGCGCTTAAAAGAATTAGAGCATGAAGGAATCGTCATTCGTACGGTTATTCCGGAAACTCCTGTTCGAATCGAGTATTCGTTATCCGAAAAAGGATTAGCTCTGGCGCCGGTGATTCAGGAAATTCAAATATGGTCCAGTGAGTGGATTACAAAAGAAGAAGTGGAATAAAAGAAATCTCTAAAGAAATCAGGAGGGCTTGTACACGGATAAGCTCACGACCGTTCTCTTTAGAGCTCCATAAATAAAAAAAGACGTGCTTAAAGAGCACGTCTTTTTTTATTTATGTTATTTTCCTAATGACTCATTTTGAGAAATAATACGCTGCTTCTGGCTTTTTCGGCCGTGCAATACAAGGTATACTGCTATAGCTAAAAGAGCAATAATGGAACAGAACATATACATTCCTTTGTACCCGGCTGCTGTGGACAGAATACCTAGCAAAAAGGACCCTAAGCCCATTCCAGAGTCAAAAAACACAAAAAACGTAGCTGTGGCAACACCTCGGCGATGAGGAGAAGCTTTTTTTACAGCAATGGATTGAAAACTTGATGTAATCGTTCCAAAGCCTAATCCAATCAATGCTCCAGCTAATAAAAATACCCAGCTTGTTGTCGCTTGGCTAAGCAAAAAGATACCGATAGCTAGAGATAAAATTGATGGATATACCACGCTGTTTTCTCCGTATTGGTCAAACCATTTTCCAGTAAAAGGTCTAGAAGCTAATAAGCACACCGCGTATACAACAAAGAAAAAGCTTGAAGCTTGCGTAAAGCCCATTTCTTTTGCATAAATAGACACAAACGAAATAACACTTGCATATGAAAAAGCTACCACAAGGCCAGCAACAGAAATAGGCAGCGAACGGTATTCAAAAAACGCCGCAAGACCTTTAGCTGGCTGTATTTCATTTGTTGCAGAAGAAGCTTGCACCTCGGGTACACGAAGTACTAGACTGCATACTACTGCTAAAACAGAAGATACAACCGCAACGGTAAAGACCGCTGTATGACTCAAGCTATTTGTTAACGTTAATCCTACAAACGGACCCACTACCATCGCTAAGTTCATGAACGTCGCATAGTACCCCATCCCTTCTCCTTTTCTCTGTTCTGGGATTACATTTGCAACAATTGCCCCTGTAGCAGTTGTGCTCATTCCAAAACCAATACCATGAAGCACACGAAGCAGCAGCAGCGCTGATAATGAGTGGATATTCATATATAGAATAGAACCAATTAAAAAGATGAAGACACCTATTAACAGGACTTTCTTTTGTCCTAATGTTGTCATCCACTTACCGGCTAGCGGCCTGAACACAATACCGGACACTAAAAAGATTGTCACAATTAGCCCTAGGCTTTGTTTGCTTGCATGAAGTTCATCTGTTGCAAACAGCGGCAATGTGACAGTTAACATATAAAAAATGACAAAAACAAAAAAGCTAGTCAGTGAGACCGCTAAAAAATCTTTTGTCCATAATTTCGATTTCTGCATGATTTTCCTCCTTTTATCTTTTCATTCGTACCTATTTATTAAAACAAACTAAAGCATAGTCCAGAAATAATATGTATACGAATTATATTAACTCAAACTATTATAGGGTTCATATATGTAAGTGTCAACATGTATTTATCGATTTTGATTTCCATGCAAAACTTCGCTTTCCGCGGGCCGGCGCTGAGCCTCCTCGTCGCATACGCTCCTGTGGGGTCTCACCTGCTCCGCTTTTGCCGTAGGAGTCTTCGCCTTATCCTCCAATCAACTGCTAGAAAGACCTACACACATGAAACCTACGTTTACCACAAAAAAACAAACCATGAATCAAACACTTTGATTCATGGTTCGTTTTTCACTTCGTCTAATATTCTTTTGTCCTAGCCTCTTTTAGAACCTTCACTTCTTTAAATGAGAAATAATTTGATCCGTTACTTCACTAGTAGTTGCGCTGCCTCCAACATCTGGTGTAACAATTCCCGATTCCGTGACTTGTTCAATAACCTCTAACAAATGACTGCCTAATTCTTGCTCACCAAAATGATCCAACATCATTTTTGCCGTCCAAATCTGTCCGATTGGGTTTGCAATTCCTTTTCCGACAATATCAGGTGCAGACCCGTGCACCGGTTCAAACATCGAAGGATATTTTCCATTTACATTAATGTTTGCAGCAGGAGCAACGCCGATACTCCCCATAATAGCAGCTCCGATATCTGTTAAAATATCTCCAAATAAATTGCTTGCCACAATGACATCAAAACGACTTGGATTTGTGACGAAAAAAGCCGCCAGCGCATCGATATGCTGTGAGTCTGTTTCAATATGCGAATAACTCTTTGCAACATCTTGAAACACTTCGTCCCAAAACGGCATGGAATGAACAATTCCATTTGACTTCGTTGCGCTTGTAACCCTTGCTTTTCTTTTAGAAGCTAATTCAAATGCATAGCGCATCGCTCGTTCTGTTCCTTTTCGAGAAAAAACCGCATTTTGAATCGAAATTTGATCTTCTCCTTGATAAATCCGGCCTCCTACTTCACTGTATTCCCCTTCACTATTTTCACGAACAACGATTAAATCAAAGTCTTTTGGGTTCGTTAGTGGAGATGCAATGCCTTTTAGCCTCTTGGCCGGACGAATGTTAATTACCTGCTGAAATTCTCGACGAATCTTAATGAGCAGACCCCATAGCGACACGTGGTCTGGCACAAGATTTAAATTTCCTACGGCTCCTAAAAAAATTCCTTCAAAGTCCTGAAGCTGTTTTAGCCCATCTTCAGGCATCATTTGTCCATACTTCAAATAATAATCACAGCTCCAAGGAAATTCTGTAAATTCAAATTTTACTCCTCCGTGAATATCTGCAATCGTATGAAGAACTCTAACCGCCGCTGGAACAACTTCTTTCCCTACTCCATCTCCTGGTATGTTAGCTATTTCTAACGTTTTCATCAAAAATCCCCCTGCGTCTTTTATGTAAAAAATTATCGGTCGACCGTCGACTGATATGATCTATTTGATTATACGTAAAAATAACGCTTTCATCAAGAAAATTCTGAATATATTCATTCTCTTCAAAAATTCAAAATTATTATGACTCTTATGAACAAGCGTATTATAATTAGGAAATAAATGATTATAAATAAACGAGGTATATCAATGAATAATTTTGATTTACATAAGCCGTTACCATACTATCTTCAATTTTATGAAAAAATTAAGCAAATGATTGTGAACGGTGAATATGAAGCGGGTCAGCGAATCAATGAAACCCAGCTAGCTAAAGCATTTGGGGTCAGCCGCTCTCCCATAAGAGAAGCAATGCGTTTATTAGAGAAAGATGGCCTTTTAGTTGCAGATCAAAAAACAGGCTTTATTGTTTATTCACTGTCTACTGAAGACGTAGAAGAAATTTACCAAATCCGTACCGCTTTAGAGTCTTTAGCCGTTGAGCTATGTATCACTCGCGCTTCCGATGAAGAGCTTCTTTTCATTGAGCAGCTGTTAGAAAGAACGGCTGAAGAAATAAAGCAAGGAGCCGAAGATTCTAGGCTTATCGAACTAAATGAACGTTTTCATCAGCTGATTCTTCAATACAGTCATAATAAACATTTAAAAAAACAGCTTGATAGCGTAAATGTATTGATTTATTTTTGCCGCGTGCTTAATTTTAAAGGCAAAGGACGAGCTGCTGAGATTTTAGATGGTCATCAACAAGTGTTCACCTTTATGAAAAAACGCAGTTTAAAAGCTGTTGAACATATGCAAAAACATTTACATCATGATCTTGTTCATTTACAAAAACGTTTAACCATCAAAAGCGCCTCTTTAAAATAAGAGGCGCTTTTTTCAAATTGGCAAAAACACTCCAGGTGCTTCCCCATGCTCATCGTCATCGAGCCACCATTTAAAGCCTTCTTGTGCAACTAATTTTTGCGCTTCTTCAGGGCCTTGTGAACCGGATGGATATTCATAAAGCGGCAGCATGTCAGCCTCAAATGCATCTAATACAGGCTGCACCCATTGCCAAGATAGCTCAACTTCTTTCCAATGCGCAAAAAATGTGGAGTCGCCGATTAATGCGTCGTAAATGATTCGTTCATATGCCTCCGGCACACTTTCTTCTTCCCTTGAAAACGTAATACGAACCGGCTCAATAACGCCATTTTTTAATGGATTTTTGCTGTTAAGCTGCAAAGCGACGTTTTCGCTTGGGCTAATTTCAATAATAAATAAGTTTGGTGCTACTTTATCATAAGGAGTTTCATACAGACCTTTTAAAGAATCTTTAAATTCTATGACGATACGAGTTGATTTTTCTTTCATTCGCTTGCCCGTTCGAATATAAAAAGGAACACCTTTCCAAAATGGATTATCAATCCATAAGCGAGCTGCTACGAACGTGTCATTTTTAGAGTCTCCTTCTACGCCGGGCTCTTCTTTGTATCCTCTAACAGATTTGTGATCAATTTCTCCGCTTCCATATTGTCCCCGCACAACATCGCGAGCTACTTCTTCCGCTTGGATTTTTCTTAGTGACTCCATGACTTTTTGCTTTTCTTCTAAAATGTTTTCTGAGCAAATTCGTTTTGGAAGATGCATAGCTGTCATCATGAGAACCTGCAGCATATGATTTTGAATCATGTCACGTATGGCCCCTGTATGATCATAATACCCTGCACGATTTTCAACACCGACTGTTTCACTTGCCGTAATTTGCACATTTGCAATGTGTTTGTTATTCCACAGCGATTGCAGGACGGGGTTCGTAAATTCAAGCGCTTCTAAATTTTGTACCATCGGTTTACCTAAATAATGATCAATTCGATAAATTTCTTCTTCTTTAAACGTACTGCTTAGCTTTTCATTAAGCTCTCTTGCTGAAGCAAGATCATGTCCAAACGGCTTCTCAATCATAAGACGCTTCCAGCCTCCAGTTTGATCCAAGCCGCTTTTTTTTATATGCAGAGCAATTACATCGAAGTATTCTGGTGCTACGGACAAATAAAACAAACGATTTCCTTTACTTCCTTGATTTGTTTCTTGCTCATTCACAACCTTTAATAGCTGTTTGTAATCTTCTGTTTTGCTTGCGTCTACTGCTTGATAATGAAAAAGGGACAAAAATTCTTCTTCGTTACTTTCCATTTTTCGTCTCGAAAAATCGTTTATAGATTGCTTTACACGCTCTTTAAAATCCTCATGAGACATCTGCTCGTACCCTGATCCAATAATAGAAATAGCATCAGGGAGCTTTTTGTCTGTAAATAAATTATAAAGAGCGGGAAAGATTTTTCTTTTTGCTAAATCACCCGTTGCGCCAAATAAAACAAAAGTTAAGGACTCCACGTTTTTTCCTCCCGTCAGGTTGTATGTATGATGGATTTTCTCTTCTCCTAGCTTACCTCTGTTTATTTGGGAATATCCTTTTTTCATCAAAAAGGACGCTCACAAGTGCGAGCGTCCTTTGTTATTCACATTAAAATATTTGTCATTCCCCACAGCAGCAAAAAGCTCAGCAGAATCGTCATATTTGAAACGGTTCCGACAAATTTTTGATCGTATTTGAATTCTACTGCGTAAGGTAAAACTGATCCCGCTACGGGTAGAATGAAGCAAACTAAGATTGTATACCGGAACATATCTTCAAATGGAAGCAAGAAAAACAGCGCAATTCCTACGCCAAGTCCGATCACATAGCGAATGCTTAAAAACATGATAATTTTTTTCAAGTAGCTTTTTTGGAACGAAAAATTTAAATATACGCCTAAAAGCAAAAGAGAAAGCGGCATATTCGCTTTAGAGATAATACCTGAGACGTCTAATACATATGCTGGTAAATGAATACCTATAATCGCAAGAAGACAAATAATTACATAGGTAAGAAGCGGCATCGATTTTAATACTTTGTATAAAATCTTTTTAAATTCAATGTCAATATCATCCCCTGAATAGTAGCTGCCAATTACATAGCATAAAACAAAAATAACAAAAGCATTTCCGACATCAAACATACCAAAGTATTTAAGCCCTTCTTTTCCCCAAATGCCTTCTACTAACGGATAAGCAAACATTCCAATATTAAACCCTGGAATCATCATCGTTAGCATACCTTTCACTTTTCGCTCATCTTTTCGAAAAACAAAAACTCCGACAGCAGCTAACAGCAAGCCATAGACAATCCCAATAACTAACAGTAAAATAAGCGATCCATCAATTTTAATACTGCTGAATGTAACGATAATCAAGCAAGGCATTGTAATATTAAAAATAATTCTTGCTAACGCTTCCCCGTCTTTTTGCTGAAGGAGGTTTGTTCGTTTTAGTATGTATCCCAATAGAATAATTGTAATGGAATACAAAAACTGACTGTTAAAGCTACTCATAGACCTACTCCCTTACCTTCTTTTATACTTATTTAATCGATTGTTTTACCCTGTCTTTTTTAATCCTTGTTTCATTATAATATAAGCAGCCTAAAAAGAAACTAGAGAATTGGATGCACTTTACCTGTTTGTTAGACAAAAACAGCTTAGTAACAAACGAAAAAACTTTCTTCTAAATTGATTTTAAAACAGGACATTTTTCTTTTTTATGGAATTTACTTAAAAGGTATGAGTATTTTTATGAGGAGGAAAAAACGTGAAACGAAAAATGATAGCGTTTACTTTTTCTGCTGCTCTTTGTTTTTCCGCTTCAGGATCTCTTGCTGAAGCTGCTAACAAAACAAATGTAATTCCAAATGCTGATCAATCAGCAGAAACCTATTTTGACGGAGCGAACGGGAACTGGCTGACGACTAAAAACCCGGCTCAATATCAGCAGGCTACGCTCTATGGAAACATCGGGCTTACTCCTTATAACTGGGGAAAAGCTGAAAATGAATCAGGCTGGTATCGAATCAATCAGCCAGCTGCGGTTAAAGGAACGCAAGTAAATGGAATTTTTGAAGACGCTCAGTTCGTCATCCGGGTTCCTGATAACTGGAATGGAAAACTTGTGGTAGCAGGCATTCCTGCTACGCGTAACGAAACGTCCACCGATTTATTATTCAGCGATTACGTTCTTAAAAAGGGCTATGCGTTTGCTGCAATTGATAAAGGAACACAAGGAGAAAGTGATCCTACCGATCCTTTTGCTAAAGTAAAAAATGCACTTGCCAATGAAGACGACAGCGTAGCAGAATGGAATATGCGCTATCGCCAAATGACAAAAGCAGCCCAGCAATATCTGACTACTCATTATTCGGACAAACTAATCGACCCGGCCAATCGAAAAAACCCTGCAAGCGATTTGATTCGAAACGATCATAAAGTACCAACATATGCAATTGGCATTTCAAACGGTGGATATGTCGTCAGATACGCACTTGAGCACGATGATCCAAAACAAACAAAAGAGCCTCGTTTATTTGATGGAGGCGTCGATTGGGAAGGCGTATTGTGGAGTGCAAAAGCGCCAAATTTAATCAGTTCACTAACACCTGTTGTCAACAACGCAGAAGAAGCGCTGTACGGAACGGGAAAAGAGCAGAAAAAAGCGATTAAACAAATGTATAAAGCCGGCCTTCCGAAAGGATCAGAAAAACTATGGAATTATCATGATCAAGTGTACTGGGCGATCACTTTAAATATTTACCGTGATCACTTTGATCCAACAGCTCCCGGAAGAACAAACTGGCACAACTACTTAAACTTTACTTCATCAGGCCTACGGGACCGCTCATGGGACTACATCTTTGAAAATTATCGCTACCAAACCCGACCAAAAAGCGTAAAAGAAAATGTAGCAAAAGTAGAAAATACAGGTGATATCGATGTACCTCTTATCAGTATGACCGGCTCTCTCGACTCACTTATCTTCCCGTCTATTCACGCGGAAGGCTATGAAAAACTCGTTAAAAAAGCTGGCAAGGCAAATCTTCATCGCCTTTATACCGTAAAAAACGGAAATCACGTTGATAGCTTAGTGTGGAATAAACAAACGGATCCAAATCAAGAGCTTCAGCCCCTACTTCCATATGCTCATCAATCTTTTGATTTGTTAGTAGACTGGGTAGAAAATAAAAAAGCAGCGCCTGCAAGTAAAGATATTAAAGCACCAAAAGACAGCCTTAAAGTCATCGACATAAAATCTGAACGAGAAGTAGATCCCCGCTGAGGCTGAGATATAACGAAATGAATCCAGCCTAAAGGCGAACAAATGAGATACATGAGCTGGACTGCTTGTGACACCGCAGTTGATTTTCGTGCAAGGCTTCGCTTTCCGCGGGCGGCCGCTGAGCCTCCTCGTCGCTTGCGCTCCTGCGGGGTCTCACCTGATCCGCTTTTCCCGTAGGAGTCTTCACCTTGCCCTCCAATCAACTGCTAGGGGGAACGAAACAGATAAAACTATACTTACCATCACAAAAAAACGAACCACTAATCAACATGTTGATTAGTGGTTCGTTTTTCACTTAGGCTAAAATACGTTTGTCCTAGCCTCAGTCTTCATAATAATCAAGATACAAATGGCCTGTTGAGTCTGCTTGCCCTAAAAATACCTTATCGACTTTGGCACCTTTCTTTTTAAGCTGCTCTTTAACCCACGCTACGCTATATCCCAGCTCATGAACCGCTTCTTTCATTATATTTCCGTCCATGATAATCGTTTGAGGTAATCGTGTCGCCTCTCCTTTTATTAATAAATCTTCTCTCGTAACGTTTTGCTTTTCTTTTTTTAACAGCACGCTTAATTCGCCGTTTGTTTCCAGCATGGCAAAAGCGACGTCTTCCACATAAAAAATGTCTTTTTTCCGAAGCTGCTCCATGAGCTCATCTACTGTATATTTTTCTTTTTTTACATTTTCCTCAAGGATTTTTCCTTCTTTAATGAGGATCGTTGTCGTGCCTTCCACCGCTTTTCGAAAGGTGATGCTTTTTAACGATATGTTTGAGACAACAATAAGAAATGATGCCCAAACTAAAATTGCTACTACGCCATGACTTGCCTGTAAATCTACATCCATTGAAATTGTTCCTGCAATATCTCCAATTGTAATGCCAACGATATATTCAAAAAAAGAAAGTTTGGATAACTGTTTTTTACCTAACAGCTTTGTAATAAAAAACAAACCAAGTAAAATCAACACTGAACGAAGTACTACTTCCATCCAATGATTCAACGCATGCACCTTCTTTACTAAAATTGATGTATCTTTTATTTTGTGCATATTTGTACGTATCAAAGCAGATTTTCATCTTCCATTATTTACATACCTTTCACGGCAGGTTAGAGTAGAAAGAAGTAGGAAACAAATTGGGGGACTTATGATGAACGATGAAGTGTTAACCATATTTAACGACCAACAGGATCGCATAGGAACAGCGTCTCGCAAAGAAGTTCACGAAAAAGGCTATTGGCACGAAGCGTTTCACTGCTGGTTTGTCAGCCGCGAAAATGATACAGACTATATTTACTTCCAAATTCGCAGCGAACAAAAACAAGATTATCCCGGCGCGCTTGATATCACAGCTGCCGGACATTTGCTTCATACAGAAACCGCTGAGGACGGTGTAAGAGAAATTCACGAAGAGCTCGGCGTCAACATTTCATTTGATGAATTGCTTCCTTTAGATGTCTTTAAATACGAAGTATCTCAGCCGCACTATATTGATAAAGAATTTGCACACATATTTTTATACCACAACTCTTATCCTCTTAGTGCTTTTACGTTGCAGCAAGAAGAAGTATCAGGACTTGTAAAAGCACCTTTTTCTAACTTTTGCGAACTATGGCTTGGAAATCAAACAGAACTTATCGTTGAAGGGATAACAAATGAAAAAGAGCCTATCCACCGTACAGCACATAAAAGTGAATTTGCTCCTCATCCCGAAGCTTATTATAAAACAATTATTGCATGTATTAGTCAGCAGCTGAATTCAGCAAAAAAAGCTTAGAATCCTAAGCTTTTTTTGCTGAAAAAATCATATATGTTGCACTGCCAAGCGCAACAAGCTTGCCGCTGCTGTCTTCAATTTTCACTTCTCCAACAGCAAGCGTTTTGCCGCGGTGAGACAGTGTAGATTTAGCAACTAAATAATCACCTATACCCGGCCTTGTGTAATTTACTTTTAACTCAACTGTACTGGCACTTTCCTCTTCAGAAAGAGAAGACCGCACAGCTGAACCAACCGCCGCGTCGATAAGCGTAGCAATAACGCCTCCATGAACCGTTCCTCTTCCCTGCAGAAGCTGCGGCTGAATCGTGATTTTTAACTCCGCATATCCTTTTTCAAGCAGCTTTTCTTCAATACCTATATAATCCCAAAACGGAATCATCCCTTTACTCGTTCGTTTCATCAATCTCATCCTTTGCATAAATAACTATGTAAGAAATTCTAGAAAGGCTGGAAAACTCCTGTTTTTTACATACAAAAAGCGCTTGCTCTTTAGCAAGCGCTTTTTATCCTTCTATTTTTCAAATAAAAACTGCACTTTATTTTCTTTCCATTCTAACTTAGCGTTAAAGGTTTTATCACCTTTTTTAAACCCTTCAATCAAATCTGTCTGTCCTTCGCTTAGCAGCTTTTTTAAATTAGCCTGCGTGACTGTTTTACCTAAAATCTTTTTTGATACGGTAAACGTGCATTTTGTTTTTGCATAGTTTGAGCATCCGTAAAAGGAGCCTTTATCGACTACTTTTCCATCGCAAAGCTTACATGAACCAAACGATTTAGAAGAAAAACCTTTACCTTTGCCCTTACCTTTTCGCTGAATGGATTCAGTATCGTATCCGCTGAAGTTCCACTTGCTTTCTGCTTCGACAGCATCTTCGATAATTTTAGCTGACAGCTTCTTTGTTTGTTCCATAAAGGCAGCGGCTGATGCTGTTCCTTCACCAATTTCAGCTAAACGCTGCTCCCACTTAGCCGTCATTTCTGGAGAAGCTAAAATTTTATCTCCAATCGCGTCAATCAATACCTTTCCTTTATCAGTCGCAAATACTTGGTTTTTTTTCACATCAATATATTTACGATCTTTAAGCATTGTAATGATTCCAGCGCGCGTAGCTTCCGTCCCTAAGCCTTCTGATTTTGCTAAAATCTTCTCAAGCTCGTCATTATCTAAATGCTTACCCGCCGTCTTCATCAGTGTAATCAATTGACCTTCCGTGTAGCGTTTTGGCGGCTGTGTTTTACCTTCTTTTACGTCTACTTTAACAACTTTACCTTCTTCACCTTCTTGGACATTCGGAAGGATAACATCATCGTCTTTCTCATTTTGAAAAATTACTTTGCGCCAGCCTTCTTGAATTTGCTGCTTTCCTTTTGAAATAAAGGCGGCTCGCTTTTCCACCAGTGTCGTAATGGTTGTATAGTCAAAAATCGCTTTTTCATAGTGTGCTGCAATTAGCCGTCTTACGACTAAGTCGTAAATTTTCTGTTCGTCTCCTGACAGTTTGCTCGGGTCCTTCACTTGTTCCGTTGGAATGATCGCATAGTGATCACTCACTTTTTTTGCATTTACATAGCGTTTATTTCCTAGAATCGAAGAGTAAGGAAGCGGAAATAAATGTTCGTATTCAGAAAAAGCGCTCAGCTTTTCTAAAATCTCAGGAAACGTTTCTGCTTCACCTTCTGTTACGTAGTTTGAGTCTGATCTCGGATAAGAAACAATTCCTTTCTGATACAGCCCTTGCAGCACATCAAGCGTCTTTTTAGGTGAAAACTTAAACGCTTTATTCGCCGTTGCTTGAAGTGATGATAGATTAAATAATAAAGGCGGCTGGAACTCTTTTCGCTCCGTTACGAGTTCATGAACTTCCGCGTCTTTTCCTTCGCAAAACTGAGCAATTTTATATGCCATCTCTTTTTCTTTGAGACGTGATTCTCCGTCTTGATGCCATTTGCCTTCATACTTCTTTCCTTCAATATCAAACTTAGCAAGCACTTCCCAAAAAGGCTCTGATTTAAAGTTATCAATTTCCTTTTCACGCTTTACAATTAAAGCAAGCGTTGGCGTCTGCACGCGTCCTGCTGAAAAAACATCTGACATGCCATGCTTTTTTAACAAAATGCTATACACCCGTGAAGCATTCATCCCAACGACCCAATCTGCACATGCTCTTGTATAGGCTTCATAATAAAGGTTGCGCGTATCGCTTTCATCTTTTAATTGTTGAAAACCATCATAAATGGCTTTTGGCGTTAAAGAAGAAATCCACAATCGTTTCATCGGCTTATGAACACCTGACAGCTGAATGATATTACGGACGATTAATTCTCCTTCGCGCCCCGCATCTCCCGCATGTATGATTTCTGTGACCGTCGGCTTTTTAAGCAATTTTTTTACCACTTGAAACTGCTTTGCTTTTGAGCGCGTCACTTCATATTGAAAACGGTCTGGAATCATTGGCAGCGTGTCAATTGACCACTTTTTCCACTCCGGCTTATAATCTTCCGGACTTACAAGCTGACATAAATGCCCCACTGCCCACGTCACATATGCTCCGTCTGTAAACACTTCATTCGGTGGAATCTCTAAATAGCCGTCGTGACGCTTCGGCTTGAACTGTGAAGCTAGCGTCGATCCTTGATCCGGCTTTTCTGCAATAATTAACTTCATGTATTTAATCACCTTACATTTCAAATTTCCATGTGAAACTTAGTCAGTTTTATTATTTTATCATAGAAAGAGCTGTTGGAGTATGAATGGGGAGAAAAGTAGTTTCAATGAGAAATACATATTCCATTTTAAAAGCGTGTCAGTGTCCGTTATAATTTTTCAATAAAAAAGCTGTAGATCATTTTCTACAGCTTCGATACACATCTGAATTTTTCTGGCACAGTCATTATCATATCGACTAAAACAAATCTCCTTTAGCACGCGTTATGAAATAATCAATAACCACATATACAAACCAACAAGCGTAATAAACAATGTCGGAATCGTTAAGATAATCCCCGTTTTAAGATACGTTCCCCAGGAAATTTTCACGCCTTTTGTTGACAGAACATGAAGCCATAAAAGCGTCGCTAAAGAGCCTATCGGGGTAATTTTTGGTCCTAAATCCGATCCAATGACATTTGCATAAACGAGCGCTTCCTTGATTGTTCCAGCTGCGTGTGTGGCATCGATTGCTAGTGCATCAATCATAACGGTTGGCATATTGTTCATAATCGATGAAAGAATAGCCGCAGTGAATCCCATACCGATCGTTGCTGCAAACAGTCCATGACTGGCCGTTGCTTGTATCACGTCAGCCAGAATTTCTGTTAAACCAGCATTACGCAAGCCGTATACAACAACATACATGCCGATAGAGAAAAAGACAATCGCCCACGGAGCTCCCTGTAACACTTTTTTTGTATGAACCGCTCGGCTTTTTTTGGCCATCATCAAAAATAGGATAGCGATAATACCTGCGATGATCGAAACAGGGACGCTAAAGAATTCTCCAATTAAATAGCCTAGTACTAACAAAACTAAGACAATTCCAGATAGCCGGAACATCTTTTCATCTTTGATGGCATCCACTGGCTTCTGCAAATCTGCTACATTGTATTTCTTAGGGATTCTTTTGCGAAAATACACATACAAGACCATAATACTTGCAAACAGAGAAACTAAATCTGGAACAATCATGCGTGATGCAAATTCAGAAAAGCTAATACCAAAGAAGTCGGCCGATACGATATTCACTAAGTTACTAACAACAAGCGGCAGCGAAGTTGTATCCGCAATAAATCCACTTGCGATAATAAACGGAAAAACCATTTTATCGTCGAACTTTAATGCCCGAACCATAGCTAAAACAATGGGTGTTAAAATCAAAGCTGCTCCGTCATTAGCAAATAGCGCTGCTACAACGGCTCCAAGAAGAGACACGTAAACAAACATACGCCCACCGTTCCCTCCTGCAGCTCTAGCCATATGAAGCGCTGCCCATTCAAAGAAACCAATTTCATCTAAAATTAAAGAAATAATAATAATAGCAATAAACGTAAGAGTCGCATTCCACACAATGCTGGTTACCTCAAGCACGTCTTGAAAATCAACAACGCCTGCCAGTAAAGCAAGAATAGCTCCCCCGCAAGCCGACCAGCCGATTGATAAATTCTTCGGCTGCCAAATGACAAAAATTAATGTTACTAAAAAAATCAATGATGCTAGTACAACTGATGCCACTTTTTAAACCTCCAATTATTCACAACAACTAATACGCAGTCCTTGTTTTTCTAGCTCTTTTAAACGTTTGTCCTGACTTGGTACAGATTCAAGTATGCCCAGAACAAATTCATAGTGCTGGCTTTCTTTATTAAGAGAATAAAAAACCCATTGCCCTTTTCTTCTTTCCTTCACAAGCTCAGCATCTCTTAATTTTCGTAAATGTTGACTAATTGAAGGTTGGCTAGCTTGATAGATACCTACGAACTCACACACACAGCATTCATTGTTCTCTATTAATTTCACCATCGAAAGCCTTGTTTTATCCCCCAATAATTTTAGGATGTGGGCTGCCTTTTCAATACTATCTATAGATTTTGTACTCATTAATGAACACCTCCTACTCCCTTTCAGCTGATGTATAATAATGGGCTTATGTATTAATGCTTCATTACTATAATTGATTTCTAACTGATTTACAATTTTTTAGTGAACAAAAAGTGATTTAGTAGTTGTTTAAGGATTTGATTTAAAGAAATTATTTTTTCCTACTAATTTAAGTCAAATCTA
Organism: Priestia sp. D3YE.R1; assembly: GCF_049199565.1. Taxonomy (NCBI): domain Bacteria; kingdom Bacillati; phylum Bacillota; class Bacilli; order Caryophanales; family Bacillaceae; genus Priestia; species Priestia sp. D3YE.R1. The sequence goes on along the minus strand of NZ_JBLTHW010000003.1, from coordinate 115,579 downwards.
GCATACGATAATATAGGTATGTTTTCTCGTAAAAATGCTACTAATGTCCTTGGACAAACATACATACTTATTTTGTCTATTTGAATAAAATATAGAGAAAAATAAGAAAGGATGATTACGATTAAAAAACATTATTCCTATTATAATCCGCAAGATGGTAAATATTATGTAGACAAGCCTTACTCTCTTAGAGACAATAAAGTATCCCCCTCTGCTTCCCCTAAAATCCCTTTAAAAAATACAGCCGACAGAGCTTATAAAATCCCTGTATTCCTCAGCCACCCGTCTATGCTTAATACTACTCAAACAAGATTTCTTAATCGCTTAATCGATGAAATTGAACGTGCTCTTCTTTTCCCTCGCACACTTCCTGATACAGAGCAATATCCTAATAAAACGATAACAAGCGTTCGCCGAATGATACTCTCTAGCTATGGGTTGATCGCGGTGAATATGCAGCAAGTCTTCGCCAATTATACCATGACGAATATTCCCGGCGGTACACCTCCGCCACCATCATGGGAAGGCGCTCCATTTTTACAAATAGAGCCAAGCATGGGTTACCAACGAGGCCTGCCTTTACTTCTTATCAAAGAATCAGGTGTCAATAGTATAGGCGTATGGAATCCATCAGTAGTTCCGTTCTTTATCATTGAATGGGATTCTTCAAAGCCGCTTGATGAGTTTTTTAACCGTGTTGAATGGAGAGAAATATTTCAAAACTGGGTAGCTCAAGTACGAAATGGCTATTTTATTCAAACACAGCCTTCCTATCGATATGGCCCGGATGATCTATAGAAATTACTTCACGCGAAAAGTACTTTCGAAAGCTATTCTTATAAACAACGTTGAAATGTGAGGTGAATATAATTGACTCTAATTACTAGTGGGACATGCGTAGGAGTTCTATATCGAGCTAATGCCGGTTCATCATGCAGAAACGGGTACTGTGTTCATAATGGAAGATTAGTAGGCGGCGTCATAAGCTCAAATGGCGGTACCTTAACGGTTACAAGAAGCATCGATAACACAAAGTTACAGACCTATAATGGTATTCTTCTAAGTCACCGAGCCGTAAATCGAACGACAGGGCAAGTCACGCAGCAATATTTGTATTTTAGAAAAAATCAGTTAGAAAAAGTAGAAGTCACACCTTATACACAATATAGTGACCCTAGCTGTCAAAGAGAAAGTCATTACAACATCCCCGATGTTATCTACCCGGGTGAATGTGTAGGAATCAGATATCGGTCAGGAGATGAATGGCATATAGGAAACGGGCGATATCTATATTGGACAGGCCAAGTGAATCACTGTATATTTGATGAACGTCCGCAAAGTACAAATAGACAATTTTTACGGCAGATTTGGTACGTACACTGGATACTTGATCCAAACAATGAACGAAATATTATAACTCAAAAGATCTCTCGAGGACGTGGATCTCCAAGAGGTGAACGCAGAATTTATGCTTTTAAGAATCTGCTTCCAGCTAATGGTGAGACGGTCCTTGTAAAAGCTGCTTCTCCTGTAAATTCTGCTTCTTGGCCTTTTCGCATTATCTATCAGTAAGAAAAACAGATTGTAATCCTTAATGCTATTACAACTCCCATCCTCCGCCTAGTTTCCTCTCAAAATCCCACAAATAGGTCAAGGTCAATTTGAACTGCCCCTCCAATGGTTAACCATTGGAGGGGCAGTTTCTTATGACTTTTTGTTTTTATTTGTCCATACGCTTCTCTACTTTATTTTCTTGTACTGCTTCCCTTTTTCTCTTTTTTGTAAGAAAATAGAAGCGCTAATCCAAGAAGTAATCGGAATAATAATGGCTACACCAATGCCTCCGCTTAAAATAGAAATGACTTCTGCACAAAAGGTTTTTGAATTGATAATGTCTCCAAACGAATACGACAATCTCTTAAACCAGATAATTAACGTCAAATACCCGCCTACAAAGGCAAAATACAGTGTATTGGTTGTGGTGCCCAAAATATCTCTTCCGATTTTCAAACCAGAATTGAAGAGATTTTTTTTAGTTACGGACGGATCATGAACAAATAACTCATTCATAGAAGACGAAATAGATAGCGAAATATCAATGATCGCTCCTATGGCACCCATAATAATTGTACAAATGGCTATTTTAGCAAAATCAATGCCAACATAAAGTGAAAAAGCGTTAATTTCTTCTTCCTGTTCTTCTCCAAATCCTTGAATCATTGCATGATGTTCAATAATAAAAATAAAGAACACTAAAACAGCTAAGGTAATAATTGTTGAAACAAACGCAGCAAGCGTTTTATGATTGAATTTATTGATATAAAATAAATTAATGCAGCTAATGATTGTACAAGCTATCAACGTAACAACAATCGTATTTTTTATAGACAGCATAAAGAGAATGGTTAGAAAAATAACGCCAAAATTCAAGAACAAAGCAAGGAAAGATCTAATCCCTTTTTTTCCGCCCACAATACTCATCAGAATAAATAAAATAAGAGCAAGCAATAGTAAAACGTTCACTTTCTGTTCCCCTTCCTAAAAATAAAAAGAATCGAAAGATAGAGTGTAATTGGAATCGTTAAAACAATGCCAATGCTGCCAGTAAGAGCACGGATTAACTCCAAGGAGAAATTCATCGAAAACGTATATCCTAAAGGAGAGCCATTCTTTAAATAAAGAAGAACCATTGGGATTGTTCCGCTTATATACGAAAAAAATAAAATATTCGTCATAGCTCCCATAATGTCTCCGCCAATTTCCTTGCCCGATTTCAGTAAATCTTTGTGCGCTATCTCTTTATTCTTTTCATATAGTTCATAAACAGAAGAAGTAATGGTAATCGCTACATCCATGACAGCTCCCAATGATCCGATTAATACCTCACTCATAAATATTTTTTGAGGAGGAATCGTCACAAACTCCATTCCTTCATAATGAAGACCGTTCGAATCTGTTAGCTGCATGACGATGTAAGCAATTAATAGAGAAACAAATGTACCTATTAAAGTTGAAATAATTGCTACATGCGTTTTTTCTTTATTACCGCTTACTAATAACAAAGAAATAACCGTAAAAAGAACGACCGCAACAATACATACAGCTAGCAAGCTCACATTCCCTAGTGCTAGATATACATTGAGGGCCCCGATTAAAAGAACAATATTAATAAGTAAGCTGATAATTGAATAAAAACCTTGTTTTTTTCCAATCGCCAGCAAAATTAGTATAAATAAGCCCGCGACAGCGGTAACCTGCGTGTCCCGCTTCACTCCTTCAATCGTGCCGCTTAAAGCATGCTGTGAATTCTTTTCTAAGGAGACAAAAAGATCTGTTCCGACAGTATACTTTTGATCATAAGCACCTGAGTATGAGTACGTATTCTCTAAATGAATAAGCCTTCCTTTATATTTCCCGTTCATGATTTTAGCAACAATTTTTTGAGAATATACGGCATCTTTGTTGCGATTTAAATCAGTAGATTTGTTTTGTTCTACAACATTCGCCTTCACTACCTCGGCTATCGGTTTTTTATAAAGCGAATAATTATGGTTCGTTACTATTAGCGCTATACACAAACAGCAAATTCCTAGTATATAGAGAAAGATTTGTTTACGCGATAATTTATTAGACTTTTGCTTCGAAAAAAGATTCCTTATATGCTGGGAATACAGAGGTGACATCACATAATTCCTTTCTGGTTATTATTTGAAACGCAGGGCTTTTGAACATGAAGAGACTGCAAAGAGATCTAAATTCCCTTTGCAGTCTTTTCATTCATTTATTATGAGCGTTATAGAGCAAGACATACTCCAGGTACACAAGACGCTCAAACCTGCTGTTTTTCCCTTCCGTACTGTAACAGAGAAAAATGAAATTATAGTGAAAACATAGAACGATTTATCTACTTCACTAGTTTTTTATGACTATCTTATATAATCATAGGAATATAAAAACAAATAGAAAATTGTCTGCGCTATAATAAATTGACTTTATAGCTACTAATTAGTTATAAAGCTCATGAAAAGCGACAAATAGTTGCTAAAAACAAGGAGGTTATTTCATGTTAACGAAAAAAACACTTGTCACACTTTCTACTCTTGCGCTTGCAACAACATGCGTAGCATTCAGCACTCCAACTAGTGAAGCAGCTGCTAAAGATACCTACTCAAAAAAAATTGAAGCTAAAGCAGAAACGAGGCCTACGCTTCGTAAAGGTTCTCACTCTAGCTACGTAAGAGACTTACAGCAAAGCTTAAAGGATGTGAAGTATAACACATCCGTTGATGGCATTTTCGGTACGCGAACGCAAAATGTAGTAAAAGAATTTCAAACCGATCACCGCCTGTCTCCAGATGGTATTGTTGGCCCCTTAACATGGGCAGCTTTAGATGAGAACAAGGTAGAAAGAAAGCAATTCCCTGTCAGCACGGCCATTACATTCGGTAAAAAAGAACTCGGTGACAACATTGTCTTTAGTACAGACGACCGCTTACGGAAAGATAACAACGATAAAGCTTACTATAGATTCGTAGCAAAAAATAAAGACTGGATGGATCAAGGGGGATCAGGTACCATAGGCTGGTATCATATTTACAAAAGTGGAGATGTGATTGAAGAATCCAATTAAATCTATTTACAGATAACGGTTCGAAAAAAGCCTTTATAATCACTCTTTTGAGTGATTTACTTCCCGCCTTACAGAATGCTAAAATTTAAAGGAATCATTCCGTAGGTATTTTACTTGAACAAGAACAGCTGTTACTCCCCGTCGCTGTTCTTGTTATTTTTTTAGATAAAAATACAAAAAACAGCATGTGAACATTCCACGCGCTGCTTTTTTCAATTACATGACTACTCTGCGGGTCGAGGTCCTGCTTCTTGTCCTGAACTTTCTACCGTTAGTATTGGCCGAACGGTGACATCTTCATTTACACGAATTTGGCAAGATAAGCGCAAATGATCTTCAATTGAACTTTCTGAGTATGCATTTTTCTCCGCGGTTGTTAAATCGCAATATTCTCCTTCGAGTACTTCTACTCTGCAAGTCGTGCATTTAGCTTTCCCGCCGCACCGATGAAGAATATTTATACCGTTGTCTTCGAGTGCCAAGACAAGCTTTTTCCCTTTTGCCACTTCAAAACTTCCGTACCCTAAAACGGTTACTCTTGGCATATATCTCCCTCTTTCCCTCTACTGTATCCAAGCGATTTGAATTACACTATATGCAATTTCTTTTTATTGCATGCCTAAGTTGTAATCCATTATTTCTACTGATTGCGACGTCTGTTGTACGTTACAGACCCCTTTTACATGCCTAGATCCAATTAAGAAGACCATCGTTTTGTAGTACAGCAACCAAAACGACAAGCCCAAGTATAATAACAGGTATTAGTGCCTTTAAAATTTGATACTTAGATAATTCTATGCGCTGAGGCTCCTTTAACAAATGGCTTTGATTTAACTCAGTATTGTTTTCACTTTCTTTATGATTCATGTTCCTCTGCCTTTCTATTTTTTATAGTGCGGTTCATATCTACTTCTGCTGAAATAACAAAACTAGACACAAGGTTTCTTCATAAAAACCAGCTTAACCTTTTTAAGAACATGCTATACTAACAATTCTATTTTAAAATAAGTCTCTATCATATGTTTCAAACAAACAAATTTACATTATTTCCCTTCTTAATAGCGTTTCTCACATCACTAAACGCACAAGCAAGGTCGTTATTTATAATCAAAAGTAAAACTCCATCACGAGTCATGGGGTTTTACTTCGTACGCTGGTTTTTTGGAATTTTAATTTGTTTAATATCTCCCAGCACATAAATATAAAAAATTAAGCCTAGCAACAAGACAATTCCCGCTACAATAAAGCTTAGATTAAAAGAACCTGTTTTATCTAAAAGATATCCCGTTAAAGCTGTAGCTATAATTCCTCCAAACAAATTATTAGCTAAATTAACGATAGAACTGAGAAGGGAAATAGACCCTGCAGGCGCAATTTCTGCAGAAATAGACCAGCCGATTGGTGCCGTTGCAGATATACCTGCCAGTCCAATCGAGATACAAATCATCGCTACGACGACACTATTGGTGAAAATAGAGCCTAAAAAAACAAATCCTAAGCATAATCCCACAACAATGATCGTGCGATATACTTTTTGACTGTTGTATCCTTTTTTTATAAGGTAATCAACAAGCCACCCGCCAACTAAAATGCCAGCAAATGTAGCAATTAGCCAAGGTACTGCCGTAAGCAGGCCCGATGACATTATATCCATACCGTATTTTTCTTTTAAAAAAGTTGGCAGCCACGTTAACAGTAAATTAAACGTATATCCATAGCCTGTAAACCCAATCATTAGCCCCCAAACTTTTCGATTCGCAAATAATACTTTCAAGGTATGTAAAAATTTTGATGTTTGCTCATCGTTTGCATTTAGATTATTTTCTTGAATATACTTCAACTCATCATCTGATATGCGTCTATGCTTTTCTGGCTTTTCGTAATAAAACCAAAACAGCAGCGTAAACAGCACGTTTATAATTCCAATGGATAAAAATGCTGTGCGCCAATCAAATTTGGTGATGAGAAACGCTACAAGAGGCGCGCCAAGTACATTTGAAAATTTGGCTGCTGAATCAAACAAAGAATTTGGTAAGCTTCTTTCGTTTGGAGGAAACCATAGCGACGTAGCTTTTGATGCTGCCGGAAATGCGGAAGCACTCATTATTCCTATTAAAAACCGGACAATATAGAGAAGAAGTTTTCCTTGCAAAAAAGCCATTGACATCGTTAATAAACTCCAAATCACCATACCGACTCTTGTTACCCATGCTACTCCAAACCGATCAAGCAAGCTCCCGGCAGGTATTTGCATGATCGTATAAGAATATGTATAAATAGAAAAGACAATTCCGAGCTCTGTTCCCGTTAAGTGAAATGCATCTTGTATTGCAGGAGCGGCCACTGACACCGCTACACGATCAAAATAGTTTAAAATAATCATACTGCTTAACAAAGATGAAATGAACCATCGTGTGCGTCCTGTTCGCTTTACTGTATGTTCACTCATAGCTAGCTCCTTTCATCAGTAGTTTGTTCGTTTTATTACCGTAGCATTCTACTTAATACCACAACTTCTTTTGAAAGAAACATGAGTTTTCTTCATACATCATGTAAGAAATTTATCATTATAAAGCATAAAAAAAGAAGCAAACAAAAAAAGCCTAAGAATACATCTATTCTTGGGCTTTTCTTGCTAACAGTCTATTTTGCTGAAAGCTCATCTTCGGTTACCCACTTGTGGTTTTTCACTTTCTTTCCGCCTGTAGTCGGTGTGTAGTCTACCATATATACCGTTGTTTTTTCCGCTGAATCAATCGTTGCTTTTGCCCCTTTCATACCTTTCATATGGTCTGCTTCAAGCGTTACTTCGCTACCTGGCTTTAACTGCTTGTTACCCGCATCTTTTATTTCTTCTTGAATAACCCACTTATGATTTTTCACTTTTTTTCCGCCGGTCTTTAGCGTATACGAAACGGTATAGGCGGTAGTGTCGTAAGCACCAACAATCGTTGCTTCAGCCCCGTTCATGCCTTTCATATGATCAGCTTTCATAACGGCTTTATCTCCAACTTTATATGTTGGATTCTCAGCTTGCTTTAATCCTTTTGGAACCTCTCCTGAACTAGAGTGATTCATCTCTGAGTGATCGTGCATGGATTCATTTTTGTCAGCTGAAGGCTTTTCATGACTAGAATCGTTTCCGCATCCGCTTAGTCCAATAATGACAGATGCACCAAGAATAAATAGCTGTTTTTTCATGACAGTCCCTCTTTTCCACCTAATAAATTTTAAAATAAAAATCATTTAACCCTTAGAAACAACTTATCTATGCATACTCTTCTTCGTTTCTTTATTATAGCCAGACTTTGTGCAGATTTTGTGAAGATGAAGGTAGTTAGGTACAAAAAATTCCTGTGCCTAAAAAAGGCCTTCGTATGAAACACTTACCGCTAGGAAAAAGTATAAAAATAAAAGGAGGAAAGAAACATGCTAAAAATACGCTTTGCTCTGTCCTCACTCATACTTGCAGTTAGCTTGGTGATGGGAGCTCCCTTTGCTTCCGCACACTCCAAGCCCCCCTCTAATGTACAAAAGGTAGAAGTAACGTCCATTAAAATGAAAACGCTCAAAACGTTTATCGATGAACAAGATATGAATGCATTCACCAATAGTATAAAAAAGGCAGAGCGCATGAAACTTCTATTGGATGAAGAATCTGCTGGGAGTATTGATTGCAAAATGACCATTACCTATGGAGATGGTTCCAGCCGTCATTATTTCATTTGGATTATGGATGATGGACGGGATGTGTTAATTGCCCATCAAAAACATCCCGAGGACCTTCATCTTAAAGGATATGAATTAAGCAAAAAACATTCCTTGCACCTAACAAAGCTGCTAAAGAATATTCTTTAGCAGCTTTGTTTTACATCACTTTCACCGAAAATGGCTTGGTGACTCCAATATTTTTCACTTTATATTTCCCACACAGCATATACTGCTATGACTGCAAGCACGTATAAAATAGCTGAGATGATCCACTTTTTCATACCTTATAGCCTCACTCTCTGCAATCGCAGTGCATTTAATACAACCGATACAGAACTAAAAGCCATCGCGGCTCCAGCAACCCAAGGAGCCAACAGCCCGACTGCTGCAATGGGAATACCGAGCGTGTTATAACCCATTGCCCAGAATAAGTTTTGCTTGATATTAGAAATCGTTTTTCTGCTCATTTCAATCGCATCTGCAATGCTCATCAAGTCTCCTCGCATCAGCGTAATATCAGCGGCTTCCATCGCTACATCCGTTCCTGTTCCGATGGCCATTCCAATATCAGCTAACGCAAGTGCAGGAGCATCATTAATGCCATCTCCTACCATTGCGACTTTTTTACCTTGCTGCTGAAGCTTTTTCACTTCTTCTGCTTTGCCTTCTGGCAACACTTCTGCGATAACGTGATCAATACCCGCTTGCATTGCAATAGCCTGAGCTGTTTGACGATTATCTCCTGTAATCATCATCACTTCTAAGCCCATCTCTTTCAACCTAGAAACTGCTTCTTTAGAAGTCATTTTAATGGTGTCTGCAACAGCAAGCATGCCGGCATATTTTCCGTCAAGACCAACGAGCATGACCGTTTTTCCTTCTCGTTCTAAATTTGTCATTCCTTCTAAAGCTGCATCAATATTCACTTTATGTTGGTTCATAAGCTTTCTTGTTCCTACTAACAGTTCTCGTTCTTGTACAGTTGCTTTTACTCCATACCCTGGAATAGCTTCAAAAGATAACGGGTCTTGAATTTCTATACCTTTATTTTTTATACCTGCTACGAGGGCTTGAGCTAGAGGGTGCTCCGATAAACGCTCAGCCGATGCGACTAACTGCAATAGCTCATTTTCTTCGTAGCCTTGTGCAATACGTACATCGGTTAGCTCGGGAGTTCCATTTGTAACAGTTCCCGTTTTATCTAAAAGAATCGTATCGATTTTATGAGTCGCTTCTAAATGCTCGCCGCCTTTGAACAAAATACCAAATTCTGCTGCGCGGCCCGAACCGGCCATAATGGAAGTTGGAGTAGCTAAACCTAACGCGCATGGACATGCAATCACTAATACGGCAATAAGCTTCTCTAAAGCCAGTGCAAATTCGCCAGGCACAATCCAGATATACCAAACAAAGAAAGTAAGAAGAGCAATTCCAACCACAATTGGCACGAATATACCTGAAATATAATCAGCTAATCGCTGAATAGGCGCTTTAGACCCTTGAGCTTCTTCTACTACTTTAATAATTTGCGCAAGCGCCGTCTCTTTTCCAACGTTTGTAGCTTTTATTTTTAGAAAACCATTTTTATTGAGTGTAGCTCCAATTACTTTATCTCCAATGTTTTTATCTACCGGTACGCTTTCACCTGTCAGCATAGACTCATCTATAGCCGATTGCCCTTCAATAATCTCTCCGTCTACAGGTACTTTTTCACCGGGTTTAATAAAAATAACTTCGCCTTTTTGCACTTCTTCCACTGGAATTTTAACTTCCGCTCCGTCTCTTACTACAACAGCCGTTTTAGCTTGTAAACCCATCATCTTTTTAATTGCTTCTGAAGAACGGCCCTTGGCGTTGGCTTCAAATAATTTCCCTAAAAGAATCAGCGTAATTAATATAGCGCTCGTTTCATAGTAAAGCTGAGCTGTATGAACAGATGAGCCAAGCGATTTAAGAGAAGAGTACAAACTATAGAAATAAGCTGCGCTTGTGCCTAGTGCTACTAAAACATCCATGTTGGCACTTTTATTACGCAGAGCTTTAAATGCACCTACATAAAATTGTTTCCCTACCACGAATTGAACAGGCGTAGCTAAAGCGAGCTGAACCCATGGATTCATCAGCATATGAGGTAAAGGAATAAACGACGTAAACGTAAAATGACTAACCATTGCCCATAATAACGGTACGCTTAAAATAAACGAAAACCAAAACTTCCCTTTTTGTTTACTCAGTTCTTTTTCTCGGTAGCTTTGCTCTTCTTCTCTTTCCTCCGACTTTAGCTTTGCTCCGTATCCAAGTTTTTCAACTCGCTGCGTTATATCTTGCGGAGCTATTTGAGAAGGGCTGTATTCAACAGAAGCTGTTTCTAAAGCAAGGTTAACACTTGCCTTTGTCACGCCTTCTAATTTGTTTAACCCTTTTTCAATACGGGTCGAACAAGCGGCGCACGTCATACCAGTAATAGCAAATTCGGCTTTTTCATTTACAACTCCGTATCCAAGCTTTTCGATTTTTTCTTCAAAGGCCTGTGGACTTGTTTTAGACGGATCAAATATGATAGTAGATCTTTCTAAAGCCAAATTCACGTTTGCTTCTTTTACACCTTCTATTTTTTTTAATCCTTTTTCAATTCGATTTGAACACGCTGCACATGTCATACCCGTAATTTGCAAGGTGGATTCTTTTTGTTTGTCACTCACCGCGTTTCGCCTCCTGTTATATACCTACAAGGGGTATATTTTTCTCCTAAATCAAGCGTGCGAAGGTATTCGCACGCGATGCTATTTATGCTACGTCATAACCTTGGTCATCAATAGCGTCTTTAATAGCTTCGATCGTTACTTGACTTGGATCAAATGCAACCGTTACTTTTGCATCTTCTAAGCTTACTTCCACGCTTTTAACGCCATTAAGTTCGCCTACGCCTCCTTCAACAGCTTTGACACAATGACCGCAAGACATTCCTTGTACTGATAATGTTACGTTTTCCATTTCTAGCATCTCCTTTATTTCATTAATCGTTTAATGGTTGTTAATAATTCATCCACTACTTCTTCATCACCAGCTTGCACACGTTCTACAATGCAATGCTTCAAGTGACCTTCAAGCAAAATTTTACTTACACTATTTAAAGCAGACTGCGCAGCTGCGATTTGAGTAATCACGTCGTCACAATACGTATCTTTTTCAATTAATCCTTTAATTCCTCGAATTTGTCCTTCAATTCGATTTAATCGGCTTGTTAGATTTTTCTTCACTTCTGGAGAATGGTGACTTTTTCTTTCACTATTTATCGTACAACATTTTTCTTCACTATTCATGTGATTCACTTCGACCATCTAACATCCTCCCTTCATAAGTCCATGTTACTATACCCCCCTACCCTATGTAAAGAGAAAAGCTCACTTCTGCTTACTTTATCTTTTCACCAATTTCAACAGCTATGCTCATATCATGTTCAACTAACATCAACCCACTTATAGCCTATTCCCCATACGGTTTGCAAGTATTCGTCTACAGGAAAGCCTGCTTTTCTAAGCTTATCCCGAACATTTCGCACATGAGAGTCAATAGTACGGTCTCCAATCTCCGCCTCATATCCCCACACTAACACAAGCAAGTCGTCTCGGCTGAACACGCGATTTAAATGCTGAAGAAGTAAACCCACTAATTCAAACTCTTTAGGCGTTACTTGAATCTGCTGATTTTTATATTGTAATACGTGATTTTCCTTGCTCCATACTAACCCTTTGTAGGTGATTTCATGTTTTTCCTTTAACGAACGTCTAAGAACCGCACGGATGCGTGCAACCAATTCTTCTTCGCTAAACGGTTTAGTAATATAGTCGTCTGCCCCTATATTTAATCCTTTTACTACATCTAATGTTTGACTGCGGGCTGTGAGCATAATGACAGGTAGATCAGACATTTTTCTTATTTCTTGGCAAATCTCCCACCCATCTCTGCTTGGCATCATAATATCTAATAACATCAAATCTGCTTTGTTACCTTGAGAAAGATAGCGTAGCGCTTCAGTGCCGCTTTCAAATTTTATACACGTAAATCCGTTTGGCCGTAGATAAAGTTCTAGTAAATCTAGCATCCTTACTTCATCATCGACTAATAAAATGGTTGTCATTCTATCCATCCTCTCTTATTACAATCTCTACAGTCGTTCCTTTTCCCATCTCGCTTGTGATTGTTATTTCTCCTCCGTGAGCTTCTACAATCTCTTTTACAATGGATAAGCCTAGTCCGTAGCCTCCGCTTTTTCTCGAGCGAGATTTCTCTACTCGATATAGCTTATCAAATATGTAAGGTAGATCTTTTTCTGGAATACCTATTCCTCGATCTTTAAGGGTTATGGTTACTAATTTAGCTGATTTTTTTACGACTACATCAATTTTGGTCTCTTCTTTTGAATAGTTCATTGCATTATCAAGTAAATTGATAATTACTTGCTGAAATCTTTCAGGATCTAGTGAAATGTAAAGACCTTGAGGACAGCTTATGTCCAGCTTCATCCCTTTTTCTTTTAAAGCTAAATGAAAGTTCGCGCATATGGTGTGCAAATATGCAGCTAGCTCTACTTTTTGTTTTTGAATAAAAAATGTATGCTGATCCAGCTGCGCCAACTGAAACAAATCTTTAACTAACTGTGAAATTCTTTCTGCTTCTTCTTTCACAATAGCAAGATATTTATCCCTTTCTTCCGGTGTATTAGAAGGCCTTCTTGCTACGTCTGCATAGCCCTTTAAATACATTAAAGGCGTTTGAAGTTCATGTGAAATGCTGCTTAAAAATTCATTTCTCTCTTTTCGCAACCGCTGCAGCTCATTCGCTAGCGACTGAATCGACATTCCTAACTGTCCAAGTTCATCTCTTGAATGAGCGCCAAGTTTCACAGACAAATCTCCTTGACTCAGCTTCTCTGTTGCTTTTTTCATTTTGATTAAAGGAGCCGTTATAAATTTAGACAGGGCAAAAATAGTCACAATGGAAAATAAAACGGAAACAGCTCCCGCTACGTAAAAATGATGCTGTAGTCTCGCAATCATTTCGTGAATATCATTTGTGTTCTTGAACATATAAACCGTTCCGAACTGCTGATGATCTTTTTTAATAGGTGATGCTGTGGCGATATAAGGTTTGCTTTTCCAGTCGCCTTGCATGATTTCACCTTTGTATGTAAGAGATTTTCCTTTCCATTTCTCTACCGATTTTCTTGCACCTTGAATTAAAGGCCTAGACGAACTGATAATTTTTCCTGTTTTATCTGTGATAACAACGTCGGTTTCTGCCTCAGATTCCATCAGTGCAACATGGTTAAGCGTAGCTGAATCATGATGCTTCTCTAATACTTCTCGGTGACTGTTTCCTCTTAGACGCAAGCTTTGCAACTCCTCTGAAATTCTTGTATTGGCAAGACCGCTATATAAATAGAAAAAGAGAGCGGCTTCAACTAGTAAAATGAACATTAAAAACAAGAGTCCAAGCTTAATAGAAAGTCTATTCATTTATTCACACCCCTTGCTTTCATTATAGAAGTAATAATTGAAGAAACTGTGCAGAATAAAAACGCCCCCACAAAATAATTGTCTTTATACTATGAAAAATCCCCTAATAAGAAGGTTCCTCTGTTGATACAACTGTACTGAATTAGTCAAATAAGCGTTATTCTCTGACATTTTACCATAGGTACACGCACGTACGCAGAACAGCATTTCAATGAACAAGAAAGGGATGTGAATAATCCCTATTGACAGGCTTAAAAATAAAGGTTCTTTTAACTATCATTATTAAGTGAACTCTTTACTGTTTTTCTAATAAAAAAGGTTAATTAGCAAAAGCTAATTAACCTCGTTAAATAGTGCAATTTCACCCAGTTCTCTCAGCTGAACTGTCTCTTGTTACCTGCAAATTTCCGGAGCGTTTTAATTTGTTCCACCCTACTCTTGTTCCTTTTAATGCAGCTAAAACTGCCTTCCAAGCTACCCATAGTAATAAGTAGCGATACACAATTCTTTGTATCACTAGAGCAATCAATGGTTTACTGCTTATTCGCTCTAATCTAAAGGCCACTAAACAAACAAGAAAATCAACAATAAAGTAGCACCCATATAGAAGAACCGAATGTTTAACATCTCCAGTACATAGCCTCAAAACAAATAAAAGGTCTAAAAATGGTGCAAATAAAGGAAAAATGAATTGAAACAGCAGCATATTAGGAAGAGCCATAAAACCTAATGCTTTATGCTTGCGCCCTCCAAAAGCTCTTTTGTGCTTCCACAAGCACTGTAAAGTTCCAAAGTTCCAGCGATGGCGCTGTTTGAGAAAATCTTTCCGCTTTTCTGGTGCTTCTGTATATGCACTTGCTTTCTCTTCAATTGAAATTTTATAACCGCTGCGCAATATACGCAGAGACATGTCTGTATCTTCAGCTAATGTATCGGCCGTAAAATATCCTAATTCTTGAACAAGTTTTTTTCGCCATGCTCCTATTGCGCCTGGAACCACCGTCACGCAATTAAGCATGGAAAAAGCACGTTTCTCTAAATTAAAACCTGACACATATTCAATATGCTGCCATGTTGTTAATAAATTACGGACATTACCTACTTTAATGTTCCCCGATACCGCTCCTACTTTTTCATCGTTAAAGTGTCTCACCATAAGTGATATAGCTTCAGGTGAAATAATGGTATCGGCATCAATTGATACAATGATGTCTCCTTCTGCTTTTTGGATACCCAAATTGATCGCCGCAGCTTTTCCTCCATTTTTCTTTCGAAGAAGATGAAACTTGTCATTGTCTCTGAAATCTTCAGTAACAGCCTTTGATGTGCCATCTGTTGACCCATCATCAACCATAATAATCTCAAGATTTTGATATGAACTCTTCAACACCGACTTGATCGTCCTGCTTATCACATTCTCTTCGTTGTATGCAGCGATGACTACGCTGACTAAAGGCTGATATGAAGCATCAAAATGCAGTTTATCAGCTTTTCTTTTATGTTTAAGCGCGAGATAAAAGACAATAAGCAAACGCAGTGTAAATACAATTAATGTTCCATAAAACAGAACGAAAAAAACAGTATGCAGCGCAGCAATATTCGCTAGAATCAATTTGATGTTTTGAATAATCGGATTCTCTGCTTTTAAAACGGCGGGCATTGTACTTTCCCTGCTTTTATTCGTCAAATCCCCTGCTGTTACAAATGTATACCCTCGTGCCTGCAGCTTTTCAATGATTTGAGGCAGTGCTTCTACTGTTGCTTCTCGGTTTCCTCCTCCATCATGAAGTAAGATAATATCACCGTTCTCTGCTTGCTTCATCACACGGTTTACAATTTCTTTACTATTTTTAGCTTTCCAGTCACTCGAATCAATATCGTAGTTAACAGTTATATATCCCATCTTCGTCGTATCCGCCATTTTTTGAAATGAAGCTGGGTCATATACCGTTTCATCATAACCATTATAAGTGTTTTGATTATCTCCATACGGAGGCCGATATAAAATAGATGAATGACCAGTGATCCCTTGAATGATTCGTTCTGTTGCATTTACTTCATACTTTAGCTGATTTTTAGAAATATTGATTGTATTTGGATGGGAAAATGTATGATTTCCAATTTCATGACCATCTTTATATACTTCTTTAACAATATCTTGATGAAATACTGCATTTTCACCAATCATAAAGAAAGTAGCTTTTACATCATGGGCTTTTAAAATTTTTAAAATTTTCTCTGTGTATTCAGGATCTGGCCCATCATCAAATGTTAAAACAATTTCTTTGTTAAATATTTTGCTTAGCCGTTCAATCTCAGGAGCTTGCGGCATTGCTGTGTACTCTTCCCCTGAAATAAATCCTTTCGAATCAAAAGCAAAACGTCTTTCTCCTGGAGAAGCCTCTGTTTTTGCATGAAGTATGCTTCCTTCTCCATAATTGTAAGCAATTTCTCCATTTTTAACAGTCTGAATCTCACTTACTTTATGTCCTTTTACTACATCCCATACAGACGGGTCTTCCGTTCCCAGTCTCCATAAAGCAACTCCTTTGGCACCGCTTGATGAAGCAGCTTTCCACTGATTATAAAATGTCACGCTGTCCAAAAACCATAGCTCATGCGTACCCGTTCCGTCTTTATAATTTACATACGGCGTTTTGCTTTTATCATCCCACTCTACATTCAAGTGAGCTTTTTGAGCCATTCGCATGACGTCTTCAAATGATACGACTTTTCCTCCTTGCTTGCTCTTTTCATCCCAGTCATATCCATAGTTTCCAAGACTAACAATCATCTTATCTTTTAACGATTTTGATAAATTGTTTTGATACCAAGAAAATGAAGCAATAGGACCCGGGCTTTGAAAGTGCTCGTCGTACATCATTAAAATCATACGGTCATTATACTGTTCTAAACGGCTATAATCGAATGCTTTATTAGCTGGAGGCACATCCATAGTTACCATTAACCCATCTTCATGGAAGGCTGTATAAAGTTTCTTCATAAAGTCTGTTAGTAACTCTCTGTCGCTGCTTTTGATATTTTCAAAATCTATATTTATCCCATCATATCCATTTTCTTTAATTTGACGATGTAAATTATGTATAAGTTTGGATTGTTCCTGAGGAGATTGCAGCAAGCGGTGAACCGTTTGTTCATCCCATTTTCCATTCGACTCATTTGTCAGCAACGGTAAAACCTTTGTATGATGCTTTTTAGCAAAATCTCCGATATCTTTTTGAACACTGCTTTTTAATTCTAAGTTCGAATTTAATGAAAACCATTGAGGTACAAGAACATCAATTTGATCAATATTATTTTTTAATGAACGTTCACTATTTTTATCCCAATTAACATAGAACGCATAAAAATCTTCTTTGTTCACAATCCGGTTTTCTAAAAACTTTTTATGGGACTCATCTTCTGAAAAAGAAGAGAGCCGGCCGCTATCGTTATCGGATGGATAAATAGTCGAAAATTCATTCTTTTCTTCAGTCCCCCATGTTGGCAAGACCGGATTAAAGTGAAGGCTTAAGCCTGAAACGAAAGCTGAAAAAAGAGTAAAAATGATTACGAGTATAAATAGACTTATAATAATATGCCATCGTTTTAGAGAACTAGTCTCAAAAATGAATTTTTTCTTACTTTTGTCCGTGTGCGAACCAGCCGTCTTCTCGCCTCGCCTGTTCTTTTTGGTGAATCGTGTTGTTTGCACATCCATACCTGCTTTCTATCCTTTTTAGCTATGATGTAAAGGAAAAAACGTTTCTACCTCTGTTTTTATATCCTCTATGTATGTTTATCACTTTCTCTACACTTTTTATTTTGCTAGTAGAAAAAAGTGTAGAGATCGCGTTGTTTTTGTAAAAAGTCATATACTCAAAAGAGCGAAAACTTTTATACCCCTGTGCGTCTGACACTATAAGTTTTTCTGCAAACAAAAGGATAACAGAAGTAAATGAAGCGGTATATATGCTAATTTATCGAATTTAGAGATAACTTATGGAAGTGTAAGGCTTTACAGCTATACCATCTTCTAGGTCTTATCTCGTCTGATTAGTTATTTAGACATGTATTTTTTCATTTTCTTAAAGCTTTCCAATAAAAGTAGTGTATTACGTGGAGACCTCCTGCGCTTTTACCATATTAAAAATTCCTAACCAGCTAAAGCACCAGACGATTTAAAGGAGACACAGATTAACTCAAAATAAAAAGCATGTTCTCCAAGGAGAACATGCTTTTTATTTAATAATGATAACAGGACATTCTGCGGATTGAGCAACTTCGTGACTTACACTTCCTAAAAATGTCTCTTTAACAAAGCCCTTTCCTCGGCTTCCTATTACAATGACGTCTTGTTGATTATCACGTGCATATTCGATAATTTTCTTTGAAGCGGTGCCTTCTAAACCATATGCCTCGTATGGAATACCTGATTGAGTTAAATGATTGTGAGCTTCAGATAAAATATCGCGATTTTCTTCTTCTATCAGTGCGTCTAAGTCAACGCTAAAAACAGGCTGCTGCAAGTGAATTCTTTCCTTAATATGTACAATTGTCAGCTTATTAGCATTTACGCTTTTAGCTAGTTTACTTGCATGTTGAAGAGCACGAATGGAAGGTGCGGAACCATCAAAGGCGACTAAGATTTTGTTATACATATAAAGAACCCTCTCTCTGTTTGTTCTTTCGTGATGTACTACTATCTAGGTGCTGTAGATGATAAAGCAAAAAATAATAAAGTAAGAGACTTCTTGATTTTTGCTTTATCATCCATACTATACTTTTACCGCTTTCAGAAAAAACAAAACATTTATCCGTTTTTTTCCATATAAAAAGCCTTTGCTCACTAGAAGCAAAGGCTGATTGTTTATGTTAGTAGGTTATTTAACAAACTTCTTTTAACTCTTCAGTTAAACGTAAAAAAGTTTCTTTATCTCTTTTTTCTAACGACTGATCGATTTGCAGTAAAAGCTGTGCTTTTTTAAAGTCACGAAGAGATTTGTTTAGCACTAGTTGAGCTGCTGTCGCGTCTGATACTTTTACTTCTTCTCGTGTCATTTTGCGGGACGTATAGTTTTCCATTACAAGTCAACTCCTCATCCTTTTCGCTATTATATAAGAAATCATATAATTATTCAAATATTTTTTCTTATTTTTCATTTTAAATTTGACCCCCAAAAACCGAGATTAAGACATAACGAAATCAATTCGATCTAAAGACAAACAAATTGGATACATGAGCTGAACCGCTTATGACACCGCTGTTGATTTCCGTGCAAGGCTTCGCTTTCCGCAGGCGGCCGCTGAGCCTCCTCGTCGCTTGCGCTCCTGCGGGGTCTCACCTGTTCCGCTTTTCCCGCAGGAGTCTTCGCCTTGCCCTCCAATCAACCGCTAGAAGCACCTACCCACATAAACGAAACCTACGTTCACCACAATAACAAAAAAATCCGAACGAGTTGGATCCTTTCTCAAGAATCTCGATTCATCGTTCGGATTTTCTTTCAACTAAAATACTTTTGTTTCAGCCTCTTATTATCACAACCACTTTGGGCGTGAAGAACCTCGAGGAACGAGAACCGTCTTATATTCCCCTGGGGTTTCTGACATTTCAATTTGTTCTGTAAGCCCTTGATACAATCCTAAAGGTGTTTGGGCTGTAAAGAGATCCGGTGCGATGTACTCATGCTTCTCTGACGAACCAGCTGTTTGATGAGCGTATGTTTTGTCATAGATGCCCATTGATAAAATCCATAAAGATACGCGATCTAGTGATACACGCACGCGGTAGCTGCCTCCTTCTTTTGCTCTTCTTTCCAGTGCCATTAAAGCACCGACTTCAAGCAGCCAAGAAACCGCATAATCGTTTACCACTACAATAGGAGGCAGCTTAGGATTTTCTGGCGACCCTTCTAATGCCATGACTCCCGTTACACTTCCCGCTGTTTGATCAAATCCATTTCTTTTCGCCCAATTTCCTTGCGTTCCGTGCAGGTTAACGGTGCAGTGGATGATGCCTGGTTTTAGTTCCGCACACTCTTCAGCTGTTAGACCGTATCTCTCTAGAAATCCGTATCGGCGGTTCGCAAAAAAGATATCGGCTCCTTTTAGAAGTTCAACCATTTTTTCTTTTCCTTCTTTTTCACCGATATCCAGCGTTGAAGAGCGCATACCGACATTAGACGTAGCATAGATCGTATCATGCTCCCAATCGGTTGGCTTCCAAATATTTAAGACATCGGCACCGTGTAAGGCGAGAGCCCGACCAAATCCTGCTCCTGCAATAACATGACCAAGACCTAATGCTCGAATACCGTCTAGCGGCGTTTTAGGATTCTTTGAAAAAGGAATCGGCTCACTTTCGCCAATCTTTTCAATTTCAATTAAAGGAAGCTGTGCTATTTCTTCATACACGGATTCTTTCATAAACTCTTCAATTGTCCGCACAACAGGCATGATAACTCCTCGCTCCGCTGCGGCTTTTTCTAATTCTTCTGCATTCCATCCGCGAATTGCTTTTGCCACTGCCTCAGGGTCTTCTATACAATTTAATAGCTTGAGCGTTTCATGCTTAGAGCGTGGATATGGATTCAGCGGCATCACCCATTTGTCATCTTTTGTTTGATAAAAGTGAAAGCCTAATGGGTTATATGGATCATTTGCTTTACTTGGTGCGTACCCGTTAAGCTTTTCCCATTTTTTATCGTAAAAAGGTGATAATCTTCGGATAGCTTTTCGCAAATCCATATGAATATCTTGACCTTTTCCTCCGCGTATTCTCCAAACTTTTGAGACAGCTACTGATTTAGCAACTAGTGCAATAGCTGCTGCTGAGGCAAGGCGCAGCGTACTAGGAACAATCGGATCTTCTCCGTAAAACGTAATGTTTCCTCCGCTGTCTTTTGCTGATAAGCCGACTCCTTGAAGCACATTTTCCAACTCTTGATAGATATCAAAATCACTATTATCCGTTAAACGATTTTCATTTACTTTCACAATAGAATTTGTTAGCTGACCTTTCGTAATGTTGCTCACGTATAGTCCCTTCTTTCCTAATATAATTACCTCATTATGTCCCTGCTTGCTGAAGTTATGCCCTCATCGAGTTAAATCAAAACACTTTAAATATAACCTTTACGTTAACGTTAATATTATCTTAAACCGAATGTATCATATATCGCTTATGCGAACAAATAATTTGTTTCATAGACAAACAAAAGCGCTTTATGCTTTTGTACATAAAACGCTTTTGTCCTACTTCATATTTTCTTTTTTGAACTACTTTTCGATTGGTTTTTTTAATGCATGTAAATTTTCTTCCGCAGAAAGCATGACCTGGTTCATAATATCTTCTGCATCTTTAATGGCTTGGTTATAAAAGTGAGGGCCGATATGTTCTTTAATAAACTCTAATACATTTTCTGCTGCAAATTCACTGATTTCTTCATCTCGTTCGTTATAAAAAAACGTTTGAATTTCATTCAGCATTTTATCTTTGTCTTCTTTTGAAAAATTAATAAACATAACTAAAACTCCTCTTTACATTGATATCTGTCTACCTGACATCATAGCAAGAGGAGCTGAGAAAATGCAGTCTTTTTTTCCTGTTGTTTTTGTGTACAGTGTTTATGCTAATTTGAATTAACTAGACACCTTCATAGCCGGTTTTTCTTTTATGCGGCTGGAGCGCTTTTTCATATCTTGTAAAATTTCTAAATATCTCTTTTCCGTCAACTCATATTTTACGAGTGGGACAAGTGATAACAAGCAAAGGATGCCTGGAATGATCGTAAAGATTAAAGCAATCCAAATGAGCGTGCTGTGTGACTGAATTTGATTTGGCACATATCCTACTGCTGAAAGAATATACCCTCCTACTGCTCCGCCCACTGCTGAAGCAACCTTCGTTTTGAAGATATTCGTAGAAAACACCATTCCTTCCGCTCGGTTCCCGGTTTTCCACTCGCCGTATTCTACACAGTCAGCAAGCATAGATGTTTGAGCAATGTTGCTAACCCCACCGCCGAAAGAAGCTAAAAAGCTTAAAATCATTACCGGCATAACGTGAAAACCAGTTACAAACATTGTAAGAGTAGCTACGGCATTTAGCGCAATTCCTCCTATTGCTGCGCGTTTCTTTCCAAATTTATTTGAAATAAAAGGAGACGCGATCGCTCCTACAATTTGTGCTGTAAAAAATAAGGTTAAATAAAGAGACGCGATATTCTCTGCATTTAAATTGTATTTAAAATAGTAAATAGAAAACGTAGTTCGAATTGTTAAAATCGTTTCAACTAAAAGCATCGAGAAAATTAGATAGCGCAGCGGTTTATTTTGAATAAATAAGTTCCAAACTGCTTTTGGCGTCTGCTTTTCCTGTCTTTTTACGGTATAGTTTTCTTTTACTCCTGAAAATGTAATAATCATGGTAATCATTAAGATACACGCATAAATAAGACTAAGCATAAACCAATTCCCAAAATAATGAGCTAGTGGAAGAGTTAATAAACTAGCAAATAAAGAGCCTACTGCTGCAATGGTTCTAGGAAAAGCCACTACTTTATTTCGTTCTTTTACATCTTGTGTAATCGTTGCCGAAAGCGACCAATAGGGAATGTCCATAATAGCAAAGCTTGTTCCCCACGCGATATAGGTGATATAAGCATAAATTAATTTTCCTGTATGAGAAAGATCCGGACTAATAAAACATGCGACTGTAGCAACAGCTGCAAAAAATCCGCCTATTAGCAGATAAGGCCTAAACTTGCCAAATCTCGTTTCTGTATTATCAACTAGCATTCCAATAATAATGTCGGCAATTCCATCCCATATCCTAGCAATAAGAAATAAAGTTCCTACAGCTGCGGCATTTAATCCTACGCTGTCCGTATAAAAAATCATTAAATATGTACTTGTTAATGCATAAATAATATTATTTCCAAAACTCCCCATTCCGTATGACAATACGGTTTTTAAAGAAACTTTTGACTGTACCCCCGTGCTCATATAACCTAACTCCCTTCTCCTATAAAACGCTTTCATATCATGGATGACTAGAATCTCATTACTACACGAGATTCTAGTCTTCTGTTGCTGCTACACGTTTTCTGCGATACGACTTTCGTAAGGCTGCAGCACAATATCTTTAAACACTTTTACTTCTGACGTATGGTTCATAAGGAAGTAATAACTCTTCTCTCCCAGCTTTCGAGGATATACTTCAATTCCCTCTTCACTTTCTGTATGCTCAATATGCTGTTGTTTCACAATATCAAGCGCAATTTTTTCAAAAGCCTGTTCCTCAATTCCACAGCCTACATAATAAACCGTTCCACGGCCACACTGATTTTTTGTTACAGCCGCTTGATTATAAAATGGATCATCATACTCATACAGCACTTCAGCTGTTACAGGCGTGATAATGTCTCTCCACACGGACGCACTTGCTTGTTCTCCTTCATACGGTCCTTTTCCTTTAATCGATGCTTTTTGGGTAGAAGACAGTGCTTCCACTTCATGAATTTCAATTCCTGCTATTTCTTTTACATATCCCGGCAGCGTCTGTTTAAAGTGAATATTATTTTGTTTGTCTTTAATGCCAGTTCTAAACGTAAAAACGATGACGCCTCCGTTTTCAGTAAATTCAGTAAATCTCTTACCTAGTTCTTCATCAATGATTTGCAAAGCTGGAACCACCAGTACTTTATAGCTTGAAAAATCTCTCGCAGCAGGAATAACATCAATAGGTGTATTCAACTTATAAAACGGTGTATACCCTCGAAGAAGCTCTTGCGTAAAGTCAAACCCTTCACTTTGCTGCTGAAAGCGCCACGACCATATATTTTCATAGTCATATAAAACGGCAACATCCGACTTAATATCAGACTCAAGTACATGTTCGTAATGAACGATTTCACTAAATAACGACTGCACTTCTTTGTAGCGTTTTCCATAGTGATTATCGTGACCTACAATTCCGTAGCAGTATTGCTCGGCTCCTCTTGTCATTCCGCGCCAACGGAAATACAGCATATTCGTGCATCCATGAGCAAAAGCTTGATAAGACCACATTTTTGCCTGATTAGGTCGCGGTAGATAACCGATGATATCATGACCTTGAGCACCCATTAATTCCTCTACAATCCAGAAGTTTTTATGTAACAAGCCTCTATTAAAATCATGTCCTAATGCAATATGAGCCGGGGTAATTGGCTCTGTTTGACCGCCCCATACCGGATAATTATCATAGGATACAAAGTCCATTACTTCTAGGTTTTCTTCATGATCGAACCATTTATCAAAAAAGCCTCCTGATACGTTCGTTGTCAACAGCTGGTGATCACCTTTATATTTCTTCACAATTGCTGTTTGTTCGTGAGCATATCTGTTTAACGAAAAAGAGCGAAAGCGGGCCCAGTCTAGCTTTAAAGAAGGGCTGTGTGTCGTAATTGTTTTTACAGGCATAGGCACTTCGGTAAAGTCGTTATACGTTTGTCCCCAGAAAATAGTGCCATACTTCTCATTTAACTCATTGATATCTTCATATTTTCTTTCCAAAAACTGCTGAAACTCTTTATGGCATTGTTCGCAGTAACACATATCACTGCCTTCATGACCAAATTCATTGTCAACCTGCCATGCTACGATTGCTTCTTCTGAGCCGTAGTGCCTTACTAGTTGTTCTGTAATCTGAGCGCTATACTGCCGGTAAAGAGGAGAATTAAAACAATATTGACGTCTTCCTCCAAACGCCCTGACCGCCCCATTTTCATCTTTTGATAAAATAGAAGGATGCTGCTTCGCAAGCCAAGCCGGAAAAGTGGCAGTAGGCGTACCAAACATAACATCAATATTCTGTTTTTTAAGCTTATTGATAACGCTATCAAAAAATGAAAAGTCATATTGCCCTTCTTTAGGCTCCATAAGGTGCCAAGCGAACTCCCCTATTCTCACCATGTTTGATCCTAACTCTTTAATACCTTGGATATCTTCTTCTATCATATTCTCTGGCCAATGTTCAGGGTAATAATCGACGCCGATGTACATTTTTCTCTACTCCTATCTATTTCTTTATTTCATTAAATGAACGTTTTGCTGTTACTTGTTGAGGTATTCTTGGAAACGGTGATCAAAAGCAAAAAAATCACATTTCCTTTCTTCATAAATAATTCTCTATTCAACTTTTAAGATACATACTTCCTAATCTTTTAAAACGCTTACAAGTTTATTTTATGAACTTTATTCAAAATATTCAATGGTAAAATTTTAGAGAAAAACATCCTTTTTTTGCTCTTTATTAAAACAAAGAATAAAACGCTTACAAAGACAAATGTTTTTATAATTCTTTTATGTACCTTCCCTTGTACCTTCTATATCCACATTTAGGTAATAAATTGCTTGGAAAACAATGATCAAAAGTGATATTTTTTACACATGTGATCTATCAATTAGTAAGATTCATTTGACTCCTCTATAAAATAGTAAAAATTACAGAGCAGTTTTTTACCATTATTAATACATAGACACATCGTTTATTTACATGTTTTGAAACATTAACATGAAAGAGATTGAGACATAACGAAATCAATTCAATCTAAAGACGCACAAATGGGGTAAATGAGCTCGACTGCTTGTTACACCGCTGTTGATTTCCCTGCAATTAACAGCTAGAAGCAAATACCACATTAAACCTGATTTCACTATTACAACAAAAAAAGGCCGCACAATTAATCAATTCTCTCGATTAATTGTGCGGATACTTTTTGTGCTAAAATACTGTTGTCTCAGCTCTGACTTGCTGCTGATTATGAACACACCTTTTTAATGCTATAATTAGCTTCGCATGCAAAAGAAAAAAGTATCACAACAAGCCTTTAAATCATACATAATCGCTGTACCTTATTTTCGCATCATTTAAAATAAAGGAATTTTAAAGAGAAAAGTGAATAGTATAAACATGCACTTTATTCACTATCTCTTTTTAAATTTTATATATTCATTGTTTTTAAAGGAGAGGATATCATGCCAGGAGCCACAAGCATGGTCGTAATCGGGATTACTGCCTTAATTGTATTTGGACCAAGTAAATTGCCGGACATAGGACGAGCATTTGGACATTCCCTGCGAGAATTTAAAAATGCGGCGGAAGGAATTATGCAGGATGACGACAAACAAACTCCAGAAGGTACCACTAAAGATAAAGAGGAAAAATCCTAATTTTTATGTAAATAAAAGTTATATAGACTAAAAAACCCACTTTTCACGTGCAGTGGGTTTCTTTTTTGATGTATGATAGTAAAAAATAGTAAAGAAAGAAGGTAACTTTTTGTTTAAATCGAAACTGCATTTTTGGACATTAGAACTATTAATGATTGCTTTACTGATTTACATTTGTAAACATATTTCGTTTGTTTTTCTACCAATCGGTGTATTTATCTCTACTTTGTTTTTCCCTATTCTTGTAGCTGGTTTTCTTTTCTTTTTATTCGAACCAATTGTGTCATTTCTCACAAGAAAAAAAGTGCCAAAAACACTGGCCATTTTACTATTATACGTTGTTTTTATCGGCGTAATTGCTTCTATTGTGGGCGGTGTGGGACCTACTTTATCTAAACAATTAACTGATTTGGCTAAGAATATTCCGTCTTACATTGTAGAAACGAGAGAGTACATAAATGATTTATCTAACTCAAGATGGTTTAACTGGCTCATTGAACAAAAATATGTGTCGCTCGATCATATTGAAGAGTCACTTTTAAACTACGCGTCCACTTTACCTACGAATCTCACAAACAGTATTTCATCTGTTTTAAGCGTCGTAACGAATATTACACTTACCGTTGTAACTGTTCCTTTCATTCTTTTTTATATGCTTAAAGACAGCCATAAACTTCGTAAAAATACGCTGCGTATGGTTCCTGCTTCTTACCGAAAAGAAACGTTGCGCACAATGAAAGAAACAACGAATACGCTAGCTACTTATATTCAAGGTCAAATGCTCGTTTGTTTGTTTGTCGGTATTAGTACGTTCATTGGTTACCTCATCATTGGGTTGCCCTATGCATTAATACTTGCACTAATAGGAGCCCTTACTAATATTATCCCGTACGTCGGCCCTTTTATTGGCGTAGCTCCCGCTTTAATCGTAGGTTTATTATACTCTCCTACAAAAGCGATATTAGTGATTATCGTCGTCGTCATCGTTCAACAGCTCGATGGGAACATTATTTCTCCGCTGGTAATTGGAAAGAAATTAAACACTCATCCTTTAACGATTATTATTTTATTGCTTGTTGCGGGTAATATTGCAGGAATACTCGGAATGATCTTAGCGATTCCGGCTTATGCTGTAACAAAAACAATTGTGATAAATATTGTAAGGATGATTCAATTCAGAAACAAATCTATCAAGTTGTAAAATGCAAAGGCAATACAATAAAAGGACCTTCTCTTGAAGGTCCTTTTATTGTTCTATAGGTTCAGCATTCACACACCATAAGATGATTTCCATCTGGATCTTTAAATGTAAACCAGTGATTGTGTTCAATTCCTGTCGTTAGCTCTACTTTTTTCTGTTTCATATACTCATAAGCTTCTTTGATGTCGTTTGTATTCAAATGAAAAGCCGGCGTTTTAAAAAGCGTATTTTTTGAATAAGTTTTGCTATCTAATACAATTCCTGTTACCTTCATAGGTAGCACATATAAATGATTATATAAAATGTCTCCATCTGCAGGCAAACCTAGCACGTCACAATACCAGTCTCGTGCTTTTTGTATATCTTTTACAGGAATAAAAATCGTGCCTACTTCATTTAATATAGGGTTCATTTATGACCTCCAGGGTATGTTTAGTAGTTTTAGAAAGTATTCTCCTTTAACCGCTGATATCCTTTTATTTTAAATTGCTTGCTATTCATCCAGTAAACTCCGCAGCAGAATTAGTAGTCTTGCGAACAGAGTTATCCTCCTTACATAAGCTACGCAGCAAATGTATATACTTCATCACCAAATTTGGATTACGAAAAAAGAAAATAAGAAAATCTCCCCCTTCGCCTGCTTTGCACGTGTATAATGAAAAATAGACTATAGATAGTAGCCGTCTTTTGTTTGTAGCATCGAACTTTCGTGCATTACAATAGATTTAAAGCTACTATCCAACTAAGAATTAAAATGACTAACTTAAGATTAAGGAGGTTAGATGTGTATGGATTATTCATCTTTACTCATACGCGAAGTCATTGATAGAGTATCTAAATTACGCCTCTTATCTGTTTATAACGAAAGTATAAAAGGTGATTTAGAGAGCACCATCCTCCCTCTTTATCAGCAGCACTTTGAAAATAAAGATGTAAACGAAGCGTTGAGGATTTTAAAAAAAGACTTTCTCAATCGTACGAAACGCAGATGGTTAGATGCTGCTATACGCGACTATGAGCAAAAAAAGCCCAAGAAGAATAAAGAGCTGATTGGGGAATACAGAGCGCTAACAGCTTATTATAAAACAAACGGCAAAGAACTCTTTTGCAAACAGTTTGAAAACATACCGTCTCCGGAAGAAGTCATTAATAAACGAATTGATATTCTACGTGAATGGAGTCAAGAAGATAGCTTCTTCTTAACGGATTATCCTTATATTCATCAAAAAACCAAAACGCAGCGAGAAAAAGCAATTCATACGGATATATCTATTATTATTGGGCTGACTATACTGGATCCTAGCTTCCAAAACGGAAATCATAGTATTATTGAGAGCCCTTTTTCAACTGTAGAGAACCCTTTTTTCTCTAACTCAAGAGCAAAGCTTCTCGTCGAGCAACCCCTATTAGAGAAAGAAGGAAAAGAATATTTCTTAAGTACTTATAACTCTGAAGACGGGACAGATTACGAATTGTTAATAGAAAAAGAATACGCTGAAGAAAATGGAAATAAAATTAGTGATTTAGATCGGTTTGATTATAAAGTGTTTTTAGAGATCATGAGCCAACGCGACGAGTTGTTCGCTACACAAAAAATCATTAACGTAAAGATTGGTGACCTTGTGAAAGCACTTTATAAAACAGACAGTAAGCGCAATTATCAGATGATAGAAGAAAGAATTACAAAAATGAAGCACTACAGCATGTCAAAAGTACAGCATAATAAGACAATTGCCTATGGTATTTTTGACTTTGTGGATATTACTACGATGCCAAACGGAACGCGAATTGCTGAAATTCACGTCAATGAAGTGATATATAGAGACTATATTCAACGCCAAACGGTGCGTATTTACAAAAATAAAGTAGAAAAATTAAGTTTAGACGCCGCTTACCATTTGCTATTCGTTATGCAAAAAGAGCGTCTCATTTGCTATGAAACAAAATCTTCATACAATGTCACAAGAGATTATTTATATTTTTCGACAAGAGTCCGCTTTCGAAAAAGACGCAAAAAAGAAAACCTTGTCGAAATTGAAACAGCCTTAGATGAGCTAGTCGAACAAAAACTAGCTGTCCAATCTTATAAAAGAGTGGGCCAAGTGTTTCAGATCACCTTTATTCCTGTGGGAGAAAGTGAAGTAAAAGACTTATTAGCCGGTGATTACGAATATGCTCCCCTTTCTATTTATCAAAACGTAACAAGTTCTATAGGCTAAAAAAAGAATGCTCTTATGATCTTTATAAGAGCATTCTTTTTATCTGCCTACTATTAGTTACTGCATTTTTTGCTCCACATTTCCGTGCAAAAGTGTTTTTTTGCTCCAATTCTCCATATAAACATACTATTTCCCCTGCTGATATAGTTATTAAACTTCATCTTCCTCATCATTTTGTGAACTTTTTGTGTCCAAAAGAAGTGTTACAACTACTTTTTGCTCCAGGTTCCCGTGTAAAAGTGTCGTTTTTCTTTCTATACTGCATTTACTATAAGTTTGGCTCCAATCTTCCGTGCAAACATGCCACTTTTACATAATTTTTCTTGGGACAGCGACTTTTCCCCTCCGTTTTCTGCATTTTTGGCTCCAAATCTCCGTGCAAAAGTGTTTTTTGCTCCAGATTTCCGTGCAAATATGCCACTTTTTTAAAAAAACGCGATTTTTTCTGCAAATGTTCATTTATTCTCTGTAAAAATGTGAACTTTCTGTGTCTAAAAAAGGGTATTTTTTTGTTTTTTGTTCCTATTTTCCGTGCAAATGTGTCACTTTGTCGCCCAAATCTTTATTTTTATCATTTTTGCTCCTATTCTCCGTGCAAATATGTCATTTTTACATCAAAATTTTTTTTGAATTTGTCGCATTTTGTGTATTTCATCCGTCATAATACGACATTTGTCTTAAGAATGCTGTTTTATCAACGTTTATGAAATATAACGCTATTTTTGCTCCACATCTCCGTGCAAATATGTCACCTTGTAAATAGATGTCTCGTCCCTTGGTATCACTAGTCTTTTTAAAAAATGCACCATTTTTCCGTGCAAATATGTCATTTTACAGCCTATATGACTGTGTCTATACTGTAAAAGACGACGTATATAGTTTTGGAAAGGAGGTAACTGCATGAGTATACAAAAGCTGGCACTAAAACGGCACACCCTGATAGCAAACAAGCTGCTGATTGTCATGAGTGGTTTAAATAGAGAGACGAAACGAGACAACAGCTATTACTATGAAAAACATTCATTTGGTCTAGCGAAAAACTTTGTAGACATAAAGTGGACAGGTTCTCTGATGAAGCAAATTTTAGCTTACGTAGCCAAATGTAACAGCCAAGGTCATATTTCAATTATTTCTGAGCAAGAACTGGCTAATACAATCCAATGTTCCGTTCGGACCGTTCAAAATAATAATAAGCTTTTAGAAGACTATGACATCATTCGCTGGGATCGTTTATGGGGAGACTATATTCAAGTTTCTTTAAACAACTATTTAGAGGATTTTTTAGATTTACATATAAAAGAAGCTGCTGATGCTCAAAACATATCATATACTCCGGAAATGCTTGATAAAGATCACAATACATATACTTCAAAAGGTGGTTACACTTCTGTTTCAATGGAAGTGATTTATCAATTGCTGGCTATCAAAAATATTAACATGCTGCGCCTGGCTTTACGTGCTTTGTATGTATACGAATCTGATGTAAACGTAAAGAAAGATTCAGAAGCCCTTTTATCTTACACCGAGGTAAAACACATTCTTCCGAAATACATTGGCTATAAAGCTGCTATTAAAGAAATGGCTAGTAAATTGAGTAAAATTTTCCGTATCGATGTGCTAGAAAAAGATGATTGTGTCAAAACATTATTAGAAGAAAAGCAGCCAAGAAAATCAATTATTGAAAAAATCAAGGATGGTTTTATTTTAAGCTTCAATTTAACTGGTGCTCATGATAGTAAAAAACAAAAAGAAATCGAAAAAATCCGTGGAGAACATGCATTTGCTCAGTTTAAGAATTTCTTTAAATCTTTTGGCCATTATTCCATTAAAAAAGAAGATATTCATTCCATTGTACATGAGTTCGGTTTAGATATAATCGAAAAATCATTAACGTCCGTTCAGCGTTACTTACAACAAACTTACATAGAAGAAAGTATGGATGCATTTCGCCCTCTTGTGCATGAAATGGAGTCAAACTTCTTTACGTATATCCGCAAAATTGCCAACGGGTATTATCAGGCAAAAATTAACGCTCTATAATACTCTTTTTTGTTATGCCTTTTTTTACTCACCTCTACTTTATTTCCCTCCCATTCTTTCTTTCTCTTTAACTTACTAAAATATATTTGTCTATTAACTATAATAAACCCCTTTAAATGATAATGATTTTCATTTTCGTGAAAAAAATCAATTAAATGAACAAAAAATACAATAAATAAACGTTATTTTCCGATCGATTGCGTAGAAAATATGGCTGTGATAAAAAAATCCTATATTTTTTCGTGAAAATTCTTGTTGTTAACTGCAGTTTTTTTGATTCCTTAATACCTCTTAAACTCAGTCAGCAGAAGGCTTTTACCAATATCAGTTTTAACAATATTTATAATTTCTTTAATTTCTTTTTAATCTCTTATAAATGTATAGTAATTTCTTTAAAATAAAGAGCAGCGAATAAATAGCATTCGTATATCTGAATGCATTAAATTAAAATATATAACTCACTGAAAAAGTTATCCCATAAAATAGAAACCATCTTTCTTACTTCATGTATCTGTATCACTTCATAAAAAAACACACAAAACAAATTCTTTACATCTGCTTTGTGTGTTTTTTTTTATTTAGTAGGATTATATTGTTTAAGAACTTTATCACGTACATATTTAAGATGATGATACATTTTTTTGAATGCATCATCTGGGTCATGATTAGCTAACGCATTATAAATAGCGGTATGATGTTCTACAGTAAGTGCTGGTTCTCTAAAGGTAATTTCGCTATCTGTTTTTTCATGAGTGAAAAGCAAGGAATTAATCATACCTTCTACCACTGGATTATCCGCGCTAACAGCAATAATTCGATGGAATTCCTTATCCGCTGCACCGTAATTGTTATCTGTGCTCTTTTTTATTTCCTCAATCGTTTCTTTTAACTGGCTTAATTGATCATCGTTTATTTTTTCCGCCGCCATGGTTACTAGGCCCAGTTCTAGTGCCATGCGCGCCTCCACTACTGCAGGTAAATTATCGATTGATAACGCTAACATAACGGAAAAAGGATGTGCTCCTATTTTGTTATTAAAATACGTACCTCCACGAGTTTTTCGTGTAATTACACCAAGTACTTCTAATGCACTCAAGGCTTCTCTCAATACAGGGCGACTTACATTCAGTACGTCTAATAACTCCATTTCAGTTGGCAGTTTGTCTCCTGGCTTTAATTGCCCGCTGACCAATAACTGAATAATACGGTCGACTACTTGTTTTGCCAGCGTATTACGATTAACGGATTCAAATGACACTTTTTTAGTCGAACCACTCATCTTCATCCACCCTTTTCTGAATATTGTTTATTTGTAAGACTAATTATATCATATAGAATTTTTTTATGTATTACCAACCACTACTTCTTAACTATTCTTATTTCTTATCTACATAAGATTATGTATTAAACTGCTCGTTATTATAAAAACAGAAGCTCGAACAAATACGTAGAATTGTTCGAGCTAAAAGCACCTTATAATTATTTTTGAAAAAATTTTTAACGTACCAGACAAGGACGTTTATTATCAAAGCTCCAATTTTTAATTAAATACTGCATAGCTTTTGAATCATCACGTGCTCCTAATTGCATTTTCTTATATAGCTGATGTGCTTGCTCGATTCGTTCTAAATCCACCTCTATGCCAAGTCCTGGTTTCTTAGGTACTGCTACTCTTCCTCCCTCAATTTTAAAAGGATCTTTTGTCAATCGCTGACCATCTTGCCAAATCCAATGCGTATCAATAGCCGTTATTTTTCCAGGAGCGGCAGCAGCCACATGAGTAAACATGGCCAGTGAAATGTCAAAATGATTATTTGAATGTGATCCCCATGTAAGACCCCAATCATGACACATTTGAGCTACACGAACTGAGCCTTGCATCGTCCAAAAATGGGGATCTGCTAGAGGAATATCTACAGCGTTTAACTGGATAGCATGCCCCATTTGACGCCAGTCTGTAGCAATCATATTCGTAGCAGTTGGCAGTCCAGTTGCTCTGCGAAATTCCGCCATTGTTTCTCTTGCTGAATATCCATTTTCGCTTCCGCAAGGGTCCTCTGCATAGGCCAATATATGATGTTTATTTTTACATAGTTGAATAGCTTCTTCCAAAGACCAAGCTCCGTTGGGGTCTAAGGTAATGCGAGCTTCAGGGAATTTTGCAGCTAATGCTGCTACCGCTTCTATTTCTTGCTCACCTTGAAGTACACCGCCTTTTAATTTAAAATCATTAAATCCATACTGCTGATGAGCTGCCTGTGCAAGTTTTACAATTGCTTCAGGAGTCAGAGCTTCTTCATGACGAAGTCGGAACCACTCCACTTTTTCATTTTCACCACTTAGATAGTCCAAGTCGGTTTTTTTGCGATTTCCAATATAAAATAAATAACCTAGCATTTCCACATATTCTCTTTGTTGTCCTTCTCCTAATAATGCTGCAACTGGTACATCAAGAAATTTTCCTACTAAATCTAATAACGCCGCCTCCAACGCTGTAACAGCATGAATAGTCGTCCGTAAATCGAATGTTTGAAGGCCTCGCCCTGCCATATCTCGATCTTCAAATTTTTTACGTACTGTATTTAAGATGTTATTATAATTTCCGATTGATTGACCTACTACAAATGTTTTCGCATCTTCAAGCGTTTGACGAATGTTTTCACCTCCAGGCACCTCTCCCACCCCTGTGCTTCCGGTACTGTCTTTTAAAATAACAATATTTCGAGTGAAAAAGGGACTGTGAGCTCCGCTGAGATTAAGCAGCATACTATCATACCCAGCCACTGGTATGACCTGCATATCTATAATTTGAGGCGTAGACGATTTTTTTTCGTTTTGAATTTCACTATTTGTAAGGACATAATTGTTCATGATTTCCACTCCTAATTTAGGTTTTGTTGTATCCGCTTACATATTAAACGTACTTTCATCCTTTGCGGGGATATTCTTTAGTTCTACTCGTTTAATCTCTCCCACTAAAAGAAGATAGCAGAGAATAGCTACAAGAGCGTTAGCGCCCACAAAAACTAATGCTCCATTAAAAGAGCCTGTTGCATTGACAATGTACCCAATAATAATAGGTGTTGTAATAGAAGCAATGTTTCCAAATGTGTTAAAAAGCCCGCCGCTTAAACCCGCTATTTCTTTAGGGGAAGTGTCAGCCACAACAGCCCACCCTAATGCTCCAAATCCTTTTCCAAAAAAAGCAAGTGACATAATTACTACAACAATCCATTCAGCATCTACATAATTGCAAGCAACCATGCTACAGGAAAGCAACATGCCAATAACGATAGGTGTTTTACGTGCAAACGTTAATGAACGACCTCTCTTTAAAAAGAAATCAGATACAATTCCCCCTAACACCCCTCCTAAAAATCCGCATATAGCAGGTAGAGAAGCAATAAATCCAGCTTCCAAAATTGACATTCCGCGTGCTTGAACTAAATAAACAGGAAACCATGTTAAAAAGAAATAAGTGAGCGTCGTAATACAATATTGTCCAATATAAACCCCTAACAACATTCTGCTCTTAAGAAGTTGTTTAATTTGATTCCATCCCGGGCCGGTATTTTTCTTTTTTTCTAATTTTTTATCATCCATATCAATGAGCCCGCCGCCCTGCTGGATATAATTTACTTCTTCTTTTGTAATGCGAGGATGTTTGCTTGGACTGTAGATCACTTTCATCCAAACAGCAGCTAAGATTACCCCTAAGACACCCATAATAATAAATACAAAATGCCAGCCGAACCTGTGAGTGAGCCATGCCATAATAGGCGAAAATAATACTAGTGCAAAATACTGAGCCGAATTAAAAATCGCAGAGGCTGTCCCACGTTCAGATTTTGGAAACCAGGCCGCTACAATACGGCTATTTCCTGGAAAAGAAGGGGCTTCAGCTAACCCAACCATAAAACGAAGCGTAAATAAGATAATTATAGCAGCACCGCCACTAAAAAAGCCGATAAATCCTTGAAAAAAGGTGAAAATAGACCAAAAAAATACACTGCATGCAATGATTGTCTTTGATCCGAATTTGTCTAAAAACCAACCTCCAGGAAGCTGACCAATTACATAAGCCCATCCAAATGCTGAAAAAACATACCCCATTGAAACTGAATTTAAGCCTAATTCTTTTTGAACAGAGTCTCCTACAATGGACAGCGTCGCTCTATCGGCATAGTTAATCGTTGTCAAAACGAAAAGCATAAATACGACAAACCAGCGTACATGGCTTTTTTTGCTGCTTCCCGCTTCCAATTTTGGTTTAGCTTGCATAATCACCTATTCCATCCCCCTCTTATTGTTTTGTTCTTTTCCTATGTTTATCTCTCTTAAAAAGAAGGAATTTTCCTCCTTTTCAAGAGAATAAAAGGTTCATAATACAATAAAGGTACTTAACTTTTTATAAAAACAGTTTTAATAGCAGTGAAAAACTCCTTAGCAGCCTCCCCTTGTTCTCTAGAGTGAGAACTTGATTGTTTCATGCCTCCAAACGGTGCCTGAAGTTCAACGCCTGCGCTTTCCGAGTTAATTCGAATAAGTCCAGCATCCATTTCATTAATAAATGAAAGCATATGAGAAATATTTGTAGTGAAAATAGAAGCGCTTAGCCCATATTGAACATCGTTAGCTAGTGCTAATGCTTCCTCGATGGATTCTACTTTCATCAGCGCTATGACAGGACCAAAAATTTCTTCTTGTGAAATCGTCATATTCGATTCTACGTTTTCAAAAATAGTAGGTTCTACGTAAAATCCATTTTCGTATTCCCCGTCAGTTAACTGACGTCCTCCGTATAAAAGAGTTGCACCTTCACTTTTTCCTTTTTCAATATATGACAATACGGTCTGTAACTGATTTTCGCTTGCACATGGCCCCATCCACGTTTCCCCGTTTAACCCTTCTCCAACGGTAATTTCTTTTGTTTTTGCTAATAGCTTTTGTTTGAATTTTTCATATACCTCGTGCTGAACAATTACCCGACTAGTCGCAGTACATTTTTGACCTGTCGAACGGAATGCCCCGCTGATTGTACCTTCTACTGCTAAATCTAAATCTGCATCCGCCGCTACAATTACAGGGTTCTTCCCCCCCATTTCTAACTGATATTTAGCTCCTCGAACGAAAGCCTTTTGACCAATTTGTTTACCTACTCGATCGGAACCTGTAAATGTAATCGCATTAATTTCTGGATGTTCAGCAATAGCTTGACCAATGATTGACCCTGAGCCAGTAATCATGTTTACTACACCCGCTGGAATTTTTGCTTCTTCAAAACATTCGATAATCTTAGCACACGTAATAGCTGTTTCGGTAGCTGGTTTAATTATGATAGTGTTTCCGTAGACAAGTGCCGGAGCTATTTTCCATATAGGAATAGCAATAGGAAAGTTCCATGGGGTGATAACTCCAACAACGCCTAACGGCACTCGAGATGTAAACATCAATGCTTCAGCATCGGTAGAAGGAATTACATCTCCCATTTTTCTCATACCTTCTCCCGCATAGTATCGAAGAATAGCTATTCCGCGAGCTGTTTCTCCTTTTGTTTCAGACAAGGTTTTTCCCATTTCACGGGTAGCGCATTCCGCAATTTCATCTAGTCTATTTTCCATAATATCCGCAGCTTTGTGAAGGTACTGTCCGCGAGCTGCGCCTGACAAGCGCTTCCATTTTTCTTGAGCTTGTTGAGCTGCTTTTACCGCTAGATTTAAATCTTCAAGAGTTGATTTTTGTACATATCCTACAGCCTCTTTCTTATTGGCTGGGTTTAGACTTTCCATCATCTCTTGAGACGATGATGGCACGCCTTTTCCGTTAATAAAATTTAAATATTGTTTGTTTTGAACACTAATTGTCATATGAACTCTCCTTTTTATAAAGCGTTTACATTTTATTGGTTAAGATAAAACTTGTTTAGAGGATTTAGGGTATTGATCAAATGCTCGTGTTAAAATCTTTTCGAGCTGTGCGTAATGTTCTTTATCTACTGAAACAATAGGAGGCCTTACTGTATCTGTAACAGGTAGACCTATAATTTCCATCCCTGCTTTAATCAATGAAACAGCATATCCTTTTTTCTGCTTGCGAATATCGTTAATTGGAAGAATTATATTTTGGTAGAGTTCACTTAGTAACTCTTGATCGTAACTTAATAAAGCGTTGTAAAACATTCTTGATATGTGCGGAATATAGTTAGAGATTGCTGACGAATAAGAATCAAATCCAATTGGAGCGTATGCTGGCATCGTTACTTCAGCCATTGGCATTCCGTTTAGCCAGCTTAGTCGTTTCCCTAAAGACTGGGTTAATTCTATATTTAATTCCATATTTCCATATCCGTCTTTTAATCCTACTAATTGGTTTAATTCTGTAAGTTTTTCTAAAGTTGGCAACTGTAAAATAGCATTGTCTCTTTGATAAACAATTGCGTTTAAATGTGTATGCTTAATGATTGCTTTTAGATAGTTGTAAAGGCCTTCTTGTTCACCTTCAATTAAGTATGGAGGTAAAATTAAATAGCCGTCTGCCTGTTTTTCCTCTGAAATACGAGCCCACTCTAAAGCTGTAGAAAGATTACCGCCCACACCTGTATAAACGGGAACTTTTCCGTTGACGACAGATATAGCTACTTCTAACATTGCTGTATATTCTTTTGTATTTAAGGATTGAAATTCCCCTGAACCGCAAGCGATGAAGATAGCCTCTAATCCTTCGTCTAATAAAAATTGAATATTTGTTTCTAAAGCTTTTTCATCTAATTTTCCTTGGTTATTAAGGGGAGCAACGGGGAAACCTAAAATTCCTGTAGGTGCTTTTCTATTCATATTCACATGCATATCCTCCTATAAATTTTCAGATAATTTTTACATTTTTATTGTAAGACAAATTAAATTGTTTGTCAATAAAATAAATAAACTTAAATTATTAAATAAAGGATTTTAAAATAGAAAC
The DNA here is from genome assembly GCF_049199565.1 of Priestia sp. D3YE.R1. Classification (NCBI taxonomy): domain Bacteria; kingdom Bacillati; phylum Bacillota; class Bacilli; order Caryophanales; family Bacillaceae; genus Priestia; species Priestia sp. D3YE.R1. The sequence goes on along the minus strand of NZ_JBLTHW010000003.1, from coordinate 77,083 downwards.
AAAACACACCTCTAACAAAGAGGTGTGTTTTGTTTCTATTTATACGCTTTTTTTATTTCAATTTCATAGTTTCTCAACTTACGGTAAAGTGTACTTCGATCAATTCCCAACAATTTAGCTGCTTGAGATATATTGGAATGGGTTTCCCTTAGAGTAAGCAAAATTTGCTCTTTTTCAGATTGAAGATAATTGTTAGTTTCCGCTTCTTCACCGATGTAAGTTGTGTCAAAAACATTTTCATTTAGCTGATCTTTCATATCCTGAGCCGAAACTACATTATTTTTACTGGTCACTACTAATCTTTCAATAAAATGCATTAATTCTCTTACATTTCCTTTCCATTCATAGGTAGTTAATTGTGAATAAGCTTTTTCTGTAATTTCTATATTTTTCTTTTTATAGAGATTAGTGTAATAGACTAAAAAATGCTGAGCAAGATAACGAATATCACTTTTTCTTTTACGGAGCGGTGGAATATTTATAGTTAAGACCTTAAGCCTATAGAGTAAATCCTCTCGAAATTCGCCTTTTTCTACGACTTTTAATAAATTTTTGTTCGTTGCTGCAATAACTCTTACATCTACAGGAATATATTTATTATCACCTAAGCGCATAACCTGTTTTTCTTGTAAAACTCTAAGTAAGCGCGATTGTCCATATGTATCCATCTCAGAAATTTCATCCAGAAAAATCGTTCCTCGATGCGCCATTTCAAACAAACCTTGCTTTCCTTTTCTGGTCGCCCCAGTAAAGGCCCCTTCTACATATCCAAATAACTCACTTTCCAGTAAATTAGGCGGAATGGCGGCACAATTAACAGCAACAAAAGGACCGTTTTTCCGCAAACTTTCTGCATGAATACTCTGAGCAAATAACTCTTTCCCAGTGCCGGACTCCCCATAAATTAGAACGGTTGCATCTACCGAAGACACTGTCTGTCCAATCCGTTTGGCTTCACAAATATGCTTAGAATGTCCTAAAATATCAGAAAATGTGTAGCGTGTCTCGAACTTTCTTGACAGTACTTCCCCTCTAATTTTAGCTTCCATTTCTTGAATACTTGTAATATCTTGAAAAGTTATCATTGCTCCAATAATGTCTTTCTCCACTTTAATTGGAGCAATATTAAATATTAAACTTTTATTTTTGATTTTTTTGATTATACCTAGATGCTCTTCTCCTTCAAAACAATTTTTAATAGGCAAAAAAGGCATAGCAGCATCGATCTGCTTTCCTAGCACCTCTTGCCTTTTTAATTCTAGTAAATGCTCAGCAGCATGATTAAATACTTCTACTTTTTTATTTCTATTAATACTAATAATTCCTTGTATAGAATAATCAATAAGGGCTTTAACTGTTTGGGAACGCTCTTTTTCAATTTTTCTTCCTAAAGAAATCTTTTTAGCTTCTAAAAATGCTGTTCTAACAGCGGAGTTTCCAGATTCAATAGGAATTGCCTTAAAGCCTTTCCTAAGCGATAAAGTAGTTGTTTTCATTCCGCCAATAACAATATCTGTTTCTACTGAAGAAAGTTGCTCAATACAAGTTGGAATATCTTCAACTGAATTAAGAGGATAAATAGAAAGGTTGATACCCAAAATATCTGCTAAAATTTCCACATCATTTTTCATATTCTGAAACGCGAGCATGGCCACTTTAGGATTCTCTAAGCCTGTTGCCTTCTTGCTTTTATAAAAGGCTTGAGCTAAATCTTGTCCTGTAATTGGAATTTCAACTAGAGGAATTCTGCTTACAGAATCAGTAATTAACCTTGCAGTCCCTCCTCTGCAAACGATAACATCACAACTGGATTCTAATTTATTGGCGAGTTTTACGGCGCGACTTAACCTTGCAAGATAGATTTCAACCTCTCCTTGTAATCCTAACTCTTGAATTACTCTTCTCCCTTGTAAAAACAGTTGTTTATCTGGAGCAATAAAAGCAATTTTTGACATATTCGTTCCCTCCTTATTAGTTAGAATATTCTAGTTATTATAACGTATTGACACAACAATTGTTGCTTTATGTACAACAATTGTTGTATATTTCATCACTTTTATTCGATATAAAGGCTTTTTTTACCCGTTAAAGCACTTGGCATGCTTATTGCAATAAATAAAGATGAACATGTTTAGAAAGAAATTAAAAACGATTAAGGAGAGATGAATCATGTCTTTGCAAATCAATCAAACGGAAAAACCCCTTTATATCAAAGTAAATGAAAACGATAATGTTGCTACTATTGTAAACTCAAAAGGATTGCCGAAAGGAACTGTGTTTCCATCTGGGTTAGAGTTAAAAGAATATATCCCTCAAGGGCATAAAGTTTCATTAAGAAACTTTGAGAAAGATGACAAAATTATTCGCTATGGAGAAATTATCGGAACTGCTTCCTCACCAATTTCTCAAGGAACTTGGGTAAAAGAATCATATGTTACCCTGCCTGATCCTCCTATTTTAGAAAAGTTGCCTTTGGAAACTAAAGTTTTTGCCCCTTTACCTCCTTTAGAAGGTTACACATTTGAAGGCTATAAAAATACAAATGGAAGTGTTGGAACAAAAAATATACTTGGGATTGCAACAAGTGTTCAATGTGTAGCAGGAGTACTTGATTATGCGGTTAAAAAAATCAAAACAGAGCTTCTTCCTTCTTATCCAAATGTAGATGATGTAGTAGCTTTAACTCATAATTATGGCTGCGGAGTTGCCATTAATGCACCGGATGCCGTCATTCCGATTCGTACATTACAAAATCTTTCTACCCATCCAAATTTCGGGGGTGAAGTTTTAGTAGTTGGCTTAGGGTGTGAAAAGCTTCTTCCTGAACGTTTGATTCCCCAGGAGGATTCAGGAAATATAACACGTTTGCAGGACCAGACCGGCTTTAAGCAAATGATTGCTACAATCATAGAGATGGCAGAGGGAAAATTAATTAAGCTAAATAACAGGACGCGCGTAACCTGCCCCCTATCTGATTTAACGGTAGGTTTACAATGTGGAGGAAGCGATGCCTTTTCCGGTGTTACCGCCAATCCAGCAGTTGGATATGCGGCAGATTTATTAGTAAGAGCAGGCGCTACTGTTTTATTTTCTGAAGTTACTGAAGTTCGAGATGCTATTCATTTGTTAACGCCACGAACAATTAATGAAGAAGTCGGTCAATCTCTAATTAATGAAATGAAGTGGTATGATCAATATTTAAAAAGAGGCGAAGCTGATAGAAGTGCAAATCCTTCACCTGGAAATAAAAAAGGCGGACTTGTAAACGTAGTAGAAAAAGCACTTGGCTCTATAGCTAAAGCAGGAACAACTCCAATCGTCGAAGTTTTATCGCCTGGAGAAAAACCGACTAAAAAAGGCTTAATCTATGCAGCAACTCCGGCGAGTGATTTTGTATGCGGAACATTACAGTTAGCATCTGGGATGAACATGCATATTTTCACAACAGGGAGAGGAACTCCATATGGCCTGGCAATGGCACCTGTTCTTAAAGTATCTACTAGAAGTTCATTAACTGAGCAATGGGATGATTTAATAGATTTAGATGCAGGAAGAATAGCACAAGGAGAGGCAACCATTGAGGAAGTGGGTTGGGAACTTTTTCAATTAATTATAGAAATAGCAAGCGGCCATAAGAAAACGTGGAGTGATTATTGGGGGCTGCATAATGATTTATGTCTTTTTAACCCTGCTCCTTTAACTTAACAACATAACGAGAACCTGTTTCTAAACTGGTTCTCGTTGTTTTATGACGCGTTGAGTAACTAGTTGGAGTTTAAATGATCTCTATCTACCGCTTCTGGCGGTGTTTCCATCCAGCCATTTTCCATCATAATATCCGCAGCCTCCTTTACAAACTTTGAGATGTTTGTCATTGATTTTCCATATAACAGCGCCAAATCATGTCTTCCATTGACGGCTACTGAATTCCCAAAAGCCCTCATTTTCATTGAAAACATATCCATTTTATGGAATATCATCAATTTATCCGAAAACGGTGAAAAAGTCGAAGTAGTAATTAAATGATCAAGAAAGGATGGCGCTGGTAAATTATCTAGATGAAGTTTTTCAATATAGCGTTCTACCGCTTTATTTGTCAGCTCTTCACCTTTTACAAATAACGCACGAATTTTTTCACTTTTAACAACTTGACTAAATGCCAAAATTAAGGCTTTGCTTGTCACATTATTCTCGATGTTATCGTACAAATGAGCAATTTCTAATGCATGCAAAGGTCGAACATCTCCTATAAACCCGCTTAAATAATGAGTATTAGCGATGTTCACTTTTTCTGGTGCGGGAATAATTGGCGGCTTAATAATAAATCCTTTATCCATTAAGATTGCCTTTATTTGCTCCATAAGTTCCATTGTAGCTTTCATACAATACGTTAAAAATGTTTTTACATCTTCTCTATACATTAGGGGCAGTGCGATACTGTAAATGCTTAGTCCCGCTTTAGCAGCATATTTTAAATAATGCACGTAAAATTCATCTTCAAACAGCTTTGGAGCGCCTAGGTTCACGTCTTCTTGCGTAAATCCATATGGAATTGGCACATTCTCTTTTGTGAAAATGTCTTTTACGGTACTTTGAAATTCTTCCGTTAGGCCTTTTGCATGCTGTAACAGCTTTTTTATATCGGGATCTTCAACGTGTTCAAGAAAATAACTCAAAATATACGAAGACATACTGTTACCCATATAGGTTGCCCAAAGTTTACCCATTTCGGGCGCTGTTAATTTCTCTTTCACGCTTGTTTTTTTTAAACCTATTTTAATTGGTTTGATTGTTTCCATCTATAATCTCCTAATTCGATTTGTTCTTAGGTTGGTCTTTTCTATTTTATCTATTCTTCTACTTTTGATTTGACATTATTAGGTGAGGTATGCAGGTTTTCAGTATTTTAATCTACAGTTGGACCTATTCGCTGTTTGTTTCCGTGCTTAACCTGTACGTTGACCTTCACGTGTATTGAGTCTTTTGTTAAAGGAATTGCCCCGTTGCTTTGAACAGCTTTCCATTTACGCAGTTCTTTTTTATAAAGAACATGAGAAAGCTTGTAAACATCGCTGTTTATACTTAAGCCTTGCGCATACGTTTCAATGATTTGTTTCTTAATTTTCTGTTCAGCTTCTTTTTTTATAGTCGATAATTTTTCGTGCTGCGGCATAACTAAAATCGTTGCTTTTGCCCGAACTTTTATATTAAATGTTAGATTACTACCTTTTATAACAGGTTCAATTTTTACTTTTTTCTTGTCTACTACAAGGTCAATATCGGATTGATCAGGCAGCCTTACCCGTAAACCAGCTCGTACAAATTCATCGCTTATCCATCTGAGCCCTTTGATTTTATTCTCAGAAAAAACTCCTTTTAATTCAGATGATGTAATAACCACTGCTCCGTTTACTTGAATAGCTGTTTCTCTTTTTTGATCCGTTGTTAAATGTTCTTTAGTCTCAACTAAAGGAATGTTTACTTCGTGACTTGGTTCGTTAAGATGGATAATAAGCTCTCTTAAATCAATTGGTGGAATAAATGAGTTTTGCTTAAAAATCACTTTAGGATCGCTCAAGCGAGAAAGAGCGTTAGATACTTCGAACATAGGGGTAGCTAACAACGTTTTTTTCAAAGGGCTTTTTGTAGCATACATCCAGATGTTGTATCTCGTTTCCCGATAACGATCTAAAAAATCCACCGCAGATTTAACAGCGCCATGCTTTAATGCATCGTCCGTTAAAACAAGGAAAGCTAAGTGCCCAAAAAAGATTCTGCGCTGGGAAATTTGATAATACCTAAAAATAGCTTCATCAATGGTTTTTCCTGTTGCATAGCCAACTTCTACTTTGACTTGACCAGCGCCAGCACCGCTTGCCTCGGATTTTGCCAATAAACTTAAATTGATTGTCTGCAGGTAGAGAACGTAACGATTATCTTTAAAATCTACCCCCATTCCCTGTGCGTATACCATTTGTTCCGGTTCATTCGTATCCCAGCACCCCGAAAGAAACAATAAAAAAGAGCTCATAAAAAGTATAAGTAAGTTCCTTATGGTTCTTTTCACTAACTTCCTCCTTCTTCGCGGGTGGAATCGCTTGGGTTAAGCATACTAGCTCTTGTAGCTTTTTTACTTTCGGGCAGGCGGAAGAGAGATTTTAAAATGTTTTTCGCGTCTAGTCGGGTTGCTAATTCGAAATATGGCACACCAAATGTACGAATGTTTGTAATATAGATCATGACTAAAAAGATGGAAATAAAAAACCCAAAAAAACCTAAAATGCTGACACAGATAATACTAAAAAAGCGGATCAGTGAAATGGTTCCTATAAGGGACTGATTTGCTAGTGTAAACGTAGCAATCGTAGAGCCTGCAATAACAACAAGCATGGCAGGACTTGTTAAACCGGCTCTAATGGCTGCATCACCGATAATAAGCCCTCCGATTACACTGAGTGTCTGCCCGACAGAAGTCGGGAGTCTAAATCCTGCCTCTCGAAACAATTCAAATAAAAGAAGCATTAATATGGCCTCAAGAGAGGTAGGAAACGGGACACCTCTTCTTGCTTCAACAACCGTAGCTAATAGGCTGAGCGGAAGCTGATTTTGATGAAAAGCCGTCATTGCAACCCAAAAACCGGGCAAAAAAGCAGCGATAGAAAGCCCGAAGATTCGAAGAACACGCTCAAAAGAGCTGTATAAATATGTATTTTCTTTATCCTCAGATCCTTTTAATAAGTAAAAAAGGTTAATGGGTGTAACATACGCATATGAAGTTCCATCAATTAATATAATGAACCGGCCATTTAACAGAGATTGAACCGCAAAATCAGGTCTCCCTGTATAAGCGTGGCGAGGAAAAAAACTATACGGATTTTTATTAATGAGCTCTTCTAGCTGTGTTCCGCTGAAAATACCGTCTATATCAATATTCGCTAACTTCTCCATAATTTCGTCAAGTATCTTCTTGTCCGCTACGTCTTCCATGTATAAAATGCTTACTTTTGTTTTTGTTCGTTTTCCAATTTCTAAAGATTTTGTTAACAAGGAAACCGATTTAAGACGCTTGCGAATTAAAGCAATATTCACAGGTAAGTCTTCAATAAAATTATCTCTAGGTCCCAATATGGTTACTTCATTTTTCGTTTCTTCTGGACTTCTTTGAGGACGGTCAGAAATATCGATAGACACAACAGCGTGTGGTAATCCAAAATCAATGAATAATTTCCCGGAAAAAATTTCTGAAACTGCCTGTTCTTCATTTTGAACGATAGAAACTGAGGGAAGGTTTAATAATTTTATGATCTTGTCTCCTTCTACTTCCCCCTCTAGCTTAGCGCAGCATTCCTCTAATCTTTTAGGGATCATTCCATATAGCATTTCCGTACTCACTAAACCGGTACAATAAATCATAAGCACTCGTTTGTTATAAAAATAAACGGTCTCGAAGTTAATATCGCCGCATTTTCCAAATAAATCTCTTAACGTACGCTCATTGATGATCTGAGAACGAGAAGAACTTTCTTTTAAAAGACTTTCGCTCTCTTGTTTTTTAGAGCTGTAGTCTTTTTGCTTCTTAAAAAATTCCACTTTTATCCCTCCTTGTTTTATGAGAAATTAGAAAGACTATGACTACTAAGAAAAGAGAAAAAGCAACAAACAGCCAGAAAGTAGCCGGTATGATTGTAAAAAATAAAAGATTTGAAAAAGTAAAGTCTGTTATAGGAGCCAGCGTGCATACAGTGATAACCACTAAAATGAGTAAAAGAAACCTTTTGTGGCCTTTTTGAAATGGAACTAATTCTTTCATAATAAAAAGAAAGGTCGAAATGCGGATGAAGGTACCCGACAGCCACTGATAAATAGATAAAAAGTCAATATGCTCTATAAACTTTCCAAGTGATGCAATTCCCCATTCTTCATAGGGAGGGAAACGTTGCTTAGAGGCTTCTACAGGACCAAATTCAGTAATTGCCCCAATAAGAGGCCCAATTGTAAGGCCCGTTAAGAGAATTCCTGCCACCGCTAAATGCTTATAGCGTATAGGCTGCGGTACTTTGTGCTGCAAAAAAAGCAGCAGCAGCAGCTCTACCATCCCTGATCCTTGAAATACAATACTTTTAATAACCGGAAAATAGCCATTTTCTAAAACAGGCTGCAATAAAGAATAATCTTTAAATTGAAAGTTTGTAAAAGAAACAAAAAAACCTAATAGTACAATAAAAAATAAAAGAAACACGTTTACAATACTAATCGTTCTCATGCTCGTAGCGGCAAGTAAGCAACAGGTAAAACCAAATAATAAAACGAGTATAATTAAAGGTGTTCGCTGAAGAAAAATAATATTGATCCACGTAATCGTCTCTCGTAAGGTGGCAATTTCCATAATGGTCAAATAAGCGATTATAAGAAAAATAACAACGTTGGTAAATGACTTATTCATATGTTTTTTCATCCATTGAAAAAGATGTTCGCCGTTTGTTTTTTTATTTACATATACAAGTAAAGGAACCCATATGAGTGTTAAAAGACAAGTAAGAAGAACAGTGACCCAAGCATCGCGCCCTGCCGTTTTAATTAATGGAGATATAAGCATCACATGAGTTTTTAAGCCAATAAACGTCATCGAAAGAAGGATCAGCTGAAAAACAGAAATTGAGTCTGACTTATTCATGGTAACCACTCCTTCTCTCTGATAAATTTACTACTGGTAGCTTATCCTAAATTTCTCATAATATAATGGAGAATCATTATTCACAAAATAAAAAAGAGCTGTTTTATACGTGAAGTTTCTCACGGATAAAACAGCTCGGTCTGTTATTCACTTATTTTCACGAAGCCCTATTCTCTGCCCATTATTCAGCGCGTTCAATTACTAGTTAGCTGGACTTCTTTCTTATCTTCATTTTCTTCTATTCCCGCTTCTTCTATATTCACAAAAGGTTGATCAGCAACGGTCACTAGGTCGCCGCCGCAAACGTGACGAACAACGGTTACGAGCTCTGGAAAATCGGGAAATTTTCCGTATAACGTTTTTAAAGGAAGTGCGCCTTTGCACACCTTACTGTTATGTGGTTCATATCCTTTGAGCGTGTCAAGCAATAATTGTTCTCCCTTTTCAGTCAGTTTGATGTAGGTATTTCTTTTATCATTTTCCCTTTTGGATAAATGAAGGCATCCTTGATTTTCTAATTTTTTCGAAAAATTAAATGCTGTAGAGATATGCATAGCGCCTAAGTTAGCTAACTCTGACATAGAGATTTCTCCCGTGCTGCTAGCCAAACATAAAATATGATGCTCATTTACATTCAGACCATAAGGTTTCACCCATTGCTCCCAATCATCTTCTGCAGCTCGCCAGATGGCTTTACTTACCTGCATTAATTTAAATCCAAACAATGATGCATCTTTTATTGTGTATTCATTTTCTTGTTTCGACATACTATCATTCCTTATTTGTAGGCTATTGTAAGTTAGTTTATTTTTAAAGCGTGTAAAAACATTTTTATTTCATCTAATTTATCAGTATACCTACAAAATCAGACGAAAAAATACACGTGCAGTTTAATTTCTCAGCTTTATTCCACAATATCTCTGCAATTTTGAAGAAACGTCTACCAACTAAAAAGAGTTGCTTACCTTATTTTTATTTAAAAAGTAATACATGTCTTTTTAATTACTAATAGGTGATGCAGATTCTAAGTGAGCAAATGCTTGTTCTAAGTCTGCAATTAAATCTTCCGTATCTTCAATTCCTACAGATATGCGAACCAGTCCTTCGGATATTCCAAGAGCTTTACGTTCTTCAAGCGTACATTCTACGTGACTAGTCGTTCTTGCCGGACCGTAAATCGTTTCAACTGCTCCTAAATTACCGGCTTTATTTGCATACGTTAACTTTGGCAGCAAAATTTTAATAGCTTCCATTTCTCCTTTTAACACAAAGCTTAATATTCCACCAAAGCCTTTCATTTGTTTTTTGGCAATATGATGATGAGGGTGTGTTTCCAATCCAGGATAATAGACGGCTTCAACAGCTTCTTTCTTTTGAAGAAATTTAGCAATTTCCAAAGCGCTTCGTTCTTGTTGACGTATACGTAATTTTAACGTCTTCATTCCTCTTAAAATAAGATACGCTGACATGGGGTCCATGGTCGCGCCATTGATTTCACGGTAGTGATACACATGCTGCATTAATTCTTTAGAGCCGCATACTACTCCTCCTAAGGCATCCGCATGTCCGCTTAAAAATTTTGTGGCACTGTGAATGACAAGATCTACTCCTAATTGAAGAGGGTTTTGGTTAATTGGTGTCGCAAACGTATTATCAATAATGACCACTGCCCCTACCGATTTTCCTGCTTTCGCTATTCTTTCAATATCAATAATTTTCATCGTAGGATTTGTAGGAGATTCTAAATACAGCACTTTACATCCTTTATTTACTTCCGCTTCAATTTCTTCATGATTTCCCGTATTACATAAGGTTACATCCACTCCAATGTTAGGAAGAAACTCAGTGAAGATTTTGTTTGTTCCCCCATATGTATCTTTTACCGATACGACTCGGTCTCCGGGTTTTAAAAACGTGTATAATGTGCTGCTAATAGCCGCCATTCCGGAGGAGAATGCGACCGCTTCTTCTGCTTCTTCGAGTATCCTTACTTTTTCTTCAAAAGCTTTAACCGTAGGATTGCTCATGCGATTATACGTATAGCCTGGTTTGTTTCCTAACGCAACTTCTTGCCATTCGTCTACATCATCATAATTATAAGCTACGCTGAAGACGACGGGAACTTGAGTGGCATTATAAGCAAGCGATTCTTTTTCTCCTGCCCATACCGCTTTTGTTCCGTCTTGTACATTTCTAAACTGTTTGTCTGTCATTCACTCATCACCTCTGGTTTTGTTAATTAGATATTGATTAGATTATATATTGTATACAATATACTGTATATAGTACAGAATAATCTGATAATAAAATATACGTACATTCCTCATTAAATTTAAAAAAATTGAGATATAACGAAATCAATTCAATCTAAAGACGAACAAATAGGATACATGAGCTGAACTGCTTATGACACGGCAGTTGATTTCCGTGCAAGACTTCGCTTTCCGCGGGCGGGCGCTGAGCCTCCTCGTCGCATATGCTCCTGTGGTGTCTCACCTGTTCCGCTGTTCCCGCAGGAGTCTTTGTCTTGCCCTCCAATCAACTGCTAGAAGAACTTAAACAAATCGAACCTACGCTTACCATAACAAAAAAAACGAACCACTAATCAAAAATCTTGATCAATCAATGGTTCATTTTTTTACTTCTTCTAAATTTAAAACAGTTAAAAACTCTCAGCTTACAAATTGAATTTTTTTAATCTGTTATAAAATGTACTTCGTGGTATATCTAACAGCTTAGCGGCCAGTGACACATTTCCCTGAGTTTTGCGTAAAGCATCCATCATTAAGTCTTTTTGAACTTTTTCACGAAATGTGAGTGCGGGTAAGGACGTAAAATCGTTTTCTTGTATTTCTTGTGAAGTATCAGAGTGAGAAAGGTTCCTCTGACCACCGAGGTTTAAAGAACCCAAATAATTCAATATTGTCTCTTTTTTTGTGTCGGTGTTTAGCGAAATCTTCAAGCGTTCAAGTACATTAAATAATTCTCGAATGTTTCCGGGCCACTGGTAATCTATCAATTTATCCACTAATTCCTTGGGGAAATTCATATTCCAATCATTCGTTTGACAAAAGTACCGCATAAGATGCGGAATATCTTCTTTTCTTTCCCGTAAAGGCGGAAGATGCACGGGGTACACGTGAAGCCGGTAGTATAAATCTTCTCGAAACTTCCCTTCATTGACAAGTTGGCGAAGATCTCGATGAGTAGCGGTAATAATCCGGATGTCTACCGGAATTTCCTGATTGCTTCCCACAGGCGTGACCTTGCGCTCTTGCAATACTCTTAACAAAGAAACTTGCATAGAATGAGGAAGTTCACCTATTTCATCAAGGAAAATCGTACCATGATTAGCCTGTTCAAACTTCCCTTGATATCCTTGACGCCGCGCTCCTGTAAAGGCTCCTTCCGCATAGCCAAATAATTCACTTTCCATAAGTTCCTTCGGAATGGCACCACAATTAAGAGCAATAAAAGGTCCGTTTTTACGCGAACTGTTTTCATGAATCGTTCTCGCCACTACTTCTTTTCCAGTGCCTGTTTCCCCTAAAATATAGACCGTTGTATCCGTAGGAGCCGCATGCTTTATTTCTTCTAGTGTTCGCTGAAAGGATCGGCTTATGCCTGCTTCTCCTTTAAAACAAAATGATTGAGCAGAGATCTGTTTAGTTGTTTGGTTATGAATCGTTTCTTCTGATAAGTAAACAATCTTTCCAATAGAATGACCGTGTCTTTTTGAAATTACAGGCACTTCCATCACTATACGAAATCCCTGTTGTACAATCGTATTCAACTTTTGGCCTGACCATTTAGGTATACATTCCCGAACGGTCTTACTTGCTCCTACAATCATTTCTTTGTAATTGCAAAGCAGCAAGAGCTGCTTGCTATCGACAAAATTCATAGAAGCATGAACCACCTCAATTTCGTCTTTGTGCATTCGAATGCTTAACTCCCGTTCGATTGTATACGCAATGGACGTAACCATTCCAAGCATATAAGGATGAGCTCTGTTTACGGGACAAGAAATATTAATAACCCCAATTAAATTTCCGTCGTCATTTCGAACAGGCGCCGCCGAACAGCTCCATTGATGCGAAGCAATCGAATAATGTTCTGTACCTGTTATCATAATGGGTTCTTCCGTTTGCAGAGCCGTACCGATTGCATTTGTTCCTACTTCTTTCTCTGTCCAACAAGCACCTTCCACAAAATTAATTTTTCTTGCTTCATTCAGTGTAAGTCTATTTCCTGTAATAGATAAAATATAGCCTTCTGGGTCAATTAATAGAGCAACCATTCCTAAATCTGCCGCTGATTGTCTTATTCTTTCTAAGTGCGGCAAAGCCGTTTCGAGAAATAAAGAATTCATTTGTTTTCGAGAATGAAAATCTTCGTTTCTTAAAATCGATCTGCCTTTATCTAGGTAAGGGTTAACATCTGCGCTTTTACAACGATGCCATGATTTTACAATAATGTCGTTTAACCTTGACGATTCAAGTGCCCCTTCGTTTACAAAACGTTTCCATGTGTTTAAAGAAAGTGTAGATTCCATTTCTTACCTCTCCCCTATAAACTTGATTGAATATAGTAAATCAAGGCTTGTTACTATTATTATAAATCACAAAGAAAACGTTATCATTATCAAAGATAGATTCTTAAGCTCACGTTATGTAAAAATTAATAGAAAAACTAGACGAGGATGCAGGAAAATCCCTATACCTCTACCATGATTCCTTCATCCTCTAGTTTACTTTTTAAATCATTCATTTTTACTTTTCATCCTTAAAGAGCTTAATAACTTGAGCACTTGTATAATCATGAGTGAACGGCCTGACCCGTTGAATGCAAAAGAGCTTCATGAATTGCTTCGGATAATGTAGGATGAGCAGCGATAAAGTCTTCCATTACATCCGTGGTCAACTCTCCGTGCAGCATGATGGTTCCTTGTCCAATTAATTCTGTAGCATGTGCACCTACAATGGAGAGCCCAATAATTTCATTAAACTGCGGTTCTACTATTATCTTCACTTTTCCAACCGGATCATTTGCAATCATCGCTTTGCCGTTTGCCGTAAACGAAAATTCTCCGACGCGAATATCGCCGTATTTTTCTCGGGCCTGTTTTTCTGTCATACCGACACTTGCAATTTCAGGGTGAGTATAGATGCAGCGTGGTACAGCTCGATAATTTACGTTCTTATCTTTTCCACATGCGTGTAAAGCAGCAACTGTGCCTTCATGAAAGGCTACATGAGCAAGCTGAATTCCGCCAACTACATCTCCACAAGCATAGATATTAGGTATATTCGTTTGCATATGCTCATTAACATCAATTCCTTGTTTTGAGAAATGTACGCCAATCTTTTCTAAACCTAAATCTAGCACTCTAGGCTTTCTCCCAATTGAAATTAATGCATAGTCAGATTGCAGTTCGTGTAGCTCTTCTTTATGTTTAAATAGAGCTGTTTTATCTTCTGGCTGCATTTCTGTTAGCGAAGCGGATGTGTAAATCGCTACGCCTTTTTTCTCTAACTCTTCCTGTAACGTAAAGGCGATATCGGCATCTTCACCAGGAAGCAGCTGATCTGCCGCTTCCACAATCGTTACTTTTGTTCCCATTTGACTGTAAATGCTTGCAAATTCACAACCAATTACCCCTCCTCCTACTATTAAAAGAGATGAAGGGATAGCAGACAGTGACATTGCTTGTCCACTGTGAATAATCCACTTTCCATCAAAAGGTGCAAATGGCAGACTAGCAGGTTCTGAACCTGCAGCAATAATAAACTGTTCAGCCTCTATCTCATCTACGTGATTTTCGTTTTGCACGGCTAGGCGATGATTTGTCAAAAAGGAAGCTTCTCCTTTTATGACTTTAATACTGTTCTTTTTCATCAAATAGCCAATTCCCTGCACCAGTTTTTTAACAATGGCTGTTTTATGATGCTGAACCCCACCCCAGTTAATTTTCACTTGTTCCAAAGGAAGAGTGATGCCGAATTGCTCAGCTTGCTTAATTTTCTCATAGGCTTCCGCGCTTGCTAATAATGACTTTGTTGGCATGCAGCCCTCATTTAAACATGTTCCACCTAAATCTTTTTGTTCGATTAACGTAACTTGTTTTCCTTGCCGGGCGGCAGTGATTGCCGCCACATATCCTGCAGGACCGCCGCCAATGACAACTAAAGGTTTCACGGAATGCACCACCTTTCTATAAGAGTAGTAAAATAGGTTGCTCTAAGTATTGTTTAATAGTTCCAAGAAAATTAGCTGCAGGTGCCCCGTCCAGTACGCGATGATCAAACGTCAGGCTTAAAGGCAGCACGTTTCTTCTTTGTAAATCGTCTTCTTTATACATAGGTACATCTTCAGTAGCTCCAACTCCAAGGATTCCTGTTTCAGGCGGATTTAATACAGGTGTAAAATACTCTACTCCGTAAGCACCCAGATTAGTAATAGTGAATGTTGAGCCTTGCATCCTATCAGTGCTCAGTTGACCTTGCCGAGCATCCGCTGCTCGTGTTTTAATCTCTGCAGCTAATTCAACTAACGGCATTTTTTCAGCATGTTGCACAACAGGAACAACTAACCCATTTTCTAAAGCCACGGCCATTCCAAGGTGAACATGATTATAGAGATGAATTTCGTTATCGATATAGGCACTGTTCATTTGCTTGTGTTCTTGAAGTGAAAGAACAACAGCACGAGCAATAAAATCGGTTAGAGATATTTTTACACTATGACGTTGTTGAATCACTTCTTTAATTTCTCGTTGAAGAGACAGCAAATCCGTCACGTCAGCTTTCATATTAATCGTTAATTGAGCACTGTTTAATAAGCTATTATGCATTCGGCCTGCAATGACTTTCCTCATGCCAGCTACTGGAAGCGTTTCTTTTTTTGCAGCTTCATCTATTTCAGCTGGTGGATGACTTGTTTCTGAAGCTTTTTCTGTCAGCACTTTCTCTACATCCGCTTTTGTGATTCTTCCTTTTGGTCCCGTTCCTTTAATCATTTCAATATCAATGTTTTCAGATTCGGCTATTTTCCGTGCAATTGGTGAAATGCGCACAGTTTCTTTGCTCTTCTTTGATGAAGCTGCGTTTGCTGGCGGCTCTTCTAAAGAAATAGTGGCGGCTACCTCGTTTTTGGGAACCTGGAGCTCATTTGCTGAACTGTTTTGCTCAGTAAGCTGCTCGTTTGGCTTTCCAACATAACAGATAATCGTTCCAGGAGGCACCCCTACATCTTCTTGCACAAGAATATCAAGAATCACACCGTCCTGCGGAGCTTCAATTTCCATTTCTATTTTTTCAGAATTAATGCTTGCAATCATATCTCCTTTTGAAACGGAGTCTCCAACTTTTTTATTCCATGTCGAAACGGTTCCTTCTTTCATTGCCATACCTAGTTTTGGCATTACAACCTCTGCAGCCATTTGCTTCCTCCTCCTTTCTCTTTACTTACACGCTTAAAAGCGATTTATCTCCGAGCAACTCCGATACAACTTCAATTACTTTTTGCGGTGTTGGCAGATAAATATCTTCTAATGGAGGTGAAAATGGCACAGGTGTATGTGGCGCTGTAATTCGTTTAATAGGTGCATCAAGCATGTCAAATCCTTTATCAGCAACTAGCGCAGCAATGTCTGTTGCTATGCTGCATCTTGGGTTGGCTTCGTCAATAACAATTAATCGATTCGTTTTTTCTACAGAAGAAAGAATCGTCTCCTCGTCAAAAGGGGATAGACTTCGCGGATCCACTACTTCTACGTCAATTCCTTTGTGAGATAATTGATCTGCTGCTGTAAGTGCAGTATTTACTTGTTTGCCAATCGCTACAATAGTTAAATCCGTTCCTTCGCGTTTCACGTCCGCTTTTCCTAATGGAATCGTATAGTAGCCTTCAGGAACCTCACCTTTCATGTTGTACAATGTTTTGTCTTCAAAAAAGATAACCGGATCATTGTCTTCAATTGCTGCTAATAACAAGCCTTTTGCATCGTAAGGGTTAGAAGGCACCACTACTTTAATGCCAGGAATGCTAGTGAACAAAGCGTACAAGCTCTGAGAATGCTGAGCTGCAGCTCTAAATCCAGCTCCATGAGTCGTTCGAATTGTAACCGGCACTTCTGCTTTTCCTCCGAACATGTATCTAAATTTTGCGCCTTGATTCAGCACTTGGTCCAAGCAGCAGCCAATAAAGTCGTTAAACATTAATTCTGCAACCGGTCTTAACCCTGTGGCTGCGGCTCCCATTGCAGCTCCTATATAAGCTGCTTCTGAAATAGGCGTATCAAGAATTCGTTCACGTCCAAATTCTTGCACAAGCCCTTTCGTAACTCCAAGGACCCCGCCCCACGCTTCATCGTCTTGCAGGTGGTCAATTTCCGCTCCACCGGCTACATCTTCTCCGAGCAGAATCACATTCTCATCTTTTCGCATCGCTAGTTTCATTGCTTCATTGATAGCTTCAGACATACTTAATTTTCTAGTCATCTTCTTTTCCCCCTTTAATTAGTAAGATACATAAACATCTGTTAGTAGTTCGGAAGCATCAGGATAATCGCTTGTTTCTGCTAGCTCAACCGCGCGTTTTACTGCTTTTTCTACATCACCTTCAATATCTCTGAGCTCTTTTTCTGTTACTACTTGTTCTGAAAGCAAATAGTTTTCAAAAAGAGCAATAGCATCTTTTTCCTGGAGATGTTCTTTCTTTTCACTGCCTGATTTATACGTTTGTGCGTCGCCTTCGAAATGCCCGTAATTTCGATACGTTACACATTCAATTAACGTTGGGCCTTCCCCTCTGCGAGCTCGTTGAATAGCTTCTGCAGCTGCTTCATAAACGGCCATTACGTCTTTTCCATCCACTCGTACGCCTGGAATGTTATAAGATGCGGCACGATCTGCAATCGTGCTGCAGCTTGAAGCATAAGAAAAGGGAGTTGCCTCTCCGTAGCCATTATTCTCAGCAACAAAAACAACAGGCAGTTTCCAAATGGCTGCTAAGTTAATTCCTTCATGAAACGTTCCTTCATTGCCCGCTCCGTCTCCAAAAAAGCAAACGCTTACATCTTTTGTCTTTTTATACTTAGCAGTTAAAGCAGAACCGCATGCAAGCGGAAAGCCTCCTCCTACAATTCCATTTGCTCCTAAAATTCCTTTATCTAAATCCGCGATATGCATAGATCCGCCTTTTCCTTTGCCTAACCCGGTTACCTTCCCAAATAGTTCAGCCATCATTCCATCTAAATCGCCGCCTTTAGCAATACAATGACCGTGTCCCCGATGAGTGCTCGTAATACTGTCACTGTCATTAAGATGAGCGCACATTCCAACCGCTACCGCTTCTTCACCTGCATACAGATGAACAAAACCAGGCAGTACCCCTTTTGCAAAAATTTGATGTACTTCATCTTCAAACTTTCGAATTTCTGCCATTTTCTGATACATCCAGCTGGCTTTTTCTTTCGTAAGCTTTTCTGTTTTATTTTGAGCAGTTTTCATTATGGTAAGCCTCCTCATTTGATTTCTAGCCTTCACTTAACTATTCTTGCAAGTACCGTGCCAACATGAAAACCGCTATATCTTAGCAATCCATTGTTTTATTTGCTCTCATAAAGTTAGACAAAATTGGACACTGTTCCAACTTTGTCTAACTTTGTCCAATTTTAGAGGAATCAATTATGCAAACTGAATTTAAGGTGCATAATAAGCGTGTGGGTTGAAAATCACATGAATAATTAGCAAGAAAGCTTTTATGTAAATATGATATAATGCTGAAGGAATCGTCTTTATTTTAAAGAACACCAAAGCTTTTAAAGGAGGTTGGTTAAAGGAAAGCGGATTTTATAGAAGTTTCACCGTAAAGTTGGATGTAAATTAAATGATGAAAGATGAGGTGAAAACCTGGAAAACATCCAAAGTTTACGTCATCTACACTTCGCGACGTCTAGATGACATATCGCCAGGTTACAGTTATGCACAATGCAATTCAACACATTACAAGTTTTCATGTATACGCAGCCATTATTATATTTATCATTACATATTTTCTGATTATGACTGAAAAGATCAATCGCGCTTCAGCAGCTCTTTTAGGTGCCATATTAATGATTTTGTTAGGCATTGTTGATTTTAATAATGCTATTACCGAACACATTCAGTGGGAAACAATTGTCCTTCTTATGGGTATGATGATTTTAGTCGGCATTACAAATAAAACGGGTGTGTTTCAATACGCAGCCATCAAGTCTGCTAAAATTGCTAAAGGTGATCCGGTTCGAATTCTAGTTATTTTATCGATTTTAACAGGCGTCGGATCAGCTTTTTTAGACAATGTGACAACCGTGTTATTAATCGTTCCCGTTACATTTTCGATTACTACTATCTTAAACATTAACCCTTTTCCGTTTCTTATATCAGAAGTGCTGTTTTCAAATATTGGAGGAACGGCAACTTTAATAGGCGACCCGCCTAATATCATGATTGGGGCAGCGAACCCTCACCTTGATTTTAATGCTTTTTTATTAAATTTAGCTCCTGCAGTACTGATTATCGGTGTTGTTACACTGGGGATTCTTGTTCTTATCTATCGTAAAAAGTTAAAAGTAGAAGATAGTAAAAAGCAAGAGCTAATGAGTTTAAATGAAAAAGATTATATTCAAGATTCTGTTTTAATGAAAAAATCGTTAACTGTATTAGTATTAACGATTCTAGGTTTTACCCTGCATTCTGTTTTGCACATTGATGCGGCTATGGTAGCCATTACAGGTGCTGCTGTACTACTGGTAATTGGATTAAGAACTCATGATGAAGTAGAAAGCGCATTTGATTCTGTTGAATGGACAACGATTATTTTCTTCGCAGGTTTGTTTGTTCTTGTCGGAGGCTTAATTGATGTAGGCATTATTAAAAAGCTGGCTGCTGGCGCGTTAAACGTTACAGACGGCAATATCGCACTGTCAGCTTATCTGATTTTGTGGATTAGCGGAATTGCTTCAGCTGTTATTGATAACATTCCTTTTGTTGCTACAATGATTCCACTTATTCAAGATATGGCTCATGGAATGGGAATGAGCCCTGATTCTGCTCAAATCAATGTACTATGGTGGTCATTGGCTCTAGGAGCATGTTTGGGAGGAAACGGTACGTTAATTGGAGCATCTGCCAACGTCATTGTAGCTGGCATGGCTGTAAAAAAAGGACATAAATTTTCTTTTATGGATTTTTTGAAAATTGGAGCTCCAATTATGCTTGTATCTCTTTTGATTTCAACGTTATATATCTTTCTTCGCTACCTTTTATTCCTGTAAGGAAAGAGCAATTAAAATTTACATGAACAGTAAAAAGACTTCTCAGCTGAGAAGTCTTTTTTGCTCTAGATATATGCGCTCAAGCAGCCCAAACGAAGTTGATAATAAAAGCGGCGCTAATCATATACATAATCCAGTGGATTTCCTTCGCCCTGCCGGCTAACAATTTAACGAATGTATAAGATAAAAACCCTAGCGCTAAGCCTTCGCCGATACTAAACGTTAACGGCATCAAAATAATGGTACAAAAAGCAGGCACAGCATCTGTTATCTCATCTAAAGGAATGTTTTTGATTTCTGTTAACATAAGAGCACCAACCATAATTAAAATAGGCGCTGTAGCAAAAGAAGGAATAATACTAATTAATGGCGTAAATAAAAGACTCACTAAAAACAATATGGCAACGACCAGTGCTTTAAGGCCCGTTTTGCCTCCTTCTGCAATTCCCGCAGCGTTTTCTACATACGCGTTCATTGCGGTAGATCCCATAGCAGCACTGGCTACAGTCGCAAGAGAATCTGCCATAAGCGCTTTATCTAACCCTTTAATTTCTCCTTTTTCATCCATTAATCCAGCTTTTTTAGATAATCCAATCATTGATCCTAAATTATCGAATAGCTCCACAAGTGTAAATGAAAAAATAATAGAGAAAAGACCGTAATGAAGAGCAGATTTAATATCCATTTGTAAAAAAGTTTCTGACATGTTCGGCATTGAAAACGACACAACGCTGCTGATGCTTTTAGGTGCTTCTACTATGCCCAGCACCATCCCCGTAATTGATATCAGTAAAATACTAATCAGAGCAGCTCCTTTGATTTTTCGAGCAGTTAATACAGTTACTGCGATAAAACCTAATAAAGCAAGTAATGGACCCGGTTTTGTAAGTTGTCCAAGCGCTACTAAATTTTCTTTGTTGCTTACAATAATTCCAGCTTGCTTAAAACCGATAAAAGCAATAAATAGACCGATTCCAACGGAAATAGCACTTTTTAAAATAGCGGGTATCCCTTCAATAATCTTCTTGCGCAAGCCTGTTATCGTTAAAATAAAAAACACAACCCCTGAAATAAATACGGCTCCTAAACCTGTTTGCCACGTTAACCCTTCACCCAATACTACTGTATACGTAAAAAAAGCGTTTAGCCCCATTCCGGGTGCTACTGCAATAGGCATGTTCGCCCACAGTGCAAATAAAAGAGTTGCAAAGACAGTAGCAAAAATCGTTGCCGCAATTGCCGCTTCTTTTGGAATGCCTGCGTCTGCTAAAATCGTCGGATTAACAAAGATAATATAGCTCATCGTCACAAAAGTAGTAATTCCCGCAAGAATTTCTGTTTTGACATCTGTTTTACGTTCGGTTAAATGAAACAGCTTATCTAACCATGAAGGATTAGGTGCTGAGTTTTTTGCTAGTTCCATATGCTGAGCTTCCATTTTTTCATTCATCGCCACTTGCTTTTCACTCCTTTAATGATCGATTGGATTCTTTTAACTAGTTTTTACAGCCCCTTTATCAACAAGTGTATATGTAGCCATTTTTCCACTCCTTTTTTATGAAAATATCTATAAAAAGAGCCGTGAAAACAGAAGGAAATCCTTCTATCTTCACGGCTCTTTGCTTCTGTAAACAGAAGATAAGCATCCGTCTTTTACGTGTTTTGCGAAACAAACGATGTCATCGAACGTTTTGCAATTTATATAGAGAAGTTATTTAAAGCAAATAACTGTACAAGAATTCTCTGTAACAGGATCATAATCTCTAAATAAAGAAGTGACCTCGATATCAAATAAAAGCTCTACTTTTTGCTTTAGCATTTTTTTATATTTAGTCGACAAAGCGGCATCAAGAGACATCACTAATTCTCTATATTCTTCACTGAGGGCTTCTAGTGCCGGCATTCTTTTTGATTGAGCTAGAATCAGAATTTTATTATCAATAATATCTATTTTTTGAGTATTCACGCCTACATTAAAAATCTCTTGGCTAATTTGAGTATACAAAGTAGCTATCTTCTTTTTAGAGATCGGCTCCATATGCTTCACCTTTTTCATTGTTAAAAATGTGTTTTGCTATATTGTTTTTATTTGATTATCGTCCTTTGACCAGCTCCCGATAAATTCAGGCTCATTATAGTCAAAGAAATTGGTTAAATTCTCATGGCGGTTATCAATAAAAAGCTGATTGGCTACTTCTGATACGAGCTTTGGTATCGCATATTTTAGACCTGAGAGAGCGGAAGCGGAAATTCCACAGCTAATTAAAGCGGAATAATTAAAAGCAAAAAGGCCATATACCATTTTTTGGCCTTCCCCATCGCGATTTGAAAAAGCAAAGCCATTACTAAGGTAAGGGTGGGCATCCAATACTGGATTGGCGATTTCATGTGGTGCTTTGTAATGATCGCTCCAGCGGGCGATGTGTTTTTCAACGAGGCGTAATTCTGGACGAAGAGCCGGATCTGTTAGAAGCCCTGTGCTAATAATCAAATAGTCAAATGTAAAGATTCCCTGAGGAGTTGTTACCACTGCTTTATCCTGTTTTTCTTCGACATCCAGCCACGGTGCATGTACGTGTAAATGAAAACCCGGCCATGAGGAAGCGCGTCCGAATGTATCATTCGTAGGCGGCTGATTGTATTCAAAAAAGTGAGCCATCACTTCATACTTTTCAGCATCTGATAAAGCGTGAAAACGTTCAATCATTCCTGAAGCTTCCATTTGTCTGATTGGGTTAATACGCGGAAGTTCTTTTCGGCGAACAAATACATGAGCTTCAGCAACTCCTTTGGAAAGTGCATAGTTGGCGTTGTCAAACGCGGAAGCTCCTCCTCCTAAAACAGCAATTTTTTTGTTTTTTAACGCGGTAAAGTCAATGGTTTGGGAAGTGTGAGAATAAAGGTGAAGCGGCAACTTTTCAGAAATCATAGGCGGGACGTGCCACTCTCCTCCTCCTTGAATTCCTGTAGCTAGTATAACTTTACGTGCCATCAGTGTAGGACATGCAGCTCCATTTCCTTCAATATGCAAGCGATGAATACCTGTTTCCGTCGGCTCAATTAACATTAATTTTATTTCATTTGCCACAGGAAGGTTAAGAATGCTCCGGTACCAGCGCAAATAATTCATCCAATCTCCTCTTGGAATTTTGTCAAGAGCTTCCCAGCCCTCTGAGCCAAATTGTGCTTCCCACCACGCTTGAAACGTAAGCGAAGGTATACCTAAATCAATAGACGTTAAGTTTTTTGGTGTTCTCAGCGTAATCATTCGTGCATACGTTTCCCACGGACCTTCTAAACCTGAACGGTTTTCATCAATAACAAGAATGTTTGACACGCGTTCTCGCAGTAACCCAAAGGCCGTTCCTAAACCGCTTTGACCTCCTCCAACAATGATTACATCGTATACGTGTCCGCTTTTAGGGATGATTGGCTGTGCTTCTGTTGGTTTCCTAAAGGAAAGGTAAGAAAGATCGGTTACTACTCTTTTATTTAAAGCATCTAAGCTCATTGCTATCTCTCCTTTCAATAAAGTTTCTTTTTGCTAAAAACCTCGTTATATATCTAACATGAAATGATAGGTTTTATAACATCGTTTGTTTTATATTTATATTATCACTTTTGGAATATGATTGTATCTCCATTCTCTCTAAATTTTTTTTTGCAAATTGTACAAAATCACTAATATAATTTTTTATATCTTATGTATGAAAGCATATTTACATTGTTTAAAAGGAAAAAACCATTAAAAAGTTTAGTAAAGAAAGCTTTTCTGACATCAAATTTAAGGGAAACATGTGCGAGTTTGTGACAGTTATTTGTTAATTACGCTCTACTACTTGACTATCGTATTCATCAAATCTATAGTCATAATTAGTAACTCAACAAAGGGAGTCAACGTATGAGAAATTTATTTAAAATAACAGCTATATTTACAACGATTGTTATGTTTATTTTAATGATTGCCGGCAGTCTGGTCACAACTACAGGATCTGGATTAGGGTGCGGAAACGAGTGGCCATTGTGTAACGGGCAGTTAATACCCGAATACGCAGTAGCAACAATGATTGAATATACGCATCGTTTGATTACCGCATTTGCAGGTCTTCTTGTTTTAGCATTTTCTATTTGGGCTTGGATTCGTTATCGCAGAAACCGTGAAGTGAAAATTTTAGCGATTATGAGTATTGCATTTATCGTTATCGAGTCATTGCTCGGGGCTTCTGCCGTTATCTGGCCTCAGTCAGCTGAGGCGCTAGCACTGCATTTCGGTCTTTCGCTTATTGCGTTTACCGGTGTATTTTTACTTTCAATATTTGTTATTCAAAAGGACCGTTCGGATCATTTTATTAAAGGAGCCGTTACAGGCAAATTTAGATGGCTCGCATGGTTTACGCTTATATTTACCTACTGCGATATTTATTTAGGTGCATATGTGCGTCACAAAGGTGCAAGCTTAGCGTGTACAAGCTTTCCTGCTTGTTACGGCAATACTCTTATTCCAAAGCTTTCGGGAACAACGGGCATTCATTTTGCCCACCGATTTGCTGCTCTTGTGCTGTTTGTTCTTATCATTTGGATTATGGTATCTGCCATCAAGCAGTATAAAGAAACTCGCCGTGATATTTACTACGCGTCCATCATTGCGTTTGCTTTAACCATTGCTCAAATATTTAGCGGTATATTTGTTGTCATGTCTCGTTTAAATGTCTTTGCTACACTGTCTCACTCGGCATTTATTACAGCGTTATTCGCTACGCTTAGCTACATTTGTGTACAGACTTTAAAAGGAAGAAGACATTAAAACAGAAATAACTCAAAAAAACACGTGCAGTTCATAACTGCACGTGTTTTTTTGAGTTAAGCTAGTTCTATTCCGCCTGTAATTCCGTAAACTTGAGCTGTTACATAGCTTGCATCCGTTGAAGCTAAAAATACGTATACATTTGCTAACTCTACCGGCTGACCAGCACGCTGTAGAGGTGTATCTTGTCCAAAGCCTGGAATAGCATCGCTTGGCTGCCCTCCAGAAATTTGCAGCGGCGTCCAGATAGGTCCTGGAGCAACTGAGTTGACGCGAATACCTTTTGGAGCTAGTTGCTTGGCTAGTCCGCGAGTGAATCCGTTAATGGCAAACTTTGTAGCTGCATAATCTAATAGATTAGGACTTGGGCTATAGCCTTGTACAGAACTTGTGGTAATAATCGAAGCACCTGCTGGTAAATAAGGCAGCGCTGCTTTTACGGTCCAATATAAAGAGAATACATTTACTTCAAAGGTTTTGCGCAGCTGGTCCGTTTCTAAATCAGCAAGATCTTCTACTGCCTGCTGTTTACCTGCTACGAGTGCTAAAACGTCTAATCCATCTAATTCTTTATAAGCTTTTTCTACTAGCTCCTTGCAAAAAGATTCTTCGCCTACATCACCAGGTATGAGTACTGCTTTTCTTCCTTCTGCTTCAATAAGCTTTTTTACTTCTTCTGCATCAGCTTGCTCTTGCGGCAAGTAATTAAGCGCAACGTCCGCTCCTTCTCTTGCGTAAGCGATAGCTGCTGCTCGGCCAATACCTGAATCTCCACCTGTCACAAGAGCTTTTCTGCCTTTTAATTTACCTGCACCTATGTAACTGTTCTCCCCGCAGTCTGGGATGACGTTCATTTCTTTTTGTACACCAGGCGGTTCTTGATACTGCTTTGGATAGTCTTCATGGAAATATTGAGTTAATGGATTATTTAACTTTGACATATTCCTCACTCCTTTATAAATCAACCTTAACCAACTAAGGAAAAGTTTTCTATATGCTTGTTCTTCCCCTCTTCTTCTTTAATAAACATGTATAATGTGCTCTACTATCCTCACCTTTCTTTCTGCCATTCCCCTGCAATCAACAGCTGTATACATGAAAACGACATTCACCATCACAATAAAAAAATCCGAACGAGTCAAGTTCTCCCTTAAGAATCTTGACTCCTTGTTCGGATGTTCTTTTAACTAAAATACGTTTATCTCCCCTCTTTAAATAAATGGTGAGGGCTTTGTATTTTGCTGTGCACAACAAGTTTTATTTCTCGTCTGTGCCTGGCTACTCTGTTAGTTCTACTTGTAAAGGTTTTGACTCCTCTTCAGCTTCTTTAGGCGTGCGAACGATTAACACATCACATTTGGCATAGCGTAAAATATGCTGAGATACACTTCCGATTAAGATACGCTCTACCGCGTTTAACCCGGTTGCACCGCATACAATTAAATCAACGTGCTTATCGGGAGCAATTTTTTTAGATATTTTTGTTTTAGGAGAACCATGTTCAATTAATGTTTCGACTTTCGTTACTCCAGCCTTAATGGCTAGGTTACTATAGTTGGTTAAAAGTTCTTCAGCAAATTTCTCTGCGTCTTGAAAGCGTGTATCCGTATAGAATGCATAAGGTGATGGACTTAGCGCCTGTATGTCGATAACGTGACAAATTATCAAATGAGCGTTATTTTTTTTCGCACTGTTAACTGCTTTTTTGAACGCCCACTCCGCTTCTACAGAACCGTCTACTGCTACGAGGATGTTACGATAAGCCATATTCATCATAATCTCTCCTTTGTCTTTCGTTTATAAAGAACTTTCTTTGCTACACTTTTATTGTACTTCTTGCGCAAGCGAAAATATGTGATTTTTATCACAATGTAGAAGGATTAATAAAAAATAGAGCCGTGCACATCGTACACGGCTCTATTTTTATTGAACTTGAGAGTTAAAAGTCATTATCCAAATAGATCCTGCTACAATTGTAATAACAAAAACGATTCCGAGTATTAAAGCCATTACATTATAACGGGGCTTTTCTCCGTCTTTAATATGCATAAAGAAAAACAATTGAACAAAAAATTGAAGCACGGCCATTCCTAGAATGCTAGCTAGTAATATATTTTTAGCAAGTACGTGGTTTAATACCAGCAGCAGAGGAATAACGGTTAAAATAATCGAGAAAATAAATCCTATTGTATAAGCTTTTAACGACCCGTGGTTCTCCATCTACATCACCCCCATTAAATACACAACCGTGTAAAGGAAGATCCAGACGGCATCAAGAAAATGCCAGTATAAGCTTATAATCGTCACTTTTCGTTTTGTTACAGAGGTAATTCCGTATCGTTTTAACTGGATTGTAATTGAAATCATCCAAATGATTCCGACAGAGACGTGTAGCCCGTGTGTACTAACCAGCGTGTAGAAAGCCGTAAAAAATGCGCTCGTAGAAATGGTTGCTCCTTCGTGAACCATTGTTTGAAATTCATGAATTTCAAGGCCAACAAAGTATACACCTAAAAGCAGAGTTACGATTAGCCAGCCAATTAAAGGCTTTATTTTTCCTTTGTGCATGCTTAACACGGCTAATCCGCTTGTAAAGCTGCTCGTTAATAAGATAAACGTTTCAGAAACAAATCCTGGGACTTCAAAAAATTCCTTTCCTGTAAGGCCTCCTGCAGTATGATTAACAAGAACGGCATACGTAGCAAATAATGCTCCAAATAAGATGCAGTCCGTTACGAGGAAAAGCCAAAAACCCATAACTTTGATTTCTTCATCATGTTCATGATGATGTTCTCCGTGGTGTGCTGTCGCATATGCCATGTTACCCCACCCTCCCTACTGAATCTTCTGTATGTCGAATTTCATCCACGGGAATATAATAGTCCGAGTTGTATTGAAAAGAACGAGCTAGTAAACAAGCTCCTACTCCTGTCAAACCGAATATCGCTACCCATACCCAGTGGAACGTTAAACCAAAACCAGCAATGAACCAGAAAACCGACATGATAAATGGAATGCCTGAATTCTTAGGCATATGAATTGGAGAAAAAGCCGCTGTTTCCTTCGCTTTTTTCTTTTTTCTTTCTTCTTTTATCGTCCACCACGCATCTTGCCCGGTTACTGTGGGAATTACTGCAAAATTGTAGTGCGGCGGCGGTGAAGGGATGGACCATTCTAATGTACGTCCATTCCAAGGATCTCCTGTTACATCTCGTTCTCCGTACTTAATGCCATGAAGAATCTGCCATGCTTGAAAAATAAACCCTATGCCCATAAAGAAGGCTCCCACTGTAGAGATAACGTTCAGCGGTCCCCATCCCATGTCAAAATCGTACGTATAAATACGGCGTGTCATCCCCATAAATCCTAATGCATATTGAGGCATGAAGCATACGTAAAAACCAATATTCCACGTCCAAAATGCCCATTTACCAAGACGGTCATTTAGTTTAAAGCCAAACATTTTCGGCCACCAATAGTACAAACCTGCAAAAAAGCCGAATACAACGCCTCCGATTAACACTTGGTGAAAGTGTGCAACTAAAAAGTAGCTATTGTGATACTGATAGTCTGCAGGAGCTGCTGAAAGCATAACACCCGTTGCTCCTCCCACAACAAAGCACGGGATAAAAGCAATTGTCCATAACATTGGCTGCGTCATTTGAATACGGCCGCGGAACATCGTAAATAACCAGTTGAACACTTTAACGCCCGTTGGAATTCCGATGGCCATCGTGGTAATAGCAAAAAACACATTCACATTAGCGCCTGCACCCATCGTAAAGAAATGATGTACCCATGTAAAATACGATAAAACGCTAATAATCATCATTGAAAAAACCATAGATTTATAGCCAAATATTTTCTTTTGAGAAAACGTTGCAACGATTTCAGAAAAAATGCCGAATGCAGGAAGTACAACGATATACACTTCAGGATGTCCCCACATCCAAATTAAGTTAATGTACATCATTGGATTTCCTCCGCCGGTCATGGTAAATAAGTGTCCGTCAAAGAAGCGGTCAATAAACAATAAAGCAAGCGTTACGGTTAATACAGGAAACGCGAAAATGATAATAATACAGCTTGCTAGAACAGACCACGTAAATAGCGGCATATGCATAAGTTTCATACCGGGCGCACGCATTTTTAAAATGGTCATAATGAAATTAATTCCAGAAGCCAAGCTGCCAATACCTGATATTTGAATGCCCCAAATATAAAAATCTTGACCTGGTCCAGGACTGAACTGCATGCCAGAAAGCGGCGGATAACTTAGCCACCCTGCATCTGGCGAGCCTCCGATTACAAACGACAAATTGAAAAGCATGGCGCCAAAGAAAAATAGCCAAAAGCTTACCGCGTTTAAAAAAGGATAGGCGACATCTCTTGCTCCAATTTGAAGCGGCACAACGATATTAAAGAAAGCAAACATAAGCGGCATTGCCATAAATAGAATCATAATGGTTCCGTGCGTAGTGAAAATTTCATTGTAATGATTAGAATCTAGAAAATGCCACTGGGGAAATGCTAGCTGCATACGCATTAATAATGCATCTACTCCGCCTCGAAACAGCATTAACAATGAAGAGAGCATATACATGATTCCAATTTTCTTATGATCCACCGTTGTGAGCCATTCACGCCATAGCCACTTCCACTTTTTAAGATATGTAAGAACAAAAATAATACCGGCTAGTGTTAACAAAATGGCGACATCTGCTCCGTAAATCATCGGCTCCCCTGTCACAAAAAAATGAGATGAAAAATCTTTTAATTTGTCTAACAACTTATTTTCCTCCTTCCTGGTGCTTGTGCTGTGTATGTGCTTGTTCATCAGAAGCCACATTCATGGTCTTCATATCTTCATTTTTCATATGGTGATGCTGACTATAATATTGACCGCCATTTTTAATGACAATTTCTTGGAACAAACCTTTAGGAATGGTAGAATACGATTTCTCCAAAGAAAGACCTTGTTTTGCAAGACTGTTATAATCAGCTTTTGTTAAAGCTGGTGCTGTTTCTTTTACTTGTTTTACCCACTGATTAAATTCTTTTGTCGATGTAGATTTAACTTTAAAGTTCATATGGGCGAACCCTTCACCCGTAAAATTCGCTCCTGAACCAAAATATTCTCCCTTGTGATCAGCTTGCAGCCAAAGCCCCATGGCCATTCCCGGCATGGTATATAATTGTCCTCCCAGCTGAGGTACCCAAAAAGAATTCATAGGTGCGTCTGACGTTAGCACGAATTGAACGGGCACATCTTTTGGAATTTTGACATAGTTGACTGTCGCAATATCTTGATCCGGATATTGAAATAACCATTTCCAATCAAGAGACGTTACTTCAATCGTTAGCGGCTTTACATCTTTTTTCGGCGGATCTACTAATTCATAAGTCGTCTTGGCCGTAGCGAAACCTAAAATGCCGATAATAATAATGGGGATTCCCCACCAAATAAATTCAAGACGCTTGCTATCGTCCCAGTCTGGTCGATACGGAGCCTTGTTTCCAGGCTTATCACGGTAGCGTAAAACGATATACACAAGCAGACCTAAAACAGGAATAACGACAATTGTGCATAAAAATATGGAAAAAATAATTAAATGGTATTCTTTTTGAGCCACCGCCCCCTGAGGATTTAAAATCAAATAACGATTATCACAGCCTGCTAAAAAAATTGTAATGAATACGGAGAGAATGATTAACTTGCTAATATGCATTGATTTTTGCTTTCTCACCTAAGTTCAGGCTCCCTTCCTCTAAATCTCTGTACATAATAATGGTATATAAACGTTCATATTAGAGATGCATCTCAACAGATCAAAAGGCTAAAAACCTCCTAACATATTGAATTTTGTCATGACATATTGCTTACTCCTAAAAAATTATCATGTTGTGTTGTTAAAGGGTGTGATATTTATCACACT
This sequence comes from Priestia sp. D3YE.R1, assembly GCF_049199565.1. NCBI lineage: Bacteria > Bacillati > Bacillota > Bacilli > Caryophanales > Bacillaceae > Priestia > Priestia sp. D3YE.R1. Next base: position 46,349 of record NZ_JBLTHW010000003.1, on the reverse strand, counting down.
TGAAGCGATTTTTATGTAGTTTGAACGCCTTTACCATAAATTCGTCACATATTTGGGTAAATGTGGTGTGTAAGAGGAGGGTCAGCATTGCCTTGTGACTAGCCTAATAAAAGCAAAAAACTCTTCCAGTTTTTATTAACTGAAAGAGTTTTTCATAAGTATTAGATGAAGTATTGAGCTTTAACATTTACTGATTTGCTTATTTGACCTGCTGAAACATCCAATCAATCATTTTCTGATTTTGATACGTGGGAACCCATGAAGCATGATCATACTTTAATTCTTTAGGATATTCCGTATATAGTGGATGCCCCCCAGCTTTCTTTATAGCCTCTATTATATTCCTTGAATAGGTAACAGGAATAACAGAATCGTCTTCAGCATGAAATGCCCATATTGGTTTGTGGGTAAGAAGGTGCGCTTTAGCTGGATTGGCTCCTCCCGCTATTGGAACCATAGCAGCAAACAAATTAGGGTGTTCTATATTTAAGTTAAATGTGCCAAACCCTCCCTGAGATAGTCCTGTAGAATAAAGGCGATTACTATCTATATTGTAGGCTTTTCTTACACTTTGTAGAATTTCATAAGCCGTTTTTAAATCCTCTGATGTTTCGAATACTTTTGCTAAGTCGACTTTATTGTTATCGTCTCTTGTAACGGTAAAGCCTCCGCTTGGTACATTACGAGCTTGAGGAGCTAAAACAAAAGCGGGGTGCTTTCGTTGATTTTCTGGTGAAGCCCAAACGATAGCTCCGTCGTTGCCAAGAAGCTGTTTTTTATTATCATTTCCTCGTTCACCACCTCCATGTAAAAATAGCACCAAGGGATATGATTTTGTAGAATCATAGTCTTTAGGCACATAAAGTCGGTAGGGCATTGTTTTATAAGTGAATGATAAAAATTGAGTAGCTATAGATTCTCTACTTTCAAATGAATAAGTAAATATAGCTAGATCACTATGATTCTTTTGATTTTTATTTTTCGCGTTTCCTCTTATGGAAATTGCTTTAAGCACCGTATCATTATTAATAATGATTGGATTTGTATACTGAGTGCTTTTAGTAGTTGGAGTGCTCCCATCAAGTGTATAGTAAGTCTTCGCCCCTGGTGTGTTTGTCTTTAATTCAACCTTCTGCTCCAAATAATAAGTACCTGATAAAACTGAAGAGGTTGGTTTTTTTACGTTTCTATAATTATTTTCTTCTTTTGCCGCAACAATATTTAAAGGAAAGAAAGCTAGAATAAGAACTCCTACAGTAATAAAACTTAGAACTTTTTGTATTGACGTATTGTTCACTGATAAAGTACCTCCTTTATACTATTATTCAAATGTCTACTTCCATTTCTAGAAGGGCATAACTTAAACTCTTTCCGTGCGTATCCATTCCTAAAGAAGTAGTGACTCCACCAAGTAACGCGCGGTGACATACAAATTGAAATGCTGATATATTAGGAACTTCGTAGCGAACAATGTCTCCTTCTACAATATTTCTTAAGTGTTTTTTTACTTCCAAAGCAGTCACTTTTTCACGTAGCAAGAAATAGTCTTTTTCGTCATATGGAATTAGTGATAGCATAAGCGTGTTTCCTTTATCTCCAGCTCGACTGTGAGCAAGTTCATATAATTTCTTTTTCATTTGTTAAGCTCTCCTTTAATGTAAGCTGTGTTTCTATTTTGTTACGTGAAATCAACGTAGAAATAATTCCTACTACCTCATTAACATACTTTCTTGCTCCGCCTCCGCCTGCGGGTCCATTTGTATAAAGAGCTTCTACCTCTTCTCCGATTTTAGCAGCTTCCTTTGAAGTAAGACATTTCCCTGCTACTCTCAGCCTAATTTCATAAGGAGCTGATTCTTGAAAAGAGACTCTATGAACGGAAGAAATACCAATATAATCAATTCTTAAGTCGACTACTTTATTTTTTAAACGCTTATATAAAATTTCACCAGCTAGCTTAGCTCTTTCTACAGCATTGGATCCGGCGTAGGAGATTTCCCCTTCTCCAATAACACCTGCTTCGTAACCTACGCTGACTTTTAACGTTTCAGGCCTTGGTATACCTGTTCCACCAGACACTTGAATTTGGTTCAATTTAATTTCCTGTAAATGAACGGAAGTAAAATCTGCAATAACATCCGGTGTTATATATTGATGGGGGTTAGTTACTTCGTAAAGAAGCTGTTCTTTTACAGTAGCTAAGTTAATGACTCCTCCTGTCCCTTCTACTTTAGTAATGATGGCTGTCCCATCTTCTTTAACATCAGCAAATGGAAAACCTAATTCAGCAAGCTTTGAGACTTCTTTTTTTCCCGGATCAGCAAAATAACCACCAGCTACCTGCCCCCCACACTCCAATAAGTGTCCAATTACTGTTCCCTGAGCAATTTTATCTACGTCGTCTAAAGACCATCCAAAGTGGTGCACCATTGGAGCAACAAATAAAGACGGATCTGCTACTCTACCAGTAATAATAACTTGAGCCTCTGTCTCTAGAGCTGGCAATATTGTTTCTACACCTAGGTAAGCGTTTGCGGATATGACGTTATCAAAATGAGATATCGGTTCATTTGTTTCTAGAGTCAATCCATTTCTATCTATCGACTTTAGTACATCATCTCCCGTTACGGCTACTACCTTTATCTCAATGTTTAGTCGATTAGCTATTTCAACAACTTTTTTAGCAGCACCTATTGGATTGGCTGCTCCCATATTTGTGATAATCCGCACTTTCTTTTTCTTAATAATAGGTAAAAGAATCTCTAGTCTTTCTTCTAACAAGGGATCGTAACCCATTAAAGAATTTTGACTTTTTCTTTTTTGAGCAAGTGCGATTGTTCTTTCAGCTAAACATTCTAATACTAAATAATCTAAATTTCCTTTTTCAGCCAATATAACAGCCGGTTCTAATCGATCTCCTGAAAAACCCGCTCCTGATCCAATTCTTATCATTTTCATCACCTCAAATAGTAATTGCTCCTGTTATTAATGCCACAATTGTCATAACAATGGTCGTTCCAAACGCCCACTTAAAGATAAAACGCTGATGATCGCCTAAATTTACACCCGCTAACCCGACAAGAATAAAAGTTGAGGCGGTTAAAGGACTTAATGGAAACCCAGTCGTCATCTGTCCTAAAATAGCTGCTCTGCCAATTTCAATTGGATCGATACCAAAGTTAGAAGCCGTTTGGCTAATAATAGGTAACACTCCAAAATAGTAAGCATCCGGTGTAAACACTAAGCTAAGAGGCATACTTGTAACCGCTACTAGTACAGGTAAGTAAGAAGCTAGTGATTCAGGGATAATACTAACCATTGCAGAAGCCATTCCATCTATCATCTTTGTTCCTGTCAGAATACCCGTAAAAATGCCTGCAGCAAAAATCATCGTAGAAACAATTAACACGTTGTTTGCGTGGCTTAGTAAGCGTTTTTGCTGCTCTTCTGGATTGGAATAATTCACTAAAAGAGCAATTACAAAAGCCACAATAAATAAAATCGGTAAAGGTAGCCATACTTTAATTAACGCGATAAGAAGCAAAATTGTTAAAGCAAGATTAAACCAAAAAAGCCGTGGTCCTTTTGCTTCTAGAGCAGCTGCATGTTCTGTAAACCCTTGTATATGTGCTTCCAGTTCAATGACTCCTAGCCTCTGCCTCTCCTTTTTCCCAAGCCAAAAAGCAGATGCTAACACCCATACAATCCCAGCAATCATTGCGGGAATAACAGGGTTAAATAATTGGGAAGAATCTGCATTAAATGTCGTCATGGCTCTAGCAGTAGGGCCTCCCCAAGGAGCTAGGTTCATAACTCCTGCTCCTAAAGCAACCACTCCTGATAAAATAAGAGGGTTCATCTTTAATCTCTTATAAAGAGGTAGCAGCGCTGTAATTGTAATCATAAAAGTGGATGCACCGTCTCCGTCTAATGACACAAGCATTGTGACGATAGCTGTCCCTACGACTACTTTTAACGGATCTCCTTTAACTAGACGAAGCATTTTAGAAATCATAGGATTAAATAGGCCTGTATCAATCATTAAACCGAAGTACAAAACTGCAAAAACAATCATAATACCTGTAGGCGCTACTTTTATAATGCCTTCTAACATCATGTCTCCCATTTCTAGCCCAAATCCGCCTATCAACGCAAAAACAGTTGGCACGAGAACTAAGGCAATCAATACAGATAAACGATTGGTCATAATTAAAAATAAAAATACGCCAATAATTAAAAACCCTAAAAGTGCTAACATGTAATCCCCCCTGCCCTAAATTTACAGATTCAAAAATCTTAGATGTAAAAACCTTCGGTACTTTTTGTTCTTGCAGGATTCATGCCAAGAATATATAAAAATGGAAACAAACCTTTATTAAACCCCTTCAACATGTGTTGAAAAAAATTTACGACAAAACAAAAAAGAAAGCGTTAACAATTAAACTGCTTTCTTTTTTTGTTTTTGTAATCTAAATTCTACTATTTTAGAAATAATCACTGCCCAGCAAAAAAATAGGCTTCTTAATACATATTCTTCTGTATTTCTAAAAATCTAGACATCTTTCTAAAGTCTTAGAAATGAATATGATATTTTTTCATTTTATTGTATAAAGTAGCTAAAGAAATATCTAAAACCTCTGCTGCTTTCCTTTTTCCTTCAATATTATTTGGATATTTTCTTAATATTTCCTGAATAAATTCACACTCTTTATCTTGTGTAGCTTGTTGCAGTGTTTGACTGCTTTTTTCCGTTTTACCTGCAACGCCTGAAAATCTTTTTTCATTTTTAATCATAAATTCTGGAAGGTGATGAAATAAAATATCTGTACCTTCCGTCATACATGTGGCGTAATCAATTACATTTTTTAATTCTCTTACGTTGCCAGGCCAATGATAGGCTTGAAGAAAGTCTAGTGTATAGCCGTCAATTGTGTAGGAAGTATTTGTAATCGAGTGCTCAATAAAGGAATAGACAAGTTTACGTATATCTTCTCTCCTTTCTCTTAAAGGAGGTATCTCTAATTGAATGACATTAAGTCTATAAAATAAATCTTCTCGAAATTGTTTCTTATTCACAAGCTGGTGTAGATTGCGATGCGTAGCAGCAATGATCCTTACGTCAACTGCACGTTCAGTAGCTTCTCCTACCCTTCTGATCTTTTTCTCTTGCAGAACTCTTAACAACTTAGCCTGAAGATCATAGGACATATCTCCAATTTCATCTAAAAATATAGTTCCGTTGTTTGCTATCTCGAATAGTCCAGCCTTCCCGCCTTTTTTAGCATTTGTAAAAGCACCGTCTCCATATCCAAAAAGTTCACTTTCTAACAGAGACGAAGGAATAGCTGCACAATTTACAGGTATAAAAGGACCATGCTTGCGCTCACTTTTATTATGTATAGCCTGTGAAAATAATTCTTTTCCTGTGCCGCTTTCCCCAGTTACAAGAATAGGAAATTGAGATTCTGCTACTTTTTCAGCTATATAAACAACGTGCCTCAACCCTCCTTCCCCACCAATTATTTGTTCAAATGTATATTTTGCTTCGTAGATAGAATCCATTCGGTTTTCTAAATTCTTTAACTTTTCGGTTTGTCTTCTCAATTCCTTTGATAACTTGTCAACTTCATTAAGACTTTTACAAACCGATACGGCTCCTGCAATTTTACCTTCTATTATAATTGGAGCCATATCCACCATATATTCCCGATTTTTTTCTTTTCGATATACGCCTACTCTGCATTGTTGATCTTTTAGAGTATTTGTTAACTGAGCTCCTGGGCGATATTCTATTAGTGGCTTTCCGATAATATCACTTTTTACTCCTGTAATCTTTGTATACTCTGGGTTAATAAATCTAACAATCCCTTCTCTGTCGATAACTAGAATACCATCATTTATCGAATTTATAACTGCATGCCACCAGTTAAACTTTTTAGAAGAGAAGTCGACCTCTATGTGCTCTGGGAATGTATTCCTCACAGTATTGTAAGCTCCTTTCTATAATAACTTGAGAGTAGATTCTTGCTTTATTTATAATTATCAACTAATTTTCTCTTTTTTGAAACAGAGTCCGCTCAATTAATTTGAATAATCTGATTTACATAAGTGAATATAACCTCGCTTTCTCCATTACTATTACTAATGTGTAAATTCATTGCACCGTTATTTATATTTACGATGAAACACTCCTCATAAAGAAAACTATATTTCTATTTTCAAAGAGACTTATCACTATAGCAATATCTTTTAAAAAAGCTATCCACTTTCTTCATAAAGATTACATATTAAAAACACCTAAAGATAGTTTAGGTGTTTTTGAAAGTTTTATATTCATCTTTTCTCTAAGTAAAAGCTCAATAGTTATATGGCCTTCTTACTCTTTGAAGCCCCTTGTTTTTTTCTCCACATATTTTCCATTTGTTCGAGAGTTCTACCTTTCGTTTCAGGAACAAATTTCCAGACGAATAAAGCAGAAAGTACACTCATTAAACCGTAAAAACCATATGTTAATCCTCCGCTATATTCCATCATCACGGGATATGTAGAGGAAATAAAATAGTTAGCCGCCCACTGAGCAGCTACGGCAATAGCTACAGCACGACCTCTAATTTTATTAGGAAAAATCTCTGAAATGAGCACCCAACAAATTGGTCCCCATGACATCATAAAGGAAGCTGTATAAATAATGATAAATACAAGCGTCCCTATACCAATGATGTTTGAAAAAGCCATGCTTGCTACACCGAACATTCCAATGGCCATTCCGATAGACCCTGTTATTAATAAAGGTTTTCTTCCCAAACGATCAACTGTCAAAATTGCAATTACTGTAAAAATAACGTTTACTAATCCCATAATAATGGTTTGCAGCATAGAAGAACCTTTAGCCGCTCCCATGCTTTCAAAAATACGCGGAGCATAATATAGAGCTACATTGATTCCTACAAACTGTTGAAATACAGAAAGCAGTATACCTACAACGATAACTAATTTTCCATATGCCAATAATTTTTCAGACGAAACATTGGTAGAAATTGTTTGTTTAATATCTTCTAAAATTGCTTTCGCTTCTGAAGATCCATTAATTTTAGTTAGTATGGCTAAAGCTTTTTGATCTTGATTCTGTATAGCTAAGTAACGAGGCGTTTCAGGAACTAAAAACAAGAGTGCTGCAAAGAGTAAAGCTGGAATAGCTCCTGAAGCAAACATGTATCTCCAACCTACATCATTAATCCATTCTAAGGTTTCCCCATTTGCAATACCCCAATTCACGAAGTAAACGACTAACATTCCAAAAATAATCATAAATTGATTGAACGATACCAATCTGCCGCGAATATCTGCCGGTGCAATTTCTCCTATATAGATGGGACAAATGGCTGATGCTAAGCCAACACCAATCCCACCTATAATGCGGTAGAAGTTAAAAGCTAGTAACAAAGAGAGTGTCGGTTCCCCTTTTGTGAAAAATAAAAACTCAGGATAAGAAGCTCCTAACGCTGAGACTATAAAAAGAATAGCTGCTAGTATAAGTGATTGTTTGCGTCCTAGTTTCGTCGCAAAATAACCAGATACCAATCCTCCAATAATACATCCTATTAAAGCACTTGATACAGTAACACCGTGTGCTAAAGATCCTAACCCTAAGCTGTCAATAAGATACACCTTTAATGATTCTTCAGCTCCAGATATTACAGCTGTATCATATCCAAACAGTAACCCCCCGATAGCGGCAACTAAGGTAATAGAAAAAATATATAATGAGTTTCGATTTTGTTTCATGCGTTGTTAAAAGCAGTTAGTTAAGAGTAACAGTAGAAGTTCTATTTCTAACTGAGTTCGCACTTATTTGAATGCGTTTTCAAATTCTTGGAGCACAAAAGAAATTTTCTTCGTCCATTCGACTAACTGCTCTTATCCTCCCCTCTAATGTACGTATTTTTCTATTGAATCAAATCTTACTACAGCATTTTCTATACTTCCTTTTGTGTCAGGTATATCGATATACAACCATAATCAATTGATACAAGTTACTTTTATATGAAGCTCCTTTTTAAAGCAAGGTTGCATATTTTTCAACCTATTACTTCCTTTTAAATTCGCCTAGCTTTTTACTTAAGTCGTGTGTTTGAGGATATACTTCTTTATATAATTCATAAAGCTGTTTATAGACTTGTACATGTTCTGCATTAGGATAATATGTTTTCGAAGACGTAATAAATACGTTTGCACACTCTTCCAATGAGTTATACCAGCCACAGCCATAAGCTGCTAGCATGGCTGCTCCTAACGCTGGGCCTTGTTCAGTAGACAACTTTACGATTTTCGCATTAAAAACGTCTGCTTGAATTTGAAGCCAATGATCATTTTTTGCTCCGCCCCCAATGGATACAATAGACGTAATTTCCTTTCCGTTTTCTCGAAAGATTTCAATTGACTCATTTAAAGAAAACGTAATACCTTCAATAACCGCTCGCGTAAAGTCTCTCTTTTTATGAGAGGCATCCATTCCTATAAAACTTCCGCGAATCGTAGCATCTGCATGCGGTGTACGTTCCCCGACTAAGTAAGGGGTAAATAAAAGGCCGTTTGAGCCGATTGGGACATTTTTTAGGTCAGCCAATAATTCTTCAAACGTGACGTTTTTTGCGAAATTGTCCTTAAACCAGCTTAAACTGTGCCCCGCAGATAGCGTAACACCCATCGTATAAAAGGCATTTTCTTTTCCATGATTAAAATAATGGACTTTTCCATCAAAGTCTCTATCGCTTCGTTCCTCATAAGAAAGAACAACACCCGATGTCCCAATGCTACATAGTGTTTCCTCTGATGATAAAATGCCGGCGCCAATTGCTCCGCAGGCATTATCTGCTCCACCTGCAAATACTTTCGTTGAAGTGGCTAATCCCGTTTTTTGAGAGAACGCTTCACTAATATTGCCTATGCATTCACTAGATTCAACTAGTGGCGGACAAAGATTAATATTGATTCCTGCTAATTGGCAAAGCTCATCATCCCATTTTTTCTTGCTGATGTTTAATAATAATGTACCGGCAGCATCTGAATATTCACTATGAATAAAGCCGGTCATTTTAAAGCGTAAATAATCTTTAGGCAGCATAAATACAGCTGTTTTTTCAAATATAGCCGGTTCATACTCTTTTACCCACAATAATTTAGGAAGAGTAAATCCTTCTAAAGCCTGGTTTTTTGTTATCTTTAAAAGACGTTTTTCTCCAATGACTTTATAGAGATGATGACATTGTTCTGTTGTTCTTGTATCATTCCACAAAATGGCGTTACGTAATAGGTTGTAGTTTTCATCCAGCATCACAAGGCCATGCATTTGTCCAGAATAACTAATTCCTTCTATATCTTCGGGTTTTATATTAGCGTTAGCAATTAATTCACTTAAAGCACTAGCCGTCTGCTGAACCCATTCTTCTGGATTCTGTTCACTATACCCTGTTTTTTCATGAAGGAGAGGATAATTCTTAGAAACCACAGCGCAAATCTTGCCTTTTGTATCAACTAAAATCGTTTTTACGGCGCTTGTTCCTAGATCAATTCCAATTACATATTTCATCTTGATACCTCCGCGTTTATAAACGAGAGTAGAATTGTTTCTACTCTCGTTTGTCTTTTAAACTTCTAAAATATATTGATTTAAAATGGCCTTTAACCGTTCTTGTCTTCCTGATTTATTCACAATATTCGGATTTTTAAACGCGTACTGCTCCAGTGTATGGAAGTTAGCTTTTCCTTCCACAATCTCAAGCCCAATTCCCTCTTTAAAGCTGCTGTAGCGCTCGTTAATAACATTTTCGAAAACACGATCTTCTACTAATTTATGTGCTACTTTTAACCCTCGAGCAAACGCATCCATTCCTGCTACATGAGCATAGAGTAAATCGTCTTGTTCAAAAGAACCTCTGCGCACTTTAGCATCAAAGTTTAATCCTCCGCTGCCCAGCCCTCCATTTTGCAGGATTTCATACATTGCTAGCGTTGTAGAATATAAATCCGTTGGGAATTCGTCTGTATCCCAGCCTAAAAGAGGGTCACCTTGGTTTGCATCCACTGATCCTAATAAGCCTTGTACTCTGGCTACTCGTAATTCGTGTTCAAATGTATGCCCAGCTAACGTTGCGTGGTTAGCTTCTAGATTAAGTTTGAAGTATTTATCTAATCCGTATTGTCTTAAAAATGAAATAGTTGTTGCTGCATCGGTATCATACTGATGTGTCGTAGGCTCTTTAGGTTTAGGCTCAATTAAAAACTGCCCCGTATATCCAATTTCGGTTGCGTAATCTACAGCCATATGCATAAATCTGGCTAAGTTATCTAACTCTAACTGCAAATTTGTGTTAAGCAGTGTTTCATATCCCTCACGGCCGCCCCAGAATACATAATTTTCTGCACCTAGTTCTTTTGCTGTTTCAAGCCCCTTTTTTACTTGAGCCGCCGCATAAGCAAATACATCTGCATTACAAGAAGTAGCTGCACCATGAACGAACCGGGGATTTGTAAACATATTCGCTGTGTTCCATAATAACTTTACGTTACTTGTTTGCATGTATTCTTTGATCATAGTGACGATAACATCAAGATTTTTATTTGTTTCTTGCAACGTACTGCCCTCCGGAGCAATGTCTCGATCATGAAATGCGAAGAATGGAACATTTAATGTTTCAAAAAGTTGAAAAGCTGCCTCAACTCTCGCTTTTGCTAAATCCATTCCATCATATCTATCCCAAGATCTTTGCATAGTAGCTGCGCCAAAAGGATCCGTACCATCTGCTGTAAACGTGTGCCAGTAAGCAACAGAAAAACGCAGCTGATCTTTCATCGTTTTACCGCCTACTACTTCTTCAGGGTTATAGTATTTAAAAGCTAAAGGATTTTTAGAATCTTTACCTTCGTATAAAACTTTGTTTACGCTTTCAAAATAATTAATTTTATTAGTACTAGTTTGGACCATTTGTCATTTCCCCCTTTGATTTAAGTGAACAAGTTTATCCATCAACTATCTTAATTGAGTTAGTTTGTTTATCCAATAAACTAACTTTATCTCATCATATACAAAATAAATGTTTTTTTCAATGTTTTTTTTAGAAAATTTAGTTATAATATTAGATATGATACTTTTAAATATCTAATTCAAGCTTCAAAAAACACCAACTTAGTTCGATAGATAAACAAAGGAGTGGTTATTATTCAAATTGCAGATCAAGCTTTAGTAAAAAAAATGAATCAAAAATTAATATTAGATGAAATTTTAAAGAACTCCCCTGTCTCCAGGGCAACTCTCTCTGAGATTACAGGATTAAACAAGTCTACTGTCTCCTCCCAAGTAAATACACTGCTTGAAAAAGATTTTATTTTTGAAATTGGGGCAGGGCAATCTAGAGGTGGCAGAAGACCTGTAATGCTTGTTTTTAATAAGAATGCAGGCTACTCGATTGGTATTGATATAGGAGTCGACTATCTTAACGGAATTCTAACCGACTTAGAAGGAAATATTATTCTCGAGAAGACTTCTGACTTGTCTAGTTCTTCCGCTAGTGAAGTAAAAGAGATTTTATTTGCACTTATTCATGGTTTTGTAACCCATATGCCTCAGTCCCCTTATGGTCTAGTCGGAATAGGAATTTGTGTTCCAGGTCTTGTAGATCGTCATCAGCAAATTATTTTCATGCCTAACTTAAATTGGAATATCAAAGATTTGCAGTTTTTAATTGAGAGTGAGTTTAATGTTCCGGTTTTTGTTGAAAATGAAGCTAATGCAGGAGCATACGGTGAAAAAGTATTTGGTATGACAAAAAACTATGAAAACATCGTTTACATCAGTATTAATATCGGAATTGGAACTGGACTTGTTATTAACAACGAATTGTATAAAGGTGTTCAGGGTTTTTCTGGGGAAATGGGTCATATGACGATAGATTTTAATGGACCCAAATGCAGCTGTGGAAATCGAGGCTGTTGGGAATTATATGCTTCTGAAAAAGCGTTACTGGCTTCGCTCTCTAAAGAAGAAAAGAATATTTCTCGAAAAGAGATTGTGGAACGCGCAAATAAAAATGATGTAGAAATATTAAATGCACTTCAAAACTTTGGCTTTTATATCGGAATTGGATTAACCAATATTCTTAATACATTTGATATAGAAGCTGTTATCTTGAGAAATCATATAATTGAATCTCATCCTATTGTTTTAAATACGATTAAAAACGAAGTTTCTTCTAGAGTCCATTCTCATTTAGACAATAAATGTGAACTATTGCCTTCTTCGTTAGGAAAAAATGCACCTGCTTTAGGAGCTGTTTCTATCGTTATTGATTCTTTTTTAAGTGTTACCCCTATAAGTTAGTTAAGTGAACGTAAAGGTTAGCAAACTATATCACGTTTGATCTTAAGAATGAAGAAGCTACTTTCGATGAATTGATTTGCTATAAAAGGGAAAGAATTACCCTCTTCTATTAAGAGTGTTAGGTCTGTCTCCACCCTCACCTTTTCATCCTATGCAGCCAGTCACCTATCATAACGGCAACTGGCTGTTTATATGTTATTAGCAACCTGCTCTTTTCTAAACTACGGAGAGTCTTGCCTTTTGGGTTAGTTTACCTGCTTTTCAAATTATGAATCATGTCTTGTCAGAGTAGTTATGACTTCCTTATATTCCTCTAACTCTTTGGTCTGTGCGAGAGTATTGATTTTCTCTAGCGATAAAAGAGAGTTCTGAATAATAAATGTGCGAGGCTCCGTATCATTTTGCAGTAATTCATCCGATATAAACGTAACAAATTCTAGACTTCTCTTTCGTTCCTCTTCATTTGTTAGTTTATTTTCAATCACCCGTTTTAACTTCGCAGTTACACGCGTCAGATCTGTCGAAAAATGACTTTCTGTTTTCTCATTAAATACCGCAGAGTAAACGGAAGGGTTAAATAACTGTTCTTTTTGTTCTGCTACTTCGATTACGATTTCCTCTGTACGCTTCATACAATAACGGACAATTTGTTCAATAGGTAATGGATAGTTCAGCGCTTTGTTCATTTTAAACATATTGTTAAGCATTCCTTCTAGCAGCACAGCTCCATCAAATAAATAAGGAGAAGTCTTAGACGGAAAAATCTGCTGAAAACGTTCATATATCCAGTTGAATGTTGCCGCTTTTAATTCTTCTATATAATGAAATGTTTTAACTTCATTTAAAATGAGTGTACTCTCAATCATTTCAGGAATTTTGTTTTGCTCTGCAAAGTTCATCATAAAGATCATCTGTTCTTGAAATCCCTTCTGATTATCCTCTCTATATTCAATGGCTACTTTTTCTCTTTGTAGAATAAGTGATTCTTGCAGAGACGAAAGTAATGAGATAAGCAGTTCGCTTTTAGATGAGAAATATTTATAAAATGTTCCTTTTGAAATCCCGCTTCTTTCTAATATATCTTGTACCGAAGTGTCTACGTATCCTTTTTCCATAAAAAGCTGGTGTGTATGCCCTAAAATATCGAGCTGTTTTTGATTCATTGCTGTTACTCCTCTGTTTACAATTTACTTTTTATTTAGTATAACTTATCTGCCTTTTCCTACGTGAATTTTATCCTTTTTCCTTGATAACCAAGTAAAAATAATTATATACTATTAGTACATTTTTATACTATATGTATAAAAATGTACTAATAGTATAGGTTAATTCGACAAAGTAACTATTTATCTAGCAAGTGACAACTACTGAGCGCTATGTAGCTAGTAAATTCCAAATCTATACCTATTCTGAAGGAGGAATAAGATCATATGAACAAAGAAGTCATTCCCGTTACAGAAATTCCAAAATTTCAATCACGTGCAGAAGAGTTTTTCCCTATCCAATGGTATAAAGAAATGTTGAACAACTCCCCCGTTTATTTTCATGAAGAAACAAACACATGGAATGTATTCCAATACGAACATGTTAAACAAGTCTTGAGCAACTACGAATTTTTTTCAAGCGATGGACAAAGAACCACTATTTTTGTTGGAGATAATAGCAAGAAAAAAAGCACGTCTCCAATCACCAATCTTACAAACTTAGATCCTCCTGACCACCGGAAAGCGCGATCTTTGCTTGCTGCTGCCTTTACTCCTCGCAGTTTAAAGAACTGGGAACCGCGAATCAAACAAATTGCAGCAGACCTTGTAGAAGCGATACAAAAGAATTCAACTATTAATATTGTTGAAGATTTATCTTCTCCTTTTCCTAGTTTAGTTATAGCAGATTTATTCGGCGTACCGGTAAAAGACCGATATCAGTTCAAAAAGTGGGTAGATATTCTTTTTCAGCCTTATGACCAAGAAAGATTAAAAAAGATTGAACAAGAAAAGCAACGTGCAGGAGCTGAATATTTTCAATACCTCTACCCGATTGTCGTTGAAAAGCGCTCCAACCTTTCTGATGATATTATTTCAGACTTAATTCAAGCGGAAGTTGATGGTGAAACATTCACAGATGAAGAAATTGTGCATGCTACCATGCTGCTTTTAGGTGCAGGAGTTGAAACCACAAGTCACGCCATTGCAAATATGTTTTATTCTTTCTTATATGACGACAAGTCGTTATACAGCGAGCTGAGAAGCAATAGAGAATTAGCTCCAAAAGCAGTAGAAGAAATGCTTCGATATCGGTTTCATATCTCCAGACGAGATCGCACGGTTAAACAAGATAACGAGCTATTAGGCGTTAAGCTAAAAAAAGGAGATGTCGTGATTGCGTGGATGAGTGCATGTAATATGGATGAAAATATGTTTGAAAACCCTTTTTCTGTAGACATTCATCGTCCAACTAATAAAAAGCACTTAACATTCGGAAACGGACCTCATTTTTGTTTGGGCGCCCCTCTTGCCCGACTTGAAATGACAATTATCTTAGAAGCATTTTTAGAGGTCTTTTCTCATATCGAACCATTTGAAGATTTTGAATTAGAACCGCATTTAACAGCTTCAGCTACGGGTCAATCTTTAACATACTTGCCCATGACGGTGTATAAATAAAGGTTATGTACGTAATAAAGCAGAGAAACGTGAAAGAGATTTACCTTCTCCGTCACGCTTCTCTTTTTGTTATTCCGCTATTTATTGCACTTTTAGTATCTCTGCTAAGTATTTATGTACTACACTTGAAAATACTCAATACCATTTACAATTGGCAGTAAACGAAACTTAAATGCCGATGAGCTCGTTAACGAACTATCAGCTATTGCCTTCTTTGCCTTAATACACCTTCTATAAAATGCTGATACAAATAATTAATAAGAGCAGTGGCAATTGAGATGAGAAAAAGTTGAAAGCGCGTCATGTTTACCATTTTATATACCTTCAGTTTTTCTGCCAGACTGGTCAAAGGATACGCAAATAGATAGTCAAATAGGACGTTAATTAACAAATATTTTTTGAAATTCCCATAAGTCAGCTTAAAGACCCAAAAATTAGCTATAAAAAACGGTCCAAAGATAAAAGATATATCGCTTGAAAATTTAGGGAAAAGAGGTTTCCTCACTTTCCACCACGTAAAGCTTTTAGATAACTCACTGATAAAAGCAATAACTAATGAACTAAATGTTAAAACAGGTAGGTATCTTTTAAAGACAAATTTATCAACTTTTACTATAGACAGCCAAGGCAATAAAAGTAATGCCAAAAGCGTTAACTTTCCTTTCATTATGTACCCAACTCCTGCCGTTACAAAAATGTAAGCTAAATCATATTCTTTTTAGTTTGTGTAATAGGCTCTTTTTTATGTGTTTATTACACTGTGTTAGTTCTTTTATTCACCTTTTATTACAAGATTTTTTGCTTTCAGGAAATTATTGATTCTCATATTCTGCATGTGCATGGAGAAAATACGGAGGTGAATGTTTAAAAGGAGGAATTAAAAATGACTACAGTACGTGAAGTTATGACTAAAGATGTGAAAGCTTGTGCACCGCACGATCCAATAACAGCAGCTGCAAAATTAATGCGTGATATTAATTGTGGCTCTGTGCCGGTGTGTCAAGAAAATCGAGTAATGGGAATGATCACAGACCGTGATATCGTGTTAAACTGTGTGGCGGATGGAAAAGATTGCAACACTGTGCATTGCCATGATTGTATGACTAAAGATGTAATTACGTGTTCTCCGGATACGGATATTCATGAGTGTGCACGTATGATGGCTGACCATCAAATTCGCCGCATTATTGTAGTGGAGAATAATAATATGGTTGGAATCTGTGCAATCGGCGACCTTGCGACAGTGAACGTATATGTTGATGAAGCCGGTGCGGCATTAAGCGAAATTTCTAATCAAGTTCATTAAAACTTTTTAGCATATAAATCCTTAATGCTTGTACAAAATAACCCTGTCTGCAAGGAGGTGCTAATATGCCAAATTTAAACGATAACAAATTTAAAAAGATTCAGTCTGAGAGTCAAAAGCAAGGAAAGTCTCAAGAGGAATATGCGGCTGAGCTTGACGCTAATCGTGCAAAAAGCCAAAAGAAAAAATAACAATAAAAAGGATTACAATCGGCAGAGGCTCGTTTGTAATCCTTTTTATCATCCCGCTTTGTTACAGGCGGCGATCAGTTATAAATGTATAGTGAGTATATGCTTCATACTTCTCACCGGGCTTTAATACACAAGAAGGAAAATGCTTATGATGAATAGCGTCTGGCAAACCTTGTGTTTCTAAGCAAACGCCAAGGTATTTCTCTGAGTGAACCCCTCTAATTTCGAACTCTTCGTCTAGATGATTCCCCGTATAGAGAACAACTGAAGGCTGATCCGTTTTGACTTCTATTTTGCGGCCGCTCGCAGGATCAAATAATGACATCTGATTTTCAGCTTCTAAAAGAAATGGATGATCGTATCCTTTACCCACTAATATATTTTGCGGATGTGTGGATTGCACTCCTTCCTTGAGACTATGCCCTTCTCTAAAATCAAATGGGGTATCTGTGACGTTTAACACTTCTCCAGTAGGTAAAAGATCATCATTCAACTCTAAGAATTGGTTACTTTTCAGCTTCAAAACATGATCCAACACCGTTTCTTTTAGATTTCCGCTTAAATTGAAATACGTATGATTTGTTAAATTGATAAGAGTATCTTGATCTGTTGTTCCTTCGTAAGAAATATGGAACTCATTTTTATTCGTTAATGTATACGTCACTTTCACTTCAAGGTTGCCGGGATAGCCTTCTTCTCCGTCTTTACTTACATATGTAAATTCAACGCCTACATGATCACTTGCATCAATTGTTTTGGCATTCCATATTTTGTGACTAAATCCTTCTGCTCCGCCATGCAAATGGTTGTTTCCTTCATTTTTCTCTAGACGATAGGTTTCATTATTAAGTTCAAACGCTGCTCCACCTATACGCCCCGCTACGCGTCCGACCACAGCTCCGAAATAAGGAGAATACTTTTGGTATTCTTCTATTGAATCAAATCCCAACACAACACTTTCAATCTTCCCTTCCGAATCCGGCATTTCAATATTTGATATCACACATCCATAGTCAAGGCAGGTGATTTTAAGCCCTTCATCATTTAATAAAGTATAAGCATGTACAGCTTGATTGTTTAGTTCGCCAAATTTCTCAAAATTCACTTTCATTTTTAATCAGTCCAATCCTCTTTTTATTCGTAAATTGCTTAACGGACCCTATATCTTATAAACATCGGATATGTTTTTATAGTTCCCTCTGCAATCCTTCCTGAATCTTCATTATTCTCATTTTATTGTAATCGTGTACATTTCCTAATTCAAGCTTGAATGATAAAGGCTGGCTACCGTTTGTCGTTGCTATTTCTTTAGTATTCCTAAATATTCTTCCCAAGGTCCTACATCTTCTCTGTATCGTTCTGCCATTACTCGAACAATTTGGGCGATATGCGTTAAATCGTGAGCAATCCAAGTCGAGAGCAACTCTCTGACTTTTACCTCGCCAAACTCCGGGTGTTCTCCTCTCATTTCAAGAAGCTTTTCATGCTTAATTAGAAGCTTTAGTTGTTGTAAATTCTGCATTCTTATCATGTTGAATTCAAGAAGCTTTTCATCAATCGAACTAGTAGATTCCTTGTGTAAATGAGCATAGCGGTCAAACGGAGGGAAAGCTTCCCCTTTTCCTTCTTGAAGGATGAATTCTAGCCTTGGTATCCAATTGTTTTTTTCTGCTTCTATTAAATGTTCTATTACTTCCGAGGTATTCCAAGTTCCTTCTCCTTCATTGCAATGCAGCCACCCTGCAGATAGTCCCGATAAAAATTTTTCAAGCGTTTGTGGCGTATGCTCAAGTATTTCAATCGCTTCTTTTAAATTAAAATTCATATAAATTCCCCTTTCGACAAATATGACTTTCAACGTAATAATAATGAGCTGTCAGTTATGTGAAAATTCTTGCGATTATAGTCAATTTTACCACAATTAACTTCTATTAAAGGTAGAAGCTAATCTTCTACTTACTTTAAGGCTTACTAAAACAAAAAACAGAACACATGTTTGGTTTTTCTGTAGAAATATGATAAAATATACATAGGCTAGAACGCAGTGAGTATCAGCCTGGATGGATACTGCTCATCGGTAAAATAGATTGCTAGCGACTTTTTCATCTTGAGCTTTCCGTTTGAATTGGAGTGAGACAACAGTGAGTAAAAATCAAAAGCGATGGACAAAAGAAGAAGATAGATTTCTTATCCAACACTATGGCGCTATGACGCTTCAAAAGATGGGTGAGCATTTACATAGAAGTAAGGAATCGGTTAATAAACGGCTTACTCGATTAAATCTTCGTGCTTCAGATACAGCTTTACGTAAAAAATGGACGCTTGAACAAGATGCTTTTTTACAGGAGAACATTGATCTCATGAATAACCGTGAAATGGCACACTCCTTAGGCAGAAGTCCTTCTTCTATTGCTACGCGCATAAAAGTTTTGGGACTAACACGAAAAACTGCGATGCGAAGATGGACAGTACAAGAAGACGAATATTTGCTAAGGTATTACGGAGTAAAATCCCTTTCGCGCATATCAGCTAAATTGCAGCGAAGTGTGCAAGCACTAGAATCGAGGTTAAGTCGTTTAGAGGTGTATGGAGCTAAATCGCACGTAGGACATATTACAGCGTGTGAACTAGCAGCCTGCCTTGAAATAGATGTTCATACAATTTACAAGTGGATTCATAAAGAGAATCTACCGTATAAAATGATCATCGCCAAGACAAGAACATTCATGGGAATTGACATTCAATCTTTTTGGAAGTGGGCTGAACAAAATAAATCGTGCCTTAACTTTTTTAAAATACCTAAAAATACGCTTATTCCAGAACCAGCGTGGGTGGATGAACAAAGAAAGCTAGACTATGTAAAGCGCCCTAAATACGAGCATAAAAAGTGGACAGCAGAAGAAGATGCCAGATTGTGGCGTATGTTTTATCAGGAAAAGCGCAATCAGCGAGAAATTGGAGAGCTGCTCGGGCGTTCGAGAAATAGCGTGCAGCGACGCTTAGAGCGTTTGCGTAAAAAGAAACTAGCTAGTTAAAATAAAAAAAGTTTGGAGTAAGCATAGCTTATTCCAAGCTTTTTTTATTGATATGATTTTTTGTTAAGCTTTAACTGCTTTTTCCCAATCTGCTGCAAATTTTTCCATTCCTTGGTCAGTTAACGGGTGTTTTGCTAATTGCTCAATAACAGCGTATGGAATTGTGGCAATATGAGCCCCTGCAAGTGCTACGCGCGTTACATGATCCGGATGTCTTACAGATGCGGCAATAATTTGAGAGTCGATATTTTGAACGCGGAATAACTCAGCAATTTTAGATACTAGCTGTACCCCGTCTTCTGAAATATCATCAAGACGTCCTAAAAATGGAGAAACATACGTCGCTCCAGCACGAGCTGCTAAAAGCGCTTGGTTTACTGTAAAGATTAGGGTTACATTTGTTTTTACGCCTTTTTTTGCAAGATAGCGCGTCGCTTCCAAGCCAGCCAATGTCATAGGCAGCTTAATCGTAATATTTTTATCTCCGTCGTTAATTTTAATCAGTTCTTCTGCTTGAGCGATCATGTCTTCAGCAGAAAGTGCGTCAGGCGTTACCTCAGCGGAAACGGATTCAACTTCCGGTACCATTTGAAGGATTTCTTCGATGCGGTCTTCAAATCTTACGCCTTCTTTTGCTACTAAAGATGGATTGGTTGTCACACCAGCCAGAACACCTACTTTGTATGCTTTCTTAATATCCTCAAGGTTTGCTGTATCAATAAAAAATTTCATCTCACTATTCCTCCTTATTGTTGTACATCAATCTGCATTTCAACTTGCGAACTATAGCCTAACCAATTTGTTGCAGGGCATATAGATTTTCTATAGAAGCGTTTTCAATCTCTTTTGCAGTTAATACCTTTAATTTTTCTAAAAATTGTATGGCGTCCACTCGGTCTTCAATGTCTTCTTCTGTACGAATATTCTCCGTTTTAATCTGATGGATACATTCGTTGATGACTTCTTTGTACGCATTCGTTTTGATAAACCATTCTGCTAATAGCGTTTTTGTTGCTTCTCTTTCTTCTTCACTTTTAACTGCAAACAAACTCTCTGTTTCCGTTTCACTCAGCATAAGGCTGCTAAAATCGTGATTCATACAAAGCCAAAAATAACCTTTTTGGCTATCGTAATACTTTCCTTCTCTTAAAAGAAAATACTTGATTCCAAATTTAATTTTATGAGATTGATTTTCTGAACTCGGCATATGAATTTCTTTTATTTCTACGCTTTCTGATACATCCAGATATGTTTCTAAACCGTACTTTGTATTCACTATTTTTGCATCCAATATGTCCATCCTCATTCTCCTTTTCTCAAATTCTATTTATTTTTATAAAAACAGAGGTCTGATTTTATGTAATAATGAATCCAGTTTTTGTGGATGTTTTTCTTAACCAACCGACATGTTTTACTGTTTACGCTTTCATTATATATCAGATTATTCGAAAAATCATCAAAAACAATCAAATTCATTCAAAAAAAGTCATAAAATCTTATAAAATAGTCAAAAAAGGTCATCATCTATTAAAAATAGATGAACTTTTATATTGATTGCTTGCTTCAATGTATTTTAAGGTAACTATCTCTGCAAAAAAACCGACTTTTATTACATACCCTCTATGCAAAAATATACCCTCCCATTTCACCAATTTTTCACTTTAACATGATATCCTGTAGTATAATTTTGTTTCACGTGCTAATTCCTATGAATTTTTGCTATTTAAGGTTATTCATTTTTATTAGTGGGAAAGTTACATAAATACAACACGTTATAGGGGGACTTTAACATGGATAAAAGAATTGAAACATTAAAAGAAAAGCTGCCTGATAATCATAAGGAGGTTGCTGTTCTGACCTCTCATATTTTTGATGCGCTTGATAAATTAACAACTGAACATCGCAGATATGTTGATATTTCAGCAGCAGCCAAAATAAAGCCGAATCCGGATGAAGAGAAAGCTTTTTTTGATACCATCTATCAAGTGAAAACACTCATTATGTCAGAGCTTGAAAAAACCGTTGAAGATATTGAGCACAAAGGTGATAAAAACTGGCATAAAAACTATAAAGATGGAATCGAGTGATAGGTAAATAAGACGTTTAAAAGCCTGTACTTTTTGGAGCACAGGCTTTTTCCTTTGAGATTCTCTACACTCTACTGGATCGATTTGGAGAGCTCTGGGAATTCAATTATTGAAGGTTTAATACCGTTACTTTTTCACGAGTCATCGATTCAATACTTTTACGAATGCCTTGAGCGCCCATACCGGATCCTTTTACACCGATAAAAGGGAAATGATCGGGACCGCGTTCTGTGCGGCCGTTGATTTGAACGGAACCGACTTCAATTTTATTTGCAATTGAGAAGGCTTTATTAATATCTTTTGTAAAAACGCTTGCTTGCAAGCCAAATTCTGATTCATTTGCTATGTCAACGGCTTCTTGATCAGAAGCGACGCGGATAATTGGTAACACAGGACCAAATGGTTCTTCCCATGCTACACGCATAGTATCATTCACGTCATCTAAAAGCGTAGGGTAGATAAGGTTTCCTTCCCGCTTGTTTCCAGTCACAACTTCTGCACCTTTTCCGAGTGCGTCTGCAATTAAAATTTGAATAAAGTCCGCTGCCTTGCTATCAATTAATGGAACGATCGTACATCCATCTTCAGGAGAACCCACTGATAGTTTATGTACTTCTTCTTTTAGGATGTCGACCAGCTCGTTTGCCACTTTTTCATGCACAAGTACACGTTTAATGGCTGTACAGCGCTGACCGGAATAAGAAAATGCTCCGCTGATAATATGTTTTGCTGCTTCCTGCAAATCTGCATCTTCACATACAATACCTGGGTCTTTTCCTCCTAGTTCTAGCACAAGAGGAATCATGCCTGCCTTTTTAGCTAACTGAGTACCCGTATTTGTTCCTCCGGTAAACGAAATCATGTTAATGCCTTTATGTTCAACTAAGTAATCACCAATTACAGATCCGCGACCCGTTACGACGTTTACAAGTCCTTGTGGAATACCTGCTTGATCAAGAGCTTCAATCATCTTAATACCGCTGATCGCTCCTTGCGTTGCGGGCTTGAAGATCACTGCATTTCCTGAAATAAGCGCAGGCGCCAGCTTAGCAGCTGACAAATTTACCGGATAATTAAATGGAGGAATCGCGAGGACAACCCCTAAAGGTACACGTTCAACAATGGCAACTTTAGACTTAGAACCTCCAGGAAAACTATCTCCTTTCATGCTTTCTCCATTCATATGAAGTGCTTCTTCAACTGTATAACGAATGAAATCAGCTGTGCGCACGACTTCATTCCTTGCATCTTTTAAGCTTTTTCCAACTTCTTTCATAATAATTTCGGCAATTTCACTCTGCATTTTTACCAGCTCATCTGCCCACTTATATAAATATTTTGCACGGTCTTGCAGAGAAGTTTCTGCCCACCCCTTTTGAGCTTTCTGTGCGGCATGTACTGCTTCATCGACTTCTTCTTTTGTGATAGCCTGCACTTTTCCAATCACATCATGACGGTATGGAGAAACAATATCGATCGTCTGCCCTGATTTGCTTTCTTTCCACTCACCGTTAAGATAAAAAGAATAAGTTGATACATTTAAAACCGTTGTTGTCATAAAAAGTCCCCCTTAATAAAAGTGAAATTAATTATCAAAATTTTCAGTCTTTTTTACGAATGAAAACTCTGTGAATATTTGAGCAAAAAGAATTCTACCTGTATTCATTTCTATAACTTTTATATCCCGTGTAACTTCCTTAATCTTATACTGCTTGCTTGTTGCCTTTAAAGCAGCAGCTTTTTTCTTTTTAACTCAAAACAAAGCCTCGTATAATTTAATGAATATTTCGTATTTTTAATATATATAAATTTCTTTCATTCGTACAATACAAATAAGTTATCTCAATGATTAATAATTTTAATGATTCATGTCCCGAATACGAAGAAATCTTTATGGTTTCCTACTTTTTTAAGTGAAATGTCTGTTTTAAGCTCCCTTGATTGTATTTACTTTGGATGGAAATCCAGACAATGCATACACTCTTTTTATTTTATGTGTTGAGAAAATAAAATAAGGGTATAAAATAAAGATAGGAAAATGAAAATGAAAGTAGAATATATATTCTAAAGGGAGGGATTTATTGTGATTGTTACTTTAGGTTTTATGGCATCAATTATTGCTTTGTTTATGCTTTTTACTAACCGGACGTCCAATATCCCGGAAGAAATAATCCATGAAACAACAAATGCCAATAAAGAAGAGCAGTATATGTATTATATATAAAGCGTCTTAACAGACGCTTTTTTGTTGCGCTTTTTACAAAGTCTAAAGCAGTTAGAAACGGCCCTCACCTATTATTTATCTTTATTTATCAGTGCCTGATAGCCATAAATAGTTAAACAGAAACTAATAAATGAAAAAAAGATATGTTTTGGTTTAAAGCTGACTAACGTAAATAAGTCCAATTTTTGATACAAGTAACTTAGCGGAAAAGCAAATAGTGAATCCATAAGTAAATTAACGAAGAAAAATCGTTTAAAGCTACCAAACGTAAAATGAAAGATCCACAGTGTTCCTACTAAAAAGGGGCTAAAAATAAAACTGCTATCGTTTAAAATTTTCCCTTTCCACCCTCCTTTTACCCTCCACCACTTGTAAGGAATAGCTAATGAACACATTCCAATTACTAACGATGAGGCAAAAAGAGAAGCGGGAAAATAGGTTCTAATTGATTTTTTTTGCATAAGAACAAGGGAAATCCATGGAAGAAGCAATTGAAGAATTCTTATGACATTGGGCATATTATTAACTTCTCCTTTCTTATGTTAACATGCCTAAATGTAATCGGATTATGCCTATATCCGCAAAACAGAGTAAGCTCTGTTACTCCGTGGGTTATTTTATAACCGGTGGAGCAATCATGACTAAGACAGAGTACAGCTTCCAGCAAAACGTTTAAGAGTTAATTCTTTTCAAATGAAAATATTTGAATTCAAAATACGACAGACTTCGACACTATCTATTTGTTACTATATTTTTTAGGTTATATTTTTAAGATTTGAACCGTTTTCACATAAATAATTCAATAATTTAAACCTTTAAAATGACGTGGCAAGTGGAGGAAACTTAATGTGTTTCAAATGTAGACTACTGCTGATAAAGATAGAATTTATACGAAAAATGATGATGATGATTGCCCTAGAAGAAGGGTTTACAAGTAGTAATACGATTAAAATCAGTCAGGATCTAGATGTATTGTTAAATCGGTTTGAAGCTACTTGTTAAGAAATGCTGGCTGATAACACAAAAAGGATCTTTCGATAAGATCCTTTTTTACTGTTGGTAGACGATTATTCGTTTCAAAAAAATGAAAGGCTGATATTATGTAGTGGTACATTGTGAATGCTCTTTCATGCTCTATTTAATCATTCTGGGCTTCAAAAAAATCCCACATCATTTTTGAAGCATTAGGACCTTTTGAATCAGTATCTGATCCATTGTCATTTCCTCCTGACCATGCATGCCCCATATCCTCTACCATAATTTTTTTTATCCAGATTTTATTTTCTGCATCTACGTAGTCAGACATTATGTAGCTATAATGATTTCCGTTGTCTTGTGACGTATAAAAAGCAGCATTTTCATGTAGGTCTATACCGAAATTCTTGTATGTATAAATCCACTGCTGAATTAATGTAGACGCATTAATTGGATTGACTGTTGTATCTGATTGACCATGAAACGTAATGATGGGAACAGGCCGTGCATAAGGTCCCATTTTTTTATAAGCTTCATCACCGTCAAGTTCAGGATTGAAAGAGCCGTATAGCATGACTTCTCCAGCTGTGATGAGGTCTACAGCATACGCATTACTGCCTGCTGAATGAATGCCTACCGCTTTAAATACATCAGGATAAGCAATAGCCATCACATTTGCCATAAATCCTCCAGCTGACATGCCAGCAAGGTATATATTAGTAGAATCAATCGCATATTTAGCGGTTATGTGATCAATCATATCTTTTATTATGTCTGGCTCTCCATTACCGCGAAACTGGTTATACTCATAAAACCAATTCCAGCACCCGTTGGAATTAGCAAAGTAATTCATCTGAGGATAGAGAACAATAAAACCTTTTTCTTCTGCTAGCTTATTCATCTCCGTACCCGCAGCAAAATCATCTGCATCTTGTTGACATCCATGAAGCATAACGATTAATGGTACTTTACTTAATCCAGTATATGTACT
Source organism: Priestia sp. D3YE.R1 (assembly GCF_049199565.1). Classification (NCBI taxonomy): domain Bacteria; kingdom Bacillati; phylum Bacillota; class Bacilli; order Caryophanales; family Bacillaceae; genus Priestia; species Priestia sp. D3YE.R1. The sequence goes on along the minus strand of NZ_JBLTHW010000003.1, from coordinate 20,501 downwards.
TGGAACATATACCTTGTAGGTAAAATAATCATCATAATTATACTCTTTCCAAATAGGACGAAAGAACGCACTCTGTAATTCTATTAAAAACGTTGAAGCAGTTAAAGCTGGATTCATAAAAAAGGAACATAAAGTATTCACGAAGTTTACCCTCTCTCTATTTCTGATGTATACTCTCTATTTCGTTATATCACAAAATAATCCTTTTATTATGTAGCTCTTCTTTTGTATATGCCTTTAATTATTTTCCTCTTCATTCTTTAGTCGTACAAATTCATGAGGTAAGTTACGCACTGCGTTGGATAACAACTTTAGGTGATTTTATTAAACTTAGTATAACGACTAGCCAATCAGGAAAATTTTAAAGGAAGTGTTCAAAATGGCTAAGGCAAAGCCTCATTTTAAACATTACTGGAATGAGACCATACGAGGACTTATTATCACCAAATAATAGACAAAAATCCTACTACAGAAAAAAGTTGTGCAGCACGGATAGGTTAGTAAGGCTAGCCCTTTACGATAGCGATAAAACAGTGGGTCTTATCGAAGAAGGCACGCATGAGTTTAGCTTAAAAGAACCTATCTTTCCATATTCTGAACCAACTACAAAATAAATATCTTTCAAGTGTATAAAAAAGGACTGGCTTTTTATAGCCAGTCCTCTTTATGTTATCGAACGATTATTTGTTTAAAAAAAATTAAAAACTCACATTATTTGGCGGGATGTTGTCGTCTTTGTCATCTGTTTTCAACTCGGACTCTATGTATGAATCTTTAGAGGATTCTCCCATACGCCAATAAACAAGAAAACTGATGGCAATACACCCTGCTACATAGAAAAAGAAAAGTGATTCATGGCCGATACTTTTTAGCCATAGGGCAATAAATTCTGCTGTGCCTCCAAATATAGCAACTGTAAGTCCATATGGTAATCCTACACCAAGAGCTCGAATTTCTGTTGGAAAAAGCTCAGCTTTTACAATAGCGTTAATAGATGTATAGCCTGTTACAATGATAAGTCCAACTGTCATTAATAAAAAAGCCATGACTGGGTTATGTGCTTGTTTCATAAAAAGAAACAGCGGTACAGTCAATAATGTTCCTAAAATCCCAAAGCTCATTAACAGCGGTCTGCGTCCAATTTTATCAGATAGCATACCTGCTATTGGCTGAATGACAACAAATACAAGCAGCGCACAGAAGTTAATCCAGCTTACGACTCCTTTATCTAGTCCTACACTGTTTACCATAAATTTTTGCAAATACGTCGTATACGTATAAAAAGCGACCGTTCCTCCTAATGTTAAGCCAATAACGGTCAACACCGCTTTAGGATGCTTCATAAGTGCTTTAATTGTCCCTGCATTTTCACGGCTTTCAGAGTCCATTTTAGAAAATTGTTCTGATTCATCCATTGTACGGCGCAGCCATAAAACGCTTAGTGCTCCGATTGCTCCAATAACAAAAGGAATACGCCAGCCCCATGAAATCATATCTGCTTCACTAAGAACGTTTTGCAGAATAATTTGAACACCTAATGCCACCAGCTGACCAGCAACAAGCGTCACATACTGAAAGCTTGAATAAAATCCTCTTCGCCCGCTGCTTGCCATTTCAGAAAGGTAAGTTGCAGACGTTCCGTATTCTCCGCCTAAGGAAATTCCTTGCAGCAAACGCGCTAGTACTAGAATAATAGGAGATAATAATCCTATGGTGCCATAGCTAGGAGTACAGGCGATAATAAAAGAACCGCTCGCCATAATGGTAATAGATAAGGTAAGCGCAGCCCGACGACCATATCGATCCGCGTAGCGTCCCATTAATAAACTACCGATTGGACGCATCAAGAAACCGACAGCAAAGATCGCCGCTGTGTTAAGCAGCTGACTTGTTGAATCACCTTCTGGGAAGAATTGTGATGAAAAATAGACGGCAAAAGCAGAGTAAACATACCAATCGTACCATTCAATTAAATTTCCAACAGATCCTTTGAAAATATTACTTGTAACGCGCCTGTTGTTTGCAGCTTCACTGGTATGAGCCATGAGTGATCCCTCTTTTCTTTGAGTGTTTAATGTTGGTTCTCCTGTAACATGAAGTAGTAAGTAATTTACCAGCAAATCTTTTTAAACAGCTAGATTGTATTGCTTTCTATAAAACCTGTTCAACCAATTACTTATATAATGAGAGCGCTTAAAAAAGGTTGGATAATTCATTTCAATATCATCTATAGATAACAAAATAAGCGGTTTTAAAAGCGGCAGCTGTCTATTACATATGTAGTGTTAATCCTCCCTTCTATTTATATATTGTACTATTGATTTATTAGAAAATATAATATTTTCTAATTATTCATACAAAAATTTTACAAAGTTCGGTTTTCTAATTTATATGACAAACAGAAAAAAAGCCATGTTCTTTAAGTAAGAACATGGTTAAGAAAATACTCTTTTCAACTTGTAAGTGTAAGCTGCTTACATTTACATAATATGTAGAATAAACATAACTTGTACTAAGCTCTAACCTAAATTTAAGATAATTATCGAATTTTAATCTTATCCCTTATTATATATACAGCCATAGATGCTCTATAATGTTGTTGCATCGGCGACCTTAATTTATCTCATTTAACTTTAAATTCACACAAAAAGCGTTCCACTCCGAGATATTTTTCACCTAAACTTGTTATTTGGAAGCCAAAATTAGAATAAAAGTTTACTGCCTCTTTATCTGTCTCAGCAAAAATAGAATGTATATCATAGTTCTTACAAAGAAAGCGAATCATGCTGCTTCCTATTCCTTTCCCTCTCTCTTTTGGTAAAACAGCTATATGTTTTATAACAGCTTCCTTAGCGTTAAAAAATTCAACTCCTATACAGCTAACGGTTCCTCCATTTATTTCAATACTATATAATTTCCGACTTGGCAAACAAATGTATTTTTTATATTCTTCATCAACCTTCTCTTCTAAAGTTGCATAAGATAAAAGTTTTTTTATGGCCGAACTTACCGCAAGTGAAGTGATTTCTTTCATTCTAGCGCCTCTTTTCGCTATTATCTTATGAATAATTAGTTTATTTTTTAGGACCTTACGGCTTGCACTTATATGCCAAAGAATAAACTATACGAAGTAGTGAATGAGAAGAAATACCCCGAGAACTGGAGCGGCAGCTAACATAAGGTTTATAGAATTTGTAATTCTCCACTTCTTGTCTGTTTTTGATTCTGTGGCAAGATTGGCTCTCATTCGATCACCGCTTACAGCTGCTCCAGATATAATGATGGCTACCCCTACTAATAGAATGAAAGCGGTGAAAAGTACTGTTTCTGAATTTACGTTAGCTATTGTACATGCTACTAAAAGAATAAAAGATAAAATGAACCCACCAATAATTGATTTAATCATCTCTGTCTTCCTCCTAGTTTTTTTATAATCCCCTACACATTATCTATATAATATCATTTTTTCTATATTTTTACTTTTATTTTCTTTACTTCAACAAGTAAAAAGACAATAATTAAGGTAACTAAAAAAGCGAAACGCTTATGTCTAAGTGCGTTTCGCTCAAGGGAACTACATTTTAACTATCTTTTGTGATGTCTGCCGGACGTATACGAATTACTTTTGATAAGTCACTTAGTGGTAGCTGTATCTGATGACCTACACGCCCGCCTGAAAAGTAAATCGTTTCACAGTCTTCTGCCGTAGAGTCAATGAAGGTTGTGAACTGCTTTTTCATTCCGATAGGAGAACACCCGCCGTGAACATATCCTGTAAGTGGCAACAGCTCTCTTTGAGGAATCATTTCTAAAGACTTTTCACCAGCTGCTTTTGCCGCTTTCTTTAAGTCAAGCTCCTTTTCAACCGGTACCATGAAGACATAATGTTCTTTTGATTTCCCTACGGTCACGAGTGTCTTGAAGACTTTAGCAAGATCCTCTCCGAGCGAAGTAGCTACCTGTACCCCACTCAGATTTTTAGTTTCATAAGAATAATAATTGTACTCAATCTTTTTCTGATCTAAAATTCGCATTACGTTCGTTTTATCTGCTTTTTTACCCATAATTATCACCGATACCATCATAACACGTTTTGTTTTCATATCTCCATATATTAGGATAGGTAGATTATTTTGTTTACTAAAAAAGCCACTAGAGACGCTAGTGGCTTTTTTCATTCCATACATTCAATTGTTCTACTGCCTCAATACGTTTATCTATAGTTTATATAGTTAAGATTTCCACCTTAACTATATAGGTGACATTTTACTTTATGCTTGCTATCAATCACTGTATCTTCAGGTGTTTCTTTCATGCAGCGGTCAAATGCGAACGGGCATCTTTTATGAAACGCACACCCTGAAGGTGGATTAAGAGGAGAAGGAATTTGACCTTTAACCTCAATTTTTTCACGTTTTTCATGTTCGTGAATTGCCGGGACAGATGATAAAAGAAGTTTTGTGTAAGGATGACGAGGATTTGAAAAAATCTCATCTGTTGGTCCTTCTTCTACTAGTCTACCTAAATACATCACGCCAACGCGGTCCGCAATATGCCTTACGACGCTTAAATCGTGGGAGATAAAGAGATACGAAAGCTTCATTTCTCTTTGCAAACTGCGCAGCAAGTTTAAGATTTGTGCTTGAATGGATACGTCCAGTGCTGAAACCGGCTCATCACAAATAATAAGCTTTGGGTTTAAAATCAATGAACGCGCAATTCCTATGCGCTGACGCTGACCACCTGAAAATTCGTGCGGATAGCGGTTGTAATCTTCTTCGTTAAACCCAAGCTTTTTTAATAATTCAATGACAAGCTGCTTTCGTTCGCTTTTGGCGCCTACATTATGAATTGTTAATGTTTCTTGAATGGAAGCCCCAATCTTTTTCCTTGGGTTAAGGGAAGTATGCGGATCTTGGAAAATCATTTGCAAATCTTTACGAATTGTCCGTAAGCGTGATGCTTTGGATTCGAAAATACTTTCTCCATTAAACTGTGCTTCTCCGTCCGTTGGTTCTACTAATTTTAAAAGCGTGCGCCCTGCTGTACTTTTTCCACAGCCAGATTCACCTACTAATCCGTACGTCTCACCTTCATAAATATCAAAGGATAAATCTTGAACCGCTTTGATTTGTCCCTTCGCTTTTCCTAAAGCTGAACGAACCGGATAGTATTTTTGCAGGTTGCGAACTTCAAGCAAGGGCTTGGCGCTTTGCTGTTTTGCTTCACTAGACATACGCAACCTCTCCTTCTTGAATTTTTTCATAGTGCCAGCATCGAACGCGATGCGTATCATCGGCATGCTCTAAAACGGGTACTTCTTTATGGCATTTTTCCGTTGCAAACGGGCATCTTGGTGCAAAACGACAGCCGTCTGGCACGTTTGAAAGCGGCGGAACCGTTCCTGGAATAGACGAAAGCTCTTTTGTTCTGTCACCATCTAAATGAGGAACCGACTTAATTAAGCCCATTGTATAAGGATGAAGCGGCTTTGAAAACAGCGTTTTAACGTCCGTTTCTTCCATCACTTGTCCTAAATACATCACGGCTACTTTTGTACAAATATTAGCGACAACTCCTAAGTCATGGGTGATGAACAGCACGCCCATGTTGAGCTTGTCTTTTAAATCCATCATAAGGTCAAGGATTTGCGCTTGAATGGTTACGTCTAAAGCCGTTGTTGGCTCATCGGCAATAAGAAGCTTCGGCTCACAGGCTAAAGCCATCGCAATCATAATGCGCTGCCTCATTCCACCCGAAATTTCATGCGGATACTCTTTTGCTCGCTGTTCTGGAGACGGAATGCCGGTTAGTCTTAAAAGCTCTACGACTTTCTTTTGCGCTTCTTTTTTAGAGACTTTTTGATGCAGACGAATCACTTCAGCAATTTGTTTTCCAATTGGCATAACGGGATTTAATGAAGACATGGGATCCTGGAAAATCATTGAGATTTCGTTTCCTCTTAACTTTTGAATTTGCTTTGAAGACATGTCCAATAAGTTTTTTCCTTCAAACAAAATCTTACCATCGTAGCTTGTTAGGTCTTCATCTAGTAGCTGAAGAATAGATTCGGACGTTACGCTTTTTCCTGATCCGGATTCACCGACAATGCCTAATACTTCTCCTTTATTTAATTGAAGAGATACATTGTCAACAGCCGTTACTTCTCCGCTATACGTTGTAAAAGTTACTTGTAAGTCTTCTACTTTTAAAAGGGCGTTACTCAACGTTTTTTCCTCCTTTTCTTCAGCATTACGTTTTTCGGATTTAACCAATCGCGCAGACCGTCACCAAATAAATTAAGGCCAAGTACAATTAAAATGATGAATACACCTGGAAACACGGTCATCCACCACGCGTTGTAAATGGCAAGCTTTCCGTCATACAGCATATTTCCTAAGCTTGGTGTTGGCGCAGGAATTCCGGCTCCTAAAAAGCTTAGCGAAGCCTCTGTTAAAATCGTCACAGCAAACACGTATGTTACTTGAACGATTAAAGGCGATAAGACGTTTGGCGCTATATGAAAACAAATGATTCGAAGTGAGCTTGCTCCTTGAGCTTTTAGCGCTTCAATAAACGTTTTTTCTTTTACAACAAGCGCAGCTGAACGAACAATTCTCGCAATCGAAGGAATAAATACAAGGCTCAGTGCGATAATAACGTTGCTTGTTTTAGGTCCTAAAGCAGACATGATGGCAATTGCTAGTAAAATAGATGGAAAAGCAAACAAGCCGTCACAAATTCTCATTAAAATATAATCAAGAATTTTATAATAAGAAGATAAAAGTCCAACGATTAAACCCAGTACAGTAGCAATAATCGTTACTGCGGCTCCAATCATTAACGATATTCTGACGCCGTACATTGTCCGACTAAATACATCTCGTCCAAAGTTATCCGTTCCAAACCAGTGCGTGCTTGACGGCGGTGCTAATCGATTTGCAGGGTCGATTTGTAAGCTACCAAAAGGAGAAATGAGCGGAGCAAAAACAGCAATCAAAATAGATAATAAAATAAGTATCGCTCCTCTTACTAGCAAACGATTTGAGAAGAAGCGCGCTGCCGCTGGGTTTCTTTTTTTCTTTGCAGGTACTGAAATGGTCTCTGTATTTTGTTGTGCGTTCACATTGATTACCCTCCTTTAATCATGATAAGAATTGCGTACACGCGGATCGATCACGGCGTACAGCAAATCAACAACTAAATTGATGACCACATAAGCAACCGTAATTAAAAGTACAGCTCCTTGAATAAGCGCGTAATCTCGGCGTTCAATTGATGAAACAATCAGCTGACCTAATCCCGGGATGTTAAATAATGATTCTGTTACTGCCGCTCCGGTCACAAGTCCCGCAAATGATTCTCCGATAACTGTTAAAATCGGTAAAAAACTCACGCGCAGCGTATGCTTAAGCATAATTGTACGTTCATTTAATCCTTTTGCTTTTGCTGTTTTAACAAAGTTCTCAGAAATGGTATCGAGTAAAGATGAACGCGTCATACGCGTAATTAATGCAGCTTGAATCGCTCCAAGCGTAATCGTTGGTAAAACTAAATATTTTAAGTACTCAAATAATCCAGCATTTAACGGAACGTATCCTGAAACAGGGAAAATTCGAAGCTGTACAGCAAAAAGCAAAATAAGGAATGAACCGAGAAGAAAGCTAGGAATGGAAATACCTAAAAGACTGGCTCCCATAATGCTTTCATCACGAATCGTTCCTTTATGTTTAGCTGCATATATACCAAATAGTAAAGCAAACGCCACGCCAAAAATTTGCGCGAGTATAGCTAGAGAAACTGTAGGACCTACGTTATCCCAAATCGCCCCGAGCACAGGTTTATTTAAAAAGTAGGAATAACCAAAATCTCCGTGAAAGATGTTAGATAGCCAAATAAAGTATTGATTAACAACAGGCTCATCCAATCCCATTTCTTTGCTTAGCGCTGCAATTTGTTCCGGACTTGCGCCTTGTCCTAAGATGATTGCTGCGGGACTCCCAGGCGTTAAGCGCGTAATTAAGAACACAACAATAGATACAATGAATAAAACAGGAATTAGTGCAAAAAGTCTCTTAAGTGTGTAAGCTCCCATCGTAAACTCCTTTCTAAAACAGAGAGCATATGCCCTCTGTTTATTAGAATAATAAGATATTATTTTGTTAAACTCATATTGTAGAAAATTGGACCTAAATTATATTCATAGCCTTTTGCATTGTTAGAAACGGCATTGATGTTCACTTTATGACCAATAAGCGTGAACGGAAGTTCGTCCCATACGTATTGCTGAATGGCATCAATGTCACCGCGCGCTTCTTTAACAGAAGGAGCAGCTTTAATTTTGTTTAAGTAGTCCATTGATTTTTCAACTGATGTACCTTTTGTAGTCCAGAATCCTTGGAAGATGGTAGAACGAGCATTCCAGTCAACAGGATAGATGTCCCATTGGTTTGTATCACTCATTTTATCGCTGAATGTCGCCCAGTCGTATACTTCTAATTTTACATTCATACCAATGTCTTTTAATTCTTGTTGAACCACAACAGCTGTATTGTATTGATCTTGGTAATCACGAGAAGCCATTAAGCGAATTTCTTCTCCGTTATAACCAGATTTCTTCAAATATTCTTTTGCTTTTTTCTTATCATGCTGGTTATATTCTTCTTTTCCAGCTGTACTGTAGTAGTTTGGATACTCTTTGTTCACAATGGATGAAGAAAGCTTGTAATAATCTGAGCTTCCGTAAGAACTGTCTAAAATATCTTTTGAGTTAAGGGCTGCGTTAACTGCTTTTCGTGCATTGATGTCTTTAAAGACACCTTTATCTGCGTTGTAGAAAAGTCCCATAAATCCGCCTGGTGATGTTTCTACTTTTGCATTTTGACTGCCTTCAACTTGTTTGGCATTATCGCTTGATACAGATAGCGCAACGTCAAATTGTCCGGTTGTAATACCAGATATCCTAGTTGACTCATCGCTTACGAAACTAATCTTAATTTCATCGACGTGAGGAGTTTTCTTAACTTCGCGGCCTTTCGAAGAATAATCTTTAAATTTCTCTAATAAAAGATATTGATTTTTCTTCCATTCTTTTACTTTATACGGACCTGTTCCTATGTAGTCTTTGATCCCTTCATCAGATGCATTGTCAACGACTTCTTTTGGTAAAATAGCTGCTGCGGGGATTGGATCAGCTAATAAAGAAAGCGTGTTAACATTTGGTGATGGTAAATGAAGTTCTACCGTATAATCACCGGTTTTGGTCATTTCAGCACCAGAGAAGTTTGTTTTTCCAAGAGACGATAGCTTAATCCAGCGGTTAATAGAAGCGACAACGTCATCTGCAGTCATTTCTTTACCATTATGGAATTTAACCCCTTTTCTTAATTGGAACGTGTATGTTTTTTTATCATCGCTAATATCTACTTTAGACGCTAAGTCAGGCTTAGGATTTCCTTTGTCGTCTAAAATCATTAGTCCTTCGTAGATACTGCGCGTTGCGTCTTTCACATCTGAGTCCCCAGTAATTTGAGCATCTAGCGTTGCTGGCTCACTTTGAGACGCGACGTTTAGCGTTCCGCCTTCTTTTCCTTCTTTTTCACTTGAAGAATTTTTGCTTGCATTACCACTGCACCCTGCTACCATGAGGACAATGGTTAAAAGAGAGATGAAAAGTAAATAAGTCCTTTTCACTAAAATCACTCCTATTTCCTTGTATAAAATTTTAATCCGACTATAATAAGAAGAATAGTAGGAATGTGAACAATTGTAGCACTACCATCTACCTTTGGCAATTAGTATTTTTAACATACAGAGGCTATTATACCATTTTCTATTAAATAAATATGGTATATATGTATAATAGTTGAACAAAAAAACCATTTATTTCTTATAAAGCAAGCGATTGAGAACACCTTATCAGCGCAGTAAAAAAGAAAAAACATCTCAAGAAATGGTAATTTAACAAAAAAGGAGAAAACAACAGTGGGATTTTTAATTGGTATATCAGGAAGCATTATTGTGGATCAAGGAGGACGCTTTCCAGGCTATAAGCGAGCGTATGTGAATAACGACTATATCGAATCAACAGCGCTCAGCGGCGGAGTTCCTTTTATCTTGCCAGTGCTAAAAGATGAAGAAATGATTAAAGCGCAGGCAGAAAGTATAGACGGGCTAATTTTATCAGGTGGACAAGACGTTAATCCCCTTTTATACGGTGAAGAACCGACAACCAAAACGGGTTCACCTTTTTTAGCACGGGATCAGTCTGAACAGCTATTGTTAAAGCATGTAATTGATCGAGGAAAGCCGGTATTAGCGATTTGCCGCGGTTTACAAATTTTAAACGTTGCTTACGGCGGCACTCTTTATCAAGACATGTCAGATATTAAAGAGGCATTTATTAAACATGATCAATACAACAATACAAGCGACCCTTCTCATTCCATCATGATTAAAGACGGCACACGCCTACATGACCTTTACGGTAATCAAGCTCTTATTAACTCATTTCACCACCAAGCGATTAAAGACGTAGCGCCAGGTTTTGAAGTTTCCGCATGGGCAAAAGATGGAGTCATTGAAGCCATTGAAAAACAAGGAGATCAATTTGTAGTCGGCGTGCAGTGGCATCCAGAAATGATGGCAAAACAACATATTTCAATGCTGAACTTGTTTAAACTGTTTATGGAGCATGTGAAACAGTCGGCTGGGAAAAAAGTCAGCATTTGATGTTTCAATCTACTTTACTACCAATATGAAAAAGGCAGGCCATTATGGCCTGCCTTTTTGTATTAACTGAAGATGCGTAAAGAAACCTAGACAAATCTTCATCTATTAATTAGATAAAATAGTGCAAGTATTTTGGCTTTTACAGTATTTCAATATACCCTTCTGTTCCATGTACGCGAATTCGCTGACCGTCTTTTATCAGCCTAGTAGCATTCTCTACTCCGACAACTGCTGGCAATCCGTATTCACGTGCGATGACTGCGCCGTGAGTCATCAGTCCGCCAACTTCCGTAACAAGCCCTTTTATCCCTACGAATAACGGGGTCCAGCTAGGGTCAGTGAAGGAAGTGACTAATATATCTCCATCTGATAGATTAGCATCTTCCATATTTAAAATGACGCGCGCTCGCCCTTCTATCACCCCTGCCGAAACCGGTAAACCTACAATTGCTTGGGACGGGAGGTTTTCTCGTTTGTACGCACCGGTAATAATTTCACCTTGAGACGTGATCACACGCGGAGGTGTTAGCTTTTCATATAATTTGTACTCTTCTTTTCGCTTGCTGATGATTTGATGATCAAGCTTATATGTGCGCACGACTTCTTGAAGTTCTTCAAACGTCAAATAGTATATATCTTCTGATTCATAAATAACGCCGGCTTTTACGAGCTGCGCGGCTTCTTTCAGCAGAGCCTGCTTATAAACAAAATAACGGTTAATCATGCCGTATTTAGGATATTCACGATAACCGATAAAATTCCGGAGGAGATCAATTCTTTCTTTTGTTTCTTTTGCTTTTTGTTCACCATCCGGCAAATGCTTCAAGCGGTTTAACAGCTCTTGCTCGTTTTTCAAGGCTTCCTGCAGGCCTTTTTCAAATTTTTGTTTGCTGGCATTGGGTTTAAGGTTTTTAATATTACCAAGAATCACAGGGATAAGTGCAGCCGGTTTTTCGCTCCAACGAGTTTTCGTAATATCGATTTCTCCGGGACATCGCATTCCGTATTTGCTGAGATAATCATAGATAGCGTCTTTGGTTTCCAGTCCACCTTCAAACTTAACCAGGTTCTCCAAAAAATTATCATCTTTTACATGCTGTAAATAATGAATGACTTCTGGATAAGGACGAATTACATCCGCGACATCCAATAGCGCCAGACCCATTTCTGAGGTAATATTGTTTGGTACAGATTGAGAAAGCGCGTCTGCTGCGTTTTTTTCACCTAGCCACGTCTCCATTTTTTCATTGATCCATGATGAAGCATCCATAGCGGCCATAAACACAGCTGTACTTTGTGGGTCAAATAAAATCTTCTTTAATGTCCCGATATCTTCTGAAATAAAATCGACTAATTCCAGCCCTGATTTCGTTTGGATGGTTTGTTTTAGCTCTTCTATTGATGCTTGATTCTTCTTGATCAAGTCAGAAACGATTGTCGAGTCGTTTTCGATTTGTGCCTTAGGCTTCGTAGGCGGCACGCTTTTATTGCTTTTACCGGAACTTTGATCATTTGGTAAAGGTTTTATAAAGTCTCCTCGCTCTATTATGCTTGTAAGTGCGTCTTTCATGAGCGGATCATGTTGTCCCATGGCACCTAACATCATTTTTCTGCTGTCAGGTGAAGCGAGCATAGGTGTAACATCAACAAACAGCCTTCCACCGGCTGTACGCATCGGTGCATTAGTTGTTAACAGAAAAAAAGACAATCCCAGTGGTTTCATGGCATCGGTCATCATTTGTTGGTGTCCAACAGATACATAAACGCGATTTTCCGGATCATGCGCTTCAGGAATTGGATATAAAGTAGTGATCGGACGACTTTGGACAATATAAAATGCATCATCAGCCAAGCACCATTCAATATCTTGAGGACAATCAAAATAAGCTTCAAGCTGTCTTCCAACGCGTTCTAATTGTAAAATTTGAGAGTCAGTGAGCGCTTGCGTTTTTTGCAGACCAGAAGGAACTTCCTTCGCTTCTGTTCCGCCTTCTTTTAATCCATAGATAGCTACCTTTTTAGCTGCTATTTTTTTATCGACGATTTTTCCTTCTTGTACTTTATAGCAATCGGCAGAGACCAAACCAGACACCAGTGCTTCTCCAAGTCCGAATCCCGCATCAATGGATAGCAGCTTTCGATTATAGGTAACGGGGTCAGCGGTAAATAAAATGCCTGAAGCCTGCGGAAAAACCATTCGTTGAACAATAACAGATGTGTGCACTTGACTATGGTCAAATCCATTTTTAATCCGGTAGGTTACCGCGCGACTTGTAAACAGGGAAGCCCAGCATTTGCTAATGTGCTGGAGAATGGCTTCTTTGCCTCTGATATTTAAATAGGTGTCATGCTGACCAGCAAAAGAAGCATGTGGCAAATCTTCAGCAGTCGCACTTGAACGAACTGCATAAGCATGCTCCTCGCAAAAATGAGAGAGATAATGAGTAACGGCTTTTACCATGTCAGAAGGAATTTTTATTTCCAGAATGGTTTGGCGAATTTTTTCGCTGATTTCACTAATTTGATTTCGATCATCTACTTTTAGTATCGTCAGCTGATTCAGTAACGCTTGAAATGTTTCATTTTGTTCAAGGGCTTTTTGATATCCGACTGCTGTAACACAAAACCCTTCCGGTACTTGTATTCCTTGAATTTTTGATAAAGCCCCTAAATTCAAGCCTTTTCCTCCAACAAGTGAAAGCTGTGTATCTTTTATTTCTTGAAAGCTAAGAACTAAAGAGTTCATTCAACATCTCTCCTAACCGGTAATGTTTTATTGATTTTACCAGCAGGAAATGAGAATAAACAGTCTATATCGGCGTTTTTTTATGTGGTATAATTAAAGTAGGAAGAGAGTTACAAATCTTTTTGTCAGCAATTACGCATTTGAAAGTTGTGTAACTAACTTATCTGGTTGACTTGTATCTTTTTTTAAACAGCTAAGTGCATGTTTGAAGTGTTTGTTGATCTTCCCCATTTAGCACTTTCTTTTTAGAGAATAAAATTTCAGCAACTTTCCTCATTTTAACTCTTCTTTCATTTGGTCACCTGAAGAGCCTAGCTCATTAGATGACTACCTCTATTTTTTGAACTATTCCGAAACCATAGTATTACGAATATATCTCTTTGCTCGTTTTCTAGCAAGTGTATAAATAATCACCTGCAGCACAAGCGCCGCAAGGCTTATCAGTACTACTTGTTCGACAGAATTAAAGGGCGAAAAATATTTCTCCCATTTAGAATCAGGAAGCCTTAATGCGTTATAAAAGTATGACGTACTAAAAGAAATGATATTTCCTAAAATAAGTGATAAATCCGCTCTAATAAGCCCACTTAGATAAGACAGTGCTAGTGTAACTATGGCCATGATTATATAGTTTACCTTTGAATCGTCCTCAAAATCCTTTCGCATAGATAAATAAGCATATGGAATGCAGTAAATTGAAAAAATTATAAAAGGGAGTAGTCGTCTCATATAGCAATCTCTCCAATATTTAGGATTCGACATAGTTCTCTATTATTATAAATTATCAAAGATAATTTTTTCCATTTTTTTGTACATAGAGAGTGTAGAAGTACCTATATATAAAATGCTCGTTTTTAGAATTGCTCCTTAAGACAAAGTAAAAAAGCACTCACAAGAGTGCTTTTTTACAGCATATTTATTTAAACAGGACGTGTGTGTTAATCGAACATTTTCTGTTTACTGGTGATAATTACTTTTTTATTTTTCTCCTAAAAGGGCTACAGGACTAAATACCTCGTAATGAATACGTTCATTTGGTATATCCCATCTACGTAATGCTTTAAGGATAGCTTCCATAAACGGAATCGATCCACAGAAATAAAAGACAGCTTCTTTTGAAGGAACAACCGATTGTAACAATTCTAAATCAATATAACCCTCTTTATCAAAATCAGTACCTAGTCGATCCCCTTCATTAGGCGAACTATAACAGATGAAGGAGGTAACATTTTTGTTGTCTCTATCTAGTTGAGCCACATGTTCTTTAAAAGCATGCGTTTTCCCATTAATGCTTGCATGAAGAAAGGTAACCTTACGTGTAGGTTGTTTTTCTACAATGGTATTCAGCATACTAAGCAAAGGTGTAATACCTATACCTCCACTAATTAGCACAACGGGAAGTTCACTGTGATCAAGTACAAAATCTCCAGCGGGAGCTGAGAACTTAAGAGTATCTCCTGTCTGAACTTGTTTATGTAAATAGTTTGACACGATTCCTGCTGGCGCACCGTCATGCCCATCTTCTCGTTTTACACTGATTCGATAATAATCCTTTCCAGGGGCTTCAGAAAGACTATAGTGACGAATATGCGTGTATTTCTCTCCCGGAACATTTGCTGCTAATGTAAGGTATTGTCCTGCTTTATAAGAGGCAATTTCTTTCTTATTTTTAGCTTTTAAATAAAAAGATGTTACATTATCACTTTCTTCTACTTTCTTATCTATATAAAAGCTTTGATATCCTTCCCAACCTCCAGGTTGACTCTCTGTCTCTTCGTAGAGAGCTTCTTCTAGCTCAATAAAAGCATTGGCAATATATCCGTACGCTTTTCCCCATGCTTCAATAATCTCATCTGAAGCTGTATCTCCCAAAACATCCTTTACTGCTTGAAGTAAAGTTTCACCAACGACTGGATATTGTTCTGCCTTTACCCCTATCGCACGATGCTTTTGTGAAATTCGTTCAATTACAGGTTTAATGGCTTCTAAGTTTGTAATATGTTCCCCTGCAGCATACACGGCATATCCTAATGCTTCCTGTTGAATTCCTCTTTTTTGATTTGTTTGATTGAACATATTATATAAATCTGGCGCTTTTTCAAATAACAATTCATAAAATCTCTTTCCTATTTGTTTACTATGTTCTTTCAAAACCGGCACTGTTGATTGGACAATTTCAATCGTTTTAGAATCAAGCATATAATATCCACCTTTTAAGAATTTTTCATATGTATTAATCTTTTTCGGCACTACAATTTAATATGGCTAAATTTGGATTATCCTATACAGGAATGAAAATACTAACTCTAGTTACCGTAATGAACAGGTTTTTTAAGAAAAAAGAAGAATCTACCTATCCTTTTTATGCATCATATTTCCTTTGCTTAAACAAACTAATAAAAATTTATTGGGTTAGAATTAAATCAGAAAGGTGAATATCTCTATGACCAAAACTTTAAGATATACCCTATATATTATTGGCGGTCTTTTAATCATCGCAGCCATATACTATTCAATTGTTAGCAGTTTTCAACGATAAAAGAAAGCCTTCTCTCTATTTGGTTCTTGCATTTCTCTTTCTTATTGTTAGAATAGTTAGATTAATAAGAAAGAAGCGTGATAATAATGGAAACTGGCGTTTTCCCTGTCGATTCTTTTATTGAGCCAAATGGAAAAAACATCAAAGAGGTCAAACTACTTATTAAGGCCGTAATGAATTTAGTTGTGGATCATGCAGCTAATTCAGAAAGTCACCCACCTCTTTTGCCTGACTTTACAGAACAATTATTTGATAAATTTTCTTTAGATGGTGTTCCCATAGAAGAACTTCTTTTACAATTGGAAACTATATTAAAGTACTCTATGAATCCTTTAACTCCAACATACATGGGACACATGGATTCAATTCCTACGTTAATTTCTTGCTTGAGTGAGTTTGTAACTACTGCACTAAACAATAATATGTTGAGTTTTGAAATGTCTCCTGTATTTTCTAAAATGGAAGTTCAAGTACTTCAACAACTTACACAAATGTTTGGTTTAGGTCGCAATGCTGGAGGAGTTATAACGAGTGGTGGCAGCCTTGCTAATCTTCAAGCTCTTGCAGTTGCGCGGAATTCTATACTCCAAGTGAAAGAAAACGGATTAACTTCATTAACAAAGCAACCTGTCATTTTAGTTTCAGAAGCAAGTCATACTTCTTTACATAAAGCTGCAATGCTATTAGGAATCGGTACATCTAGTATCATTCCTGTTCAAAGTAACCTTCATTCACAAATGGATACACAAGATCTAGAAAGAAAGATTCCTATACTCATCCAAGAAGGAAAGCAGCCTTTTGCAGTTGTAGCTACGGCAGGAACGACTGTTACAGGTAGCATTGATCCTTTACTACCTATTTCAGAAATAACAAAAAAACACGGTATTTGGTTGCACGTAGATGCAGCCTATGGTGGGGCACTTGTCTTTTCTGAAAAATACAAAAGCCTTCTCTCCGGGATTGAACAAGCAGACTCCATTACATTTAATCCACAAAAGTGGATGTATGTCGCCAAAACATGCGCAATGGTTTTATTTAAAAATCGTGATTTGTTGGAAAGAGATTTTCGTATTTCAGCACCTTACATGAATGAAACGGAGTTTACTAATTTGGGAGAAATAAGTGTTCAAGGTACTCGACATGCTGATATTCTGAAGTTATACCTATCTCTTCAGCATATTGGATTAAAAGGCTATGAGAATTTAATAAATCAAAGCTTTTTATTTGCGAAGGAATTTACATCCCAAGTAAAAAAACGCTCTTATTTAGAGTTATCAGGTGAATCAAATACGAATATATGCTGTTTTAGATTATTTTTAAAAGAGTATCAGCAAAAACAACAAGATCAATTAAACCTTAAGCTACAACAATTTTTATTGAAAAATCAAAACGTATTTTTATCTTTACCTACTTATAGAGGAAAGCGCTGGTTGAGGGCAGTTTTATTAAATCCTTTTATCTCACCTTTAACCATCCAACAAATCTTTGAAAAGATTGATGAATTTTATATTGAGCATTGTAATGACCAATCCCTAATAAAGTGAATATCTTTTATTTTGGTGTTTATTGGTTTACAACAGATTGAGTAAAGAACGCGAAGGATAGTAATGCCTTTGCGTTTTTGTGTATCTGTAATACATAAATCGATTCCTACCATTCCGCTCTTCCTTTCTCTAAATTCTTTCTAAGTTTAATGGGTACTACAAAAGAGGACAGCTAGGTAGATATTAAACTACTCTCTGTCCTCTTCTGACCGTACTCTTATCAAAATCTTTTAACTAAGCCATAATTAAGTAACATCTTCTACAAACTCTTTTAGAGAATCATACATTTCTAAAGCGTCCCATTCACCCATACCATGTTCAGCTGTAAAAACTGGATAATCTTCATTCGCTATATCAATAAAAAGCGGGTCACCGCCTATTTCTTCATCATACCCTATGACAAACCAGTTTTCTTGCCAATCTCCTTCTTGATTTCCTATAAGGGAATTTGCTTCTAAATCTTCTCTGTAACCTAATTGTCCGTCTAGAAACTCGCTTTTAAGGTAGATGTAATAAGGAGTAGAAAGGATTTCTCCAACTTCATCTTCAAATTCTATCTTCACCGACGTACCTGGAAGTTCTTTAAGAATTTTATAGATTCTCTCTATATCCGGCTTTATCATTTGCTGCTCCCCTTTAATGATCTGTATGAGTTATCGTAGCCATCACCCATTCTTCTAAGCTGTCTGCTATTACTTCACGCTGTTCCCAATCGTGCCAAAAGGTGATAATTTGGCCGGTTTTGCCTCCTTCAGCGGGATCCAAATCTATACAAATATCATCTCCTCCCCCATTCGTAGCAATCGAGATCCAACGCGGGTTCCACCAAAATTCTTTTTTTACTGGCCCAATAGGTTCAATTTCTGGGAAATCTTCAAATTCTCCTCCGTCTAAAAGCTCTTTTAATGTTTGCCACGTATACAGAATCTCCTCTAAAGGTAATAGAGTATAATTTTCGATAGCCGCTATGTATTCATCACGCTGTCCATTATGTATCATTAACCAGTCTTTAAGGTTTTCAGGGAATGTTAGTCCCATCTTTTGCTCAATCTCTGCAATTTCTGATTCAGCAGCAGCTTCATTAAGCGTTCCTACTGCTTCCGGCCGATGTATTTTCAACCACTGTTCAAACTCATTCCAAACCTGCTTCACACTGTGCTCCTCCTTATATAACATCATTAAATGAATCTATGAAAAATGATTGCGTATTTATTAAGTTTATACTAATTATGTATGGAAATCTTATGTAAATAAACTGTTTTATTACTTTCTCCTACATAAAACGAATATCAATTAGTTCACTTAACCTCATTTTATTCGTCTGTTTACCCCCTTCATCTATAAAAACAAATAATCCTCCAAGAGAATCTACAAATTGAATAATTCCTGTTTCCGTTATGCACTGCCCGTGCTTGTAATACGTCAGGTACATTTTTTTATGTGTATGAAGCGCTTCAATCAAGGTGAAATTAATCTGTTCCATTTGATCTTCTGTTAAAAAAGGTTGAGGTACCTCTGCTTGTTTTTTTATCATTTCTTGTAATCCTCTGTATTGCTCTGGCATAGTGGCGAACGGTCGCCATTTTTTCATTCCTCTGTTTTGCATGTCATCTTCCTCCTTTATGCTTTATGACCTCCTAAAAGGCCGTTTCGATAACGAGCTGTTGAATGCTCGAGATGGCTTGAAGCTCGCAGAACGCTATTCTTCCCATAGCGCATACGAATTTCATCAATTGTTTTAGCAAGGGCATAGGCTCTTTCACGCTGGTCAATATCTTCAAATAAGCTCATTTGCTCTTCTTCTTGAATACTGGTGGTCGATAAAGAAATACCAATGGAGCGAATCGGCATTCCGCTATCAAATGTGTGTAGGATGGTTAAACAATAAGGGAAGATATCTTGACTTAGATTCGAAGCCCGCCCCATCTTCTTTTGTCTTGAGAAGCCGCCACCTGTTTGTTTGCTGTAGCCAATGGATAAATGAATGGTTTGTGCCACGACTTGATGCATACGTAAACGAAAGCACACATTGTCTAATAGTTCTAATAGCAGCAATTCTACTTCTTTTCGATTTGTATAGTCTCGAAACAGAATTTGACTCTTCCCGAATGATCGAGAGCTCGGAATATACACGTCAGAAATGCGACTAAAATCAATTCCATTTGCATGTTGATGCAACTCTTCACCCAGAATGCCAAATTCTTTTCGTAACATATCTTTGGAAGAAAGAGCGAGTTCTTTTATAGAGTGAATGCCCAGACGCTTCAAGCGTCTTTCCGTAGCGGATGAGATCCCCCAGAAATCCTTCATTGGGTGAATCGACCATAATTTGAAAGGAATATCTTCGTATCGCCAATAAGCTACCCCTGTTGGGCTATTCTTGGCCTCATGATCTAAGCTAATCTTAGCCAGCAAGAGATTCGGACCGATGCCTGCAGTAGCTGTCAGCCGTGTTTTACGATAAATCTCGTTGATGATTTTATGGGCTAATTCTTCTGGTGTGTGAGCGAATAAATGTAAAGAAGCTGTTGCATCAATAAACAACTCATCAACACTATACGCATGGAAATCTTCAGGAGCGACATACTGTAACACTAAACTAGAAATATAGTTCGAAGCCTTGACATACCTTTCCATGGATGGGTTGACGACATGGATATCTTTCCTTCTAGGAATGTCGAAAAGACGGCTGCCTGTTTTGATCCCTTCTTTCTTTAATAAGGGTGTAGCAGCTAACACAACTGATCCCGACCGCTTTGTATCTCCTACAACTGCCAACTTTGTTTTTAATGGATCTAGCCTACGTATGACGCATGAAACAGAAGATAACGATAGGTAGCCTACTAAGTGTAAAATCTGGTATGATTCCATTCTCTTTTGGGCTTTCCCCCGTTCCACACCGTGCGTGAGACTTTCACCTCACACGGCGCTCCAGCAATTC
>NZ_JBLTHW010000026.1:0-538 GCF_049199565.1 Priestia sp. D3YE.R1 | reverse complement strand
TTTATTTTGCTATTTTTCTAACCCGACGAAGTAGGAGCACGTGAGTGAATTACTTTATGTTTTTCCATGTGTCATTATTTATGCATATGCCAACTCCTCTAAATTAGTGTTTTAAAGAGGAATTTACATGCATATCTAAAACATAACTTAATTCTAATTAATAACATATTTGTAATTAAGTATTGACATTTACAAATAATATAAATTATAATTTCATTTATTGGAAATAAACATGTTGAGCGTTGAAAAGGACACGAATTATTTTTATATTTCTTTACAGAGAATAGGGCCTTTGGCTGTGAGCCCTTAAGAAAGAGAAATAATTTACCACCTTAGAGCTATTGTGGGGAAATATGTAGATAGAATAACCGCAATCGGGAAATCCGTTATCTTTTTGAGAATATAACACTTGTAGTGTTTTATAAAATTAGGGTGGTACCACGACCGCACTCGTCCCTGTTAGAGGGATGAGTGCGTTTTTTTATGTTGAAAAATAAATAGGTAAGCAACGAAAAGGACATGAATTATTTTTACACTT
>NZ_JBLTHW010000025.1:0-576 GCF_049199565.1 Priestia sp. D3YE.R1 | reverse complement strand
GGGAGACAGTGTCAGGTGGGCAGTTTGACTGGGGCGGTCGCCTCCTAAAATGTAACGGAGGCGCCCAAAGGTTCCCTCAGAATGGTTGGAAATCATTCGTAGAGTGTAAAGGCACAAGGGAGCTTGACTGCGAGACCTACAAGTCGAGCAGGGACGAAAGTCGGGCTTAGTGATCCGGTGGTTCCGCATGGAAGGGCCATCGCTCAACGGATAAAAGCTACCCCGGGGATAACAGGCTTATCTCCCCCAAGAGTCCACATCGACGGGGAGGTTTGGCACCTCGATGTCGGCTCATCGCATCCTGGGGCTGTAGTCGGTCCCAAGGGTTGGGCTGTTCGCCCATTAAAGCGGTACGCGAGCTGGGTTCAGAACGTCGTGAGACAGTTCGGTCCCTATCCGTCGTGGGCGTAGGAAATTTGAGAGGAGCTGTCCTTAGTACGAGAGGACCGGGATGGACACACCGCTGGTGTACCAGTTGTCTTGCCAAAGGCATCGCTGGGTAGCTATGTGTGGACGGGATAAGTGCTGAAAGCATCTAAGCATGAAGCCCCCCTCAAGATGAGATTTCCCATAGCG
>NZ_JBLTHW010000024.1:0-675 GCF_049199565.1 Priestia sp. D3YE.R1 | reverse complement strand
ATAAATGGCGGAGGAAGAGGGATTCGAACCCCCGCGGGCTTTAACACCCCTGTCGGTTTTCAAGACCGATCCCTTCAGCCGGACTTGGGTATTCCTCCGTATATTTATAACAAATGTAACTTATATGGTAGCGGCGGAGGGAGTCGAACCCACGACCTCACGGGTATGAACCGTACGCTCTAGCCAGCTGAGCTACACCGCCATATTATTCGTTACAATTATTTAATTTANCCACGACCTCACGGGTATGAACCGTACGCTCTAGCCAGCTGAGCTACACCGCCATATTATTCGTTACAATTATTTAATTTAATTGGTGGAGCCTAGCGGGATCGAACCGCTGACCTCCTGCGTGCAAGGCAGGCGCTCTCCCAGCTGAGCTAAGGCCCCATAAATGGTCGGGAAGACAGGATTCGAACCTGCGACCCCTTGGTCCCAAACCAAGTGCTCTACCAAGCTGAGCTACTTCCCGTTTATGGCGCGCCCGAGAGGAGTCGAACCCCTAACCTTTTGATCCGTAGTCAAACGCTCTATCCAATTGAGCTACGGGCGCTTTATATGGAGCGGAAGACGAGGTTCGAACTCGCGACCCCCACCTTGGCAAGGTGGTGTTCTACCACTGAACTACTTCCGCTTATTAAAATGAGCCATGAAGGACTCGAACCTTCGACCCTC
>NZ_JBLTHW010000023.1:0-1033 GCF_049199565.1 Priestia sp. D3YE.R1 | reverse complement strand
TCTGGTGGCGATAGCGAAGAGGTCACACCCGTTCCCATACCGAACACGGAAGTTAAGCTCTTTAGCGCCAATGGTAGTTGGGACTTTGTCCCTGTGAGAGTAGGACGTTGCCAGGCTTTTATATCGGAGGATTAGCTCAGCTGGGAGAGCACCTGCCTTACAAGCAGGGGGTCGGCGGTTCGATCCCGTCATCCTCCACCATTTGCCGGTGTAGCTCAACTGGTAGAGCAACTGACTTGTAATCAGTAGGTTGGGGGTTCAAGTCCTCTTGCCGGCACCAGTTTTTCGAGCCATTAGCTCAGTTGGTAGAGCATCTGACTTTTAATCAGAGGGTCGAAGGTTCGAGTCCTTCATGGCTCACCATTTATATTCACACGCGGGTGTGGCGGAATTGGCAGACGCGCTAGACTTAGGATCTAGTGTCTTACGACGTGGGGGTTCAAGTCCCTTCACCCGCATCTTTTATTAATTTCATATATGTGCGGAAGTAGTTCAGTGGTAGAACACCACCTTGCCAAGGTGGGGGTCGCGAGTTCGAACCTCGTCTTCCGCTCCACATATATAAGTCCTGCCGGGGTGGTGGAATTGGCAGACACACAGGACTTAAAATCCTGCGGTAGGTGACTACCGTGCCGGTTCAAGTCCGGCCCTCGGCACCATTTTAATAAGCGCCCGTAGCTCAATTGGATAGAGCGTTTGACTACGGATCAAAAGGTTAGGGGTTCGACTCCTCTCGGGCGCGCCATAAACGGGAAGTAGCTCAGCTTGGTAGAGCACTTGGTTTGGGACCAAGGGGTCGCAGGTTCGAATCCTGTCTTCCCGACCATTTATGGGGCCTTAGCTCAGCTGGGAGAGCGCCTGCCTTGCACGCAGGAGGTCAGCGGTTCGATCCCGCTAGGCTCCACCAATCGGAATTTTGAACTTTGAAAACTGAACAAAGCGACAAACGTCAACGTTAATTTTTATTTTTAAATTGAGCAAGTCAAACATTTCTTCGGAGAGTTTGATCCTGGCTCAGGATGAACGCTGGCGG
>NZ_JBLTHW010000021.1:0-1469 GCF_049199565.1 Priestia sp. D3YE.R1 | reverse complement strand
TCAGAGGTGGAAGCGTGGCGACATGTGTAGCTGACTGATACTAATCGATCGAGGACTTAACCAAACTTTTAAAAGCGTAAGCTTTACTCAGCAAACTGTTATCTAGTTTTGAAAGAATAAATCTTTCAAAATAAGTATTGCTTTCTTTATAGAATAGTGTATAATGTAATATGTCTGGTGGCGATAGCGAAGAGGTCACACCCGTTCCCATACCGAACACGGAAGTTAAGCTCTTTAGCGCCAATGGTAGTTGGGACTTTGTCCCTGTGAGAGTAGGACGTTGCCAGGCTGTTATATCNTAATATGTCTGGTGGCGATAGCGAAGAGGTCACACCCGTTCCCATACCGAACACGGAAGTTAAGCTCTTTAGCGCCAATGGTAGTTGGGACTTTGTCCCTGTGAGAGTAGGACGTTGCCAGGCTGTTATATCGGAGGATTAGCTCAGCTGGGAGAGCACCTGCCTTACAAGCAGGGGGTCGGCGGTTCGATCCCGTCATCCTCCACCATCGACTATTTAAGTCAGAGATTGCACGCCGGTGTAGCTCAATTGGTAGAGCAACTGACTTGTAATCAGTAGGTTGGGGGTTCAAGTCCTCTTGCCGGCACCATTTTTTTCGAGCCATTAGCTCAGTTGGTAGAGCATCTGACTTTTAATCAGAGGGTCGAAGGTTCGAGTCCTTCATGGCTCACCATTTATATTCACACGCGGGTGTGGCGGAATTGGCAGACGCGCTAGACTTAGGATCTAGTGTCTTACGACGTGGGGGTTCAAGTCCCTTCACCCGCATCTTTCATTAATTTCATATATGCGCGGAAGTAGTTCAGTGGTAGAACACCACCTTGCCAAGGTGGGGGTCGCGAGTTCGAACCTCGTCTTCCGCTCCACGTATATAAGTCCTGCCGGGGTGGTGGAATTGGCAGACACACAGGACTTAAAATCCTGCGGTAGGTGACTACCGTGCCGGTTCAAGTCCGGCCCTCGGCACCATTTTAATAAGCGCCCGTAGCTCAATTGGATAGAGCGTTTGACTACGGATCAAAAGGTTAGGGGTTCGACTCCTCTCGGGCGCGCCATAAACGGGAAGTAGCTCAGCTTGGTAGAGCACTTGGTTTGGGACCAAGGGGTCGCAGGTTCGAATCCTGTCTTCCCGACCATTTATGGGGCCTTAGCTCAGCTGGGAGAGCGCCTGCCTTGCACGCAGGAGGTCAGCGGTTCGATCCCGCTAGGCTCCACCAATTAAATTAAATAATTGTAACGAATAATATGGCGGTGTAGCTCAGCTGGCTAGAGCGTACGGTTCATACCCGTGAGGTCGTGGGTTCGACTCCCTCCGCCGCTACCATATAAGTTACATTTGTTATAAATATACGGAGGAATACCCAAGTCCGGCTGAAGGGATCGGTCTTGAAAACCGACAGGGGTGTTAAAGCCCGCGGGGGTTCGAATCCCTCTTCCTCCGCCATTTAT
>NZ_JBLTHW010000020.1:0-2238 GCF_049199565.1 Priestia sp. D3YE.R1 | reverse complement strand
AGTATCTTTATCTGAATACATAGGATATTGAAGGCAGACCCGGGGAACTGAAACATCTAAGTACCCGGAGGAAGAGAAAGCAAATGCGATTTCCTGAGTAGCGGCGAGCGAAACGGAATTAGCCCAAACCAAGAGGCTTGCCTCTTGGGGTTGTAGGACACTCTATACGGAGTTACAAAGGAACGAAGTAAATGAAGCGACCTGGAAAGGTCCGTCGAAGAAGGTAACAACCCTGTAGTTGAAACTTCGTTCCCTCTTGAGTGGATCCTGAGTACGGCGGAACACGTGAAATTCCGTCGGAAGCTGGGAGGACCATCTCCCAAGGCTAAATACTACCTAGTGACCGATAGTGAACCAGTACCGTGAGGGAAAGGTGAAAAGCACCCCGGAAGGGGAGTGAAAGAGATCCTGAAACCGTGTGCCTACAAGTAGTCAGAGCCCGTTAACGGGTGATGGCGTGCCTTTTGTAGAATGAACCGGCGAGTTACGATCCCATGCAAGGTTAAGCTGATAAGGCGGAGCCGTAGCGAAAGCGAGTCTGAATAGGGCGTTTAGTATGTGGTTGTAGACCCGAAACCAGGTGATCTACCCATGTCCAGGGTGAAGTTCAGGTAACACTGAATGGAGGCCCGAACCCACGCACGTTGAAAAGTGCGGGGATGAGGTGTGGGTAGCGGAGAAATTCCAATCGAACCTGGAGATAGCTGGTTCTCTCCGAAATAGCTTTAGGGCTAGCCTCATGTTGTAAGAGTCTTGGAGGTAGAGCACTGATTGGACTAGGGGCCCCCAACGGGTTACCGAATTCAGTCAAACTCCGAATGCCAAAGACTTATCCATGGGAGTCAGACTGCGAGTGATAAGATCCGTAGTCAAAAGGGAAACAGCCCAGACCACCAGCTAAGGTCCCCAAGTATACGTTAAGTGGAAAAGGATGTGGAGTTGCTTAGACAACCAGGANTTATCCATGGGAGTCAGACTGCGAGTGATAAGATCCGTAGTCAAAAGGGAAACAGCCCAGACCACCAGCTAAGGTCCCCAAGTATACGTTAAGTGGAAAAGGATGTGGAGTTGCTTAGACAACCAGGATGTTGGCTTAGAAGCAGCCACCATTTAAAGAGTGCGTAATAGCTCACTGGTCGAGTGACTCTGCGCCGAAAATGTACCGGGGCTAAACGTATCACCGAAGCTGTGGATTGACATCTTTGATGTCAGTGGTAGGAGAGCGTTCTAAGTGCTGTGAAGTCAGACCGTAAGGACTGGTGGAGCGCTTAGAAGTGAGAATGCCGGTATGAGTAGCGAAAGACAAGTGAGAATCTTGTCCACCGAATGCCTAAGGTTTCCTGAGGAAGGCTCGTCCGCTCAGGGTTAGTCGGGACCTAAGCCGAGGCTGAAAAGCGTAGGCGATGGCCAACAGGTTGATATTCCTGTACCACCTCCCCGCCGTTTGAGTAATGGGGGGACGCAGTAGGATAGGGTAAGCGCGCTGCTGGATATGCGCGTTCAAGCAGTTAGGCTGATGAGTAGGCAAATCCGCTCATCATAAAGGCTGAGCTGTGATGACGAGGGAATTATAGTACCGAAGTTCCTGATTCCACACTGCCAAGAAAAGCCTCTAGCGAGGCGGGAGGTGCCCGTACCGCAAACCGACACAGGTAGGCGAGGAGAGAATCCTAAGGTGATCGAGAGAACTCTCGTTAAGGAACTCGGCAAAATGACCCCGTAACTTCGGGAGAAGGGGTGCTCTGGTAGGGTGTATAGCCCGAGAGAGCCGCAGTGAATAGGCCCAGGCGACTGTTTAGCAAAAACACAGGTCTCTGCGAAGCCGCAAGGCGAAGTATAGGGGCTGACGCCTGCCCGGTGCTGGAAGGTTAAGAGGAGGGGTTATCCTTTGGGAGAAGCTCTGAATCGAAGCCCCAGTAAACGGCGGCCGTAACTATAACGGTCCTAAGGTAGCGAAATTCCTTGTCGGGTAAGTTCCGACCCGCACGAAAGGCGTAACGATCTGGGCACTGTCTCAACGAGAGACTCGGTGAAATTATAGTACCTGTGAAGATGCAGGTTACCCGCGACAGGACGGAAAGACCCCGTGGAGCTTTACTGTAGCCTGATATTGAATTTTGGTACAGCTTGTACAGGATAGGTAGGAGCCTGAGAAGCCGGAGCGCTAGCTTCGGTGGAGGCGTCGGTGGGATACTACCCTGGCTGTATTGAAATTCTAACCCGCGGCCCTGATCGGGC